>NZ_CP139035.1:2400000-3000000 GCF_029854705.2 Akkermansia sp. N21116
AGACCATGAACATGGCTCGCAGTGCGGCCAAACTCATCGAATCAACTCTTCGCCACGCTGACGGTTCCCCCGTCAAATGCGTCATTGCCGACACAACCATCGGCGGTACGGCGGAAGCCTGCATGTGCGCAGATAAATTCAAGGCCAACAATGTCGGCATGACGCTCACGGTAACGCCCTGCTGGTGCTACGGCAGTGAAACGATGGATATGGATCCCCTGCTCCCCAAGGCCATTTGGGGATTCAACGGCACGGAACGGCCGGGAGCCGTCTATCTGGCTGCCGCCCTCGCCGGGCACACTCAAAAAGGTCTGCCCGCATTCTCCATTTACGGTCATGACGTCCAGGACGCTCAGGACGATACCATCCCTGCCGATGTCGAAGAAAAAATCCTCCGCTTCGTCCGCGCAGGCCTTGTCGTCGCCGACATCCGCGGCAAGAGCTACATGTCTCTCGGAGGTTGCTCCATGGGCATTGCCGGCTCCATCGTGGACCAGAGTCTTTTCGAAAACTACCTCGGCATGCGTGTTCAAGCCGTTGACATGACGGAACTTCGACGCCGCATGGAACTGGGCATCTACGATGTTCAGGAACTCCAGCTCGCCATGTCCTGGGTAAATGATAATTTCATCATGGGCGAGGATCGCAACTCGGAAAAGAGCCGCAAGACTCCGGAAGAAAACAAAAAGGTCCTCAAAGAATGCGTCATGATGACCATGATCGTCCGCGACATGATGCAGGGCAACAAAGCCGTCCGCGACAAAGGGTTCATCGAAGAAGGCATGGGTTACAACGCCATCCTTGGCGGGTTCCAAGGCCAGCGCCACTGGACGGACTTTTACCCGAACGGCGACACGATGGAAGCCCTCCTTAACAGCACCTTCGACTGGAACGGTCCCCGTGCGCCCATGCCCGTCGCCACGGAAAACGACTCACTCAACGGCATCTGCCTCCTGTTGGGTTATCAGTTGACCGGCAAGGCCTCCATATTCGCCGATGTCCGAACCTATTGGTCTCCGGATGCCGTCAAGCGCGTTACCGGACACACTCTGGAAGGTACCGCTTCCAACGGGTTCATCCACCTGATCAACTCCGGTGCTGCCGCCCTCGACGGTTCCTGCGCCATGACGGATGCCGAAGGCAAGCCGACCATGAAGCCCCACTGGGAAGTGACCTGTGAAGACGCCAAACTCTGCATGCAAGCCACTAAATGGTGTCCGGCCATCTCGGAATATTTCCGTGGAGGTGGTTACTCTTCCTGCTTCCTGACGAAAGGAGGCGTACCATTCACCATGCTGCGCGTCAACATGGTCAAGGGACTCGGCCCCGTCCTGCAGCTTGCCGAAGGATGGAGCGTCGACCTCCCGGCAGACGTGCACAATACGCTCAACCTGCGTACCGACCCCTCTTGGCCAACCACTTGGTTTGCTCCCCGCCTGACCGGCAAGGGAGCCTTCACGGACGTTTACTCCGTCATGGCCAACTGGGGAGCCAACCACGGTGTTCTCGTTCATGGTCATATCGGTGCCGACGTTATTACACTGGCTTCGATGCTTCGCATCCCCGTTTGCATGCACAACATCGAAGACAGCCAAATCTTCCGTCCGTCCGCCTGGGCTTCCTTCGGAATGGACAAGGAAGGTTCCGACTACCGTGCCTGTGCAGCCTACGGCCCAATCTACGGCAAGTATTAATTAATTCCGTACCGCGTGTGGGCGGGGGAGGTATTGCCTCCCCCGCTTCTTTTTCATATCCTATCCTCAGCCGGGGTCTGTCATTCCGAATATATAATTTCCATACTCATTCATCATGTTTGTCTTATGTCTTGATTGCGGAGCAACCAACGTGCGAGCCATGGTCGTCGACGACAAGGGAACCATCGTTGCCAAAGCCTCCCAGCCCAACAGTACCACCCCTGGAAGCGAAAATCCCGATTTCCATGTCTGGGATGCGGATCGCATCCTGGAACAGCTTGCCGCCTGTGCCCGCAAAACTCTGGAGGGACTGGATCCAACACGAATCAAGGCGGTTACAATCACAACATTCGGAGTCGACGGAACCCTCGTTGACCGGGAAGGAAAACTCCTCTATCCCGTCATTTCCTGGAAATGTCCCCGGACGGCAGACGTGATGGAACAAGTAGGTTCCTATATGCCCCAAGAGGAACTGAACCGTATTTCCGGCGTCGGAGCCTTCGCTTTCAACACGATCTACAAACTGATCTGGCTCAAGGAAAATCGCCCGGAACTCATCGGGCAAGCCCATGCTTGGCTCTTCATCTCAAACATCCTGGCCTACCGTCTCACAGGAATCATGGCTACGGACCGCACCATGGCCGGTACCTCTCAAATGACGGATCTCTCCACAGGAGATTTTTCCCCGGAAATACTCTCCGCTCTCGGATTGGAACGCAGCCTCTTCCCTGCCATGGTCAATGCTGGAGAAACCATCGGAACAATCACCTCGAAAGCCGCAGAAGCCCTGGGACTTCCCCTGGCTGGCGTCCCCGTCATCTCCACCGGCCACGATACTCAGTTTGCCGTCTTTGGCTCGGGAGCGGAAAAAGACCAGCCAGTCCTCTCCTCCGGAACTTGGGAAATTCTCATGGTTCGCTCCGCTCAGGCCAGTCTTTCTCCCGAGGATTACCATGACGGAGCCACTGCCGAACTTGATGCCGACCCCGCCCTGCGCAATCCCGGTCTCCAGTGGATCGGTTCCGGCATCATCGAATGGGTCAAGAGCACCTGCTTCAATGGCGAATCCTACGACACGATGGATGCCGAAGCCGCAGCCATCCCGCCCGGCAGCAACGGAGTTACGCTTGTCCCCGACTTCCTACCCTCCGATCCACATAAAGGCTCCATCAACGGCCTTGTCCTCGGAAGGACGCGCGCTCATATCTACCGGGCAGCCATGGAAGCTCTCACGCTCAGGCTCAAATCCCGCCTAGAACGCCTGGAATCCGTCGGAGGCTTCCAAAGCAAATGCCTCGTTCTCGTCGGAGGGGGAGCCCGCAACAAAGTATGGACGCAAATCCGTGCCGACATCCTCAATATCCCTGTCAAAGTCTCCAAAGTTTCTGAAAGTACTGTTTTGGGTGCTTCCATGTTCGCCTTTGCCGGTGCAGGAATCTATCCCACTCCGGAAGCAGCCCGGGATGCCTTCGGCATCGCCTACGAAACCTACGAACCCGGTCCGGATGCCGCTCTGTACCGGAACATCTTTTCGCGCTAATACCCCCCTTTCAACCAATTCACAACCAAATCATATGCTTAAAGGAATTTCTCCGGCCATCAGCCCTGAACTACTCAAGATCCTCGCCGAAATGGGTCATGGAGACGAAATCGTCATCTCCGACGCCCACTTCCCCGCCCACACCTTCAATGCCAATGTCGTCCGCGCGGACGGGATCGGTGCAACCACTCTGCTCTCCGGCATCATTCCCCTGTTCGAACTGGATGCCTATGCCACGCCCGTCGTCATGATGGACGCCGTTCCCGGAGATACGCTCGACCCGACAGTCGAAGCCAAATACCGGGAAGCCCTCGGATACGAAGGAGAAATCGAACGTATGGAACGTTTCGCTTTCTACGAACGCGCCATGTCTGCCTATGCCGTTGTTCTTTCCGGAGAAACAGCCAAATACGGCAACATCATCTTGAAAAAGGGAGTAACGCCTCTTTCTTGAATTTCTCTTTGGAAACATTTCCATATATCGAAGCTGTGATCTGCATCATCAAGGCAGGCACAGCTTTTTTCATGTCCTCGTCCGATTATTCAAAAAGAATCGGGTACGACTTTCTTGCCAGTTCCGAACTCAGTTTGAAAACGGTGTGGCTATCCGGAGCCATCAGGGCTTCCTGAGCAATGCGTTTGCACTCTTCATAATTCAAGCTCCGAATGGCATAACGCAAAATAGGCACTAAATGCCCCCCAACGGAAAGTTCCCTGGCTCCCAAACCTACAATCAGGGGAAGCAACAGGATATCCCCCGCTACCTCGCCGCAAATCGTGGTCGGAATCCCATGCTTTTTACCGGCCCGAATCGTCATATCCATCATGCGTACGACTCCGGGATGAGTCGGACGGAACATATGGGCAACACGGCTGTTAATGCGATCCACGGCAATGGCGTACTGAGTCAAATCATTGGTACCGATGGAGAAAAAGTCCACTTCTTGTGCCAGGACATCCGCCAGCATGGCGGCACTCGGCACTTCCACCATGATCCCCACTTTCAAATCCTTGCCATAAGGAATGCCCGTAGCATCCAATTCATCCCGGCATTCCTGCAAAATCGTCTTAGCCAGAATTACCTCGGTGCGACCTGACACCATTGGAAACATCACGGAAGCAGCCCCTTTGGCGCTAGCCCGCAAAATCGCTTTCAGCTGGGTCTTGAACATTTCCCGGCAACTCAAAGAAACACGGATCCCCCTCCATCCCAGGAATGGATTGGGTTCGGGATCGGATTTTTCCATCGGCAATTTATCGCCTCCCGCATCAAGCGTCCTGAAAACGACTTCGTAGGGGGCACATCCCGTCACGAGTTCTTCATAACGGCGCGTTTGTTCATCCTCTCCGGGCATCGGGTGTTCCCCGTCCCCTAGAAGGAAAAACTCCGTTCTGAACAATCCGATTCCTTCGGCCCCGACTTCGCGCATCCCTTCATGTTCGTGCGGGAATTCCACATTGAGAGCCAGGCAGACATGATGGCCGTCAAGCGTCACGGTTGGAAGATTCTTCATCTTCTCCAACGCACGGTATGCGCGTTTCTTCTCCATCTGGATCCGCTTGTATTTCGAAATCGTCTCCTGGGACGGATTAATAATCAGCACCCCTTCATAGCCATCAAGAATGGCGCAACGGGCGTGCATGTCAGTAATCCTCTGCATGGCATCCTCCATACCGACAATAGCCGGAATACCCATTGAACGAGCAAGAATAGCGGTATGGGACATGGCAGACCCCTGCTCGGTAACGAATCCCAGCACCTGGTCCACATCCATAGCCGCCGTGTCGGATGGATTCAAGTCGTTGGCGACTAGAATATGGCTGCTGGCATAGTAAGCTTTTGCCAGTTCGTCCTCCTGTTGCAAGTGCATGTTGTGCAGGACGCGGGAACGGACATCTTCCAGATCGATACCACGGTTCCTCAAATAATCGTCCCCGAGACTTTGCATAACCAGCAAGTATCTCTGCACCGTATTGTAGAACACATACTCCACATTCAATAGCGATTCCTCGACTCCCTTCCTGACCTGGGAAAGCATCATGCTATCCTTCAGAAACAGAATGTGGGCATCGAAAATCGAAGCGTTCTTCTCACCGGAAACAGTCCGGGTTCTTTCCTGAAGAGCTTCAATTTGCTGTTCAGTAATTTCCAAAGCCTTCTGGAAACGTTCCAATTCCTGCTCCACGGCATCTTTCGTAATCGGAAACTTTTCCGGACACAAATGGGAGGAAAACCGGAGAAGGAGTTCGCCGATGGCAATACCGGAAGATACAGCTACCCCCTTCAAACACAATTCTTCAGAGGTAAGCCCAATCGTCTGGGATGGCATCGTTTTTCGTCTTCCCTTCGTTAGTAATGATGAGGTTTCCCGGAATTCTCCCGGAAGAATATAGCCCCGATCCGGAGAACCGGAACAATCATGTGGAAAATTTTATTCGTCTTCTTCGAACTTGCGTTCGATCAAAGATTCCAATGCATTGAGCGCTTCCTCTTCATCCTCCCCGGTCGCAGAAACCGTAATCTTGGAGCCATGTCCTACCGCCAGCATCATCAGTCCCATAATGCTCTTCCCGTCAACTTCTTCTCCATCTTTTTCAACAATAATATCGGAAACGAACTTACTGGCCGCTTTCACGAATTGAGCAGCGGGACGAGCGTGAATACCGAGTTTATTGATGATGGTAAGTTCCTTGGTGACCATGGAGAGTTCGAGGGATTGCTTCAGGGGGGTTCTACACGAAATGACGAAAGACTCCAAGCTTCTTTTTTAATTTCTTTCCTCGACACTGCCCTCGGAGAGTTTGTCCAAAAGTCGTTTATTAAACTCGCCGGCCATGTCATATCCATTGCTTTTCAACTGCTGGTCAATGGCAGCCACTTCAATCAAACGCGCCGTATCACGGCCGGGAGCCACGGGAAGTTCAACGTGATAAATCTGTTCTCCCATGACAGTAATTTTTTTCCGTTCCAGTCCCAGACGATCGACATCAGACATATCGGCAGCCGCTTTCAGAGTAATAATCAGATCCAGTCTCTTGTGATTGCGGGAAGCCTTCAATCCGAACAGGTTTGTCACATTGACGATGCCAAGGCCCCGCACTTCCAAAAAGCCGCGGCTCATCTCCGGAGCGCTCGTCACCAGTTCTCCGCCAATGTTGCGGATCTGAACAACATCATCGGCGACAAGAGCCCCTCCGCGTTCGATCAATCCCAAGGCTGCTTCACTCTTCCCTACGCCGCTCTTGCCGCAAATCAGAATGCCGATTCCACGCAAATCCAACATGCAGCCATGCACGGTGGTACTTTCGGCAAACTCGTTTTCCAGAATAATCGTTGCCGCATTGACAAATTTCATTGTAACCAAGCTCGTCCGGAACACACAGACATTCGCTTCATCGGCCAATTCCAAAACTTCGGCCGGCGGTTCCTGGTCGCGGGAAAAGACAATGCAAGGCACTTCGCACTTGTACATCCTAAGCACGCGCGAACGACGCATTCCTGCCGGAAGGCGGAACAGATAGGCCACTTCCGCCGCGCCAAACACCTGGATGCGCTTGTGGGCGAAATAGGTATAAAATCCAGCAATAGCCAGACCGGGACGATTAATAGCCGGTTCGCTAATCTTCCGGGTCAACCCGGCAGGGCTGTTGATCAGTTCAAGCTGCAAGGAATCCTTGTACTTCGTGTAAAACTGGTGAACCGTAACAAAATCGACTTTCTTGATGCGGGATGTTCTCAACATAATTCAAAGATATCGAAGTAACCGAATGGACAGGGGAAGTCTCTCGCAGAGGGGGGGATTCATCCCTTTCTCACCCGTCCGCCACTACGAGAAATTTTTGCCAATTCATTTCCGGCCCGGCGAGAGGATCGGCTCTTTTTCGCCTTGCCGGACTTTCTGCTCGAAGCAATGGCCTTGGAAGAAGAGGATCGGGATGAACGGCGCTGCGCATTCATATTCGCCGACTGTATGGCCTGGGCCTGCATATTGCGATCCACCATGAGTTTGCCTGCCATCTGTTCAGAAGCAGCCAGAGAACAACGGTCAATCACGACAGGTTCCCCCCTCTGTACATACTGGTACACGTCCAGAATATCGCTGCTCTTCATCCGGATGCAACCGTAGGACGAAGGCCTGCCTATCGAACGTTCCTCGGCCGTGCCATGAATGTAAATATTGCGGGCAAAGGCATTTTTGTTACGGTTTTCCTCGCCTTTCAACCAGAGAATGCGCGTCACGATGGGATCGCGGCCGGGAGAATTGGGAACTACAACTTCGCCTGTCGGCCTCCGGCTCTTAAAAACCATGCCACGAGGCTGGTTATCTCCGATCTTGGCGGCAACGCTGTGAACGCCCAAAGGAGTGCGGCAACTGCCTCGCTGGTCGCCCAAACCGAATTTGGAAGTGCTAACGGGATAGGTACGAACAATTTTTCCCTTACGCATCAAGGCAAGTTTCTGATCCTTGACACTAATAACAACCCCATCCGTAACAACAGCCGAAGGGGAAGGCTCCGAATGGCGGCAGGACACCATGGAACATACAGCCATGCCTGATATAACAGCCCATGAAAAGAGACGGCTAAACATAGATAAACCTAATAAAAGTAGTAAAACGGATTAATTAGGAAATATAAAGCAAAAAAAATCACTCTTGCCTAGGACAATTATGCCTGGACCTCATCTTTTTTCGAGGACAGACAGAACAACATCTGTCCAAAGGAACACAAAGACGTATAGAAAAAACCAAGGAACGGGCTCATCAGCACGGCGGAAATGATATTGCCTCTGATCAATAACTCAATAATCATCCACAGGAAAAAGCAACCAAACGCCAGTTCAAGAACAGGCACAATCACCGACTTGATCGCCTTGTATCCGCGCTTCTTCAAGAGCGATCCTTCCTTGCGTCCGTCTTCGCCTCCGATACCATATTTGGGAGTACGCACAAAACTGGACTGGTGTCCCACAATAGCCTCCAGTACTGCCTTGGCATTGTTGACGGCCATACCGATACCCAGTGCCAGGAGCACGGGGAGGTAAGGCAGTTCCTTCCACCAACTACGAGGACGGATGGCAATCTGGGCGCTCACATAAAAGATGCAAACAGCAATCGAAGCAAAGAAAAAAAGAAGCAGATTAATCAAAATAATATAAATCGAATGCTGAAAATTAAAATTCCCCATGGCAACTGGGTAAATCAGGCAACACAAAAGGATGAGCAGAAGATAGGAATAATTGGCTGTCAGGTGCGTCGTCGCTTCCAGTTTGGCTTTCAGAGGGGCGGATGAACGAAGAATATCGAAGAGCATTTTCTGGCACACTTGGATGGAGCCTTTCGTCCAACGATGCTGCTGAGCCTTGAAGCCGTTCATATCCACGGGAAGCTCCGCCGGAGTCACCACATCGTTCAGGAAGATGAAATGCCACCCCTTCATCTGGGCACGGTAGGAAAGATCCATATCCTCCGTCAGCGTGTCGTGTTCCCAGCCGCCGGCATCGGTAATGGCTGTTTTGCGCCAAATGCCGGCCGTTCCGTTGAAGGTGAAAAACCGTCCGGAACGGTTGCGGGCAGTTTGCTCCATCATGAAGTGACCGTCCAGAAACAACGCCTGCACGCGGGTCAACAGATTGTAATTGCGGTTAATATGTTCCCAGCGTGTTTGAACCAGTCCCACCTTGTCATCGGTAAAATAATGGATCTGTTTCATCAGAACGTCGGAATGAGGCTGAAAATCCGCATCAAGAATAAACAGAAAATCCCCCTTGGCCACCTGCGTGGCCTCTTCAAGGGCTCCGGCCTTAAAACCTGTCCGGTCCGTACGATGCAGGCAAACTGCATCATAGCCACGGGAACGCAATTCTTCTGCTTTCTTCATGCACAGTTCCGTTGTCCCGTCAGTAGAATCGTCTAGAATCTGTATCTCCAACTTCTCTTTGGGATAATCCAGCGCAGCCACGGATTCAAGAAGACGATCCACCACAAACATTTCATTATACATCGGAAGTTGAACAGTCACAACCGGCAATTCGTCAAAATGAGCTCGTGGTTCGGGCCGGTTGCGTACGTTTTTCCAATAGAGGTACACAATAATCAAACGGTGTAAGCCATAACCTGACATTCCAATGAGGACGAGAATATAAGCAGAATACCAGATGATATCTTGAGTAGGCATGGCGTGGAGAGGGATTCTTTGTCACATCTGCGTCAATTTTGGCAGATTTTCTTGACGAACGGCTTGCATAAGCCACCATGAGGGCGGAGTCAAGTACATTGATACATCACACCTTTTCTCACCAGCTTCCATGAATAAACTTTCTATGCTGACATTGGCAGGCGCTGCTTCTCTGACGTATGCCTGGGCCCAGGAAAAACCTGTAGTTGAAGAAAAGAGTCAACCGGCCATTCCTGAACGCCTGCTTGACGAATCACATATGAAAGAAGAGCTGGGCGTCAATGAATTCACGGCGCCATCTATCAAAAAGATCTTTGAAGACCTGGAAGGCCTTCCCCCGATCCCGGAAGAAACAGCCATCCGAAAACGCCCGGACAAATTGCCAGTTGACCGTTCCTCCCTCGCTCTGGAAATGGGGTTCCTGATGGCGGACGGATTCATCATTGTCCAGTGCGGTAAAATGAACGAAGTGCGTCCCATCGCTCTTGATCTCTCTCGTTACGCCAAAGCCATGGGCGCCGGCGAACGCGTCAACCGCCATGCGGCCAGCCTGTTGAAAAACGCGGAAGACGGAGATCTCACCAACTTTAAAAACAATCTGGCCCTGACCCAGAACGACGTCGAACAGGAACTCGCTTCCCTTCGCGATCCCGATATGGCCCATCTGATTGCACTCGGAGGATGGATCCGCGCCCTTGACGCCGCCACTGCCGCGCTTGACAAAAAATTCTCGCCGGATCAGGCAAAAGTCGTCTTCCAACCCGACGTCCCCGAATATTTTGTGGAAATCCTTGGCGGACTGGAACCGGAAATGCAGCAACGCCGCGACATTCAGGGTATCCGAAAACTCCTTGAGCGCATCCAGGCACAAATGACGCTCTCCCCGGAAACTCCGGAACCAACCGAAGAAACCATCAAAAAGTTGCGCGAGACCGCCGTCAGCCTCGTCAAAACGGCTCTCGGGGGCTTCTCCGCCTGACAGACCCCGTCATGAAGCAACTGCCCGTATCCGAATGTCTGGAATTCCGCATCGCGGCCTCCGTGATGGTGTCGGAGCAGCCTTCTTCACTGCCTGATGGCTATGACTCTATCATGCTGAACATCAGCATGCGCAATATTTCCAAGGAACCAGTCAGACTCATCGGCCGCAAGTGGATTATCAACTCGGCAGAAGACCAGTCGGATGTGGTAGAGGGAGATACCGTGTTCAACACCCATCCCTTGCTATGCCCCGGTCAGATATTCAGCATCTCCGGTTTCCATATCGTCCGTCAACCGGCATCTCTCAGTCTTACTCTCCTTGGAAAAGACAATCACGGAGAAAATTTCATTACTCCTCCTTTGGTTATCAGGATCGATAAATCCTCCTAGAAGCCATCCGATCTCGATTTTTTAGTTGAGTTACACCGGAAAATTTGTATGTATTCCGGGCAATAATCTTCTCTTTCTGCATGCGGTACCTTTTGTTCATGGTTCTTATTCTTGTCTGCTGTTCAGGCTTCTACTACTACTCCGTCCAGGAAAAAAAGCTCTCCCCTTCCCTTGTTCAGGCGGAAATCAACCGTCTCCATGAAGAATGCAAGGAACTTGAACAATCGCTGGAACACGCCCAAATCTATCTGACTGTCACCCAGGAGGAAATCCGACAGACGGAGACAACCTTCGCCAGCCAATACCGCACCGTCAAAACCAGCATCCGCAAGGAGGAAGAACTGAACAAATCCAAAACCAAGGTTCGCTCGCAAACCGTCCAAAACGAATTGAACCGTCTGCGAGCCCAGCGCAGATCCATCGAAGAAGCTCTGGAAAAAAAGCAAATTCAATTTGAAGAAACCCTCCAGAACCTTGAAACCAGGATGTCCGACCATTCCGCCAAAATCGACCATATCATTTCACGGGATTGGCAACTGTTGGAAAACCTCAAAAAAGAGCACCGCATCTTCCGCGGCAGACAATCCGACACAGTCCCCAGCGTCGTCGCCCAGGCCAGAAACAACATGAATAAAAAACACAGGGCACTCAAACAGGAAGATTATAAAAATCGCCTCTCGCAAGAGCTTCAAATCAAGGAAGGAGAATTGAAATACGCCCAGGAACGAAAAGAACTCATCACCCTCCTCAGAAAAATAGACCATCGTTCCGATGCCGTCAAAAACATCAGGCAAAACCATTCCAGAACCATGGTCTCTATCAACCTTCTGGAGCAACTGGAAGAAGAATACAAGATGGAACGCAACATTCTGACAGGAATTCTTCACTCCGCCCAGATCGAATGCTCGCGCATCAGCGACGAACTGGAAAGCAAACGCTTCGAAGCCGGCACCATCCTCAGCAAACGCATGGAAGAAAACCGCATCCGGCTCTCCGACATTAAGAAAGCGTCCCTAACCATTTGCGGAATTATCGCGGCACTGACGCTTTTCGCCTTCTTCAAGTCGTCCCGCAGGATTTCCAGTTTTTCCTAATGAATCGTCTCATGGAAGAATAAACGCGATGAATTGTTGATTTCCCGCGAATATTCTGCATGATATTCATTTATGGAACAATCTACTTTCTCAGACTGTCTGGAACGCATCGGTGCAGAACCGGAATATATTCTGCCCATGGGCCGCAACAAAGCCAAAGTCTCCATTAAAGCACTGGATGGCAATCATAAGCAGGGAAAGCTCA
Source organism: Akkermansia sp. N21116 (assembly GCF_029854705.2). Taxonomy (NCBI): domain Bacteria; kingdom Pseudomonadati; phylum Verrucomicrobiota; class Verrucomicrobiia; order Verrucomicrobiales; family Akkermansiaceae; genus Akkermansia; species Akkermansia sp. N21116. The sequence continues at coordinate 2,412,082 of NZ_CP139035.1, forward strand.
TCCTGGTTTCCGCCATCACCCCCACCCCATCGGGAGAAGGGAAAACCACCATTTCCGTAGGCCTTGCACAGGGATTGCAGGTTCTGGGGAAAAAAGTTTGCCTGGCTCTGCGCCAGCCATCCATGGGTCCCGTTTTCGGACGTAAGGGCGGCGCTACCGGCGGAGGAAAGAGTACGATTATCCCGACGGAAGAAATCAACATGCATTTCACCGGCGACTTCCACGCCATCACTTCCGCCCATAACCTCATCAGCGCCGTCATCGACAACGCCCTTTTCTACCGTACCATCAACCTTGATGAGCGCAAAGTCACATGGAAGCGGGTCATGGACATGAACGACCGTTGCCTGCGTTCCATCATCGTCGGTCTCAACAAACAAGGATTTCCTCGCGAAAGCTCGTTCGACATTACGCCCGCCTCGGAAATCATGGCCTGTCTCTGCCTAGCCACTTCCTATGCCGACATGAGAAGCCGCATCGACCGTATCGTCATCGGCTTCACCGTAGACGACAAACCCGTATTCGCCAAAGAACTCGGTATCACGGGAGCCGTCATGGCTCTCCTTAAAGACGCCATGATGCCCAACCTCGTTCGTTCCATGGAAGGAGTCCCTTGTTTTCTCCACGGAGGCCCGTTTGCCAACATCGCCCACGGTTGCAACTCCGTCCTGGCCACCAGGATGGCTCTCCGATATGGGGACTACGCCGTCACGGAAGCCGGATTCGCATTCGACCTCGGCGCTGAAAAATTCCTCGACATCAAATGCCGTCAGACTGGCCTCGCTCCAGACGCCATCGTGATCGTCACCACGGCCCGCGCCCTCAAAATGCACGGAGGTACGGCCCTGGCCGACCTCAAAGTCCCCAATGTCGATGCCGTCCGCGCCGGCCTTCCCAATCTGGCAGCCCACCTGGATGCCGCAGCCAATTTCCAGCGGCCCGTTGTCGTCGCCATTAACAAATTTGCAGATGACAACGAAGAAGAACTCCTGGCGATCCGCGAATTCTGCAAAGACCGCGGAGTCGACTGCGCCGTGGCGGACATTTTCGCCAATGGAGGAGAAGGAGGCAGGGAACTCGCGGAAAAAGTCATCGCCGCCGCCGACCGCCCCAGCCCCAACTTCAAACCTCTGTATGAAGTCAACATTCCCGTCGAAGAAAAAATCCGCACGATCGCTACGAAAATCTACGGTGCCGATGGAGTGGAACTAACCCCTGCTGCACGCAAAAAACTCGCACTCTTCGAGTCCTGCGGTTTGACCAATCTTCCCGTCTGCATGGCCAAAACGCAGAATTCCCTCTCCGACAATGCCAAACTCCGCGGCCGCCCCAAAGGATTCACCATTACCGTACGAGACTTCGAAATTGCCAACGGAGCAGGCTTCCTCGTCGCCCTCTGCGGGGAAATCATGCGCATGCCCGCCCTGCCCCGCATTCCCAATGCCACGAGCATTGAACTGGACGACGACGGCACCATCCACGGCGTCTGACGTTTTGCCGCCTCCTCCACAGCATTATTTCCCTCATTGTCGTCAAAAACTACTCTGACGATACGATTCAAGCCATTGCCATCAATTATGAAAATAGCCGTTCTCGGAGCAGGAGCCCTTGGATGTTACTACGGCTCCCGCCTCGTCGAAACCGGAAACGACGTCCGCTTCATCATGCGGTCGGAATACGACTACGTTAAAACACATGGACTTCAAGTCCGCAGCCTCCATGGGGACATCAGTCTCCCTAACGTACAAGTATACCGAAGCCCGGAAGAAGTCGGCCCGGTCGACCTGGTCATCGTAGCCTGGAAAACAACAGCCAATTCCCATCTCAAGGAAGCCCTGCCTCCCCTGATGGGTCCCGGCACCATCGTCCTCACGCTCCAGAACGGCATGGGCAATGCAGAAGCCATCGCACAAGTCATCCCTGCGAAAAAAATATTCGTCGGACTCTGCTTCATCTGTACCATGAGGACTGATCCTGGCGTCATTTCCCATCTGGAAGGAGGCAACATCCAGTTCGCCCCCTTCATCCCAACCCCGGAAGGCACAGCCAAAGCGGAAGAGCTGGCCGAACTGTTCGGTAAAGCCCCCATCCCGACCCGAGCCTTTGCCGAAGCGGAAAAAATCCAGTGGTTCAAACTCGTCTGGAACATCCCCTTCAACGGCATGTGCCTGGCCAAGGGCGGCATCTCTGTCGGTGAACTCTACAAAGACCCATCCAATGTCGAGCGTGCACGCCGTATCATGGAAGAAGTAGTTTCTGCGGCCAAAGCCCGGGGCTATACCCTCCGCGACGATCTCGTCGACTACCACATGCAGAGGACGGAAACCATGGGAGGCTTCACCCCGTCCAGCGCTATCGACTACAACATGGGCCGCCCCATTGAGTACGAAGCCATCTGGGGGGCTCCTATAGCCAAAGCTCGCGAAGCCGGAGCCAGCATCCCGGAATGGGAACAACTCGACCGTGAGATCCGCGAACGTCTTGGCATGCAACCCTCTTGATTTTCCCCTGCCTTCCCTCCCATGTTGAAAAACATTCTCGTCCTTCTGATCTCCTGCGGCTTATTCGGTACAGCTCTCATGCCTTGGGAAAACTCCATCCTCAGGAGGGAAAATCAAGCAGGACTTCTCCCCGAGGAGACGCTTGCCGGCGGCGATGCCCTCAACCAGCAAATGGCCATGATCTCCCTTGGAGGACTACGTTCCCTCGTTGCCGCATTCCTAAGTCTGGAAGCCTTCGAAAGCTTTCGCCAGGGAGACTGGCACGGAGTCGAACGCCGTTACAAACAAATTGTTACCCTGGCCCCCCATACAGCCTTTTACTGGGACACGGGAGCCTGGCATCTGGCCTACAACGCCGCATCCTCATTTCTGCGTGACGACCACGATCACCTCCCGATGTCGGAAAAAAGACGCCTTTACAGAGAATACATCGACAAAGGCAAGAACTTCCTCCGCAAAGGAGCTGCAACCAACCCCGACGACTGGTTAGTCCAGTCCCGCCTCGGCAACATCCTCAGCGACACCAAACGCTATCCCGACTTCCAGCAAGCCGCCGATGCCTATGCCCGCGCCAAAGAACTGGGCGCCCCTTCTATTGTTTCCCGTCAGCAATTCTATTCCCTCGCGCGCATCCCCGGCAAGGCGAAAGAAGCCTGGGAACTCGGAAAAGAACTCTACAAAAACCCCGATAACCGCCTCCCCAGCATGGCAACAACTCTCTTTGCCTTGCAAAACAGATTGAACATACCGGAAAAGGACAGAATCCCTTTCCGGGAACTCTTCCCCTCCGACAAACTAGCCAGGGTCTCCTTCATCAACCAGCTCTCCAACGGCCTCGGCTACCCGACGGACGGAATCAGGGAAGCTCTGGATGCCCTCCCTCCCGCACCGGAGAAGAAAAAATAAGCATTCCCGGCTTGGCAAAGCCTCTCTTCACCTTCATATTGTCCCAAGTACCATGAGCAGATTTGCAATCATCAGCGACATTCATGCTAATCAGGAAGCCCTGGAAGCCGTCCAGCAAGACATCCAGGCCATGGGGTGTACCTCCATCGCCTGCCTGGGAGACATCGTCGGTTACAATGCATCGCCATCCGAATGCCTGGAAATCATCCGAACCCTCGATTGCCCAGTCGTCAAAGGCAACCATGACGAAGCCGCCTCCAGCGACAACAACCCGGAAAAAATGAATCCCGTGGCTTACAACGCCCTGATGTGGACGCGCAGCCAGCTCTCGGAAGAACAAAAGGAATGGCTGAGACGGCTCCGCATGGTACGTAACGTCCCCCCCTTCACCATCGTCCACTCCACACTGGACCAGCCCTCCCTCTGGCATTACATCGTCAATAAATTCGACGCAGTTTCCAACTTCAACTTCCAGTTTACCAACATCTGCTTCCACGGGCATACCCACGTGCCCAAAATCTTCGTCTTCGAAAACGGAGGAGCCACCGAATACGCGGCCAACGACTTCTGCCCGGAACCCGGTAAGAAATACTTCATCAACGTCGGTTCCGTCGGTCAGCCGCGCGACAACGACTGGCGCGCCAGCTACTGTGTGTTCGACACCGATACCAATGCCGTGTACTTCCGCCGCGTCGAATACGACATTGCCAAAACCCAGCAAAAAATTCTGGATGCCGGCCTTCCACCCATGCTGGCCGAACGTCTTGGGAAGGGCGTCTGACCCCGCCAATCAATACCCATGCATCAGCCTTGGTTCGACAACGGAGCATTCCCATTGTTCCTGGCTCCCATGGCCGGAGTCACCGATCCAGTCTTCCGTTCCTTGTGCAAAGAAATGGGGGCCGATGTCGTCGTCACAGAATTCGTCTCTGCTGAAGGCGTTCTTGCCTGCTGGGAACGCAACAGGCGTTACACAGAATTCGAAGAAGTCCACCGCCCCATTGGTATCCAGCTCTTCGGGGCGGACGGTCGCAACATGGGCGAAGCCGCTAAAATCATTGTCAACGAACTCCGCCCGGACTTCATTGATATCAACTGCGGCTGCCCCGTCTCCAAAGTCGTCGGTAAAAACGGAGGTTCCTCCCTTCTCAAAAACCTTCCCCTCCTTGCCTCCGTCGCACGGGGAGTTATCCTGGCCGTCGGAGACCTCGTCCCCGTCACCGCCAAAATCAGAACCGGTTGGGACGCCGACTCCATTTGTGCTCCGGAAACCTGCAGGATCCTCACGGATGAAGGTATCTCCATGATCACCATCCATGGCAGAACGCGCGCCCAGCAATACTCCGGCAAAGCTGACTGGGATATGATCGATTTCTGCGCACGCGCCGCTTCCGTTCCCATCATCGGAAACGGCGACGTCAATTCCGCTCAAATGGTAGAACATATCCGGAACACCTCCGCCGTCCGTGGAATCATGATTGGCCGTGCCGCCATGGAAAATCCTTGGATATTCTCCGAAGCCAAACACTACCTCACTCACGGCGAACACCTCCCCCGCAAAAGTATCCGCGACAAATGGGATCTCATCATACGGCACGCCAGGCTTTCTCTGGAATCCGGCAGATACGGAGACGAACTTCACACCATGAAATTCATGCGCGCCCGCTTCGTCGCCTACACCAAAGGATTCCCGGGAGCAAAAGACCTCCGATCCCGGCTCGTTCACATCAAAACAATGGACGAACTCATAGATTTAGCCCAGTCTGTATAGCCAATGTACATACCAAAGTGCCTATCCTACAAAAAAATAGCACTTTTAACGACTTCCCGGGCTTCCTTCGGTTGACTTTCCCCCTCCCATCTGTCATAGAATAAGGGATATTGAATACGGTGCGGAAACGTGCTGTCTCTCTCGAAAATCAATCCTCATCCCGACGTGTATTCTAACGAATCCTATCTCATTGAGCTTCTAACGGAGGCGGGCTACCTGTCTCCGGAAATCATTCAGTACGCGCAGAGCCAGATCTCTCCGCCCGAATCACTGATTGATGCCCTGATCAGACTTCAGTACCTGACGGAAGACATCATTGCCGCCGTATGCGCCAACAACGCAGCAATGGCTGTCATCGACCTGGCTTCCATGTCTGTCCCTCCGGAAATCATCGCCATGATTCCAGCTGATACGGCCCGCCGTTTCAAAGCTATTCCCTTTGCAGACGACGGTTTTTCGCTCAACATCGCCATTGCCGATCCGCTCAATTTTGAAACGCTCGACAGCCTTCCCGCCATCCTGAAGCGTGACGTCATCTTCCATGTCGCCACGGCATCGGCTATCAAAAAAGCCCTCGAAGAATACTATCCAGAACAAATCATGCCGGCTGCCGGTATGTCCTTCGGCGACGAAGACGGAGACGCTCCTATCATTCGCCTCGTCCAGCAAATGCTCGTCGACGCCCACAAGATGCGGGCATCCGACATCCATATCGAACCGATGGAAGACCGCCTTCGCATTCGTTTCCGTGTGGACGGCAAACTCATCGAAACCGCCACGCACCCCAAAAAGCTCCTCGGCCCTATCATCGCCCGTATCAAGGTTATGAGCTCTACCATGAGCATCGCCGAAAAACGAATGCCTCAGGACGGACGAATCCAAGCCAATGTTGGAGAAGACAAGCAAATCGACCTCCGTGTCTCCTCCGTCCCCAGTAACCACGGCGAAAGTATCGTCATGCGTATTCTGGATAAATCCGCTCTTGTCCTCGGTCTCCCTCAGCTCGGTTTCTTCTCGGACGATGAAGCTACTTTTGACCGTCTCATCACTCTGCCCGACGGCATCATTCTGGTAACGGGTCCCACCGGTTCCGGTAAGACAACGACGCTCTACGCCTGTTTGAACTACATTAACCGTCCGGACAAGAAGATCATCACCGTGGAAGACCCTGTCGAATACGAACTTTCCGGGATCAATCAGGTTATGGTCAAGGCCGACATCGGCATGACATTCGCCGCAGCCCTCCGAGCCATGCTCCGACAAGCTCCCAACATCATCATGATCGGGGAAATTCGAGATGCCGAGACTGCCAATATCGCCATCAACGCATCCCTGACGGGTCACCTTGTCCTCTCGACCCTCCACACCAATGACGCTCCAAGCTCCGTTGCCCGTCTCGCAGACATGGGCATCAAGCGATTCCTTATCGCTTCCGCCGTCCGTGCCGTCATGGCCCAGCGACTCGTCCGCAAACTTTGCGACAACTGCAAACGGGACGGTTCCCTCACCGAACGCCAGGCACAGACACTCAATATCGACGTTTCCCGCCTCGTCCCCGGTCAGATCAAGGGGCCGCGCGGTTGCGACAAATGCCGCAACAAGGGTTACAAAGGCCGTATGGGACTTTTTGAAATCTTCGAAATCGACGACGAAGTGCGCAACATGATCAATGACAACCTCACCACGCCCCAATTGAGACACCGGGCGCGGGAACTCGGCATGAGAACCCTCCGCGAAGACGGCGTCCGTAAAATCCTGGCCGGGCTCACCTCCGCCGATGAAGTATTCCATGTCACCATGGGCGACTCCAACTAATCCTATTGCCACTCACAACAGCTATTTTCCATGGACACCAATCTTACACTGGAACTTTTCATCGGCAGAGGAATGATTGACCGTTCCCTTGCCCGCGACATCAAAGAAGAAATGATGAACAGCGGCAAGGAACTCCCGGAAGTCCTCTCCAACTTCGGCATCATCGGAAACAAGGACGACATCTGGCAAGTCATCGCCAGCGACCTCGGCGTCGAATGCATCAATCTGGATAATTTCACGCCCGATCCTGTCATCCTCAATCAATTGCCCGCTTCCCTCGTCCGCCTGCACGGAGCCCTTCCCGTCCGTGTCGGTCCGGAAGGCATCTACGTCTGCCTCGTCGATCCCCTCAATCCGCAAACGGTTGAAGATCTCCGTTTTGCCGCCGGTAAAGACATCTTCCTGCTCGTTGCCCCGGACTATCAGGTCCAGGCCCGCATTAACGAATACTACGGAGGTGCGGAAGCCGCCATGAACGACCTCATGAGCGAGTTGGACAAAATGCAGACAGCAGATAACGGTGACGGAACTGACGAAGCCAACGCCGCCCCCATCATCAAATTTGTGGATCTCGTCCTCCTTCAGGCCATCAAGGAACGCGCATCCGACATTCACTTCGAGCCCTTCGAAAAGGAATTCAAGATCCGTTACCGCGTCGATGGGGCCTTGCTGGAAATGCAGCCTCCGCCTATTCACCTTGCCGTGCCCGTTATCTCCCGCGTCAAAGTCATGTCCAACATGAACATTGCCGAACGCCGCGTCCCGCAGGACGGTCGTATCGTCAAACAGGTTGGAGACCACTCGGTGGATATGCGTGTATCGACTCTGCCCACTCAATATGGTGAGTCCGTCGTGCTTCGTATTCTTGACCGCTCCTCCGTCAACCTCAATCTGGATAACCTCGGGCTTCCACGACACATCCATGAATACATTCTGGAAACCGTCAACAAGCCTAACGGCATCTTCATCGTGACGGGACCGACCGGCGCCGGTAAAACAACGACACTCTACGCCGCTCTCCGGGAAATCAATACCATTGATGCCAAGGTTCTCACCGCCGAAGATCCCGTCGAATACGATATCGACGGCATTGTCCAGATCCCCGTCAATGAAGCCATCGGGCTTGACTTCCCCATGGTACTCCGAGCCTTCCTCCGTCAGGACCCCGACCGCATCATGGTGGGGGAAATGCGAGACATGGAAACCGCGCAGATTGCCATCCAGGCATCCCTGACAGGCCACCTTGTTCTCTCCACCCTCCATACCAACGACTCTGCCGGTGCCGTCACACGACTTGTTGACATGGGTTGCGAGCCTTTCCTCGTCGCCGCATCTCTGGAAGGCGTCCTGGCCCAGCGACTCGTCCGTACCATTTGTGCTGACTGCAAGACCCCCTACGAACCATCCTCCACCATCCTGAGTCAATTGGGAGTATCTCCCTATGAACTGGGAGACAAGAAGTTCTACACCGGACAGGGGTGCGATCGCTGCTCGAACTCCGGATACAAGGGGCGAAAAGGTATTTACGAACTGCTCGACATCAACGACACTCTTCGCGACATGATTACGGAGAAGGCCCCCAGCGTTGTCCTCAAGCAAAAGGCCATCGAAATGGGTATGTCGACACTTCGCGAAGACGGTCTCCGGAACATTTACGAAGGTAGAACAACCATCGAAGAAGTTCTCAAATACACCTAAAGACATCTCCGAATCTTCGTATCCCCATGTTACAAACTTCATTGATTTAAACACTACCAATAACAACCTATGGCTAAATACCAATACGCTGCTCTTGACCACAAGGGCGAAACCCAGACGGGAACTCTCGAGGCCAATTCCGAAGCAGAAGCTTTGGAAAAAATCCGCGCCACAGGCCTATATCCAACGGAAATCGTTGAAGCAGGCAAAGGCAAGCTCCAGGCTACAGCCAAACCTAAAAAGTCAGGATCTAAAAAGAAGGGAGATTCAGGCAAAAAGGGCAAAACAGGCGGCAAGATCAAGACCAAAACCCTCATGATCTTCACACGCCAGCTCGCTACCCTGATTGATGCTGGCCTTCCCCTCCTCCAATCCCTTACCGTTCTCGGCAAGCAGGAAGCCAACCCAAACCTTAAGGCAACAATCAATGCTCTCGGAGATGCCGTCCAGAGTGGAGCTACTTTCTCCGAATCTCTGGCTCAGCACCCGAGGATTTTCAACAAACTTTTTGTCAATATGGTGAAGGCCGGTGAACTTGGCGGTGTGTTGGAAATCGTTTTGAACCGACTGGCCGAATATCAGGAAAAGGCTCAGAAGCTTAAGAGCAAGATCGTCTCCGCCATGGTGTATCCGACCATCGTGCTTTGCATCGCCGTCGGTATCTTGATCTTCCTCATGATGGTTATCGTGCCCAAGTTCAAAACCATGTTTGCCGATATGGGAACGGATTTGCCCGCCATCTCCCAGTTCGTCTTCGGTATCAGTGACTGGTTCATGGAACCTGCCTTCCTGCTTCCCAACGGAGCATGGCTCATCATCCTCGTACCCGTTTTCGTCGGCGTATACAGGACGCTCAGCAAATCTCCCAAGGGACGCCGCAAGATCGATGAAACCATCCTCAACATCCCGTTGATCGGCCCGATTCAACGCCGTAGCGCAGTTGCCCGTTTCGCTCGTACGCTCGGTACTCTCGTGACTTCCGGTGTACCCATCCTCCAGGCCCTGAACATCACCAAGGACACCGCAGGCAATGCCATCGTCGCCGATGCTATTGAACGCGTATATAACTCCGTCAAGGAAGGTGAATCTATCGTAACCCCGATGACATCTTCCCATATTTTCCCGCCGATGGTCATCTCCATGGTGGACGTCGGTGAAGAAACAGGTCAGCTCCCGGAAATGCTTCTGAAAGTTGCCGATGTGTATGATGATGAAGTGGATAACGCCGTCGGTGCCATGACGTCCATGATGGAACCCTTGATGATCGTCTTCCTTGCTGTCATCGTCGGTGGTATCGTGTTCGCCATGTTCCTGCCCCTCCTTCAGGTTATCGAAAAGATGGGCTAAAGAGAAAATCAGCTCATGAAACTCGGATCCTATACAACTCGCGCCCGCAGGGGGTTTTCACTCGTGGAAATCCTGACGGTGATGTTCATCATCGTCATCCTGATGACCTTCGTCGTAGCAGCCTTCGGCTGGGTCGAAACCAGCAAGCGGGAACGCACGGCGCAGGTGTTTGTCCAGCGAATCTCCTCGGCTCTTGAGGAATTCAAAATGGACAACGGATTCCTCCCCGACGGTGACGGTTCTGAAAGCAGCACCAATACGGTTTACCAAGCCCTCTTCGGCGACTACAACGAAGACGGCATTCCGGATAAAGATCCTGTAACCAAGGCTCGCCTTCCCATTTATGTGGAGGAACTCAATCCGCTCCAGCAGAACAAGAGTGAGCCTTATGTCGTCAAATTCAAAGGCAAATTCTGTCTGATGGATCCTTGGGGGGCACCCTACCGTTACCGCCTCGGTTTCCAGGAAAAAGATTCCAAGGGAGCCTTCGGCAGAGGAATCAATCCCGACTTTGACTTCTGGTCCCTGGGTCAGGACGGTCAGGGGAATCTGACGGAAAGCAATCTTGGCGTCAATGCCGATAATATCGGCAACATGTAAAGCTACCAACTTATTCAACAATTACTCAAAAAGGCTGTTCCATCATCTGGTGGAACAGCCTTTTTTATATTTTCCGAAGACGGAAAACACAGAATCATAAACATCATTCCAATTTGATGAGAACGGCGGATTATTCATCCGTTAATATTTATCTTATTTTCGTAGAAAGCTAGTACTTTAGAGTTTCTGTATTTAGTAATATATACCATATTAAACAAGTGTTTACTTATTTGATAATATCTTGATATATAATGAGTTTCCAGTTTTTGAAAGATTCTTTTTTCTCTTGAAAAACGGATGAATAATCCGCTATTATTTTTTCATGTTGACTTCATACTCTCTCAGACGTTTCCTCGCAGCACTTCTTGCTACAGGATCGCCTGTTTCTTTTGCCGTATCAACCATTGACAATATCAATCAAGCTATTCAACAGGCATCCACGGGAGAAACCGTAGATTTCCCAATTCAGGAAGATATCCTCATACCTTCTCATCAGGTCGGTGGCGATCCTTATGCCGCTCAAGAGTGGGGCGCGATCATCAATCCCGAAGGAGTCACACTTCAAATTTCCGGTCTTCAAAGCAATGGACAAAAATCGTCTTTCACCGGCGGAGAAAGAACGGAGTTCGTCGATTTGACCCGGCCTCTGCTCAACCAGAATGGAGCCGGCATGAAACTGGAAAATCTCACATTCGACAATTGCTATTACTATAGGAAAGGAAGAACGGCTCCCCTCGGTGGAGCTATCGCTAATTTCGGAGGAACGTTGGAAGTTCGTTCCTGCGATTTTAACGGCAACGGCATCAGAGGATATGACCGATTCTGCGGCGGAGGAGCTATTGCCTCGGCCTGGCCCATCCAAAATGATCCGATAAGACCCAGTACAACCCTTCTCATCGATTGCACCTTCACCGGCAATTTTGCCACAACCGATCCCGCCATTGATCACTCGGCTCAGGGTGGCGCTTTCTACAATGATGAAATATCTCCTTCCATAGTACGCCAATGCGTATTTAATAACAATTACATAATCGTCAACAAAATGGGAACGGGTAATACCTCAGGAGGAGGAGCTATTGGTGACTTTGGTCCCATGGAAATTGATGGATGTTCTTTCTCGGGCAACCATGTCGTTTCTACCGGGAATACTGCTGCCTTAAGCGCAGCCATCTACGGCGGGGCTATCTGGTCAATTTGCGATCTGAATTCCATCAATTCTCTCACCATTCGCAACTCGGTCTTCGAAAACAACTACATCCAGACTCTCTATCGCCAAGCCATGGGGGGAGCCATCTGCCTCCGGGGGACAGCTCTCAACACGATCATCGACAGTTCTTTCTTCAATAATTTCAACGCCTCTTCCAACTACTACGGTGGAGCCATCGACACTGCCGGACCTCTCAACCTGATTGCGGAAACGAAGGACGTCGTCTTCAGTGGCAACAGGCACTTCGTCACCCAAGTCGAAAACGGGCAGGCTCAAGATGGCCTTTCCAACGCCATTACAACCCGTGCCGGCGGTTTCCTCAACCTCGTCGCCGCCTCCCAGGCCAAAATCGTTTTCGACGACTCCCTGATGGCTGCCAATAATGACACGCCACTCAACATCAACCCGGATACCATCGCTCTGAACAACGAAACGAATGAAAAGGTCGACAACCCGTACTCCCATGACGGGGAAGTGCAGTTCAACGACGGCGTAACCGTCAACAACTTCACGGTCAACCTGGACAACGGTTCCCTCCGCGTCGGCGACAAGACCTTCATCAAGGGAACCGTCAACGCAAGGACGGGCACTGCCCTCCTGATCGACGGATTCACTACCATCGCCCAGGGAGAAAAGTTCGCCTTGGAAATCCTGGGACCCCCAACTCCGGGCACGGACGGAAACTACAATGTCACGGGAACGGAAGGCGAACACACCATCCGAGTCCGGATGAACGACGCCATGGTCGCCGCCACGGATACCAACCCCGTCTGGAACTTCGCCGACGGCTCCTCTCTGAATGCCGAGCCGGGCAAGCTCGTCTTCGTGCTGGACATCAGCGGCATCCAGTCCAGGCCGGAGGAACTCCACCCCTTCATCTTCTCCCACACGCTATCCACCGAAACCACCCAGGCAAGCGTGGCCGGCGCCAAACACGTCTACCTCGTCGATGACGATGGATGGTCCCTCGAATACGAACCCTATACCGCCAACGGGACGACCTACGACCGCTTCGACTTCCTGTCCGGTCAATACGGAGTGGAACTCCCCAGCCACCATCCCCATCGATCCGGAGTTCCCGGTCGACCCTGAATTCCCGGTAGATCCACCGACGCCTCCCGCTCCGGCCTGGAACGCCCCCCTCGGCGTCGGAACCGTCCAGGTCAACACGCTTTGGACCTCCGTCCGGTCTCTCTGGTCCTTCTCCGACAATGCCCGGACCAATACCCGGTACAACCTCAAGCTGGAACGCAACGTGGCCTTCTGGGTTTCCGGCATCGGCAACTACTACACCCAGGAAAACCATGACTTTTCCACGGGGTACCGCTACCGTTCCCTGGGATACGCGGCGGGCGGCGAGTACGCCTTCGCCAACAACTGGACGATGGGCATGGCCGTCGGCACCCTCTGGGGAGACCATGACGTCAACAATGGCCTGGGGCGCATCGACAAAGACACCAACATCGGCCTCCTCTACGGAACCTACGGGATGGCTCTCAACCGGCAAAATGCCTTCATCCTGGACATGCAGGCCGGCTATGCCCGCTCCAGCAACAAAGGTACAACGAGGATGCAGGCCGTATCCGAGGACAACCTGGGCGGGAAATGGACCGACCAGGCCTGGATGCTGGACGTGAAGGCGATCTGGAGCCATCAATTGAACGAAAGGCTTTTCCTGGAAACCTTCACCGGGCTCCAGTACACCTTCGCCGACCAGAACGACTACACCCTCAGCGGCGAGAAGTACCAGTACCGTCTCTCGGACGGCAGCATGAACGAGCTGCGCGCTACCGTGGGAACCGGTCTCCGTTACCGGGGTTATCTAGGAAGCAAGGCCTTCACGGCCTACGCGAAGGCGGGAGTAATCCAGGACTTGAGCCGTAAGACGCCCCGGGTCGACGTCCAGGGCAACAGCCATTTCTGGACAGCCTGCGGCAGTAAACCGGGAAGGACGTCGCTGAGCACGGCGTCGGGCATGCGTTTGCAGCTTACGGAAGGTCTGAGCGCCTCGGCGAACTACAATCTTGAAGCGGCCGAGAAGAGCCTCATGCAGACGGGAAGCGTCAGTCTCATTTACAGATTCTGAGTTTCTTCCGGATACCTCTCCGGTTCACCGGAGAACCAGGAGAGGTTCCTTGATTTTCCGTTCGAAGAGAATTGCGGTATTCTCTGAGATCCGGAAACGGGAGTAGGCTCAGGACGGTTCTCTTGCAAAACCGTAGATTGGGTCGCTTCCAAAACAAGCTCCCCCGACCTTCAGCCGAAAGTTGGGGGAGTTAATCTATTGACAATGAGGCGAATATATTTTTCATTATTCTGTTCAAGACAATGACCGAACAGTGCTTTACAATATTGAGGAAGATGGTGGTAGAAATACTTCAACCAAGAGTCGCTCCTTCTTTTTGTTGAAAGAACAATAAGCATGCCACCGTATCAACACTGAACGATTTGTCTATTTCATGAAATTTTCCATTCATGCTCTTCTCATTGCCGCCACGTGCCTGACATGCGCATGGGCATCCCCCTCCGAACTCATTCTGCGAGACAACGCCCCAGCACCGAAATGGGACCAGGGATACGGTGTTGGCAATGGCCGTGTGGCCGCCCTTGTCTACGAAGGTTTTCCCAATGCCGTCATTCTGCTGAACGAAAGCTCAATCTTCTCCAAAAAGATCTTCTCTATTCCCCCGAATGTGGACAAAGCCATCCGCGAAGCACGAGAGCTCTGCAACAAGGGAGAATACCAACAGGCCGACAAAGTCTTCAATGAACGCATTTTGACTCCACCTTCGGAAAGCGGCAGCTACCTGCCAGCCGGATTCCTGCGCATCGGCTTCCCCTCGGGAGACGCCGCTTTCGACGTATTCCGCACTCTCGACATGCGCAAAGGTGTCGCCACTAACGGATTCACCCTGCCGGACGGCACCCAGGAAATGCAGGTTCTTGCAGCTCCCAAAACGGATTGTATCGCCACCCGTATCACAACCAACTCCGGTAAGTCACTTCGTCTTTCCTTCTCGCTGGATCACCCTCAGCTTAAAGCCGATCTCGACGAAAAACGCGGAGAACTCGTCCTCAAGGGACAAGCCCCCAACGGAGGTACGCGGTATGAAACACGCGTCCGCATTCTTCCCGGCAAAGGCGTCATCCAACAGGATGGAGACAAACTGGTCGTTACCGGCGGCAATGAGCTCATCCTGCTTGCATCCACTGTCACCGATTACAACATTGATACCCCTTCCCAGCCGCTCGATATAGACCTCTCACAGGCCAACAAAGCCATTCTCGACAAAGCCAGCCAACTCGGCTGGAGCAAGCTTGCCCGGGAAGCGGAATCCTACTATGCCCCTCTCATGGATCGTTGCAGCATCGACATCGGCGACAGTCCTGACGAAGTACGTGCCATGACCACTCCGGAACGCATCAAACGCATCAAGAAAGGGGAAAAGGATCCCGATCTCGTCGAACAACTCTTCCAATTCGGACGTTACTGCGTGATCTCCAATTCCCGTCCCGGCGGTCTCCCCAGCACCTTGCAGGGCCTCTGGAACCCCTCGATGAATCCCCCCTGGCAATCATGTTACTTCCTCAACATCAACTGTCAGATGAACTACTGGCCTGTTGAGACAACCAACCTAGGAGAATTCCACATCCCCTTCACCGACTTCGTCAACGGCCTCCTGCCCGGAGGACAAAAACTGGCAAAAACGCTCGGTTACCCCGGATTCTGTCTGGCTCACAACACGGACTGCTGGCGTGAGTCGTACTTCCGTCACAGGGTCATTACGGCGGCTCCGGCTCTTCTCAACGGCGCTTGGGCAACCAGCCACATTCTGGAACATTACCGCTATGGAGGCGACAAGGAATACCTTGCCAAATCCCTTCCCATCCTCCGGGAAAGTGCCCGTTTCCTGCTCTCCTGGCTGCAGCCCGAACCTGAAACCGGATTGCTGATCACCGGTCCCGCCAACTCGCCCGAATGCGGTTTCATCTATACCGACAAGGAAGGCAAACAAGCTAAAGCCACCATCAGCAACGGTACTACTCACGACATACTCGTTGCCCGGGAAGCCCTCCGTAACTACCTGGAAGCCTGTGAGGAACTCGGAAAAACCAACGACGAACTCTACACACAAGTCAGGACAACCCTGCCTCGTGTCGCCATCCCGGCCATCGCCCCGGACGGACGCCTGGAGGAATGGCGCCGTGGACAAACGATTCAGGATCCCGGACACCGCCATCTCAACCACTGCTACGGTATCTTCCCCGGCAATGAATTCGACGTCTTCAACACGCCGGACTACGCCAATGCCGTCCGCAAGTCCATCGACTACCGCTGTTCGCACGGTGGAGGCCAGACAGGCTGGAGCGCCTCCTGGCTCATCAACCTCTATGCTTCCCTCCGGGATGGAGAAAAAGCAGCCGAATACATCGACAAACTGCTGAGAACACGTATCGGAGTCAACCTCTTCGACATGCATCCCCCATTCCAGATCGACGGAAACTTCGGCATGACGGCCGGCCTCGCCCAATGCATGCTCCAAAGCCAGATTGTCAAAAACGGCAAACGCGTCATCAGCATTGCACCCGCCCTCTCCAAAGATTGGAAGGAAGGCTCGGTCACTGGTCTCAGAGCCCGCGGAGGCATCAACGTAGACATTCATTGGACGGATAAGGAAATCACCGCCGACATCCGTGCCACGCGCCCCGGAACCTTCCTTCTGGAATACAATGGTCAATTCCTTAATACCAGCATGAAGCAGGGAGAATCCCGCCAGGTCACATTCCCTCGGATTCGGCAATAATCCCAATAACCCCGTCTATCCCCCCATACAACTCCGTCTATCCGGCAACTATACTGGATGGACGGAGTTTTTTATTGCCGTCTACTCCCTGTTTGTCGAAACCAGCCCCAATATCGTTCTACTGGGGTACTCACAGGTAAATTCCAACCTCTTCTCCCCAAATTTACCTCTGTTCCCAATGCTCCATGGCTGGATTCCGGAATTCTGAAAGTAAATCCTCTTCCATTACTTTACCTTCGCATGCACCGTATCCAGCAACACGCCGGTATCAGGATGGGTTCCCGTGCTAATGAAATGAATGTAGCTCACTCCATTGGGAGACGGAGTCGACATATTCAGATTTCCTACCTTCACGCCATCCAGAAAAACCAGGGCGGCTTTATTCTTCCAGGCAATTGTCGCTTCATGCCAGGAGTCGGTCTTAAAAGGTACCTTCTTCATCCCAATCGACAGGTGGGGAGAAGGAGACAAGCGTATGGGAAACGTGAACAAGGCATAATCCTTCGCCGTTGTATCGCACGCGTTGAACAGACGGTCCATCAGGGAAACCTGCAAGCCGGAATCATCTGTCTGTCCTCCGGATGGCACGCGGAACCGGAACTTCACGATTCCTGTCGTTCCATTGGGGAAATTCCAGGCTGCTCCGCCGTTTTGATAATCCACCTTCGCTTTCTCATTAACAAGAGAGGAATCATCCAGACGACGAATTTGCAACACGCGGCGTGATGCATCATCCGGATCCTCCACCAGTATCGCACCCTGCTTGCGATTATAGCTGCAATGTCCCCTCTTCTGCGGAATGTAGGTATGAACAGTCCACTGTGCATCCAGATCCTTTCCGGTTTGGGTACTCCGTTCTTTCCCTGCCACCCATCGGCGATCTACAATAACCAGCTTTCTGTGATTCTTATGCTGTCCGAGGGAGACAAGCATGCGGTTCTTATCCAGTTGCACCAGTTCACTCTGATGCTTGCCCCTGTCTTCCGGACCGTTCAATGTCGCATATTCCGGGTGATTCCGTAATTCGTCCAAGATAATTTCACGGAAACCGTACCACGATTTACCCTCGTCATCGGACATGGCAATGTGGTGGGAATCCCGGTTGGTAAAAACATCTTCCCACTGCCCGTTCCCCGCCTCGGCATTCTCAGGCAGAGCCATGGTATTAGTCCAAAGGGAAACGATAGTTCCGTCATTCAGGCGAGCCAGAGTATTCATCGTCAATGTTCCGAAAAAACGGGAAGGTTCTGCCTTGCTCCACGTATCCCCTCCATCCTTGGAAAAAGACTGCCACGCCTGATCCTGGGATGTTCTGACAAGAGCCCACAACATACCGTTTTTCATTTCCAGAACCGTAGCTTCCACCGCATTGTTATACCACCGGGTACCCTGGTGCGGGGGCTTTACGTCGTGCCGTGGAGACGTAATGGCATCCTTGGACACCTTCCACGTCAATCCTCCGTCGTCGGAAATATGAAACCGGGTTCCATTAGCCATGACATGAAACGGGATGAGAATCCTTTTCCCCTTATTGATAAACAGGGGCGTTCGCATGATTCCTCCCAGTTTTTTCAAATTCTTCCTCTTCTCCGGATCCTTCCAGTCAGCTTCCAGCTTCCCATCATTCGTTACAGCCAGCCATGTCCCGTCCAAACCACCCCGGGAGATAAAGATGAAACCACCGATCGGCTGAACACGAATCCACTCCCCTGTCGCAGGATTCCGGGAAAAAGCCGGAGATTCCTTGGGAATCCCCCCGAAATTGGGAGGATAGGAATCCGAAGTATTCCGCATCTCCCAAGTACTCCCGTTGTCCAGGCTCACAAGATAATCGGGAGCATTCCGCGTCCCGGAATAGTGACGGATCTCTTTCTGACTGACACGCACCAAACCTCGTCCGGCATCGGATGGAGGCGTTGCGACAACTATTGGTTCCAATCCGGCAGCCGCAGGACGTTGAGCCTCGCAAAAACCCGGAAAACAGGCAATCAATATCAGGGGGAGTACTTTCATACGGGACATATATGGTAAAAAACAGAATTCCGGCAGACAAGAAGAATTCGAAGACGAAGGAATTTACTCATTGTCTTTATCAAAAAATCAAGGATGATTGATTATCATGAAAGATCCCGAACAAACAATCGGAAACATGATCGATAAACAGGGTGTCGCTTTCATTGCTTCCATTGATGAAAACGGTTTCCCCAACGCGAAAGCCATGCTTCCCCCCAGAAAAAGAGAGGGAATCAAAAAATTCTATTTCACGACGAACACTTCGTCCATGAGAGTCGCCCAATACAAGAAAAATCCCAAAGCCTGCATATATTTCTGCGACAGACGCTTCTTCCGCGGTGTCATGCTGGTTGGAACAATGAATGTGCTCGAAGACCAAGTCAGCAAGAAAATGATCTGGCAGGATGGAGACACCATGTATTATCCCGGAGGAGTAACGGATCCGGATTACTGTGTCCTATGTTTCACTGCACAATCGGGACGATACTATGCCAATTTCAAATCGGAAGATTTCAAGATTATTTAACTGCTTTTATATGAAAACAAATTTTGATCTCCGGACCGTTATCCTTCATAGAATGAAACTTCAATTCGTACACTCTCCCATCCTGCTGATACTAGCGCTTGCCCTCACGGCCTGCGATGAAAACAAAGAACAACTCCACGACACCATCAAGGAACTGAAAAGCCAGCCCGCCACTCGCCAGCTCGGCTTCCAGCTCAACAGGTTCCAGCGCGGAGAAACTGGTATCAATGCGTACTTCAACAACAAAACCGCACTGAACCTTGCTACGGAACTAGGTGAATACGAGACCGTTGCCCTCCTGTTGAAAATGGGGGCGGATCCCAATCTGAAAGATCATTCCGAGGAAGAAGCTACCTTCCCGCTGTGGACAGCGCTCGGAAAACAGAATTGGGAAATCGTGCGCCTGTTACTTGCCGCCGGGGCCGACCCCAATGCCAAGGTAGAAGCAGGGGAAGAATGGACCTCCGTTGTATCCCGAGTTGTGGAATCAGAAAACAATGAAATCGCCCGGCTCTTCTTCGACAAGGGAGCAAGTCCCGAGGCATACAACAGCGATGGAGAAACCCCTCTCATGATGTTCGCCGATAATAACAATGTCCAAATGACACGCTACCTCCTCTCCAAATATGGCAATACCCTGCTCGAAGGCAAAGCCGGTCAGTATGCATTGCAAAATGCCATCACCAGCTATTCCTTCGATGTTGCCGGAATCCTCCTCAGCCAAGGAGCCGACGCTACCCTCAAGGACCAAGAGGGGAATACTCTCCTCCATCATCTGTTCAAAACAGGTAATATATACATGCAGGCAAACGGGAAACACCAGGCACAAGAATTGATCCACCAGATTGATCTGCTCCTGCAACACGGAGTCGACATCAACGCCGTCAATCAAGATGGGCTCTCCGCCTTGCATTATCTCGGTCAAAAAATTCGAAACGCCCAAAACAGGGATGCCGTCACTCAAATAGCTCTATTCATGATTAAAAAAGGAGCCGACTTGTTCGCCAAAACACCTAATGGAGTAACGGCAAGCGACATGTTCCTGAACTTCAAGGATAACGACGAACTCATCCGATTGATCGAAACCCGGATGAAAGAAAGAACGCAACAAAAGCCAGTTAATTCCGAATCCTGACCACCAGTATTTTCCAACGTCTTCCCAACGTCCCCCTGCATCCGTCTATCCGGAATACCCGGTAAATCCAAGCACCAGCTTCTTTTTTCGGGGCTTCGCCCGTGGCAATTTACAAGCTTGTCACGAATCATAGTCTGGGCTAACATCCTCGCGCCCTCATGAAGACTTATATCCTGCGACGCCTCCTGCTCATGCCCTTCACATTGCTTGGCGTCACCTTCATTGTCTTCTGTATCACGCGTTTTGTCCCCGGCGGGCCGGTAGAGCAAATGATGCAGCAACAGGCCATGAGCGCCCTCTCCGGTAAAAAAGCCGGAGGCCAGCAAAGCAACACCTCCATCAGCGAGGCGGACATGGAAAAACTGGAGGAACAATTCGGGCTTCAGGAACCTATCCTCGTCGCCTATGCCCAATGGCTGGGCATCCTGCCCCGGAAAATTGAGATTGCCAAGGAAGACTTCCTTTCCCATCCCACACCGGCAGATGATACTCCGGATCCAGCTTACGGAGGCAGCTCCCGCCTGCATACGCGCGTCCTCGTCCCTGAAACGGGAGAAGAAATCATCGTCACTCGCACGTCTCCCGACAGTGAAACCGTCAAAGATGCCTTCTTTGCCGGAAACCATGCTCGCAAAGCAGCCGACGAAGGCTGGAACATCATCCTGGAATCCCCCCGGCACCGCGCCGAACGCTGGGCGCAACGCATGAGGGAAAGCGACCAGAACGTCATCGACGACAAGGCCGGAACTTATGCCTGGCGTGCTGAAATCTATAAAAACCGTTTCGATGGCCTGCTTCAGGGAACCCTGGGCAATTCTTTCAAATACAATGAGCCTGTCTGGGACATGATCAAGGAGCGCATACCCATTTCTCTCTACTTCGGCATTCTCAGCGCTATTCTGACTTATTCCGTCTGTATCCCTCTGGGCATCTTCAAGGCTATTCACCACCGCTCCCTGGCAGACAATCTTTCTTCCGTCCTGATCTTCCTCGGATATTCCGTTCCGGGATTCGCTCTGGGAGCCCTCCTCGTCGTATACCTGGGAGCCCGCCTGGAATGGTTCCCCCTGTGCGGACTGACCTCCCCGGACTTCAACCAGATGGACCTCGCCGGACAAATCAAGGATCTGGCGCACCACACCGTTCTTCCTCTGCTCTGCTACGTCGTCGGTTCGTTTGCCGTCACTACCATGATGATGAAAAACAACCTCATGGACAATCTCTCGGCAGACTACGTCCGCACCGCCATGGCCAAAGGCGTCAGCTTCAAAGGAGCGGTATACAAACACGCCTTTCGCAACTCCTTTATCCCGATAGCCACCACTCTGGGCAGCCTCATCAGCGTCATCGTCGCAGGTTCCATGCTCGTAGAACGCGTCTTCGATATTCAAGGCTTCGGCATGTTGAGCTACCAAGCCCTGATGGACAAGGATTACTCGCTTATCATGGGCACTCTGCTTCTCACCTCCTTCCTGATGGTACTGGGCAACCTGCTCTCGGACATCATCGTCGCCGCCGTCGATCCCCGCGTCAAATTCGAATAACTCCCCCATGGTTCGCAAGATTGCCTTCATCCTCATCGTCTGTGCCATTCTCTCCGCAGTGGGAGAATACTTCGGGCTTCTGATCCCTACACTAAGCTGGCCTTTCACCGTTGCCCGGGAGATGTCCATCCTGCAATGGCACTGCGGTATGCCGGACAGTGCCAATCCCTTCCTGTACCAAGGCAGCTTCCTGTGGTTCGGATGGGTCTGTTCGCTTGTCCTGTTCCTCATCGGCCTCTGGCTTTACCGCCAGCCGAAGCACCGTTTCCAGCCCACTCCCATCACCGCCCGGCGGCTAGCCCGTTTCAAAACAATCCGCCGCGGTCACATCTCGTTGATGATCCTCGTCACCATGGTTCTCCTGGCTTGCATGGACCAGTGCCTCGTCGGCAAACGAGCACTTTTTGTTCTTTACGACGGTCATCCCTATTTCCCGGCACTCGTCCGTTCACCGTACAACGGAGCTACCTTCGGAGAGAACGGCGACAGTGCCGAAGCCGAAGCCGACTACCGTAAGCTGAAACGCGAATCCGGCCAGCCTGGACGACCTTCGTGCGTCATCATGCCCCTTGTTCCCTACGATCCCACGGGAGACTCCGCCAACCCTGCCACGGAACTCTTGGAAATTTCCCCGGACGGCCTCGTTCTGAATCCCGACACTCACAAACCGTACTCCGGTCTCGCCGCCCGCCTTTACAACGAAGAAGAAGCCCTGCCCCACATCCGCTACTGCTACCGGCAGGGAAAATTGGAAAAAGGCACCATTGGCTGGCTGCCCGACAGAAGTGAAGTCTATTCCGCCACCTACGAAAACAATAAACTCGTCTCGGAACAATACACGGGTCCCGGGACCAGGGAAGAATTTCTGAAAGGAAGCGACCCCGGCAAAATCTACATGATTTACTACCATCCCGCTCCTCCCTTGAAGAGCGGACACCTCCTCGGTACCAACACTCAGGGAGCGGATATCCTCGCCTACCTCTACGGAGGTCTCCAGGTCAACATCAAAGCGGCATTGTTCTACCTGCCCTTCGTCTATTTCATCGGCATTACCTTCGGCATGCTCATGGGATACTTTGGAGGCAAATTCGACATCACATTCCAACGCCTGATCGAAATCCTCTCCCAAGTCCCCTTCCTCTTCATCATCATGATCATCTCAGACATGGTGCCGTTGGAAATGAAAGGCATGTTCCTCATTCTCGGTCTGCTCATCATGTTCGGATGGATGGAAATGACCTATCAACTCCGTACCTCCACGATGAAGGAAAAATCGCGGGACTACGTCTCTGCCGCCCGCGTGCTCGGAGCCTCCACTGCCCGCATCCTCTTCATCCACATCCTCCCCAACCTGGTCGCCATCCTCGTCACACTCGTACCTTTCAGTGTTTCGGCCCTGATCCTGGCTCTTGCATCTCTGGACTACCTCGGTTTCGGCTTGCCGGATACGTATGCCAGCTGGGGCCGGCTCCTCAACGACGGACTTTCCAACCTGTCCGCTCCCTGGGTCGTTACCTCCGCTTTCGTTGCCCTGGTCAGTATTCTCCTGCTCGTCACCTTCATCGGAGAAGCCATCAGGGAAGCCTTCGACCCAAAGAAATTCACCACCTACAAATAAAGGAAACGCCGTCCCCCTCCATGGTTCAAATCTCCCTTACCATTCGCCTGTTGCTGATATCCCTGACCGCTTTGTTTCTGTTGTCGGGCTGCACCGACAACTCCCGTTCCCGGGGCGTCGGCTGGCATTCTACTGTCCCGGAAGGAACCATGCCGCATGGATTCGACACATTCATCCCCCGATGGAACAAGAAAGTCGATAAATGGCTCCGTACAGAAGTAGAATCGCTCGAAAAGGAAGTCAACTCACTCCGTAACACCTACTTCCACACCCAGGACACCAAGGAAAGGGAATCCATTCAAAGCCGTCTCGTCGCCAAAACTTCTCAATTGGAGATCATGAGGCAACGCCTGTCGGAAGGCGACTTCATCCGAATACGGAAAGGGGAAGAGCTCCCCACGGAACTCGTCTGGGAAGACGGCATGGACGAACCTGAAATCGGCGATCCGAACGCCAAAAAAGGAGGTTCCATCCGCTTGTGGGAAGCAGGTTCGTTTCCGGACACCTTCCGTCCGATCGGGCCCAACAGCAACAATTCCTTCCGCGGCAGGCTCTACGATGAAATCGACATGGGCTTGATCAACATCCATCCTGCAACCGGCCGGGTCATTCCCTCCCTCTCGGACCGTTGGGCAGTCGGGACAGACGGACGGACGGTCTATTTCCACCTCGATCCCGCCGCTTCCTATTCCGACGGAGCCAAGGTAAGAGCTATCGACTTCATCGTCAACATGTTCGTGCGGACCTCGGATTATACCAAGGACATTCTCTACGAAACCATGTACAAAGAGGAAGTCTCCCACGTCACTCTCTATGGTGACGATATCATCGCCGTCACCCTCCCGGAAGCTCGTCCTCTCCTGCCATTTTATTGCACGATATTCACCCCGGCACCACCTCATTTCTACAGCGAATTCGGTCCCAACTACGTAGAAAAATACCAGTGGCGCGTCCCACCCACGACAGGTGCCTACACCATCAGTCCGGAGGACATGATCCGCGGGCGCCAGATTACCCTCAAGAGGGTCGACAATTGGTGGGCTCGCGATAAAAAGTACACAAAAAATACCTTCAATGTCGACCGCATCGTGTACAATTTCATCGCGGAAGAATCCAAGGCTCTGGAACTCTTCCGCATCGGTGAACTCGACATCATGTTCATGAACAAGCCAGAACTTTGGCACGAACGCATGGAAATCCCCGAAGTCCACAACGGCTACATCCAGCGCGCCACCTTCTTCACCATCTATCCGAGGCCACCCTTCGGCATTTTCCTCAACACGGCCCGTCCTCCGTTCAACGATAAAAACATCCGCCTCGGATTCCACCACGCACTCAATATTCAGAAAATCATCGATATCAACTTCCGCGGCGACTACCAGAGGCTCGGTTCCATCGCCTCCGGCTACGGCAGGTACACTGACGCATCGATCAAAGCCCGCGAATTCTCCCCTGAAAAAGCGCGTCAATACTTCTCCGCCGCCGGTTTCACCATCACCTGCCCCGACGGAATCCTCCGAAAACCGGACGGTACGCGCCTGACGGCCGAAGTCACCTTCCCTAACGCCTCCACCTCCTTGGCCACTATCATGAGCCAGCTCAAGGAAGATGCACGTAAATGCGGATTGGATCTCCAACTCGATCCCCTGGACTCCATGGTCAACTTCCGCAAGCTTATGGAAAAACGCCACCAAGCATGTTTCATGGCCTGGGGATTTACGCCTCCGCATCCCACCCTGGCACAGTGCTTCCATTCGTCCTATGCCTATGATACAAAAGGCAATACAATCCCTTACACCAACAACATCAACTCATACGCCAACCCGGAAATGGATCGCCTGCTCGATGCGGAGAAACACGTCCATACCGAAGCTGAACTGGAACAAAACGCCCATGCTATCCAGCGCATGGTCCACGACGAAGGACTCTGGGTACCGGGATGGACCACGGAATTCGCCCGTCTTTGCTACTGGAGGTGGGTCCGCTGGCCCAATAGCAAAACGACCCAGTTTTGCTATCCCCTCATTTTCGAACCCACGGAAAGCCATCTCTACTGGGTTGACGAAGACTTGGAGAAAGAAACCCTCAATGCCAAACACAAAGGCATCACGTTTCCGGAAGTCGATGCCGTGTACGACCAATACCGCTATCAAACCAGCCTACCCGATGCCGAAAGAAATACGGAGGACAATGCCCTTCCCTCCGTCCCGGCAGTACCGGAAGCCGTGCCAGTTCCTCAGGTTCCCCCCGCATCCCCCCCCAGCCAACCAGACAAGCCATGATTGTTGAAAACCTCCTCGAAGTCCGCAACCTCAGTACGGCATTCGACACGGAAGCCGGCCTGCTCCGAGCTGTGGACGGTGTCTGCTTTGATGTTCCCCGTAGTTCATGCGTCGGCATTGTCGGAGAATCCGGTTGCGGCAAAAGTGTCACCGCCATGTCCATCATCCGCCTCCTGCCTCAGCCCATGGGCAAAATCGTCGGCGGTGAAATTATCTTCAAAGGACAGGATCTCGTCACTGCCTCCGTCGATGACATGTATTCAATCCGGGGCAAAGATATCGGAGTCATCTTCCAGGAGCCTATGACAGCTCTCAACCCCGTTCACACCATCGGCAAACAGATCGGAGAGTCCCTGATGCTCCACCGTGGTTTCAACGCCAGAGAGGCCCGCCAGGCAGCCATTGAACTACTTCGCAAAGTACGTATTCCCGCCCCGGAATCGCGAGTCGATGAATTTCCCCATCAAATGTCCGGCGGCATGAGACAGAGAGTTGTCGTCGCCATCGCTCTGGCGTGTCACCCCGACCTCATCATTGCCGACGAACCGACAACGGCTCTTGACGTCACTGTTCAGGCTCAAATTCTCAACCTTCTCCAGGAACTGAGGGAAGAAATGAACGCTTCATCCATCCTCATCACCCACGACCTCGGAGTTATCGCCCAATCCTGCGACTCCGTCGTCGTCATGTACGCCGGACGCGTTGTGGAACGTGCTCCCGTCCGGGAACTCTTTGCCAATCCCATGCACGCCTACACCCGCGGTCTCTTGGAATCCATCCCGCGCCTGACCTCAGTTCCCAAGAGTTACCTGCCCACCATCCCCGGCCAGGTAGCCCCTATCAGCGAATATGTCAATGGCTGCCGCTTCTGCCAACGCATGGGCATCCCTGTGGAAGAACTGACGGAACGCCCCCGTCTGATAGAAGTCGCACCCGGTCACTGGGTGGAAGACTGCCCCCGCTGCCGGAGTTTCCGCTAATACTCTCCCCCTTTCGTCTACATCCCACTAGTTTTCTCATCCATGTCTGAACCACTTCTGGAAGCCAAAAACCTCAAAATGTACTTTCCCATCCGCAAAGGCGTCTTCATGCGCCGCGCCGGGTGGGTCAAAGCAGTTGACGACGTTTCCCTGACCATCCGGCAGGGAGAAACGCTCGGACTTGTCGGAGAATCCGGCTGTGGCAAATCCACCATGGGTAAATGCCTGATTCGCCTCCTTGCCCCTACATCCGGCCACATCTACTTCCGAGGACAGGATATCTCGAAAATCTCCCAACGCAGAATGCGCCCCCTGCGTTCCCACATTCAGATGGTCTTCCAGGATCCGGCGGAATCCCTCAACCAGCGCCTCTCCATCGGCCAGATCATTGCCGAACCCTACGTCATCCACGGACTCGGTTCAGCCATCCAGCGCCGGGAATGGGTGCTGGGGCTGCTGGATCGCGTCGGCCTGCCTGCCAGCGCCATCGACCGCTTCCCGTTCGAATTCTCCGGGGGACAGCGGCAACGCATCGGCATCGCCCGGGCTCTAACGCTCAACCCCAGTCTGATCATCCTCGACGAACCCGTCTCCGCCCTCGACGTCTCTATCCAGTCGCAGGTCCTCAACCTCCTTCTGGAACTTCAGGAAGAGCGCAAACTCTCCTACCTCTTCATCGCGCATGACCTCGCCGTCGTCAAACACGTCTCTGACCGCGTCGCCGTCATGTACCTTGGTAAAATCGTGGAAGAAGCCGATGCTGAAACAATCTACAAAAACCCGCGCCACGCCTACACCAAAGCCCTCCTCTCCGCGATTCCCGAACCTGATCCCCTTCATAGGAATGAACACGAACCTCTGCCCGGCGATGTTCCCTCCCCCATTGATCCACCTTTGGGCTCGGCCTTCGGCCATCGCATCAACCATCCCGGCTACGCGGACACGATCGGTCTCAACCTCACTCCTCTGGAAATCGAGTCCGGCCACCGCGTCGCGCCCGATCCCTGTTCCCTGTCCCCGGAAGACCTTCAGATGATCAGAGAACGCAACCGTTCCCCCCAAACCATCCGACGGTAAACACACATTCCCCCATCCCATGGAACAATACCTGCAAGATTCCGAAATTTTTCCCCGTAATATGTTTGGGAACATAAGGGGAGGTATTATCATGAAATTCATTCTTTTCTTCATTTTGCTATTATCCATCCACACGGGATGGGCTGCCCCCATGCCCATGCCGCCCTCTAACGACGGGCAGCCTCATACATTCTCGATGGACGAGGAAAACTTCCTCATGGACGGTAAACCCGTCAAAATAATCTCCGGGGAACTCCACTATCCGCGTGTCCCCCGCATGTACTGGAAAGACCGCCTCCAGCGCATGAAAGCCATGGGCATCAACACTATTAGTACCTACATATTCTGGAATGCCCACGAACAGCAACCCGGACAATGGGACTTCTCGGGAAATCTCGACTTTATCGAATTCATCAAGGAAGCCCGCAGTGAAGGCCTCTGGGTAATCGTCCGCCCCGGCCCCTACATTTGCGGAGAATGGGAACTGGGAGGACTTCCGGCATGGCTTCTGAAAACACCTGCCGCAGCCCTCCGTTCCAGCGATCCTGCCTATCTCTCCCCGGCAATGAACTACTTGGATAAGGTCACTTCCATGCTCGCTCCGCTCCAGATCACGCAAGGAGGCCCCGTAATCATGGTACAGATCGAAAACGAATACGGCTCGTTCGGTTCCGATAAATCCTATCTGGAAAAACATCTTGAAACCGTCAAAAAGAATCTCCCAGGCATCATCCCTTTTACCTCGGATACCTCTGTCGAATGGAGCCTCAAATACGGTTCCCTACCCGATGTCCTCGCTTCCGTCACGTTCCTACACGGTGCAGACAATGCCTTTAATATCGTCCGGAAGGTCAAAGGAAAAACTCCTCAGATGAACAGCGAATTCTGGGCAGGATGGTTCGACACATGGGGTAAACCGAAATACTTCGACGCCGACACTTCCGAGTTTGAAAGAGACCTCCAATGGATGCTGGATAAAAATACATCCCCCAACATCTACATGGCCCACGGGGGAACCACCTTCGGATTCATGAACGGAGCCAATATGACGGAAACATACGCCCCCGAAGTCACTAACTACGACTACGGAGCGCCTATTGCTGAAAACGGTTTCCTCACGGAACGCTTCTTTAAAATCCGGGACATTATCCAGAAATATTACGGAGAATCGTTCAAACTTCCCGATCCCCCGGAGCAACCCGTTATGATGGACCTCCCCGAAGTCGTATTCACGGAAAAAGCCGGTATGTTCGACAACCTTCCCACGGCGATTGCTTCCCAACAGCCCCAATCTATGGAAGACGTCGGACAAAACTACGGTTTTATCCTCTACCGTACCAAAGTCAAAGGCCCCGGTGAAGGCCAGCTCAATTTCCCACACATGCAGGATCGCGCCTCCATCTACATCGACGGCAAACAGATTGCCATCCTCGATAGGCGCTTCAAACAAAACTCCTGCCAGCTCTCCGTTCCGGATGGAGAACATACGCTCGACATCCTCGTCGAAAACATGGGACGCATCAACTATGGCCGACCCATGCTGACAGAACGTAAAGGAATCGCCGCACCTGTCACATGGAATGATAAAGAAGTAAAAAACTTTGAAATTTACTCCCTTCCCTGCCCTACCGAAGCCATCCGGCAACTCCGGTTTTCCGACAAAGCGCCTGCGGGCGACCAACCCGTCTTCCATCGGTCTCACTTCAAGACCGAATCTCCCAAGGATACTTATATCAATATGTACAAAGGTTGGAAAAAAGGTGTCGTCTGGGTCAACGGTCACAATCTGGGCCGTTACTGGTTCATCGGCTCTCAACAAACCCTTTATTGCCCCGCGTCCTTCCTGAAGCAGGGAGACAATGAAATCGTTGTTCTGGAACTTGACGGAGGCTTCGGTTCCGTCAAGGGCAATAAAGAGCCCCTCTACCAAGTCCGGCGCGACCCATCGATGGCCGAGTCTTCCTGCGAGGGCAAGCCCGTCACACCGTCCCGCAGCCAACGCATCTATCAGGGCACGTTTTCTCCAGGCAGTGAAGAACAGGAAATCCTGTTCAGTTCACCGGTAACAGCCAGATACATTGCTTTTAAAGCTCTTTCCTCCCACAAGGATCTTCCTTACGCCGCCATTGCCGAATTGAATCTGATTGATGCTGGAGGTGGTTTCATCAATCGCGCCCCGTGGTCCATCGTCTATGCGGACTCCCATGAAACCGTCGGGGAATCCGCCGAGGCCGACAAAATCATGGACGGTCAGCCCAACACACACTGGCATACCCAGTGGAACGGACTCGCCCCCTGCTATCCACACATGATCGTCCTTGATCTGGGGAAGGAACACACCTTGTCCGGTTTCCGTTACCTGCCTCGCCAGCATTCCACCAACGGGCGTATCAAAGACTTCGAAATTTACGCTTCCACGACACCCTTTCCTCCTGGAGAATAAAGCGCCCCGAGAATTTTTCATTCGGAGACAAAAAGAAAGAGGCTGTCCTCACGCCAGTTTCCGAAGAAACCATCCTGCAAGGCAGCCCCTTTGCGGGAAAAGCCGGTTTCATATGCCGGCGATGAAAGTGTTTATCTGAAATTCAATCCCTTGATTTGTTTGGCAAGGTGTTCCAGAAGAGCCTTGTGTGCCGCATCCACCTCAGCTGCCGTCAGAGTGCGGTCGGCAGCCCTGTAGAGGAACGTGTAGGCAATGGATTTGCGATCGGACGGCAACTTCACACCGGACGGGTCGGAGAACACATCGAAACAGGAATGGTCTACCAACAACTTCTGCCGGGCTGATCCAATGGCCTTCTCAATATCGGAGTTCTTCGTCGTAGCGGGCACTTCCATAGCTGCGTCGCGTGACGACCCGGGGAACTGGGGCAAATCGGCAGCCTTGACGGATGACGTCGCGATTTCCTGAAGCTTGCGGAGATCCAGTTCCGCCACATACACGGGGCGGTCCAACCCCAGTTCCCGGCATCGGGAAAGGGACAATCTGGCCATGTAGCCACAGGGCTTGCCATCGATCTGGACGTCGGCTCCATAGGCCGCCATGTCGCGAGGCTTGGCGGGAACAGCCGTCCAGGTATGGGAAGGAGCCAGAGCTTCCAGAACAGCCAGCAAATCTTCAAAAGAGGCGGTTTCCGGACGAGGATTCCTCCAGGACGAAGCTTCGCGTGAACCGGAGATCAGAATACCGAGAGTATCCTGCTCGATATCCTTGCCCTTGCCTCCGCCGGTATTGCGGAAAACACGACCGATTTCAAAGAACCGCAGAGATTCTGCCCCCTGGTTGGAGTTACGAACGGCGGCGGCGATCAAACCGGGGGTGTGTGCCGGGCGCATCACGGCATGATCTTCGCTAAGTGGCAACGAGACACGGATCAAATCCCCGTCGAACAAGGGACGGATCGGAAGAGCATCCTTCACCTGGGCAATTGTATTGTCACCGGCTTCCGAAGCAATCAGCTTGATCGTCTGAGTTTCGTAAAAGCCCAGTGCTGCCAGCTTGTAACGCAATTGCATCTGATAATTGTGAGCTTTGTCGCAGGCGGATTCTTCCGAGAAGGGACCGGAGTAACGGGAAGGAATGTTATCAATACCGTAAACACGGACGATTTCTTCCAGCAGGTCGCAGGGACGGCCCAGATCCAGACGCCACGGAGGAATGACCCAAATACCGTCGTTATCGGGAGATTCGAGACCAAGTCCTTTCAGAATGGCGGCTCCCCGTTCATGGGGAATGACACCGCCGCTAATTTGGTCGAGCTGTTTCCAATCGAGCTTGACGGTATGCAGAAGGTGTGTCACGGAAACCTCCGTCCCCTGTTCGGAGAATGTTGCATTCTTGCGGCCGGTCACATCGTCGCCCGGATACATGGACGGAGCTTTGCCCGCAACATGCGCCGGACTGGCCGTGCCGCCCGCCAGCTCAAGGATCAATTCCACCGCGCGACCGGAGGTCCGCAATACATTCCACGGTGAAGTACCGCGTTCAAAACGGTAGGAAGAATCGGAGCTCAACCCCAGACGGCGGGACGTAGCTCGAACACTCGAAGGAAGGAACCAGGCCGCCTCCAGCAAAATAGAAGTCGTACCGTCGGAAACGCCGCTCTCTTCCCCCCCCATAACTCCCGCCAGGCATTTGGCCTGACCGGATTGGTCGGCAATGACAAGGTCGGATTCATTCAACGCATACGTAACGCCATCCAAAGCCAGGAATTCTTCCCCGTTGCGGGCAGATCGGATAACCAGGCCTCCCTGGATCTTGTCCGCATCGAACGCATGCAGGGGAGACCCCAGTTCATGAAGTACGAAGTTGGTAATATCGACAATGTTGTTGATCGGCCGGAGACCGATGGCGGCCAGGTGTTCCTTCATCCATTCCGGACTCTCCTGTACCTTCACCCCATCAATCCTCACCACCGTATAAAAAGGACAAACTTCAGGAGCTTCCAGCGTAATAAGGCTGCCGGCGGCACAGGTAGCGCGCTTGCAAGAGGGATCCTTCTTCAGCGCACGTCCTGTAATGGCGGACAATTCACGGGCCATGCCCCAGTGAGAGAGCAAATCCGGACGATTGGGCGTCACTTCCACTTCCACAATCGTGTCTGCCTTGACAATCTCGGAAATCGGAGTCCCGAGTTTGAGATCCTGCGGTAAAATCCAGAGTCCGTGTTCCTTGTCCGGAAGACCGAGTTCCGAGGCGGAACAAAGCATCCCGCAGGAATCGATCCCGCGCAATTTGCCCGTCTTGATCTCAATGCCTCCGGGCAGGATAGCTCCCGGCAGAGAGCAAGGCACCTTGTCGCCCACCTTGTAATTCTGGGCTCCGCAGACAATTTGACGGAGAGGGCCTCCATCGCCGACATCCACTTTACAGACCTTGAGACGATCCGCCTGGGGATGCTGTTCCGCAGCAACAACCTGGGCAACAACGACGAGGGGTGAATCAACACCCTGTTGGTGGATATCTTCCACTTCAATACCCGCGAAGGTGAGCATGTCGGACATTTCGTTCACGCACAGCCCGTCCAGGTCAAGGTATTCGGAAAGCCAGTTGAGGGAAATCTTCATATTGGTAAAAAAAGGGGTAATAGGATGGAATTATTGGAACTGGGACAAGAAACGCACGTCATTCTCAATCAAGGCACGAATGTCCTTGATGCCCCAGCGGATCATAGCCAGGCGTTCCAGGCCGATACCGAAGGCAAAACCGGTCAGCCCCTCATACATGGGGACACCGCGTTCCTTGTCTACCGCAGCAAACACGGCAGGATCCACCATGCCGCAACCGGCAATCTCAATCCAGCGGGGAGCTTGTCCGGTAGCCTGAAGTTTCACGTCGATTTCGAAGCTCGGTTCCGTAAACGGGAAGAAGTGAGGCCGGAAACGGACTTCCGTCTCCTGCCCGAAAAGAGCCTTCAGCAGGTATTCCAACGTACCTTTCAAATCTCCTACACTCACGTCGCGGTCTACATACAAGCCTTCCAACTGACTGAAAGCGGATAAGTGAGTAGCATCAATTTCGTCGCGACGGTAGGCGGAACCGGGAGCAATGATGCGTACCGGAGGAGTCAGGCGTTCCATCGCACGGATTTGCACGGAAGAAGTATGGGGGCGCAGGAGCTTGCCGGAATCAAAGTAGAACGAGTCCTTCTCATTGCGAGCCGGGTGGTCCGCAGGAGTATTCAATGCATCGAAACAGTGGAATTCGTCTTCGATTTCCGGACCTTCCGCCACGGAAAACCCCATGCGACGCAGGATGCCTACCGCTTCATCGCGGATCATGCTCAAGGGATGCAGGCCGCCTTTCTCAAGTTTGCGGGAAGGAAGAGTCACATCCACCCCCGCCACTTCGGCTGCATCGGCCTGCTTCTGGAGAGCAGTCTGCTTTTCCTCCAAGGCATTCGTGATCGTTCTGCGGGCATCGTTCAACATCTGCCCCACGGCCGGTTTGTCTTCCTTGGGGACATCTTTCATTCCGGACTGGGCCAGGGTCAGCGTCCCCTTTTTGCCGAGGATGGCGACGCGGGCGTCTTCCAATCCGCGCATGTCGGCCACCGCGGCAATGACAGCCAAGGCTTCGCTCTCAATACGTGTGATCTGGTCTTTCATAAATTTCTGCTGCCGACAACCTACCTCCGCCAATGGCAAGCGTCAAGGAGGCTTGCCCCGGAGGCGTAAGAAAAACGCATTTCTCCGTCTCACCATGACATACCGGAACCCGAAGAAGGTACAGTGCGACGTGTTCTCTTGAATTCGGGTTCGGACTGCCCTATTCTTCCCGCATCATGATTTGCCCCTTGCAGACCATCGTCTCCTTCCTGAACGACGAGCTCAAACTCGGCGAAATTCAAGACTACCCGAATGCATTCAACGGATTGCAAATCGAAAATGCAGGAGAAATATCCAGCATCGCCACCGCTGTCGATGCCTCCGAACGCGCCATGCGGGAAGCCGTCGATCATGGCGCCGACCTGCTGATTGTCCACCATGGACTGTACTGGTCGGGGCTCCGGCCTGTCACGGGAGCCTGGAAACGCAAACTCCAGCTCGCCCTGGATCACAACCTCGCCGTTTATTCCGTCCACCTCCCGCTCGACATCCACCCCACCCTCGGCAACAATGTCCTGCTGGCCAAGGCATGCGGAATATCCATCACAGGAGGGGCTTTGCCCTCCAAGGGACACGATATGGGCATCCGTGGAACTTTCCCCGGCACCGCCGCCGAATTGGCCGCTGCCGTAGCACAAGCCGTCAACGCTCCCGTCGAATCCTACCTTCACCTTCCCCATGACACCCCGGGCGACATCATCGTTTGTTCCGGCGGAGCCGGGGGAGATCTGGAAGAAGCCGTCCTCGAAGGAGCGCAGACCTACATCACCGGCGAGGGAGCCCACTGGAACATCCCGATGGCGGAAGAACTGGGCGTCAACCTCATCTTCGGAGGCCACTACGCCACGGAAACATTTGGAGTCCGTGCCCTGGGCCGCCTGCTTTCGGAGCGTTTCGGACTCCCCTGTTCCGATCTTGACATTCCCCCCTCCCGTTATTCCGCCCCCATTGCCTAATCTCCCCCCGATACGCTTTCCATCATGATTTTCACCACGGACGATGCCGACGGGAAAACCCGGCTGGATCAATACCTCGTCGGACTCCTTCCCGACCTCTCCCGCTCCCGCATCCAGAGCCTCATCAAAAGCGGGGACGTCACACTCAACGGAAAACCCGCCAAGGCCAAAACTCCCGTTGAACGTGGAGACACCATCGACGTCAACATCCCCGAACCCGAACCCGCCGAAGCCCAGCCCCAGGACATACCCCTCCACATTCTTTACGAAGATACCGACGTCGTCGTTATCAACAAGGAAAGCGGCATGGTTGTCCATCCGGCCGCAGGCAACCCGGACGGTACCGTGGTCAACGCCCTGCTCCACCACTGCGGCGACCTATCGGGCATCGGTGGCATCGAACGCCCCGGAATCGTCCACAGGCTTGATAAAGATACATCCGGCTGCCTCGTTGTCGCCAAAAACGACAATGCCCATCAATCCCTCACCACACAGTTTTCCGAACGCACCACCCAAAAGCTCTACCTCGCCGTCGTCCAAGGGTGCCCGAAGGAACGCACCGGCACCGTCTTCACCCACATCGGCCGCCACCCGGTCAATCGTCTGAAAATGGCTGTCGTCAATCCCGGCACAGGCAAGCCGGCCATCACGGACTGGGAAGTGCTCTGTACCGATCCCGCCACCGAGTCATCCCTCGTCCTTTGTACCCTCCACACCGGACGCACGCACCAGATCCGCGTCCACATGCTGCACTTGGGCCACCCTCTCATCGGCGATCCCATCTACTCCAACCCCAAACGCCAAAAAGCCCGACCGGGCCGCCTCATGCTCCACGCCTGGAGGCTCGGTTTCGACCATCCGCGTACCGGGAAAAGAGTCGAACTCGAAGCCCCCATCCCTGCCGAATACACGCCTTGGATGCAATCATTCCCCGGTAGCATACCCGAAGTTCACGATGAACATCCGAATCCCTAAGTCCCAATTGCCGCTGATTCCTGTATCCATTCATGCCAACAGCCTGCCCCACATGATGCAGGGCAGGCTGTTAGGTTGGTTGAAAACTGGTGTTTAGAAAACCCTCTTATTCATCGTCGGCGGCATCGAATTCTTCCGATTCCGAATCGAAACCTTCGTCGAGGTGCGCTCTAAACTTCTTGACGCGCTGAGCGGCAGGCAACGGAGCCAGTACCATATTCATGGTATTGCCCGCCAGGCGGGGAGCCTGATCTACCTGACCCATCGTCTTTAGATCGTCAATAACGCGTTGCATCATGTCGAAGCCCAATTCATGGTGGGCATTCTCACGACCGCGGAAGCGGAGCTGGAAGCGTACCTTGTGACCGTGATCCAGAAAGTCCTCCGTGCGTGCCATCTTGACGTTATAGTCATTGGTATCCGTACCGATACGGAGCTTCACTTCCTTCATGCGGACGATCTTGCTCTTGTTGTTCTTCTGGAGTTTGGCCTGCTGGTACTTGTACCTGCCGTAATCGACAAGTCGGCACACGGGAGGATCCGCAGTGGAAGCAACTTCGACAAGGTCGAGGCCCAGCATTTTGGCTTTTTCCAAAGCTTCACGAGTATTTAAAATACCGAGCTGTTCACCGGAAGCACTCACCACGCGGACGCGAGGAGCACGGATGCGTTCATTGACTCGGGTCTGGTCGCCATTATCACGGCGACGGTTATCTCTATTATTATTGGATGGCTTGATTGGCACGTTGTCAGGATCTTTAAAGTATCAAGTGTGAAAAAGCAACTCAATTCGCTGGCTTAATCAGCCTATTTTTGACTTCAGAAGCCACTTTGTCAACAAATTCCACCGTTGGGCAACATCCCAAGTCTCCTGCATCACGGTGACGAACGGATACAGTACCCTCTTCCGCTTCGCGGTGACCGATAACGGCCATGTAGGGCACTTTGTCCAACTGGGCATTGCGAATCTTGGCTCCAATTTTGTCCGGAGATTCATCAAGGGAAACCCGAACTCCTTCAGTAGCAAGCTGCTTCTTCAGAGATATTGCATTTTCCAGTACTTTCTCTGAAATAGGCAGAATTCGGACCTGTTCCGGAGCAAGCCATGTCGGGAATTTTCCTTCAAAATGTTCAATAAGCAACCCCGTAAAACGTTCCATGGAACCGAAGGGAGCGCGGTGCACCATCACCGGACGGTGAGGCTTGTTGTCCGATCCCGTATAAGTCAGGTCAAACCGTTCCGGCAGATTGTAATCCACCTGGACGGTTCCAAGCTGCCACTCGCGGCCAATGGCATCCTTGACGATGAAATCAATCTTCGGACCGTAGAAGGCGGCTTCTCCCGGTTCTTCCGTATAGCTGGCACCCAGCCACTTGGCGGCTTCGCGCAATGCTTCTTCGGCTTTGTCCCAGTTTTCCGGAGAACCGACGTACTTCGTACTGTCCGGGTCGCGGAGAGAGATGCGGACGCGGTAGTCCGTCATGTTCAACGTACTGAAGATCGTCTTGACGATGCCGAGGCACTGCTGGATTTCATGGGCAAGCTGGTCGGGCGTGCAGAAAATGTGGGCATCGTCCTGCGTAAATCCGCGGACACGCGTCATGCCTCCCAGCTCCCCGCTCTGCTCCCAGCGGTACACGGTGCCGAACTCGGCCAGTCTCACGGGAAGATCGCGATAGGAATGGGCATCGCTGGCATAAATTTTGATGTGATGCGGACAGTTCATCGGCTTGAGCATGTAGCCTTCCAGCGTTCCGTCGCTCAATCCGTTGAAAAGTTCCGCGCAGGAAGCCCCTTCCTCGCACAACTTCTGCATCATGTCCCGTTCCGGGATGGGGGCATATTGACTGTCTTTATAATATGGGAAGTGACCGGAGGTCCGGTACAGATCCAGTTTGCCGATATTGGGCGTATAGACCTGCGAGTACTCCAGCTTATCGAGTTCTTCGGTAATGAAATCCTGAAGGGAACGGCGGATCAGAGCCCCCTTCGGTTTCCAGAGGATCAACCCCTGCCCGACGGCTTCGTCAATGGCGAAAATTCCCATTTCGCGTCCAATGCGGCGATGATCGCGGCGCTTGGCTTCCTCGAGACGCTGAAGATGTTCGTCAAGCTGGGTCCTGTTCGGGAAACACGTCCCGTACACGCGCTGCAGCATGGGGCGGCTCTTGTCCCCCTTGTAGAAAGCGCTGGCAACACTCATAATCTTGAACGCCTTGCAATTGCCCGTACGCCCGACATGAGGGCCGGCGCACAGATCAACGAAATCGCCGTTGCGATACAGGGAAATTTCTTCGCCTTCGGGGATGTCGTTCAACAAATCCAATTTGAACTGCGAGCACACATCACGGGGGCCGCAGGAGCCGAGTTCACCCGACATTGCCATGCGCATCGCTTCTTCACGGGTAACTGTCTGGCGTTCAAAGGGATAATTAGCTTTGACGATTTTCTTCATCTCGGCCTCGATCATTTCAAAATCTTCCGTACTGATCCGGTGATCCAGCTCCACATCATAGTAGAAACCGTTGTCGACCGAGGGACCGGCGGCCAATTGAGCCTCGGGCCAGATATGGCTGATAGCCTGGGCCAGCACGTGCGCACACGAATGGCGCAGCCGTTCCAAATCGGATGCTTGATTGCGTTCGTCGAGAGTTTTTCGCTCCTTGTGTTCAGACATACGCCCCTCTACAAACCCCATTCCGCCCGGATTATCAATGCAAAAAAACAGCATCTGACAAAAACTTCACCCGTTTTCCTTGTATCGCAACAGTTCTTTCCGCTTGGACCGCATCTTCTCCGGGAAATCTCCGTCGAAAATAAAATTTGTAAACGTATAGATTCTTTGTCGGTAGCATATGTCCGTATCTTGAAATATCATGTTATATCTCACCCAATCAATATCTAATAGGAAAAATAGAGACCAGTACCTTGCAACAGGGAGATTCATCGATTCTTCTCTCGTTCATTATCGTGAAGAATCAATAGTCCAACTTGAACTCTTGACTATGAATACAATCTACGGAAAAGAAACCACAAAACGAACGTTTAATCATATGTCTTACACAATATTCTATCGGTTTTCAAAACCGCTTGTATAGAAACATAACTAATTGATAATAAGTATAAATTAAATAAAAAAACGAGAAAAATATGAAATCTGAGTACAATAATGGAACGCATATCTTATTGTACAACAAACGCATTTTTTGATTGATGACGGTTTTGAAATCTGATAGAAGCAGATAACACCTGTTTTTCTTATTATGAGATTGCGACTCCCCTCCCTCCTCAGGACAGCTTTGCTGTCATGCCTCTCCATGGTAACAACTCTTTCTTCCGGAACGATTGCCGCAGGAAGTACATTTGTTCTTGCTCTGGCTGCCATCTCCGAAAGTCATGCCGACACATGGTCTCCGAACGGTATCACCTACACAAAATTGACGACGGGTACATCCGGAAGAGGAGCAATTGATGCACCGGCAACCGAAGCGGGAAATACGATTATCAACTACACGAATGGCGGAAATTGCGGTTCCTCATTGAACTGGGAAGGAAAGGACATCAGGTTGACAACGGAAACATGGAATTCGGGAAATCCTGACGATCCTTTTCAAAACAGTACAAATAATAACCAGATATTCAATACGCTAACCAACTCCGCCACATCTGCATTGATCAAGAATGTAGGCATGACCGTCAACGGCAAGATTACAGCGAATTCTCTCTGGATGTCTTCCGGTCGTTACAATTTGTTGAATGAAGACAACTTGGCCGTTAAAACCCTTTATCTGGTCGGAGGTCAATTATGGCTTACCGGCAGTGGTTCTGTCAGTGCCGATGTTTCCCTGATGATCGGTTCATCGACATGGGCCGAAAGCAATGAAACGGCACAATGTTCGTTAAGACTCGAGAACGGAACGAGCGTTAAAGGTACCGTGACGCTGGTTGAAGATGCTTTGATCAGTGTTCATTCACCCGGAATTACAGGTACGATCGCAGGAGATCTCACCGTCGCCGGTCACGCACTGACTAAAAAAGGGGATGGAACACTGGTCTTGAACAATATTGCTGACAGTACGATTCCCTCCTTGACTGTAAACGGGACGCTTCAATTCAAAAATCTTGCTGCGGACACCTCCGGCAAGACGTTCACAAACATCTCTTTGAAGAACAACTCCACCCTATCGTTCTTCAATAACGCTTCAGGAGCAATCACGCAAACGGTTCAAACATTAACCCTGGACGGCAATGCGACACTAATCACAGCTAATGCTGCAGGCAACTGGGACATCGCCAGTTTGAACGGAACAGACAAAACGCTCACACTGCAAGATAGCCATGCCGGCACCTCGGAAGGGACGACTTCCTGTTATATTCTCAAGGGAGGAACATTCTCCGGCAACCTCTCCGTCAAACAAACCGATGCCGGAGAAAAGAGCAATATGCTGGTGGGAGTAACCAATGAAAGTCTGCTGGCTCACACAGTCGTCAACCTTGCCCAAAAATCTTCGTCGAATGGCTTCTCCGTTCTGGCTCTTGGAAACGATACGGTTCAGCTGGCCGGCCTAAACGGCGTTGCCGGAACGGCTATCGTTGCGTACGGCAATTTTTCCAATCTCTCCACCTTGAATGACAAGTCCGTCCTGATGGCCGGAGACCAGTCGCGGACTCTGGAAATCACCGGGGATGGAACATACGACTATCAAGGGGCTCTTGGCAGCAAACTGAACATCACCATGACAGGTACCGGGACTCAGACCTTCTCCGGTGACATGTCCGCCTTTAACGGCAACATCACTCTTTCATCCGGTACTCTGAATCTTCAAGGAACGGTTGCCGCAGGAGGCATGCAGCTTAACGGAACCTTCAGCGGCGGAACATTGGGCATTGGGACGGACGTGCTGTATTCAGCTCAAATGTCCTCCGCTAATTTGACCGTTCAAATGCTGGACAAAGGCAAGCTCCTGTTGGAAGGAGGTTCTTCATTTACACTGGGCAATACCGTTGCTTCCGGCCTATCCACTATTTCCCTCACGGGAGGAGGAACTCTCGATTTGGGCAATTTTTCCGTTGCCGCCTCGGGAGGCTTGCTCAATATCGATCTCGGATCGGCCAATATCGATTCATTAAACTTGTTTGCCAAAGGAACCACGCTGGGAACGCTTCAATCCGTCTTAAGCGTTACCTCGGGAGAACAAAACTATATGGCAAACGGGTATAATGATAACAAGGTTACTTTCTCCCTCCTGTCTCTTCTGGAGGATTCAAGCATTACCACGGCGGATCAAAGTTATTACCGGAACGGAGGCAGCCTTACCCTGCAGACCTACCCGACCTACGCGATGGGGACACTCAACATTAACGGAGGAACGGATACGACAGATGAAATTATCCTGAACGGAGCGGCACTTACCCCCGGTACGCTTAATCTACTCACCGAAAGACCCTTCGCGATCAAAGACGGAGACACTCCAGGAAATTTCAGCGTTGATACGCTCAGTTTTATCAACGATACCACCCTCACTCTTGGGACGAAATCTTCCGTAGGCAACATAACCGGAAACGGTTCTCTGGTTCTTCAAAAACAAGCATCTATCTCAGGCAACGTCTCCGGAACAATAGATCTCAGTGTTGCGACGGAAGACGTTGTAACCCTTTCCAAGGGAACAATGACTTTTCGCAATTTTTCCCTCATCGCGGAAGGCACTCTGAAACTGGATGAGGGCAGCAAGGTTGCCTTCGAGATGGATTCCTATAATCCGTCCTTGGGGAATGTCAACTTCCAACTCGACGGGAAATCCGATATTGCCTTCAAGAGAATTAACTTTGGGGGAGGATCCGGCAAGAGTACATTGAACCTGACGAGTGGAGAGAACTCCTTCGGTTCCATGACCTTGGAGCAGCTCACTTGCGCCAATACCACTAATACCGTAATCAATGTAGGAGCCCGCACTGCCTTAAACATCACCGGGGAGAGAGTCACGGATTCCTATGCCAATTTCGTCAATTCGGTCACCTGCCTTCTTACCCACTGGAATAGTACCGCCGTCATCAACATTTCCGGTACATTCAACCTTCTCAATGCCGCCGGTTTCTCCATCGTTAATCCCAATTCTGGAAGACCTGTCATCAATGTTTCGGAAGGTGGCGTTATCAACCTGAAAAAACTTGCGTTATCGACTCGAGATGGTGGTTCTGAATCTGCGGAACTAGTCCTCTCCACCGGGGCACTCCTGAACATCGGTACCGATGGCATCGCCAATGACAACATGATCCTCACTCTGAATGGAGGAACGATCGGCATTCTGGATTCGGCATCATCGTGGACATCGCTCAAAAACCTGACCTTCAACGGCGATATCGCTTTCAATACTTCTCTCTATTCGGCAGCAACGGACGGTTCGCAGGGAACCTATAAGACCGAGAGCGGTACGATCAACCTCAATGGCACATTGAACCTGCAAGGACACAATCTGACGAAAGTCTCCGATGGAGTCCTCAGTATTGGAGGAGCTTTGACAAGTGCGACTGTGGACGGCGGAACAACCACTCACCTCGCAACTTCCGTCATTGACATTCAGGGAGGAAAACTTGTTCTTGCCGGCAACAACACCGTATTCAACGGCAAGATCACGGGTGACGCCACTTTGGAAACCACTGCCAATATCACCCTTGGGGGAGTTGCCAGCGATGTCGCACACGTCGTCGTGAAATCAGGAGCCTTGAATTTGACCAATACGGGAGTTGCCGCCAATTCCAGCGTCACCCTCGGCAATGAGCTCGAAATTCTCTCTGGAGGAACATTGGGAATCACGCTCAATTCTTCGGGATCTAGTACCAATCTATTCGACACGGTCCTGACTCTCAATGAAGGCGGCACAATCAGCATGGGCGACGGCAATGTCCGTTACAACCAAGGGCTTACAGTCGTACAATCAGCAACAGAGGGTGACCAGGCCCTCATTATGACAACCAATTGGAACAAACGCCTCACCGTGTCTCAGCTGGATGGACAAGGGGCTCTCCAAATCAAGCGGTCGGCAGGTCCCAACGGTTATGGTCCTACGGAATTTGTCATCGAGGGAGCCAACAACGATGAGTCCAAACGATTCACAGGAACCTTGTCTGTCACCAATGCAGACGCTGATGACGATGGAACGTTTGAAAGCAAAAAAGTCTATTTTATCCTGAACAACCAATATGCTGCCCAAAACGCCCTCGTTTCCATTGACCACGGTTCCGTACAATTCCAGCTTGGCGTAGAAAATGTGGACATTGCCGGGCTTTCCGGAGCAGCGACCAGAGCAAGCATAAACCGTGCTTCCAATAATTCCTCCCCAAGTACGCTTAACATTACTTACAATGGAACTTCTGCCCTCACTTTTGCCGGTTCGATCGGAGAGGGCGTTAGCATTTCCAAACTGGGAACAGGCACGCAAATCTTCACGGGCGACATGACGGCGTTCAACGGTACATGGACTGCCGGGCAAGGAATACTGGATATAAGCAGTGCCGGCAATGTTGGAACGGCAGCAACATCCTACAAACTGGCAGGAGGGACGCTTCAAGTGGGAACCATCAATCTCG
Organism: Akkermansia sp. N21116; assembly: GCF_029854705.2. Lineage (NCBI taxonomy): Bacteria > Pseudomonadati > Verrucomicrobiota > Verrucomicrobiia > Verrucomicrobiales > Akkermansiaceae > Akkermansia > Akkermansia sp. N21116. Next base: position 2,455,534 of record NZ_CP139035.1, read on the forward strand.
GTAGTGGCTCCCAACTGACCACAACAGCCGCTTCTGCCGGTAGTATCGCGGGAAATCTAACACTGAACGGCGGCTCCGTTTCCGTCTTAACCGATGATTCAGCGCCCCAGTATGTCATCACGGGAGATTTAACTCTCGGAGAAGGGGAAGGAACCAAAGTCGTCTTGGATCTGAGCGCTCTTTTATCTCTTGAATCAAACGAAACTCCCTACGTCTACAAGTTATTCCAGAGTAGCAATGCCCCGGTCGAGTTGAACTCGGACAATGTATCGACCATCGGTATGATGGTTGATGCAATGTCTCGTGATTCACTCTCTTTCGGACAAGACACAACAGGAGGTAATTTTGTAACGCTGACGTTTTACAAAGCAACACCAGTCACGCTGACATGGAACGGGGATTCCGACAGCAATACATGGCAGACGAAGGGCAACCAGACTCCCTGGATTGCCGAAGGAAGCGACGACAATCAGTTCTACAGCAACGACAAAGTCGTCTTTACCGATGCTGCCGCCGAGAAAACGGTATCGATCGTAGGAACGGTCAAGCCCCGTTCCATGGAAGTAACGGGAGGGGACTATACCTTCAATGCCGGGACGAACGGAACCATTTCCGGGAGCGGTTCCCTGTCGCTAACGGGCGGAAGCCTGACGATGAATCTGGCCAATACCGGATGGAACGGAGCCATTTCCGTCGGATCCGCCAAACTGGTTGCCAATACGGCCGGTGCCCTGGGAACGGGGACGCTGACCCTGAATGACGGTTCTACCCTGGGTTTTGTTTCCGAAGGGCTGGATTCCCTGACTTCGATCAATATTGCCGACAGTGCCACGGCAACTCTTCTGTGGTCTGGCGACCAGGGGACGCTGAATAACCGGTTTACGCTGGGAAGCAATTCCATCCTCAAAGTCGATGCCGGAACTACGGCCGCGGCAGGGTCGTTGACCCAGGCGCTTGGTACCGGTCAGACGCTTCAGTTCAAGGGTGACTTTACAGGGGCTACGCTTGCCGTGACCGGCAGCGGCCTTCTGGAATTGCTGGACAGCACCAAAGCTGCAACGGATCTTCGAAACGGAGTCAGTTACAAGGTCGGCAGCAATGCCGCGTTAACACTGACAGGAAACGGGGATTACAACAGCGGTTCATTGAGCGGGACTGGGACTTTGAACATGGTGGTCAACGGATCGAATTTGTTCATTTCTTCTCTGGGACACGATTTCTCCGGTACACTAAATATCGCAGGTACGGGGAACAACTATCTCATTTTCGGGACTAATGCTTCGACGGCTGCCGGAGAACATTCCCTGTTTACGGGAACGCCGGACCTGGTTATGGATGAAGGGGCTAAAGTGATCATCAACCGGCTTTTCACGGGGGCGACCCTGGCGGAAGCCAAAACGAATGCCTTGACTGTCGGCAATCTTTCCGGGGCCGGAGAATTCCGAGGCGATTATGGGACTCCTGAAACCGACCGGGCTTCCCAGCGTTTCCTTTCCGTGACACAGACGCGGGATGAAATCTACTCTGGCATTTTCATGACGGCATCATCCGGCCGCGATATCGGCCTGTTGAAGAACGGCAGCGGGACATTGACTCTGAGCGGAGCCAATACGTCACAGGCGGATCTGGACATCAACGCCGGCGGCATCATCCTGTCGGGTGCCGGCGTCTGGAAGGGCGCCATCAACCTGACGGCTGCCGGCTCTACTCTGACTTACGCCAATACCTCCGACATCACGCAGGGAACGGCGGTCACCGCCGCCGCCGGTTCGTCCATCAACTTCACGGGCGGACAGACCTACACCCTCTCCAACGAATCGAATGCCATTGCCGGCAGCGTCTCGGTCGGAAAGGCCGGAGACGCGACAGGCACGAAACTCGTCCTTTCCGGAGGATTCGGTGCCGGTTCCATCTCCCTGGCAACCGATCAGGATGCCCTGGAACTTTCCGGCGCCGACAAGGAACTCTCCGGCGAACTCTCCGGCAACGGTTCCCTGAGCGTTACAGGAGGCACCCAGACGCTTTCTTATGCCAATTCCGCCTTTATCGGCGCCGTCTCGGTCTCGGGCGGCACGCTGCGCGCCGGGTCGAACACGGCCCTGGGGAACAGCGACATTGACGTGTCGGGCACCGGCGCCTTGGACGTCAACGGAAAAACCCTCGCCAACAAAGTCGTCCTCACAGGCGGTTCCCTGGCGGGCGGCAACGCGTCGTCCATCGGCGACCTCTCCGTCAACGTGGCCGGAGCAGCTTCCGCCAGCGTGAAAACCACGTCCCTGACCGGAGCCCTGAGCGTCGACAACCTCTCCCTCTCCTCCTACAACACCTTCGCCGCGAGCGACAACCTGATCGTCCGCAGCACGATGACGCTGGGCAGGGGCGCCCGGGCCACCGTGGCGGGCAACCTGGCTCTCGGCGGCTCGCTGCGACTGGACAGCCTGATTACGTCCCCGTCCACGGCCTCGCTGGCCATCACCGGCACGCTGACGTCGACGGCCTCTTCCGGGAACCTCACCATCGACGTTTCCCGCACCTACCTCTCGCAGCTCACCACGGGCAATTACACCCTCGCCACCTATGCCACCCAGGGCAGCCTGACGCCGGAGCAGATCCTCGCCGGCAACGCCTACGCGGACGACAGCTCCGTCATGAACTGGAACGACGTTTCCAACGTCTACTCCTTCAAGCTGGACACCGCCTCGTCCGGCGGCATGACGACCCTCGCCCTCGTCGCCTTCGTCGATACGGACAAAGCCTGGGTATGGGATGGTGCCTCCGTCGCCACATGGGATCCGTCTGCCTCCAACTGGATTCCCGTTTCCGGGGATACGAGCGGCACCAACACAGGCAAGGTCGTTTACTTCGGCTCCCCCTCCATCGGAGAAACCGACCGGACCGTCAACGTAGACGGCGAAGGAGTTGCCCCCATCTTCATGATGGTAGACACCAATACGACCTACACCTTCACGGGAGACGGTTCGATTGCCACGGACGAACTTGCCATGACCGGCATCGGTACGACCGTCCTCGAGAATGCCAAGGCCGATGGGGCGTCCAATGCCATCAAGCGCATTTCCCTGCAGAAGGGTACCGTCAAAGTCACGTCGGATGCCGCCATGGGCACGCCGGAAAGCATCTCCTTTGAAGGAGGCGTCCTGGAATACGGAACCTCCGGCCTCGCCGACGTCTCCGCCGCCATGAGCGTCAAGGACGGCTCCGGCCTCAACCTGGCCGTCTCCGAAGGGGCTTCGGCCACCGTCGGAAAACTTTCCGCCGACCTCGCCTCCGACACCTCCCTCGTCCTCAACAAGTACGGAGCCGGGGAACTCGTCCTCGACCAGGACTTCGCCGGCACGGCCAACGTCACCGGACTCTACGATCTCGCCGACACGGTCAACGTCGCCCGCGACGACAATGACGCCGGCACGCTGACCCTCACCGACGGACACACCTACGGCGCCGTCAACGTCGGCTCCGCCCACACCCTCCGCATCGCCGACGATGCGGAAGTAACGGTGAACTCCATGATCGGCGGCATCGCCGACGAAACCGGCTCCACCGGCTACGGCACGGTTTCCATCGGATCCGGAGCCGTCCTCGCCATCGGCACGGCCGGAACGCTCTCCACGGCCCTGGAACTGGGCAACGGCTCGGGCCTCGTCCTTGCCGACGGAGGAGAAGGTTCCCCCAACACCCTGGCCGGAGCCATCACCCTCTCGACCGAAGGCGACGGACAGGCCCGCGTCACCGGCGGAGGTACCGTCCTGCTGGCCGGAACGATCGCCTCGTCCGACATTGCCGGCAACACCTCGGCCCTGACCCTCGAAAACGCCTCCTTCGACGCCTCCGGAGCCTCCTTCGCCGACACGGTCAACCTCACCCTCGGCACCGCCGACGCATCCGGCACCGCCACCCTCTTCGACCTCGGAAGCGACGCCTCCAAGGCCATCGCCCTGGCCGGACTCAACGTCCTCTCCGATGCCGCCGTCAAAGGCATCGCCGGGCAGACCCTCAGCTTCGGCTCCGGCTCGCTGGCAGGCACCCTCGACGGCGACTTCACCGTCCGTCTCACGGGAGGAGCCGACGGCGCCGGCAGCGTCTCCCTCGACGTGACCGACACCGCCGACCTGGGCGGCGTCCTCTTCTCCGTCGCCGGAGGCACGTTCGGACTCAACGGCCTGGCCGGAACCAACTCCATCGCCATCTCCGGGGGCAGCCTCACCGGCGCCTCCAACTGGACCGGACGCGTCAGCGCCGACACCACCTCGCAGTACGGCGACATCGACCTGGGCGGCCTCACGGCCTCCTCCCTCAAGGAAGCCACCCTCGCCTCCGGCTACGTCGTCAACGGCATCGGACAGGGAGCCGTCTCCCTCGACACCGCCGACATCGGACTCGGAGTCGCCAACACCATCTTCCGCCACGGTTCCACCGGAGCCACGGAAGGCGCCGGCGCCACCGTCCTCAACTTCGGGGAAGGAACCCCGGACGCCAACTCCGTCACCATGGCCGGGGACTCCGTCATGGTCCTGCGCTCCGACGACGAACTCAGCCAGTACTTCCTCGACAAGCTCGCCATCATGTACGGCAAGGACGAACTCCTGCCCGACTACGCCGAACCCGAAGAAGCCTCCAACACCATCAGCCTCACCCTCACCAACGGCGCCCTCAACCTCACCGCCGGACAGATCAAATTCGATCCCCTCCTGCGCACCTGGGGGCTGAAACTCGAGTCCGTCGACTCCGCCTCCGGCTCCATCGTCGTCAGCGGCAACCTCTCCGTCTGGCAGGCCTCCAAGGAAGGTAACATCACCGGGTACGACGACCTCGTCGACTACCGCGCCGTCTACGTCAACAGGGACATGAGCATCACCCTGCCCGGCAGCGACTCGGAACCCCTCACCGTCAAATACCTCAGCGGACAGAAGGGAACCACCCTCGCCATCGACAGCGACGGGACGGGCACCGCCCGCGTCCGCTTCTACAACGACCGTGACAAGGACGGGGAACTCGTCGACTCCGTCCTCGCCGGCAACCTCACCGCCGGGGAACACACCGCCCTCTCCAAGACCGGGGAAGCCACCCTCACCATCGGGGGCACCGCCACCCTCGGCGGCAGCCTCACCGTCGAAGAAGGCGGCATCGCCCTGACCCGTGTCGGAGCCGCCCACTCCATCGCCTCCCTCACCGTCGGCGACGGAGACGCGCAAGCCGCCACCTTCACCCTCTCCGGACAGGGAGCCTCGGCCGCCGTCGGCACCCTTGCTGTCGGCCGGGACGGCACCCTCGCCCTCACCGGCTCCAAGTCCGTCCTCGAAGCAGGCACCCTGGACGAAGCCTCCGGCTCCATCCTCCTGGGCGGAGACTCCACCCTGAAACTCGCCTCCGGCGCCGCCATCGCCGGCACCGTCAAGGCCCTCGGCGGCGCGGCGGGATCGGGCACCCTCGAACTCGGGGCGGGCACCACCACCCTCACCGCCGCGGGAGCCCTCGACGGCATCGCCCTGGTCACCGGGGAATCCACCCGCCTCATCCTCGACACCCCGGACACCTCCGCCACCCTCACCGCCTGGAACGGCCTGGGCACCCTCGCCGGAGAAGGAAACCTCACCCTCACCGGGAAAGCCTCCTACGCCGGCACCCTCGCCGACTTCGGCGGCACCCTCGCCGCCTCCGGCAGGGACGCCTCCCTCACCCTCGCGGGCACCGGCAGCAAGGCGGCCGCCCTCGCCGCCTCCGGAGGGGGCTCCCTCACCCTCGACTACACCTCCGGGGACGCCACCTACTCCGGCCTCACCCTCACGGGCGGCTCCACGGCCACCCTCATCGCTGGCAACGGGGACGGGACCAACAACACCCTCACCCTGCGCCGGGGAGGCACCGTCAGCGGAGACTCCACCCTCGGCTTCATCCTCAACACCGAAGCCTCCGGCAGCCTCTCCTCCACGAGCCCCCTCGTCACCACCGGAGGCAGGGAAACCCTCGACATCGCCGAGGGAGCCACCGTCCGCCTCGCGGCCGGAGACGGCCAGGAAGTCATCCACGGCACCATGCCCCTGCAAATCGCCCTGGCCTCCAAAGTCAGCCAGCAGGGAGGCATCAACCTCGTCTTCGACGAACTCTTCGGCAAATACTTCGACCCGTCGCAGTCCCGCGTCGAAACCGTCGAGGGCACCATGATCCTCACCACCGCCGCCAACCGCAACGGCTTCTACGTCCACCAGGCGCAGAGCGAGACGGCCCGCAGCGGCGGAGCCCTCATGGACAACGCCCTGGTCACCGTCAACCCGCAGACCACCGACAGGGACAGCACCCTCGCCGCCCTCCTCAACGCCGTGGACGCCTCCATCAAGGCCCACGACCGTGCCGGAGCCAGCCGCACCATGGCCGCCGCCGCGGGCAGCACGGTAACGAGCCTCCTGGGCTCGCTGCAGGCCGACTACCGCTACCAGCAGACCCTGGTGCGCAACCGGATGACCACCATGGGGCTGCCCGACGGGTACAGCTACGAAGGAGACCTCCCCCTGTGGAACACCTGGCTGCAGGCCACCGGCACCTACAACCGCCTCAACACCGACGGGGACGAAGCGGGCTACCAGTACAACACCTGGGGAGGCACCTTCGGGGTCGACGCCAACCTCAGCAGCAAATTCACCGCGGGGCTCGCCATGACGGCGAGCTACGGGAAACTCACCTCGACGGCGGCCGACTCCCTCAGCGGAGACATGGAAGTCTACTACGTGAACCTCTTCGGTCGCTACCAGAGCGGCAAGTGGGGGCACAACGTCATCCTGACGGCGGGGTGGAGCCAGAGCGACATCGACCGCACCGTCCCCTGCGGCTCGGGCAGCTACACCGGCCACGGCACGCCCGGGGGGCAGGTGTGGGGAGCGATGTACGAAGGCACCTACGACATCAGTCTCAACGAAGAGAACAGCGCGATCCTCCAGCCCCTCGTCAACGTCTCCATCCTCAAGAGCAGCGTGGACGACTACACGGAAGAGGGTGCGGGCAGCGCGGGACTCCGCGCCGGCGGCATGGACGCCACGACGGGCACCGTCTCGGCGGGAGTGCGCTGGATGGGCCTGACGGGAGGCAACCTGTTCGGTCGCGAATCCCTGGCGGAAGTGCGGGCGCAGGTGTCGCAGGACTTCGGAGACACGCGGAACGAAGCGCAGGTGGGCTTCGTGGGCGTGCCCGGCTTCAGCCGTGGAGTGAAGGGGAGCAAGGCGGGGACGACGGGCCTGCAATTCGGTGCGGGACTGAGCATCCCGACCGGGGACCAGGGCACGATCTTTGTGGAAGCCAACGCGGACCTGCGGAGCCGGATGACCTCGGCCAACGGGAGCATAGGCTACCGGTACAACTTCTGATAGGAACAGAAGACGCAATAAAAGAGAAACACAGCAAGGGCGGTTCTTCCACACGCAAGGAGGAACCGCCCTTGTCATGCATAGATCAAACAGAAAAGGGACATTATTTTTCCTACCCCGGGAAGCGGAACCAATCGATAGTTCTCCTCCCTATCCCTCCTCGCCCTCTTGTCACTCCGGAAGATTCAGGAAGAAATACGGCCAGTACCCCAGCGTTTGTGAAGGAAACGTTCGATGGGAGAAAACAGGATTTTATCCGCAAGCAATCCAATAACAACAATTGTCAGCATAATGGCGATCACCTGGTCCATGCTCATCAGTTCGCGACCATAGTGCAGGAGTTGCCCAAGGCCGAATCCGGTCAGGATCGCCACGTAAATTTCAGCCGCCATCAGGGAACGCCAGGCAAAAGCCCAGCCCTGTTTCATGCCACTGACGACAAAGGGGGCTGCGGCCGGAAGAGTTACATACAACAACGTATGAAACGGACCGGATCCCATCGTTCTGGCCGCACGGGAATAAATAGGGGGAACGTTACGCAACCCATTGTCCGTGGAAAGGATTACCGACCAAAGCGTACCCATGATCACAACGAAAAGCATCGCCGACTCCGTCTGTCCGAACCACAAACAGGCCAGCGGTACCCAGCAAACGCTTGGGAGAGCCTGAAGCCCGAGAGCCAGGACTCCTACCGTATCATTTACAAACCAAAACCTGGAAGCCAGCATCCCCAGGGGAATGCCGATCACCAGTCCGATGGCATACCCGATGACCAAACGCTTCATGGTAATCAGTATCGCTCCTCCGAGTGTCCCGTCCAGCAGCGAGTTGTACAAATACTTTCCGACAGACACAGGGGATGGGAACAAGACATCCGACCAAATGCCGCTCGAAGCCAGTACCTGCCACAAAGCAATCAGGCACAGGAAGAAAAGAATCGTGATAATATGGTGTTTCATTCTTAAAAATCATCAAGTTTTTTCCCGAGCGGGTCAATCGGCCACCTCGCCGGAAGTATAACCTTTAAGAGACCGGGTAATCGTCAATGAATATCCGGCCAGTTCCATGCTGTTAATGTCTCGCGGGCGCGGAAGTTCGATTGAGAATTCCTCGCAAATGCGTCCGGGATGGGGAGAAAACAATACCACTCTGTTGCCGAGGCAAACGGCTTCCCGCACGTTATGGGTCACGAAAATGATCGTCTTGCGGCGCTTTTCCCAAATGGTCTGAATATCTCCGTAAAGCTGTTCGCGAGTCATCGCATCAAGAGCAGCGAAAGGTTCGTCCATCAACAGGACTCGCGGATTGGGCGCCAAGGCACGGGCCAGGGCGACACGCTGCTTCATGCCACCGGACAATTCATGGATATTGGCATGCATGAATTTGTCCAGTTTCACGAGATGGAGGTAGTACTTCGCGACCTCAAGGCGTTCCTTGTTATTCAGATTGGGCTTGAGTTTCAGGGCAAACATAACGTTGCCCAAAACATCCAGCCACGGAAAAAGCGCCGATTCCTGAAACATCATCATGCGTTCCCGAGCCGGACTTTCAATGACATGACCATCCATGCGTGCCGTCCCGGAATCCGGGAATTCCAGACCGGCAATGATATTCAATAAGGTTGACTTGCCGCAGCCGCTGGGACCGACCAGGCAAACGAAATCCCCTTCCCCGACTTTCAAGGATACGTCGTCCAAGGCATGGACAACTCCACGGTCTGAGGAAAATCTCTTGCTGACGTGTTCGATCAACAACTTGGCAGGTTCCACCGGTACGACTTCCGGATGTAACGCAATGTCCATAACCAGGTTCCTTGTTATTGAGCAAGAGGAGAGGCGACCATACCCTGTACGGGGGGGACTTCGTCCAGCAAATCGGCTACCTGTGCATCATGAATGAATTTTTCCAGTCCCGGGACTGAAATTTCGTTGGTCAGCACCAGGCGTTTCCATGCTCCCTGAATCAGTTCGGGTGAAACCTGCGTTTTTGTCAGAGCCGAAAGTTCTTCAACGACCATCTTTTGAGCCTCTTCCGGGTGCTGGATAATCCAGTCCGTCAATTCCTCATGAGCGCGAACAACCTTGCGGAGCAACTCCGGGTGTTTCTTCATCCATTCGGTACGGGCGACCAATACGGTTGTAACAGCATCTTTCTCCTCGAGAACGGGAACGGCTCCGGCTTCACGTTCCAACCGGGTAATCCACGGTTCCACCGTCCAGACAGCATCAAGCTGACCGGATTGGAACAAGGCGAGCTGATCGGGATTGGCCGTCGGAATAATGTTCACGTCTACTCCATTGGACGAAGTTGTAAAATCCTTTTCCTTTTTCAAGGAATCGGGAGCCAGGGCTCCGCGCAAAATCACCTTGTACCCCTGCCCCGCCAGCCATGCCCTACAGGCCACATCCTGGGTGTTGCCAAGCTGTGGAGTCGCGATCGTCTTCCCCAGCATGTCTGCGGCCCCATGAATGCCGCTGTCCTTGCGGGCCACCAAAGCGGAAGCGCCGTTGGCGGCACCTGAAACGATGCGAACCTCCCTGCCCTTCGACTTGGCGTAAGCATTAATCGCGGGACTTGGCCCGACGTAAGTCATGTCAATTGAGCGGGCAAAAATAGCTTCCATGGCACTGGGACCGGCATTGTAGGTGAACCATTCGAATTTGTAGCCCGGTACGCGTTCCTCAAACCATCCCTTGCCGTGGCGCTCCATATTGCGCGCTACCAGGGACTGCACATGAGTTATGTTGGGGAAATGCCCCACGCGAATAACATGATCATCCTGTTTGCCATCGTCCCCGCAAGAAACGAGAGTTCCCACCAAGCATGCGGCGGCCATTGTCCTCAATATCGTTGATGTAATTACTCTGGTCATGACGAATGTGATTTCCTTTTCTGGTTCCCGGAAAGGTAAAAGCACCTTCCGCATCTCTATAATAACATACTAACCAGACAAAGAATGCACGCATTATTCCCGCCTTAGGAAAATTGTCACACAACGGCATCATCAGGAGACAGGGGATTCAACGAAATAAAACCGCAGTTTCCTTTGCGAAAACTGCGGTCCGGAATTTCCCCCCAGGGATGAAGGAGGAGGACCCCAGTCCTCCCCCCTTTCCTGAGGTTAGAACGTGTAAACCACGCCGATATTACCTGTTATATTATTGGCGCTGCTCTTCACCTCGAATGTGCCGCCCATGTAGAAGGACACGTTCTGGTCGTACGGCATCGTCAGGTCGATGCCAAACAAACCGCCGTAGCGGGATTCGCGGGCAGGCTTCATAAAGTAGCTCGTACTCGGATCCGCGATAAAGGAGGCATGGGTAGGCGCACCCTGGTCAGCAGCATCATAAGTAAACAAGGCCTTGAAACCGACCCGGGCAGCAGGAGCGTCGTCGAAGATCGAACTAAAGCTCTCGTAGTAGCGACCGCCGACACCCAGTTCTACGGAGAGGGCATTTTGTCCTTCAATATTCAACCCGGCATTGCCAATCGGTCCATGTTCCGTGTAGCCGTCGATCGTATGGTAGCCGATCTGAACCTGACCGATCAGCTGGAACACGGAATCCTGCCGGACGCGGGCATCGTAGGCCGCTTCGTAACTGGCATACGTTGCAAATGCCGACGTGTCGCCCAAAGCCTTATTGTAGTAATTGCCGAAGGCCACCGTACGATCGGCGCCGATATCCGTCTGGCTCAAGCCAACCAAACCGTAGTGGTGCCATTGCTTCGTGTCTTTTCTGACGTAGAAGTCGAGGTAGCTGGTATTGTTACGGTTCTTGTTGCCCATAGCCGTCCAGTCTTCCGAATCGTAGGAGAACGCCATGCCCGCCTGGAGTTTGTACATCTGGAAAGCGCGTTCCACACCAACGGTTCCTCCCCAGGCATCCCTCTTATAGCCGGAGCCATTGCCGTCTCCATGCAATTCGGAATGATCACCAGTTGCCTGGGCCCAGACCTGGATGTTGGGATTCTTGGTGGCCATCTTCCAGGAGGTATTATCTACTGCAGAGCGCATAATGCGCATGTGGTTGTTATTCCTGTCGATTTGTGTCTGCATCAGCGGAGTCAGGCAGAGGCCGCCGATGGATTCCAAGGCGTTCTTGATGTTGTCTTCGCCGTTCACATCCTTGAGATTTTCAATGACCTTGCCCATTTCTCCATCAGGGTTCAGGGCTTCGATATGTTCCAGAACATTGGTAATATTTGTGACGTTGTTGACAATTTCATTGTTGATATTGTAGATGTTCTGCCCCTTGTAGTTGAGGTGGAGCACCAAATCGACATGGTTGTCAACCTGTTCAACCTCCACATTGTAGTAATAGAGGTCATGATCCACCTTTCCGCTAAAGGAACCGACAAGGTCGCCGGATTCCAGGATCGTCCACCGGCTCTTATCAGCGACAACCTTTTCCTGTTCCAGCGTGTAGAAGTCCTGGCGGAGTTCTACGGTGGCATTATTCAAGGTTGCCGTCCCGGACACGGAAATCATGTCGGATTTGGAACCGAGGATGTCGATGTCCACGACGTAACGGCTGGAAGAACCCATCGTCAGAGAACCCATGTTCAAGGTAGTGATTTCGCCCTTGTTGTTGACGGAACCGACTTCGATCACGGCATCCTTCGAGGAATAGGCATTGGCAATCACCGCACCCGTCGTACCGGAATGACCGGACAGGGTAGTGCCACCACTCAGCGTAATGTCACCGGATACCATGCGGTCGAGAATCAATTCCCCGGTCTTCACATTGATATCCATCGTATCGGTGATGTCGTCACTCGTGCGCTTGTCGAGCACCAGTCTGCCATCGCCCGTCTTGTTCATCGTACCGGTACCGGCAAGAACCCCGTTCCAGTACGTATCGTTCCAGGTCTTCATTTCGAAGTTCTTGCCATTGGAATCGAGTTTACCTTCAAAGGAAACGCTGTCGACGGCACCGTCCTTGCCGGTCGTGACGACAGCCCTCTCCCCACTAATCTTCAAGGTCGACGATGCATTGCCGAACGCACCGGAAGTTTCACCGACAAGCGTGGAATAGTCGCCAACGGACAGAGTGCCTGAGAATTGATCAGAGCTATTCTGAATCGTAACCTTGCCCCGGCCTTGCAAAGCCAGTTCGGCATTGCCCTCAAGGGATCCGGCAAGATACAGGTTCCTGTTCGTGGACACATTCAACACCCCGTCCGCATTGACGACTAAAGCACCGCCCAGCGTCAAATCCTGTTTCACGTTCATTGTACGGGAGGCTTCTTCGATCGTATCGGAGGACTGCAGAATGATCCTGCCGCCTTCGTCGAGTTTCAATCCCGTCCCGGAGAGGTTCAACTCGCCGTTATTCAGAATCATGTCGCCCAGGACTTCAGCATTGTCATCCAGCGTCAGAGAACCGTCGTTTACCAGAACATCCAGTTCAACAGTTGCATTCTTAATGAAGACGGTACCGCTACTGGTCAGCAGGGAATCTTCACTGTTACCCTTGACGGTGCTTTCGCCGATGAACTTCATCGAAGTATCGGAAGCAACATTGATATTACCGACTTCATACACGGTATGCGCTCCGTCGACCACGGCGGAACCGTCCATTACATTGAAGGAACCGATAATCGTACCGCCGCCATTGAGAAGGAGTTCCTTGGAGCCTGTCTTGTTCAAAGATCCGAGGTTTTCCAAATCACCGCTAAGCGTCGTATTATTGAGCGTTTCCAGGTTCAGGACAGTACCGGAAATATTCTTGCCGATCTCCAGGGAGCCGAAACCGTTACGGCCATTATCTGTCGTCACCGTGGAGTCTTCTCCAACAATCAACACCCCGCCCTTGCCCAGAGCATTATTCGCAGAAAGGATGAGGTGTCCACTCAAGTCCACATCGGAACTGAAGCCGTCATTGCTGCTGTTAATCTTGATCGAGCTATTGTCTCCATTCGTCACCAGATGGAGGGTATGATCCGTACCGACGAGGGCGCCGCTAATTGTCAGCGTACCTTCCGTTACCGAGCCATCGTCCGAGTCAACCGTCCCCGCCTGGATAGTACCGTCAGCGTTGACGATGACATTGCCGGAGAGTTTCTGGTTGTCTCCTTCGAAGGAAACCGTCCGGTTACCGCCGAATTCATCTGAATCTTCCCCACCAAAGGAAATGGAACTATTGCCGAGGCTGCCTCCTTCATTGACAGTCAGATCTCCATCCGGAGCCAGTGAAATCACGCCGGATTCCAGGGAGGAATCCTTCTTGACGACGACATGTGCATTTTCCTGGATCGTGGCATTGCCGCTGACCTGGTTCCTGCCATCGATGGTAAACCAGCCTCCGTTGACTTCCAGATTGCCGATGATGCTGGAGTTGCTCATCGTCAGATCCGTATAATCTCCCTTGGTTATGACATTTCCGATCACCGTGCTGCTATTCATCTCCAGCGATGCGATTTCATCGTCGGAAAGTCCTTCCAACACGAGGCTCCCATTGCCTGTCAGGTTCAAATTGACATTGTTGAGTTCCGCAGAACCTCCTCCGTTGACGGTCATCGAGTCGGCATGCACTGTCTTCTTCTGAGTTTCTCCTCCGGAGATAGCCAAATCCCCGCTGACGGACACATCACCCAGATTGCTGGTGGAATCACTCAGAGACAAATCCAGGGAACCTCCCTGATTCACATTCAACTGGCCGCCGACCGTCATGGAGCCATTAACGGTTGCATCCCCGTCAACATTCATCTCGGTCTTCACATCAACGTGGTTGGTTCCGGATTCCATGGTCAGGCTTCCACTGACAGTCAGGTTGTCCGCGGCAATATTCGAGCTTCCGGCGCCTTCCGTCGTCACCTCGGTTACAGTCATATTGCCGGAAGCGGCAAGATTACTGTTATTCATAACGATTCTGCCAGTATCGTCCACATTGCCGGTTACGGAGATATCAGCATTGTTCTTCAGCACCAGTTCTCCGGCGTTGTCAATACTGGCCACATTCGTATGCGTTCCGTCAAAGACGATGAGAGAACTGCTATCCCCGGTTACGGCTTCCGTCTGCACTTTGCCTCCCACCTGGTCCGTCTTGTTGAAGACAGCCGAAGAACCGGCATGTGCCAGGATATCGCCAAAGGTATTAACACCCTTGCCGGTACTCGCAAATGCCCCGGAAGACAATTCCAGGAAATCAATCACGGAACCGGACGAAGCCAGGTTTAAATCACCATCCACGAGAAGATGATCCAGAGTAATCGCACCGTTCCAGTTCACGGTCTTCGTCCCGGATGTCACCATGGTCAAATCCGAACCGGCAATATTTTTGTCCTGATCTTCGTTGACAATCATCATCACGTTTTTGGCATTCAAGGTTCCACGGGTCCCAAGAGCATTGACGGCGTTCAACACCAAGCTGGACGAACTCACGTCGATATCTCCCGTATGCGTTCCGGAGGCATCCAGCGACAAAGTCCCGCCACCCGAGACTTCGAGAATGCCGCTACCAGCCAGGCCAATTCCCTTCAGGATGGGATCTCCAGCCTCCTGCCCGCCATTAACGCGCATATTCATGCCGGCAAGAGCAATCGCTCCATAGGACTTCATATTGATGCTATGGACACTTAGTTCATCACCGTTGTTCCAGTGTGTACCGAGATCAATGCGCGCAACGCCGCGCGTGTCTCCGTTCATATTCAAGTTGCCTTCAACCTTGCCGCCGAAATAGTGGAGAGAACCGTTTTCGATCGTCACATCCTTCTTGATGACACCGCCGAGGTTCAACGTTGCCTGTCCACCATCCGCCAGCCAGAGGATGCCATTAAGCGTCGACGTACCGGAATCTCCGCCAATAGTCAAATGACCATCCTCCTTCACAATCGTGTTCTTCACTTCGAATGAATCCGTGTCTCCAATGAGATCGGCCTTGCTGGAAATGTAGGCATTCTTGGCGAAGTTGGTGCCCGTCAGCGTCAAATCACCCGCTTCCATAATCAGATCCCCCTCAATGTGGGAATCCGTCATAAGGAAGCTGTTGTCATCTCCGCCCTTGGCCATCGTCACGTCACCCAGCAGGTAAACATGATCCATGTTCAAAGAGTTGGACACTCCTACTCCCTGGTTGACCATCGTGATGCTGCCCTTGAAGCCGGAACCGGTAAAGGTCGATCCATCTTCAAGCGTGAGGGAACCCAAATGGGATCCCAGCAGATCAACATGTCCATTGTCGCGGATTTCCACCGTGCCGATGTTAATGAAGGAATCCGAAGCCACGCCAACAGTTCCTCTGGCAAGGTCGTTGACCTGCACCGTCAGATGACCGCTAACCGTCGTCCTGCCCTGGATATCCAGAAGAAGATCGTCAACAATCATGTCGGAATCACTGGATATCTTCACATCTCCGCCGATCTTCAGAGAAGAACCGATACCACCTGTAACGACAAGCTCGGTCGGCGCTCCCTTGGTTCCAACAACATCGACATTGCCCGTAATTTGAGCAGTGTCTTCAAAACTCAGGGAATTGGAGCCGTTCACCGCCATGTTGCCATGCAGGACGCTTCCGTTCCTGAAGTTCAACGTACCGCCGTTGAGTGACAGAACACCGTTGCCGGAATCGAGAGACAGGAAGACATTGTCCAAATTCACTTCGGCACTGTTGTTCATCGTCAGGGAACCGGCTGACACCGCCCTATGGTCGAGGTCACTGCCCGTCAGGTTCACCGTACCGCCATTGACAACCGCCTTGCCGAGGCTGGAAACCGTATTGCCGGCAATGATCAGGGACAGAGTGCCGCCGGAAACCGTCGTCGAAGTGCCGATGCCCATACTGCCGCGTACTGTTACCGTTCCCTGACTGAGTGTAAAGGTATCAGTCGCGTTCAGGGCATTAATTCCCTTGTCGAGAATGAGATGACCTCCCTCAACCTGGAGCGAACCTACGCTGACGGAAGATGCGACATTCGCATTGCCGGGCAGATCGCTCACCTGAACGGTGCCGGTCAGGACCAATTCCTGGGCCACGGTGATATCGCCATTGATCAGATTCGCCTGGACGAGAGTAAGGTTGCCTCCTGCTACATTCAGCGAGCTGTCGATCACATTCAAGGTTCCCGTGGAATTCATCGTTCCGGAAACATTGACTGCCGAGTAATCCTTCAAATTGAGAGTGCCTTCATTGGTCACGGACTTCAGGGAAGCCGTTACGTTGTTCAGGTCAACTTGCGTCGCGGTGCCAAAAACAGCTAGGGAACTGGTCAGCTTGTCGCCTGCGTTAAAGATGGCATTGGCCTTGGCAGTCACCTCGCCGAAGGTATTGCCGCCTGCGCTGGCAAATCCTCCGGAGTTGACGGTTAGTGAATCGATGGAGGAATTCCTGTTGTCGATGCTAAGGCCGGAGCCCTCCACCGTGAGCGATGTCAGGTTGATGTGTCCCTTCCAGTCAACATTGTCATTCGTCGTCATCGCGACACTGTTGCCGAGCAATTCCTTGCTGTGAGTGCCCGTGACAAACATGTTGACGGTGGACGAGGAGGCAAGATTCAGTGAACCAATGGTACCGAGGACATCGGATGCTCCCAGTATCAAATCACCGGCGCTATAGTCGATATTACCTGTGAACTGATCCTTCAATGCTGCCGCCGTCGCCAGAGTCAGGCTGCCGGAACCGGAGATATTCAACTGTCCCTTGCCCGTCAGGATGCCATTCAAGGTCATCGATTCGTTCAGCATCAGAGAACCGTTGCCATCCATCACAACATCGTTGTCGAATGCCCATATGCTGTTCACCGCCGCCTTTGCGGCGGAAACCGAGGTGCCGTTGAAGTGCAGATCGCCACCAATCGGGGAATTGGTCTTCGTATCCGTCAAAGTCAACAAGCCGCTCGTGATTGTCACATCCTTCGAGACCAGGGCATTCATGCCCGTCAGCGTCGCGCTGCCGCCATCCAGCAGAAGGGCGCCATCGAGGAGTCCTTCCACGTTTAGCTGACCCTTCGGTTTGACGACGGTCGTATCGACTTCAAGGACGGCGTCCTTGCCGATGTTCACCTCGGTATCATTGCCGCTGATAGCGGCGGACTTGGCATAGTTCCTCCCGTTGAGATTCAGGGTACCGCCTGAGATATCGAGCAGACCGTTGATGCTGGAATCCGTCATGTCGAACACATTTGTGGTACCGGCAAGCGTCACATTCTTCTGAACCGTGGTATCCGTCAGGATCAGGTGGTTGTAATCAGCCGAAACGGAAATGCTGCCATCGAGGATCATGTTGCCGAGTTCCAGCGTAGAGCCATTGTTCAATGCCGTTGAATTCGGGCTGCTCAGTGCAAAGTCCGCTTTCAGGCGGGAGGCCGTGCCGTCCGCGCCAACGAGCTTGAAGGAACCGCCATCAATCACATCGACATGGTTCATGCGTCCGAAGTCGAAGCCAGCCAGGCCAGCCGCACCCAGATTCATGGTTCCGGAAACAGTCGTTGTGCCGCCGACATCCAGCGAGAGTTTGTCAATGAGAGATGAGGAACCCTGTTCGACAACAACGCTGCCCTGGATCGTCACGAGAGAACCAACTCCCTGTCCCGTCAGGCTCAGGGTGCTATCGCCCGCAATTTTCACATTGCCTTGAATTGCGGCCGTATCGGTGAAGTCCAACGCAATATCCTGTCCATTGGCCAGAAGATTGCCGCCGAGGATGCTGTTGTTCGTGAAGCTGAGGCGGCCATTCTTCAGGTTGAGCGTACCGTCACCCTGCGAGAGTTTCAGTTCCGCATTGTCAAGGGTCACATGGGAGCCCTTGGAGATATCAACGGACAAGGCATTCATCAGGCGCTGCGTTCCGGCAACACCCACGAGGTTCAAATCTCCGCCCTGGGCCATCACAGTACCGAGGGAAGAAATCGTCGAAGAAGCTGCGGTCAGCGTCAGCGTTCCGCCGTTCAACACCGTATCGCTGCCCACGGTAAGCAATCCCGTGATGCTGGCGGTACCGCCCGACATCAGGAAATTGCCCGCCACCTTCACGGAGTTAATGCCGGTGTCCAACATCAACGAACCGCTGGGTGCAATGTCGAGGCTGGAGGCTACGATGGACGAAGCCGTGTTGTCAGCCGAGACTTGAACCTTGCCAGAAACCGTCATGAGGCCATTTGCCGTCAAGCTACTGTTTTCCAGCGTCGTTTGCGTAAGACTGACCTTGCCGTTGACCGTCAGCGCGCTATTACCTGTTAGAAGCAGATCTCCCGTCGAGTCAAAACTCTTCGTGACGATGATTGCGGAGTTGCCTCCTATCGTCAGATTCCCTTCATTCTGAATCTGTTGCAAGGTGCTTTCTACCTGGTCGAATACCGTCGTAGCAAGCTGGGCAATGGTGAGGGTGCCCGAGATGGAATCCCCATGGTAGAAGGACGCATTGTCCGCGTTCACCGTGACATTGCCAAAGCTATTGGACCCCTTGCTGTCGAAGTTGCCGCCGTTCAGAACCAGCGAACCGATGTTCGACTGGCGCGCAGCCAGAGTCAACCCATCGCCGGAGACCGTCAGGGAATCCAGCGTCATCTGTCCGTTCCAGCTGATGGCACCATCGCGAACTGTCATGACAACGTCATGGCCGCTCATACTCTTACTCTGGTTGCCCGTCACAAACATGTTGACGCCGGAAGCCGACAGAGTCAGAAGCCCACTCGTACCGAGGACATTGGAGGCACCTAAAGTTAAATCTCCCGTGCTGCCATAGATCATGTCTCCCGAGAACTGATCCACGGAGGAATCAGCCGCCTTGTTCAGAGTCAATGCCCCTGTGCCAGTGACATTCAACTGTCCCTTGCCCGTCAGGATGCCATTCATGGTCATCGCATTGCCCAGAGTCAACGTGCCGTTGCCATCCATGACGACATCGCCACCGAAGACCCATGCGTTATTGATGGAAGCCTTAGCGGAAGATACCTGGGCACCGTTGAAGTGCAGGTCGCCACCGAGAGGTGTATCTCCTACGCTTGCGTCCAGAGTAAGAATGCCGCTCGTAATCGTCACATCCTTCGAGACCTGCGCATTCGCGCCTGTCAGGGTCGCACTGCCGCCATCCAGCAACAGGGCACCATCCAGGATGCCTGCCACTCCCAAGTGACCCTTGGGTTTGACAACCAGCGTATCCACTGCAAGCGTGGCATTGGTGCCGATATTGACCGTAGTGCTGTCGCCACTGATGGAAGCGGACTTGGCATAGTTTGTGCCATCGAGGTTCAAGGTGCCGCCGGCAATGTCGAGCAATCCCATGACGCGAGAATCGGTCATGTCGAATACGTTTGTCGTACCGGCAAGCGTCACGTTCTTACTGACTTCTGAATTGATCAGAGTCAGGCGGTTGTAGTCGGCAGAAACAGAGATGCTTCCGTCGAGCGTCATATTCTTGAGGCTCAGAATGGAACCATCATCCTGCGAGACAGAATCCGGGCTGGACAGCGCAATATCCGCCTTCAGTCGGGATTGCGTACCGTCCGCGCCATCAAAGGAGAAGGAGCCACCATTCGCCACATCGATCTGGTTGATACGACCAAAGTCGAATCCACCCGCAACATCGGTCTTCAACTCCATACTGCCATTCACGGTCACGGTGCCGTTAACATTCAAAGCAAGATTGTTCACGATGGAGGCGGAGCCTTGTTCGACCATCATATTGCTGCCGAGGGTCATCATGGACCCGGTGCCCGTACCGGACAATTCCAGCGTGCTATTGCCGGCAATTCTTACATTGCCCCGGATCGTCGCCGTGTCGGTGAACGTCACGAACATGTCTTCTCCTTGAGCCAGCAGGTTGCCACCGAGGACGCTGTCGTTCGCAAAACTCAAGGTGCCGTTGTTCAAGGTCAACGTACCATTCCCGGAGGAAAGGAGAAGTTCCGTGTTATCCAGAGCAATCGTGGAGCCATTCCCAATCGTCGCCGACAAAGCGTTGACGATGCGGTGCGTTTCACTGCCGATCAGGTTCAACCTGCCACCCTGGGCCACGATGGAACCCAGAGAGGAAATTGTCGATGATGTCGAGGTCAGATTCAGTGAGCCCGATGTCAGCAAGGTATTGCCGCCGACCGTCAACACGCCGGAAATATCGGCCGTGCCGTCGGACATCAGGAGGTTGCCCGCCACATTGACGGTGTTCAGCCCGGTATTCATCGCCAAGGAACCTCCAGTCGTGATTTCAAGTGAATCCGCCGCGATGGAGGAGTTTTCATTATCGTCGGCAACCTTCACATCTCCGGAAATCGTCAGTTTGCCATTCGCCTGCAGTCGGCTGTTATGCAACGTCGCACGGGACATGGCAAGTTGACCATTGACCGTCAGTGTACTGGTATCCTTCAGAAGCAAGTCTCCCGTCGATGTAAAGGACGTGGAAACGGTAATCAGCGAGTTCGGTCCAATCGTCAGCGAACCTGCGTTCGTGATCGTTTGCAAAGAGCTTTCCACATAGTTAAAGACCGCGGAAGCTTCGCTGTCAATATCAAGCACTCCCGTGATGCGATCCCCCTGGGTGAAGTTCGCCGAGCTCGTCCCCGTGAGCGTCACATTGCCGAAGGTGTTGGACCCCAGACTCAAGAAGTCCCCTTCGTTGGCAATCAGCGTGCCAATATTCGATGAACGGGCGCCAAGCGTCAACCCTTCGCCGGAAAGCTCCAGTTTGTCCAGGGACACCTGTCCGCTCCATGTCAGGGAATCGGCCGTCGTCATATGGACGTTTCTGCCGATCAGGTTTTTACCCTGGTCTCCCGTCACAAACATGTTGAGATCCTTGACTGACAAGGAAAGAAGTCCGGTGGAACCAATGACATTGGAGGCACCCAGAGTCAGATCACCCGTACTGCTGTAATAGATATCGCCCTGGTATTGATCCGCCGAATCAGATGCTGCCGTCATCAAGCTCAGGCCGCCGGTGCCGGAGACATTCAACTGGCCACTGCCGGTCAAGATGCCGTTGAGCACCAGGGAATCATTCAGGATCAAGGATCCATTGCCATCCATGACGATATTGTGATCAAACACCCAGGCACTGTTCAGCGTAACCTTCGCAGAAGATACGGAAGAGCCGTTGAGGTACAAATTGCCTCCGATCGGGGAATTGAGCTTCGTCCCAGTCAGTTCAAGAGAACCGCTGGTAACTGTCACATCCTTCGAAATCAGGGCATCCATACCCGTCAGCGTTGCGCTGCCTCCATCCAGCAACAGGGCACCATTGAGAATACCTGCCACATTGAGGTGCCCCTTCGGTTTGACAACTGTCGTGTCGACTTCAAGAACAGCCTTCTCGCCGACATTCACCACGGTATCGTTGCCGCTGATAGCGGCGGACTTGGCGTAGTTCGTTCCTGAGAGGTTCAATGTGCCGCCAGAGATGTCGAGCATGCCGTTGATGCTGGATCCCGTCATGTCGAATACGTTATTGGTACCAGCCAGCGTCACATTCTTCTGAACCGTGGTGTTCGTCAAGGTCAGGTGATTGTAATCGGCTGATACGGAAATATTGCCTTCAAGAATCACATTGCCAAGGATAACATCGGAACCATCATCCGCAGCCGTAGAATTCGGACTGGTCAGCGCAATATCGGACTTGAAATAGGACTGGACTCCATCCGCCCCTATGAGCGAGAAGGAACCGCCATCGACAACCTCAAGCTTGTTGATCCTGCCGAAGTTGAAGCCCTCCATGCCTTCTGCCGCCAGAGTCAATGATCCGGCCACAGTCGCAGAACCATTGACGGTCAGGTTGAGCTTGTTGATGTTTGCGGCAGAGCCTGCATCAACCTGGAGATTGGCGCCAACCATTACCAGCGATTGAGCACCCTGCCCGGTCATGGACAACTTGCTGTCGCCGGTTACCTGCAGGTTGCCCTGGATCGTGGCCTTGTCGTCAAATGTCACGGCAATATCATCGCCATTAGCCAGAAGGTGCCCTCCAAGGACGCTGTTGTCGACAAAACTCAACGAACCATTATTCAGCGTCAACGTGCCGTCGCCCATGGACAATTTCAATTCCGTGTTATCCAACACCACTTGAGAACCATTGGAAACCGACACGGACAGAGCGTTGACCATGCGGTGGGTACCATTGCCAATGAGGTTCAAATCTCCGCCCTGCGCCAGAATGGCACCGAGAGAAGAAAGCGTCGAAGCCGTCGAACTCAGCGTCAATGTTCCGGCATTGAGTATGGTGTCACCTCCAACCGTCATGTATCCCAAAATCTCCGCCTTGCCGCCCGACATCGTGAAGTTGCCGGAAACAGCAATGGAATTGATGCCCTCTTGCATCATCAGAGAACCGTCATTGGCAATTTCAAGACTGCTCGCCGTAATAGACGAAGTTTTGTTGCCGGCACCTACCAGAAATTCGTCGGAAATCGTCAGTTTGCCATTCGCCGTCAATCGACCATCGGTCAATGTCGTCCGGGCCAGGTTGATATCGCCATTGACCTGCAGGGAACTGTTGCCGGAGAGGACAAGATCCCCCGTCGAATCAAAGTTCCCGGAAACAACCAGTCCGGAATTCGAACCAATTGTCACGGTCCCTGCATTGGAAACCCGCTGCAAGGTGCCTTCTACATTATTGAAGGTCGCGGAAGCCGTTGAGGCAACATCCAGTAACCCCGTCAGGGAGTCGCCCAGATTGAAGGCCGCATCCGAGTTTGCGCCTACAGTCACGCCGCCAAACGAGTTGGAGCCCTTGCTGACAAAGGTGGTGTCCACGAGCTGCAAATTGCCGATGTCGGACTGGCGAGCCGCCAGAGTCAATCCATCGCCCTTGACCGTCAGGGAATCAAGAATCACCTGTCCCCCCCAAGTCACAGAGCCATCCGTCATCATCGTCACGTTCGTCCCGGCAAGGTTTTTGCCCTGATCGTCCTTCACGGACATGTTGACATTGTCGCCGGAGAGGGAAAGAAGTCCGGACGTACCGACTGCATTCTTGTGCCCCAGCACCAAATCACCGGCACTGTAATAGATGTCGCCGGAGAAGACGCTTTCCGCCTGATTGTTGAAGGACATCGTTCCCGAACCATCGATATCGAGGCGTCCAGCGCCTATCAACGCGCCGTTGAGCACCATATCGTTATTCAGCGACAAGGTGCCGAAGCCCGACATCGTCAGGCTGCTGCCCATCTCCCACTTACGGTCAACAATCACATGTGCGGAGCCATCGGCTTCCGTGCCATTGAAGATCAATCCATTGGCCAGAGGATTCTCATTGGTTCCATTCAGGAGCAATTCGCCGCTGCTCACCTTCACCCAGTTGGTGATGGTACCGCCAGCGGACACCGTTGCAGAACCTCCTTCCAGCAGGAGAGCTCCATGGAGCGTCCCCAGGACATCCAGATGCCCCGTCGGCTTCACCACCGTCGTATCCACCTGGAGGGAAGCACCGTTATTGACGGAGACAAAAGCATTGTTGCTGACGGAAGCTTCGCGGGCGTAGTTGGTACCCGTCAACGTCATCGTTCCGCCGGCCACGTCAAGCATGCCGAAAATGGAAGAATCCGTCATATCGAAACGGCTGCCCTCATCGTCGGTGATGGTGATGTCTCCCGTATGAAGGATATTGGTCAAAGTCAGCGTCGAACCGCCGGAAATCGTCAGTTTGCCGGCAAGAAGAGCCTTGTCGGCAGAGGATAATCCCGTCGCACTCAAGCCCGATCCTTCCAATACAAGAGTATTGCCGACAGAACCGAAATCATGCCCCGCCTCCGATGTTTCCAAGACAACCTGCGAGGAAGCAACCGTCATATCTCCCGAAACACCCAGTCTGCCATAAACAGTCAACTCCGTATCAGCGTCCATATCAAGACTGCCGGTAGCAAAGGTCGTACGCTTATCCACCAGGATAAAGGCATCGTCACTCAACAAGGTATTGCCCTTCACAGACAATGTTCCTCCTCCGGTCAAATCCAATCCCCCATAGGATACCATCATGTCCCCGGTCACGGAAAAAGAGTCGTCTATATACAGCTGGTTCCCTCCGGACACTCCCAGTGAACCGGTAAGCATGGAAAAACCGCTGAAATGCGCCAATTCACGCATATCATCCGAATCATTCACCAGGAGAAGGGTTCCTTCTCCTCCATCCATTTCGAGATTGATGTTGGAAAGGTCCAATCTTCCGCCCTCGTCGCTCTCTCCGGAATCGTAAATTTCCATTATGGCAGCGGACACTTTCCGCATGGAAGAACCATTGGTTCCGATCGACAAGACTCCGTTGACAAACACATCTCCCAAGTCGGACTCAACCGGGCCTATAGCCCTCAAATTCAAGGTCGTCCCCAAATCAATGAACATTCCGGAGGAACTGACAATGCTTCCGTAGACATGCGATTCTCCGGCTTCTTGAATAAACTGCCCGGATAAGGACACATTGTTCACTCCTTCTTTCAGATTCAGAGCACCCGCACCCGAGATGGTCAAATCCGCCGCCTGCAGCAACGATGTCGTATTGCCGACGCTTGAAGCCACGGTTCCTTGAACCTTGAGATTGCCTTCCAAGGCAATCGTGGCATTGCCCAGGAATGTTTCCGCCAGGGAAGCATCATTTTCCCCCCCGTTTTCCACAGTCAGGGAACTATCCTTGACCGTCAGCGTCCCCGTCGACACCAGGGAAGCAGCATCGTCTCCAGAGCCGGAAACGATCAAAGCCGTCTTGCCGGACAAAGTCAGAGCCCCGGCATTATCGATACTCTTCACCAGAGAGACAATGGAGGAAACCACGCCATTCAGGAAGATTTCCCCATCAGTGGCAGTCGTCACGGTACCATTGACCGAACCGCCCGTATTGACAACAATACTCCCATTTTCCGCATCCAGATTCGTCAATATATTGGCGCCGTTACTGATGAGCGAACCGCCCGATACATGGACATTACCGAGGGAAGAACCGTTGCCTGCCAAAGTAAACGACTTGTCTCCCGATTTATTGAACGTACCCAGACTGACGGTCCCGAGCCATGCGGAATCCTGCAGTGTCACGACATTCAGAATGTCGCCCGTCATATTCTTGGATTGCTCAATCGTGCCGGATACACTCTGACGACCAATCGTCATTGATGCATCGGAGTTCTGGAACGCCAGAGTTCCCTTGGATCCGAGAGCGTTTGTCGACGTCAAAGTCAACATGCCGGCACTGTACCTGATATCGGTTTCATGCGTACCGGAGGCCCCCAAGGACATAGTTCCTTCGCCAGTCACCGTCAGGACGCCGTTTCCGGACAAATCGCCCGCCAGGTTGAAGGCTCCTTCCTTCTCAATGGAGATTTGCCCGTACCCCAGCATTTCCAGATGATTGTCGGCATTCCAGATACCTTCGACATTCATCTGTGCCGGAGAATTCCCGGAAGTGCCGGAAAGAACCAGACTGCCTCCCACAGATCCCCGGACATAATGGAAAATGCCTTCGCTGATCATCAGATCACCCGTCAGGGTTCCGGCATCCCGATCATTCCCCATATTGACTGAACCTCCAGAGATACGAACGCTGCCCTCCATCGTTCCGTAAATGTTCAGCACGGCATCGGCATTGACGGTCGTCGTCAGGGACTTGAAGATACTGCCGTCCAGCACTGTCATCTGCGTATCGCCGCTGATGGAAGCTTCCGTCGCCGTATTCATCGTTCCCGTGACGTTGAAGATGCCTCCATTCATGGTCAGCTTCCCGGCAATGTCGGAATCTTCCATGGTGAATTGATTGGGATTGTCCTTACCGGCGTTTTCCACCGTGACATTACCCGCCAACTTCACATGCGAAAATGCCAGAGTATTGCCTCCGGATCTTTCAAGCGTAATCGAGCCGCCCAAATTGGACCTGGAAGCAGCATCCGCAGATTTACCCTGAAGAGTCAGGGAAGAGCCGTCGCTCATCGCCACTGCCCCAAGCCTGCCAAGAGAATCTTTCTCAGAGGTCAGGGAAAGACTGCCGTACGACAGGGACGTTTCCCCGTTCACGAGCAGTTCTCCTCCGTCCCATGCCATGGCTGCAGCATCGGCATCGACACCGACTATAGCCAGGTTGCCAAGAGTCAGAGTACCCGAACCGTTCACCTCCAAATTTCCATTCACCGTCATCGTTCCCGTAATGGCCGCAGATGACGATACTTGGGCGGAATTTCGGTCAAGGATCGTCACGTTGCCGGTTACGAGGCTATTGTTCAGGCGGAGCTGTTCATAGGATTTTTGGGGATCGGTACCGCCGTTCAGCAAGAGAGTCCCATTCCCTTCGTTCAGATTCAAATTGACGTTGGTAAGATCAAGATAGGAATCTTCATGATCGACCGTAATGGCAGAAGCGGATACGTTCCTCGGTCCGTCGCTGCCGGGAGCCGAGATCGACAAATTACCCTTCTGGATCGACACCGTTCCGATGGAGCTCGATTTTTCGCCGGCAAGATGCAGATCCAGATTGCCTCCGTTCATCAGCAGTTTTCCACCCACGTTGAGATTTCCCGTAATCACGGAATCCCGAGAATCCTCGGCCATCATGAAATCTCCGGTTACCGTCACGTTGGCAAGCCCGGAATTTTCTTCAAACAACAATTGTCCGCCTGCGCTGACATTCAAGATGCCGGCCACAAGCTGCGATTCTACATTATCCGAGGTCGTCGCCACCGTTCCTTTGACCTCGACGCTCATCTTGCCGCTGAGTACGGAGTCCTTCAACGAAGTCGTGCCGAGAGTTGTCAGGCGGTTGACAGCCAGAGAACTGGAATCCATGTTGAGAATCCCCGAGGATTCCATATCCCCCGCAACAGTAATGGAAGTACTGTTAATCAGATTGAGAGTCCCCTTGTTCGTCAGGCCCAGGATATTATGCGCCGTCACGCCATCCAGCGTAATGGTCGACGAGTCCGACGTCATCACACCGTTGATTTCATCCCCGGCGGAAAGATACAACTCACCGGAATCGGACAAGTCGATATTGCCGAATTTGTTGGAGCCGTTACTCTTGAACGTACTCTTGTTGAGCCTCAATGTTCCGATAAACGAATTGGAGGAGGCAAGAGTCATATTGCTGCGTTTGTCCCCAACATTGCTCAATGTCAGTTCAGTCAGGTTCATGATGCCGCTCCAAACAACCGGATCGTTTCCTACCGTAAAAGCAGTCATCTCAACCCGGGTATATTCGGACATCAGATCCTTGCCTTGGTTAGCTCTCACGTCCAGACGGGCTGTACCGATATGACCGGGTAATCCGTCCGCCTGGGTCAGAGTCAATCGTCCACTATTCCCCAAAGCGTTTTCCCCGGAGAGAGTCAATACCCCCGTTCCATTATATTCTACTTCGCCAGCATGAGTACCGCTTGCCGTAAACTCGAAGTTTCCTTCTCCAATCAATCTCAGAGTTCCCTTGTTGATCACGCTTCCGTTCATCGTCAGCGTCTTTCCACCAACGACGCTGATTGTTCCGAAGTTGCTCATGGAAAGGATATTGTTGATGCTTGTCGAACAGTCGTTCACAACACTGATCCTTGCTTCGTCGGCTACGGCTCCGTTCATGGTAATTCGCCCGGCTACGGCACCTGCCTTGTACACGAATTCCCCGGCATTGACCGTTAAATTGCCAGTCAGGGCAAATCCCGGAGAAGGCATCGTATCTCCCATATAATCAGGGGAATCCATTGTCACAACAACACCTGTGCCGTCCAGAATCAATCCGGAGTCCAACTGGGATGAAATCGTCATCGACGCATCGTCGACAAGGCGGATATTATCTGCCGTCAAGGCTCCGTCCAGAATCCGGACAACAGTCTTGCCGCCAATCGTAGCTGTCTTGACGCTATTACTGCCTTTGGAATTGAATGTACCGCCGTACAGGGTCAAATCCCCCAGTAGTGTCGTGTCCTCCATGGACAGCGTATTCAAAGCAGACTCTCCGGACATCGATACATTGCCGTCAAGAATGAGATTCTTCAACAATAACGTATTGCTTGCCGATGTATAAGAATTATCGTCCAGCGTCATATTCCCGGCCAGGAGAGCCTTGTGGGCAATGTCGCGGCCGGATGCTGTCATCGTGGAACCCTCGGAAAGAGTTAATGTTCCCAAGGAACCGAAGTTCTGGACGGACGTTCCTGTCAAGCGGTCTTCCAGCGTCAGAACCGCCCCCGACAGACCGGATATGCCGGAAATTCCGATCGAACCGTACACGGCAGCCTCAGCGCCGGCGGTCATATTCAAACCTGCAGCCTTCAAGCCGGTCGGAGATTGAACCACCAGCTTATGACCGGCACCAAGTTCTACCTGCCCCTGGAAAGAAATGTCCCCTTGACCGGACAAAGTCAATGAACTCGAAGCATCCAGAAAATCGAGATTGCCCGTCACATAGACGGAGTTGGACAATTCGACGGCATTGGCGGCCGATACGGCAATATTGCCTTCCAAGCGGACATTGTTAAATGTAACCAGCGAGGAAGGTTGATCTGCATCGCTGTTTCCCGTCATCGTCAAGTTCCCAAGTCCGCCATTAATATTCAAGTTGATATTGTTCAAAACCAGGGAGGCGTTTTCCTCAATGGAAACCGACTCCGCCCGGACAGTCTGGGTACTGGGATTTACCGTATTTCCGACAGTAAAGACGCTCTTTCCACTCATGGACACATCCCCCAGATAGCTGGACGTATCACCTACGGGCTGGAGGGTTAATTTCCCATCTCCCGTCATGCCAAGAGTATTTCCCACAAGAAGAACACCCTGGACCATTGAACTGCCTCCGGAAACAGTCATATCCTCATTCACATTAACCGTATTGATACCGTTCGAGAAGTCGAGACCTCCGCCCGAGATCATCAAACTGCTTGTCTGGAATGAAGAAGACTTATTGAGTTCACTCGCATGAATAGAACCGTTCCCCGTCACCGACACGGTATCGGTGATGCGTAAAGTTGCATTATTCAAAGAGACCTCTCCGGACGATACAAAAGATTCTCCTACAAGGATGTTGGAGCCGTCTGACAAATTCAGGGTTCCCTCATTGGCAACCTTCTTGATGTTTGTCGTCAAACCGTTTAAGTTAATCGTGGCTCCGGTACCTGTTTCCAAATTTCCGTTAACGGTATCTCCCTGGTTCAAGGTGATGGATGCGGACAGGGCAGCTCCGGCCTTATTCCTCGCGATCAGATCGACAAACCGGTTACTGCCCTGACTGAACAGATTTCCTTCCTCCACGGTCAGCGAGCCGATTGTGGAACTGCGGTTGGCAATGGTCAGATCGAATTGACCGTCCTTGGTCAGAGAATCCTGGTAAATAGTCCCGGCCCAGGTAGCATCTCCTTCTGTCGTCAATTTGATATGCGTCGCCACAACGTTCTTGGATTGGACGCCCGTGACAAAAGCATGCACATCATCCGTCGTTGTTCCGTAACTGCCAATGTATAATGTTCCGACCGTACCAATAGCATAATCGGTATCCAGATGGAGTTCACCAAGTGCTTCATAATGGATATCTCCTGTATGAGTACCGGACTTTTCCAAATGGACATCACCCGTTCCCGTCACAGTCAGATTGGAACTGCCGGACAGCACGCCCTTCACATTCAATACCGGAGAAGAAGAAATGTTCTCTTCTCCCAAATTAATCTGTCCGCTTGCATTAAGAGCCAGATTGCCGATCGCCCAGTTCTCGTGAATATCCAGATTACGATCGGAAGACAGATAGGAAGTAAAGGTAATATTGGTCAACCTGCCGGCAGGCATCGATTTCCCGGTTCCTTGATACGTGAATGTACCCGAAGCAATATTGATATCCTTCTCAAGGCTAGCGACATCACCTTTCAACAAGGCATTGCCGCCTTCCAGATACAGTTCGGAATTCAGGGAACCTTCAATCGTCAGAAGATTATCCGACAAATGGGTTTCCTGTGCAGTGAAAATCGTACCGGCATGAATCTCCGAATCTGCTCCCAAAGTAGCCTTGCCAGTCACCGTGTTCTGTTGCCCGTCAAATGTCAATGTACCGCCTTCCACCGTCAGGGAACCGTCGATAGTCGCGTCGGTCATAGAGAAAATGTTGGAAGATCCTTCCACAAGAACTTTGCCCGTAAGGACACCATTCTTCATCTCAAAAGTGTTGGCATCGGCATTGTCCGCCAATGTTACATTGCCTCTCAGGATGAACGTTCCCGTAGAATAGTGCATTTCCTCGTCAAGCCCGTAATCCACCCCCACGGTCATATTGGCACCGTTGTAAATCACGATATCGCCCATGGAACCTAAATCGATATCATTCTCCGTCGCAAACAGGTGTAAATTACCGCGGACTTCGGATGTCCCGGAAATAGCGAAAACGGAATCCGTCATATACACATGGGTAGCGATGTGACCGACCATTAGGGAAGAAGCCTGGAGCGTACTATCCTCAATATGGCTCACATTCTCCTCACCCAGCAGTTTAATGTCTCCGTTCCTGGCCCACAACTCCGTGGATTTCATATTCAAAATACCTGAAGTTGTGAAACTGCCGACATAATTGATCTTTGAATTATTCAGCGTTAATATCGATCCCTTCGCCACGGCAATAGACTCAGTCGGCTTCGAGTTATCAAGATTGACATTGTTCAACTCGGCACTGCCGAGAGACATGAGTTGAAGGCCGTTGTTGAACGTGCCGCCATTCATGACAATCTTACCACTGTTCTGAGCGGCAAGAGTTCCCTGCACTTCACTGTCTGACAATTGAATGAGGGAATTCTCACCGTCCGCCGTCACGCTTCCCTTAAATAAGACCCCAGATGATCCTCCAGTCGTTTGCGTCTCAAATGTACCGTCCGCTACCAGGAGACTCCCCATGCTACCGCCTCCCTCCACAATCATGGCACCTTTACCAAACTTGGTCAAAGCTCCAGGCACAGATCCTTCAGCCGCAGGCCCAATGGCTCCGGAAACAACCAGGGAATGGTTTTCAGCAATATTAACCAACGCATCGGAAACCACATTCATGGAAGAGACCGTAGCATCGCCGTACACATTCAACTCACGGTTCACTCCGAGATTTCCGGAAAACACAACGGTTTGCCCTACGGAACTGTCGTACATGTTAACCGTCCCGGCCTGCAATTCCAAGTTGCCTTGCACGGAAGAACCGCTCTTCAAAGTCACTACGCCGTTTTGAACGGTCAAATTCCCTCTGATGTCCGCGCCGTACTCGTCAGAGGCGGCTATTTTACCGGCAAGATCCAATATCGCTCCGTTCTGCAACGTTAAATCCGTTTTTAGAGTAACGTTGCAATCAATCGTCTGCGTTCCGGAAATAATCGATGTCGTCGATGCCTCCAGAATGGAAGAATTACCGGAACCATTAATCGTCACTCCTCCGGTTTCCAAACCACTCTTGACAGAGCTGGCAAGTATCAATTGCCCAAATCTGTTCGTGCCCTCGATATTCAATTCACCCCCTTGCATCGTCACGGAACCTCCCGCCAAGACAGCGGAATTGCTAACGGACAAGATGTCGTTTGTCAAAGCGACATCACCTTGCAACATCACGTTTGTAAGATTGATTTCTCCGGAAACTTCGTAAGTACCCACGACATTTCCGGACACAGTCAGGATCGTATCGGGATCCGTCCCATTCCCGGACAAAGTCAGTATAGCCGTATTGAGCTCGATTTCTCCAAGAGTATTCTTACCTGAAAAACCGGTCAACGACAGATTACCCCGAAGAACCGTCTTATCTTCAATCGACAATTGACCGTTGGTGACGGCCAGGTTTGCGTCCAAGGTCATCGTCTTGGAGGAAATATGACCGTTCTCGACAAGCAGATCCCTGTTCACAGTCAAGGCCAGGCTCTCCAATGTATTGACTCCCCCTTCACTTGCGGAAATCTTCTAACCCCGAAGATTTTCCATACTCAGAATCATCGTATCATAGGATGACAGGTAAACGTCGCGAAGAATCCAATCTCCCGTCCCGGACAGCAACATGTTGCCGTCCACCTGCAGGGAACCGGAATCAATCGTCATTGCGGAAGAGCCGCCTGCATCCAGTAATCCGTTGACAATCAAAGAAGAATCATTGTCTACAATCAATCGTCCCGCATTGAAGTCGGAAACCACGCGTGATCTAATATCGGAGGCATTGGTCAGTACGATTTTTCCGAGACTTCCTTTGACCGTTATGTCCGAGACAGCATTCGAGTCAATGCCGTCAAGGGTAAGAACACCATTGTTAGCGGTCAATCGACCGGCAATACCATGGTCGGCAACGTGTATCAACGTCAGGGAACCTGCGTTGACAGTCACGTTGTTCATCCATGAGGGTTTCTCGGGCGTCTTATCGTCAATAATGAGACTACCGGCTCCCTCTTTGATAAGTATCCCGGACATGCGGACCGTCCCGGTCATCGTGGTCCGATCTCCGCCTTGATTGGTAACGGTCAACGAGCCAGTCTGGCTGTCAATCGCCAGATCCTTGCTATGGGCACCCGTGCCGCTCACATCGAGGATTCCCTGGAAATTACCCGTTACGAGCAACTGGCCAATAGTCCCGAGGGCATGATCCGCCGTCAAGGACAGAGACGATCCGGACCATGTGATATCACCCGTATAGTCGGTGTTATCTGTCAACCGTCCCAGAGTCAGAGAACCCTGTCCGATCAAAGTGATCGGGCCGTTGCCGGACAAATTCCCAGTCCGGACACTCCGGGAATCGCCAATCGTCATTCTGAGGGAGGAGTTGACTTCCATTTGTCCCAATTGCACATTCTGAATACGAATAGCACCATCACTCGTCAAGGGATTGAAGATCAGCTGGCGAATACCGATACCGGACTGGACGACAACTTTCTCAAGCAAGTCTACATTGTGCACCGTCACGGTTCCCGAGGATAACGACACCATCCCTGAAAGCTGAGTCGCCTTTTCCAGAGACGTATCGCCGATAGATAGAGAACCGCCCTGAACGTACACGCCCTGGTCACTGCCGGATCCCAGGGTTATAACTCCCGTCATCGTCGTATCGCCGGAATTAAGAACGATTTTACTGGCCTTCTCCGACATCGTCAGATTATCCAAACTCAGGAAACCGATTCCATTGTGGTAGATTCCACCTTCTGTAATCGTCGTATCGTTAATGACAGCGGTCGCCGTATCATTCAAGACAAGGTTATCGGTAACAAACGCAGCCGTGGCATGATCCAGATCAATGAATGATTTGGAATTGGCAATAATTCCCCCCAGGGAGACTCCCCCCCCGTCCGTCACGCTTAGTGAAGCCGAATCCATTGCGATATCAATCGATGAATTCATGCTTAATACGCCGGACAGGGTCATCGTGGCCTTTGCTCCCTCAATAGAGATCTTTGACCCCTGGGCAGAATAATCCCCGAACCCCGCAAAATTGGAATCGGATGAGATATTCAAATTGCCGCTTTGCTGGGTAACACTACCATTAACCAACATGTAGGAACTCCCGGACACAGACACATGACCTCCGAAAGAAGCCCCATCGACTAACAACTTCGACTTATTCTCAACCGTGACATTGCCGCTTCCCATAGTCAGCGTGCCATAAGAAGAAAGTCTGGACTCCTGTTGCAAAACCAGGTTTCCGGAAGTCATGGAGATCCCCTTGGCTTCCAACAACGAATTATGTAACAACTTCAGGGAAGATTCTTTCCCCATCGTAATCTGCCCCAGAGATCCGTAATCGTTGCCTCCGGAACCGGTACCGGGATCGAACACGAAGCTGCTCTGATCCGCAACTTTCGTTGAAGTAACGATAGCAAATTTGTTACCGGCGCCAAAAGTTACCGATTGGCAACCGACAGGCTGCCAATCGAACGTTGCTGCCTGGAACGTGTTTCCTGAAATACTTCCGTCTGAAGCAAGACCAGTGTTAATCGCACCACGGAACGACAGAGTAAGGCCGGAGGCATTCATCTCCGTGTTCTTCAACTTGACAACTTCTCCCAATGCTGTCGTCCCATCGACAGCTCCCAGAATGATGTTGCCTATGCCGCGGGAGGAAATCGACGAATTTTCCAACGAAACTTGCCCGAACAAATGTACGGATCCGTTGGCACTCAACACGGCCTTATTCTTCAGCGTCGTATCGCCAAAGGTCTGGATCTTGCTCACGTTCAACTCGGAATTGTCAATCGACACATTGAAATAGCCGCCATCGACAACATCTGCGCGGACGGTCTGTGCAATGTCGTTCAGGTTGACCAGTGACAAAGTAGGATAGGAGCCGCCCGCAGGAGTCAGAATGGACGACGACACGTTACCCAGATTGTATGCCTGTTTTCCCAGCAAGGCCATTACTTTGGCTTTCTTGGCTTCGTCAGAACCCAAGGCATCCCATTCTCCCGCACTCAGACTGTTCTTCAGCCAGCCGCTCCAGACGCTTTCGTCATTGAGCCCTTCCAGATACAAATCGCCACCAAGAAGCAATCGGTTATTCAGCGAAACGCCGGCATTCGTCAGGACTGCCTTCCCATTGACATACCAGTCCGACGCCGATACGGAAGAACCGCTCGAAAGATACAAATTCCCCGTATTAGACACGGAAGAAGAAGCAGAAATAGTCACTTCATCCAATCTGAATTCACCGCCTGTCGCAAGATAGATACTGCCCTGGGATGCCGTCATGGAACCCGAGAAATAGGTATTGTCATCCCAATCTGTACTGCCGACAGTCAAATCTCCCATACCGACAAAAACCTCACCGCCCGTCTTTTTGCCATTCTGCCGCAAGACATCAATAGTCAGATGCCCTTTACTCAGGGAAAGGACGGAATCTCTGGACAGCGTCAATTCGCCGATGTGGCTGTTTTTATTCGCAATGGTAAGGATGGATCCCATTCGCTTCTCAATTGAATCATCCGCCAGAATGACTTTGCCAATCGTCTCCATGGAGTCGAATGTCAACGTACTGGCATCATTCAGAGTAATCCTTCCCTGCATGTCTGTTCCCGTATCTGTTCCCTGGACATCCAGGGCCGACGCGGTCGCCCCGTCATTCAAGACGAGTTCCCCCGAGTTAAGGGTCAAGCGCCCGAGGACATGGCTTGCTCCTCCGTTAAGAGTCAATCTTCTAGAAGTTCCCTGCCAGACGATGCCCGCATTGACGGGAGCCTTGATCGTCACACCTCCGTCATAAATCACGGCATCGGCATTCAAGTTCCACAACTGGGCACTAACGGAAGATCCGCTCCCCAGGGACATGAAGGCGTTATTCGTAAACTGCCGTGTTGCCGCAAACGTATTGGCAACGTTCTTGCCGGACGGATTTGTCTGATCAGCCCCATCTCCGATCACGGTGTTGACGAAAATATCACCCAAAAGTTTCAGGTTGTCTTTGCCGGACTGGATTAAGTTGTTATTAAACTCCTTAATGTCCAGAGATTGATCGAATGTGATATCCCCCTGTGCCAGCAGGGAGTTGCCGGACAGGACGCGTTCGTCTACAAGAATTCCCGAATCCGGAATACCGGAAAGCAGCATGTTCCCGGCTTTGGAATAAAACGTATTGCCTGAGACGTTTCTGGCATCCAGGCGCAGCGCCATATTGCCCTGGGATGTCAATGTATTGTCGGTCACTCCATGAACCAGGGGTTCACCTCCGCTTCCCTCTGCAAGCTCACCCTGGAAACGGTAGGTAAAGTCAAGAGTTCCCGCCGATGAAGTCAGGATGTTGCCCGAAGCCGTAACATGCGTATTCAGAACGACCACCATGTCTCCCTTGGATGTCAGCGTATTGTCGAGGAATCCCAGAAGAGTTTCGCCATAGCTCTTCGTACCTCCGGAATGGTAGAAGAACCTCATGCCCCCCATCGCCGAGGTAAAGGTATTCTCCATGGCAAGCACGTTTGTCGACAATTCGATATCCATGTCTCCCCTGGAGGAAAACGTATTGTACCTAAAGCCCGCGCCATGGATCTCCTTCTCTTCAAGAGACTCGCCCTTGAAGGACAAAGCTCCCTGCTGGGAAGTCAATTCGTTGCTGTCGAACCCGTTCTTGAAGCTCATGTCGAGCGTCATGTCATCACGGGAGGTCAGAGTATTGCTGTCGAATTTCGATTCATCCTCAAAACTCCGTCCTGCAAAGGACATGCCGCCGTTCAGAACGGTAAAGACATTGCCCTTGCTAATGATGCTGTTTTGGGTCAGGTCAACGGTGCCCCCGACCGTACCGCCTACAAATTCAAGATCCAGATTCATGCCCGTATTGGCCGTCAGGACATTGCCGTAAAAGCGGACATCGGATTGATCAACGGAAGTCTTGCTGCCATTCCAGGAAATGCCCTGGGTCTTGCCGGTGATTTCAATTTTGCCCGTCTTGGAAACGAGCGAGGAATCCTGCATGGCAAACCATCCTCCATCCCAGACGGCTTCATCGGCCGGTTTATCCTCGGGACGCTGGTAACGGGAAGCATAGATATTGCCCGTCATTTCCAGGGAACTGCCGGTAAGCGTCAGGCGCGAGAAATCGGATCCATTGCCTCTGTCCGGATTCATGGCGCCGGTCATCGACAGGTTGCTGCCGTCGATCAGCAGAGTCCCGCCGTTGACGATATTACCCGTGTGCCCGGCCTGGGAAACCATATCGGCCAAAACGATGACGGAATTGTAGGCCGTGCGACCTTCGTCGGGAGATTCTTTCCCAACATGTTCGGTGACAATGTTGCCGAACACGTCTCCGTGAACCGTGCTCAGGAAACCGCCGCCGATATCGGTTACTTCACCGTCGACAATCGTGATCGTCGCCCTTGATGTCAGATTGCCATACGTACCGACGTCACCCATGAAGACGGCATGCGCCGACACGTTGACGTTGTCGTACAAGCTGTTCCCGGCGGACAAGTCATGCACGGTACCTCCATAAACATTCAAGGTATCAATGTCGACGGCCGCACTGCTCATGTCGAGTACGCCCGCACCGTTTTTGCTCATCGTGCCTCCGGTAACATTGCCCGTCAGGGTCAGGTTATCGACAGTGTTGACAGTTACCGGGCTGGCCGAGAAGTCGATGTTCTTGCTCGTCGTAATGGTTCCGGCAGCATTGGGAATATTGCTGATGAGTTCCAGCGCCTCACCCGTCGTACTCTTGACGAACAGGGTGCCTTGCGTCCCGATGGCATTGTCGGCGCCCAGTTGCAGCTTGCCGGCAGTCCAGGTAATGTCCGCCGTATAGTCGGTGTCCGTACCATTCAGGGTTTTGTTGAAAATTTTCGTACCGCCGCCCTCCATCAACAGGGACATGTCGCCGCGAAGTTCTCCATTCAGAGTAAACGTCGTATCGTTGGAAACACTGATAATCCCGGATGCCAGCACGATCATGTTGTGATCGTTCGCCGTGTCCGTACTGATCGTCAACTTGCGCGAGACATTCGCGTTATTCTGGGCCTGGTTGCTCTCCTCGAACAGCAGGTCTCCTTTGTAATTTCCGCTCACGATCGTCAAGTCGCCGAAACGGATACTGACTTCGTGGGGAATGGTACCTGATGAATAGCCGTTAGCATAAAGCTTGCCGAGCGTCACCATGGAATCCCCTTCGATGATGACCTTTTTAACGGAGTCGTTGATTTGGGATACGTCGGGATCAGAAACAGGAGGGTTATCAACAATTGTCAACTGCCCGCTCGTGTACGTCAGAGAAGTAGACGCAAAAAATTGAAGGGCATCAGCTGGCGTAGAATTGGTAATGCTCAGGTCGCCGTCAACCGTCACAGTCTTGCCTGTATCTCCGATTACCGTCACGGCATTGAGAATCACGTTGCCGTGGATCAAGCCCCCTCCCTGGACATCAAGGGTAATGTTGTTCGTATTAAAATCGGAACTGGTTCCTGCCGAATAGACATCGCCGAGAATATTACCTCCGGCCAGCGTCAGATAGGAATTGTTATTCATCTCGACGGAACCGGCCCAGGTACTGTTTTGATAAACGTACAACCGCCCTTCCTTGTTCAAGGTAATCGTACCCTTGCGGTCGCCCTTCGTATCAAGATAAACGGGATTCGTTCCGTCGGAACTGCCTAAATAGACATCTCCGTTCTGGATGGACATGCCTGTCATGTACAGGGGGGCCAAGACTGTCCCCTTTTCGGAACCGCTGTTAAGCAATTCAAAACGGACGCGATTTTTGGTACCGCCAATCGTCGCATCGGAATTGCCGGAGACCTTCACTTCTCCCAACTCTCCGCTGATTTGCTCAAAGAGGGCCTTTCCGTCACCGCTGATTTTTGTAGATCCCGATACGTGAACCTCCGTATTTTTAACCAGGTTGACTGCCCCTCCCGCATCGTAGCCGGTAAGGATTTCCCAGTTGGGAGTCGTCAGGCTCCCTCCCGTCATCGAGTTGGACAGGGATGTGAAACGCACCGTGTCACCGGAGACGATGCTTCCGGCTGTCATATCCAGGCCGCCTTCAAAATACACCGATTGGGAGGACTGGATATCGCCTTTCGTCGTCACCTTACCCTTGAACTGGATCGTGCCGGCTGAATTGAGGAAATTGCCTGTCCCGATGTTCGATGTCGTATCGACATACATGCCCGGGTTCCCGGCAGACAGGACATTCTGCAGACCATCGTTGTTTTTCAGGTCAATGGCAAATACACGGAACTGCTGTGTGGCTCTTACGGAATTCCCGGCCCCGTCAACCGTCAATGTCCCCAATGTTCCCGGGGTTGCGTCGTAAATGAAAATATTGTTAGCCGAAACGTTAATGTTGTTTCCCTTCAGGGAAACATCACCATACACGCGCAAATCGCTTCCCGCAGTCACCTTCGTTGCAACGGTTCCGCTTGATACTCCGTTGATCACCACATTGTGAATGCTGTTGACGTCGCCGACCTGGAGGTTTCTTCCCGCACTAACGGTAGAGCCCTCGTTGACAAGAAGCCCTCCATTGGCCATGGTCATGTTATAGACAGACGACAATTTCGCCCCGTTTCCGCTGACTTGGGCGGCATACTTAACTCCGCCATCTTCCTGGAAGGAAGTAATATTCAGGGCGTTTCTGGAGGAGAAAGTCGTGTTATCCCCTTTCAGAACAATACTCTTAACTGTCACGGAATCCCCCGTTGAGGCATTGCCGGCGGTCAATGTCCCGCCGTCGCTGCCCGTCACGTTTTGAGCCGTCATGGCTCCCTTGACGACGATCTCGCCCTGGTAATCCAAGTCCTTTTTGACAGTCAGGTGGGATCTATCCCTGGTCGCAGCCGGCCAGGGAGTTATCCCGTCTTCCTTGTAGATAGTGGCTTCTTGGGAAGTCAGAGTACTGCCTTTGGCAACGTTGAGCCCCCCTTCCACCGCAATGCCGGCCCCCTGGAAGGAAATCGTATTGTGATTGGCAGCATTTTTATCACCCAGAGTCAAGTCTCCATCAACGGTCACCACACCCCAGGCATTGACCTTCAACTGATCGGCATCCAGTTCTGTCGCGGATTTCAGGAAAAGGTTTCCATAACTCTCCACCGTATTCCGGCTGCCGTTGACCGTCAGTGAGCCTATCGTCATGTCGGTCTGAGCCGGTTTGTTACCGCCTTCGGGA
The DNA here is from genome assembly GCF_029854705.2 of Akkermansia sp. N21116. NCBI lineage: Bacteria > Pseudomonadati > Verrucomicrobiota > Verrucomicrobiia > Verrucomicrobiales > Akkermansiaceae > Akkermansia > Akkermansia sp. N21116. The sequence continues at coordinate 2,495,369 of NZ_CP139035.1, forward strand.
TAGTCTTCCGGTTTTGGATTGTTGCTGTAAGTATAGTTCTTCTGCGTGGAAAGCAACGTGGAATTACCGTTCAGAGTCACACTCGCAGCCTCAATACCGCTGGCGGAACTGAAAAGAGAATCCGTCAATGTCACATTCCCGGCTTTGACTGGGGCAGCCGTATGATCGGCATCCGTTTTGTCCGTCAGGATCAAATCCGTGAAGGAAAGGGTCATATCGCTCCCGGAAGTTCCTGTACCCAAAAGTTGTGAAGAGACAAGCATCACGCGCTTCTCTGCTTGACCCGAAGTGGTCAGGGTACCGCCGATGGAAATATTGCCCGTCCCCGTCCATTCCTGAGTAATCTCATCATACGTGGCGGCAATCAATTTGCCATTGGCTTCCAAATTGGCATTCCCCGTAATAACGATGTCTTTTTCCAAGGACTGAATCGTCCCGGTGTTAGCCTTCAAATCGCCAGTTACAGTAATCGTGCCATTGGCCTGAATCGTCCCGGCATTGGTCAGCTCACCCGTCGAAATGCTTCCAGTACCATCCTTAGTTGACAAGGCTTCAAGAAACCCTCCATTCTTCACATCCACGGCACCGGTAATAGTAATATTCCCCGCAGTAGATTCAACAAGTCCTGCCGAAGTAAGAGACTCAAAATGAATGTCTTTACCAACACTCACGCTGGACGTCTCATCTACGGAAACAGCTCCCGCCGTCAAGGAGGAGGAAACATTCAAAGCAGATCCCGTCATTTCGAGCGTTCCCATCGTAGAAGCATCGCTACTACCGGTAAGGCTCATGTCGGCATTCGTCAGAGAAATGGTCTTGGCAGTATTACCCTGAAGCTGCCGGGTTGTAATCGTGACCGGTTTTCCGGTCGATCCATTGGCTGTCAAATCGCCCTCCAAGGAAATCGTGCCATTTGTTGCAAGAAGTGAACTTCCAGCATTCAGGGTGACATCATCTTTCAGAGTAATTGAACCGGAAGAGGATTTAATAGTGCCGAAATTAGTAACGGCTTTGTCAATAATCAGACTCTTTTGTCCATCCAGTACACTGGTATTCTTTATAACCTCAACCGTTCCCTTAATCCAAAGATTTTCTGTGGCGGTAAGATTGGAGGTTAAGTCAACATTCCCCCCAACCGTTATATCTTTGGCAGTAAGCATATGCCCCCCAGTGTAATTGCCGGCAACGTCAACGGTAACCTTATTCCAGTCACTATATGAATTGAGAGTCATGTCACCACCAACTGTCAACGTGGAATTGGCTCCTAAATTCAATTTGGCATTGTTATCCAGAACCTTCAAATTACCAGCCGTTTCCAACGATCCAAAAGAAGCCGTTCCGGAACCTTCCTCCAAAACGAGGGACTTCAGTTTGACATCAGCGTTTTTAACATTAAAGATGGCTCCTGATTTTCCTTTCAGGATCAAATCCATGCCGCTCCAATCATTGGCAGCCGTGTCTCCAAGAGTAATTTGGGTACCGTTCAATTGAAGCGTTCCGGGAGTCGTCGTCCATGTCAAGGAATTGGCAGAAATGGTTCCGCCTCCGATCTCTCCTCCCGTATTCGCCAGAGAACCAATGGTTAGGTTCCGGGAAGCGCTGATATTGAAAGTATTCCCGGCCAATGTCACAGCTCCGGTCAAAGATATGTTGCTGGCCTTCAGAATACCGGATACCTCTGTAGCGCCGCTCAACGTCATATTTCCGGAATCAGACGACAAAGAGCCGGATATATTGGACGCTCCGGTCACAGTTACCTCACTCTTCGTGACAACCTTCCCTCCGACGACCAAGCTATCACCATTCACAGCCAGGCTTTTAGCCCACATGCTTCCATTGAGGACGGCATTGCCGCCGATAATGACATCGCGTCCGACAGCTGAACTTCCCCGGACATCCCATGTTGTTCCGGCATTAAGTGTCAATCCGTTTGCAATCGTGATATCCGCACCATTACCTGTTGTCGTTAAATAGGCGGAGGAATTCAACGAAAGGGAATTCAGGGCTATGGCTTCCAAAGAGGAAAGGGTCAACTTCGTACCATTGAGGGAAAGGTCAGAGGAACCGGAGCCCCCATTGAATGAAGCAGCCGTGATGGTACCGGCGCCTAGTGTCCAGGATTGAGTGTTCAGAGTTCCGGTCAAATTCATACGGGAACCGGTAACAGTCTCCAGGGTATGCACAGTCAGGGAATTCGCGGTCAAACTCCCGTTTTTTCCCATATTGAGAGATTGGGCAACGACACTCTGCCCATTTGCATTCAAGGTCCCGGAAAGCTCAATGGTCCCATTGGCAGCCGTCACGGTTCCACCAGCCGTCACGGTTCCGGCGATTGCCATGCCGCCGTTCGTCGAAGTCAGAGTTCCCTTGCTGGTCAAACTTGTCCCGGACCCCGCACTGATATCGCCCTCCGAAGTAACGGCTCCAGCTGTCAAAGCTCCGTTGCCGGTAATGGCCAATGAATTGACGGACAGGTTCCCCTCCAGGGACAAATTCGTCCCGTCGACAACCATGTCGCTGTCTCCCATCCCTCCGTTGAAAGATTGGGCCAGAATAGTCCCTCCTGAACTCAGTGTCCACGATTGCGTCGTCAATCCCCCCGACAAAGTAATCGTTCCCGCATTCGACAATGCACCCGACACGTCCAAGTTGGTTCCTGTCAATGTGGAGGATGCCCCCAATGTAAAATCGCCCCCCACCTTTACATTGCCAGTAGACACAAGATTTCCGGTTGCCGTCATCGCATCAGTGACTTCCAGACCATCAAAGGTCAAGGTCTTCCCTGCCGCTGTAACCGATACAGATTCAAACACTGAACCTGCCGTCGCAATATTCCAGTCAAGCGCACTCGTCAACGTAAACGAACCATAAGTGTCTTTTTGACCAAAAATCACTTCCTGCAATCCTGTCCTCTCTTCGAGAGAGGACGGATCCTGATCTCCGAATATAAGATTGTCGTGCGGAAGCAAATCCTGCCGGTGCGGGCTATCCGGAGTGTCCGGACTAGGATTCCACCAATTTTCAACAAAGGAACCGCCGTTTTCACCGTACCACGACAGGGTGGCAGACTGGACAGTGTAGGAGAAAACCGCAAGAAAGCTGGACAGCAGAGCGGTTCTTAAGGGGAGGGGAAGGCGAATTTTCATAAATCTGACTAGTTAGAAGGGACCACGCATAGTCTGACGGATTTAACATCCGCTAATTATTTGTTTTGTAATTAATTTATTTAAATTGCCGATTTTTATAAATTTTCCAATTTTTCAACGTCTGTTAAAATTTATTTTCAAAACACGCAAAACAAAAGATTAAAATTAAATACAACGCATCCGATAAATGGACACAATATATTATATATCAATTTATTATGAAAATATAAAATAGAGAAAAGAGCGAGATTCGATTAAATCAATGCATCAATCAATAAAACATACACGAAAAAACAATACAAACGTTTGTTTATAATACCTGAATTCATCGGTTTTACTAGCCCATGGTTGGGTTAGATAGAAGGAGAGAGGGGAATTTTTCATAAAAACGTCAAACTAAATGTGTCTTGCCGGGTTGTTTATCCTTGTCAGCGGATGTTAAATCCGCTAGTTACAAACAATATATCCGATATTTTATTATCTTAAATTCACAAGAAACATTTCTCTATTTATTATAAAAATATCATCATCCTATTAAAGGGCTTATATTTGCAGGAAAAACTCTTATGAAAAAGACGACAGAAATGAAAATTCACTGCAGTTATTTGTCATATGATGGATTTAACACCAAAGACAATACATATTTATGGGCATTCATAGAATACCCACATTTCCGCATCGGACAAAAGGAGAGTCCCGATCCGTTAAATCTAATATCCATCATGAAGTTGGATATTTATTAGTCAGGACACCATATCACAACTTCTTCTGGATTCTCTCATGATTTCCACGAGAAAGGGAAGCCGTTCCTACAATTCCGGATCAGGCAGAATATCGACATAGATACCGGGAGTACTGCCTTCCACCGGAACTGCACCGACGGTTTTGGCATAAAACTCCGCCGGGCCGACACCTCCGATAAAGGCGTAGGCAAACCCCATGTCCCTCAGGGCACCGAGGGCAGTCACCAGAAGGGCTTTGCCAAGTCCGCTCCTGCGTACGGAAGGATCGGTTCCCATGGGGCCAAGGAAACCGCGAGCCGTTACATCGTAGCATGCGAAGCCGACAATCCGGCTGTCGCACGTGGCAATGAAGCATGAAACGGGTTGACGCCCGAAAGCGACCTTCGTTTCGCTGACCCACTTGGGGCTGAACGTCCTTCCGACCCAGTCGGTCACGATATGGCGTTCGTAGGCGCCCGGACGACGGATCAGAATCCCCTGCCCCTTCAGTTCGTTGATCGAGGAGGAAACGTCAGGAAGGTCGTAAAGGCGAACCAGCATGTCAAACATGGAATGATGCTATACGGTTCACCGCCTGCCGTGAATCCCAAAATGACAAACTCGCGGAAAAACATGCGCCCGGCACCACCCTATCTGGGCTGTCGCATGGCGGTCAGTTTGTAGAACAGCTGGTTGTGCTCGGCGAGGAGAGGGGTGATCTGGTCGGCGCTGACAGCCACCTGTCCCCGGATATCGGTGTAGAGCTTGCGATAGTCCACCAGCCCTCCCATGGTCGCGAGAAACAGGGGTTCCTTCAAACCGCTGACAATAGCCAGGTGCATGTCTCCGGCAGCATCCTCCAATTGGCGGATCAGGCGGATTTTCACGAAGATGAGAGCTAGGGAGGACAAAACCCAGAGGACGGCGGCACAACCGACCAGGACGAATCCCGCGGAGGATTCCCCGAGTCCTCCGAGAATGCCTCCGGCGGCGATCAGCAGGAAAATGATGAAAAGTTGCTTGTACATCCACTTTTCCTGCCCGGCATACAATTTCGACAGACAGGACTTCAATCCGAAATCATTGAGAGGCTGGTAAACGGCACGTCCCAAGCGACGGCGATAGGTGTCCAGACTCGTCTGGAGGCGTTCTGCCGGGAAATCTCCGATGTCGCACTCCATCTGGTCCTGGACGCGGGGACGGATGGAATTCCAGTGCTGGGTGCAGGCCGTCAGGAACTCGCGGTTGTAGTACTCCTGGCGTTCTTCGATGCTGTGAGCAATTTGTTTGTAAAACCAGTTGTCAATGCCCGCGGCCATGTGGCCCAGGCAACGGACGCGGTTCAGGGAAAGGACATAGCCAAGCTGTCTGGCCGTTTTGCGGGCCAGGCGCGGAACAAACTCCTGAACGAGAGTAGACATGGCTTCCAGACGTGTGGGAAGGATGCGGGCCATCTGGTTGCAAACGGAGTCGATTTCGCTCTCGATCCTGGCCAGGAACCCCGAGTCCATACGCAGGAGGCGATCCTGGTTGCGCAAGACCTGTTTCTGTTCTTCCAACAAGGATGCCGTTGCGGCGATCACCCGGGCGTTCATGCCGAGGGAAGCCATCCTGACGGCCAAAATGTGGTTGACGCGCCGGGTCAGGGCATCGGCTCCGTATCCTTTCTGGCTCCCCCCTCCGCAGACGGGAAAGAGAGGTGGTTCCGTATCAAGATAACGGCGGCAGTCCTCGCGGACAATGTCTTTGACGTTCTGGATCTGGTCGAAACTACACTCGTCGGGATGTGTCACGGCAATAATCATCCGGGTGTAGTATTCGGGGGGAAACCGGGAGATGAAATCCCACGCATTCCGGGAATACGGCATTGTGGCGGAAATCACCATGATGATGACATCCGCTCCTTGGAGAGCCTCCTGCAGGAGATCCCCTTCCTTGTCGAAATCGCGAATGCTCGTATCAATAAATTCGACATCACGCAGCTGAGGCAGAGGATAGTAGGCGGCCTCCTCCCCCTGGGCAAGTTCTCCCGAAGCATGAACGTCGAACCTCCAGCGAAGGACGGGAACGCCGCGCGACATCCTCCCGAACGTATCCTCTTTGGGAGAAACCATCAGGTCCAGTACGGACGACTTGCCGGCACAGGTATCCCCGATCACGGCAACGGCCGGAATGCGTTCCGCCGCCCGCAGCGCATCTCGCAACGGCTCTTCCGCCGGGAAAATACAGTCGTCCCCCAGTTTGCGGGAAAAATCAAGGGCGCACTCAGCGATGTTGCGCACGTGATAGGATAAGGCATGTTGTCCCTGTTTCAGCATAGGTCGGCGCGGAATGTCTGGAACCCTGCAGCATAAAAAAGAGCTCTTTGAGAACCACCTCAAGAGCTCTTGTGTGATGCTTAAGGCATTTTAACCATTTCACCGGCGCTTGTCTATGCCAAAACCGGGAAAAAAGGGCAACGCCAAGCGAAGATTATTGCTGAGGTACAGCACCGGAAGTTCCCGGAGTCACGGCAGGTTCGTCCGCATTTTCGGCGGAAACGGGAGCGACGGCAGGTTGCCGGGGAGCTTCTTCCTGCTGCATTGAGGGTTCTGTGACCGGTTGTTCATGGATAGACGGAACAACTGCGGGAGCAACGACAGGAGCCGGAGCCGCCGGTATGACGGGGACAGACGGGGCAGGTGCGGATACACCCGCCGAATTGGCATAGCGCTGGCCGATGGAGATCAGTTCGGAAACAGTCACCAGGCGGAACCCCCGGTTTTGCAGGCCACGCACAATGCCTTCCACGGCATCTACGGTGGACGCGTGGATGTCATGCACGAGGATGATCGATCCGGGCTTGGCACCATTGACAGCACGGGAAATTACCGTGGAGACTCCGGGCTTGCGCCAGTCGTTGGTGTCGACATCCCAGAGGATCGTCTTGTAGCCGAAGCGTTCATGCATCCATGTATAAAGCCCGGCATTGACAGCTCCGTAAGGAGGACGCATCAGCTTGGGGGAGGAGCCGGTCGCCTTGCGGATCGCCTCGTCGGTTTTTTGAAGCTGGGCTTCGCAGAGCGGACGCGATGTCTTGGTCATGCAAATGTGGTTCCATGTGTGGGATGCCGGTTCATGGCCTTCGCGAGCCATGCGGCTGACGATGCCGGGGTAGCGATTGACGTTAACTCCCTGCATAAAGAAGGTACCCTTGGCGTTGTAGCGATTGAGGATATCCAGAACACGCGGAGTCAGTGTCCCGTGAGGCCCGTCGTCAAAAGTCAGGGCGACGACTTTTTCCGGAACATTCACGCGGGAAATGCGCACTCCGGGCACCTTGGGAGCCTGAGGGGCAAACGTCGTGTTTTTGGCAACGACGGGGAATTGCTGGCTATTCCCGGTCCGATTCTTCGAAGCAGGAAGCCTGTGAGCAGGCGTTATCTTGGAAGCTGGGATGGATTCCGTTGCAGGCGTTACATGAGCTTCGGGTGAAGTCCCTTTTTGGGAGGAGCAGGAAGACAACACCAAGGCAGCCGCAAGAACAGTGAAAAACGTATATTTCATGACAAATTGGGGTGAACTTGTTTACCTTCACTGAGGGGACATGTCACGCCGTAATTGATATTTATTCAAAAAAGCCGATCATTCCGGAGAGTTCATATCGATATAATTGACGGAGACCGTTTTCCGTGAATCGTTCGTGTCGCGAACCTCAACTTTCATTTGTTTGAAAAACCAGGATCCGTCCTTCAGTTTCATCACGGACGTCAGCAGGAAACGCTTGGCCAACTCCCCTCGGGCATCAATGCCGTCGATCTGCCACATTCCGCCGTTTTCTTTATCAACCCACACGCGCACCCAGGCGTACTGGCCGAGGGAGGGAGTCGGGTTCTTGAGTTGGACGATCCAGCAAAGACGTCCTTTGACGGTGGATGTCGCTTCGCTCTCCTGAAGAATCCGAGCTCCAGGCCAGTACAAGAAACGCATGGATAAATCCTCGTAGGTAATGTCCGTTTCAGGAATGGGAGTCGAATACATCGCCTTGGGGAGAGCCACCATTTTGCCGTCCTTCTGGTATTGGAGTTCCTGCCCTTTCTCCTTGAATTTGAGATCGAAGCGTTCCCATACGTTGTTTTGGAAATACTGGAAGCACATCAGTTCGCCTCGCAAACTGATGTTGAAAGGTATCTTCACGCTACGCCGGCGAATCTGCCCCTTGATATCCTTGTTCTTCTGGAGGGTCGCAGTCTGACGGAGACTTTTCATCAAAGCGTCTGCATTGGGTTCCTGCGCATCGGCGGGACCGCATAACAACGCACAGGCACACACCGCCAGAGCCAATCGGCTGCATTTGATCATCAAGGCATTCATATCTGCTCCGTGACATACATGCACGAATGCCTGCGGAAAACACCAAAATGAGTCACCCGGCAAGATTCTTTCCGGAGGTCAATTCCATGGAGCCTCACTTTATTCTTCACTCGCGGGAGGAGCATCGCATAATGGAGGCATGTTCAACCTACCCATCAGGCCGCGCCGGAACAGAAAAAGCGCCGCCATACGCGACCTCGTCGCGGAAACGCATCTTTCCCCTTCTCAATTCATTCTGCCCGTCTTCATTCATGAATCCGACGAAGACGTCCCGATTGAGTCCCTGCCCGGCTGCACCCGCTGGAGCATCCCAGGACTCGTCGAGGAAGCTAAACGGCTCATGGATCTCGGCATTACATCCGTAGATATTTTCCCGGCCGTGCCCGATTCCAAAAAGACGCCCGGAGCGGAGGAAGCCTACAACCCCGACGGTCTCGTCCCGCGGGCTATCGTCGCCCTCAAGGATGCCCTGCCCGATCTGGTCGTCAACACGGACGTCGCTCTTGATCCGTACAACACCGACGGTCACGACGGCATTGTCCAGTTCTACCCCGACGGCAGTTATGAAATCCTCAACGATCCCACCATCGAGGTCCTCTGCCGCCAGGCGCTCTGCTTCGCCGAAGCCGGGGCGGACGTCATCTCCCCAAGCGACATGATGGATGGACGCGTAGCCGCCATCCGCTCCGCACTCGATTACGAACACTTGGAAGACGTCTCCATCATGGCCTATACCGCCAAATATGCCAGCGCCATGTACGGTCCTTTCCGCGGGGCTCTTGAGAGCGCTCCCAAAAGCGGTGACAAAAAGACCTATCAAATGGATCCGCGCAACCTCCGGGAAGCACTGCGCGAAGCCGCACTCGACGAAGCGGAAGGAGCGGACATCCTCATGGTGAAACCCGCCACGATGTACCTCGACGTCCTCCATGCCATGCGCCAGACGACTACCCTCCCCCTGGCCGCCTATCATGTCAGTGGAGAATACCTCATGCTGAAAGCCGCCGCCGCCTCCGGCTGGATCGACGAACAGGCCGCCGTGCTGGAAACTCTCACGAGCATCCGCCGCGCCGGTGCCGACATGATCCTGACCTACTACGCCGCCCAGGCCGCCGCATGGCTCCAGGGACGCAGCCTGTAAAAAAATGAGGGTGTTTATTCGCAAGAAAAAGCTTGTATGGAGCTCTCATTGTGTGATGATGCCAGACACGAGACCATTCTATTGCTTATGAAATATAGCCGCATCAGTTTGCTTGCCGCCGCATTTTTTGCAACGGGCCTTCTGGCTTCCGGCGCACCGGAAGATACCTATGCCGAAGCGGATTCGCTCATTTGCCTTTCCAAGATGCTGGAGGGTAAAAAAGCCTACGCCGACGCCCATAAAAACATCACCCAGGCCATCCAGGCCCTCGGATCCCTCAAGTCCTCCAGCCCGAACTGGAAACCGGACTGGGTGGAACGCAAACTCGCCGCAGCCCGGGAAGCAGAGGAAAGGCTGGCTCCGCTGGCCAAGGAAAATCCGTCCTCCACAGCCGATCTCTGGAAAGGAGCCGATTATTCCGTCCCCCCCGCACCTCCCAGCAAACTCAGCAATGTGGAAGAATCCCTCAAGCCGACGATGAATGCCGCGCTGGGATACAGGGCTCCCGTAGAAGTCATGGAAGGCAGCCCTCACGCCGCCTATGTCGAGTCTGACCCGCATTATGCCCAGTACCAGAAGAACCTGCGCATCCAAAGCCGTAGCCGCCAGAAATCGTTGCGAGTGGCGGCACCGGCCGACAGTCAGTCCGCAGAGTTGGATCGCATCCGCCAACAACAGGAAGCCCTGGCCCGCCAAAGGCAGGCCATCTCACAGAAACAGGCCGCTTCCAACCCCGCCATTCGCAGCCGCTTCGCTCCAGCGCCCGTAGACAACGCCGCCAACCAGGCACGCCTTCAGGCCCTTGCCGCAGAACAGGCAAAACTCCAGGAGAAGGAACGCCAGTTGGAACAGGAACGCCGCCAGGCTGCCATTGACGCCGAACGCCGGCAGCGCGAGGCAAACCAGCGCCAGGAAGCTATTCGTCAGCAACAGGCTATCGATGCCCAGCGCAGGCAGCAGCAAATTCAGCAACAAATGCAACAGAAGGCCCGGCAGCAACAGGCTAGTCCGTCTCCCAAGCCCGCACCGGCACCCACGGAAGGAAGGCGTTCCCGGTTCCGTATCGGCTAATCCACCTCTTTCTGAAAATACCAGCATTTCCATTGCCCCGTCCAGCCACGGGGCAATTTGCTATCAAGCCCGGCATCCATCCAGCCTACAGCACATTCCATCGACCATGAATGCACACGCAGGACTTTTCCCGTCAATCTTTCTTGCCGCCCTGTCCATAACGATTTCCCTTCCTTCGGCAGCCATCGCCCAACAGGAACAAAAAATCGAAACGCAATCTCCGAAACAGGCCCGGAAAGCCATCGAACTTTTCCTGAAACGAACCGCTCTGAGGATCATCGAAATGGAGTGGACTTTCGGGTATGAAAACAGAACGCCCACGGAATCCGACCGCGCTCGCGTCATGCTCTCCGGAGGAATATCCGACTGCCCTCCCGACTTCCAGGAAGCCTGGATCAAGCAGACCCGCCACCCCGGCAGAAATTACGCCGCTCCTCTCCTGCGCCAGTACGGAATCTCCATGGCGGAACTCAGGAACGAACTGTCCCGGGAATTGCGAAGAATTGACTCGCGCGTCCGCCCTCCCATCCCCCTGTACGACGATGAGGAAGAACCGGAACGTTTCGATCCGATGACCTGCGGGCCTCGCGATGCCATCCTCGCCGCCGTCGCCAAGCTGGATGCCAAACTCTCCGGAATCGATCCCGCTCAAGCGGCCGTCTGGAAACAGGCAATCCACGACGTCATGATTGAGTTCATGCTTTCCTACATGGAAACCGCCGTCTGCATGAATGCGGCCGGCATTCCCCGGGACGACGTTTCCAGAATGTTCAACGCTATTAATGTACAAGCTTGTCCCGAAGACTTTCGGAAAGCCTGGGCGCACGACATCCCCTACTTCTGCAACGGACAATTCAATTCTCCGGAACTCCGTCTCTCCCCGGTATGCAAGAAATACGGTGTCGATGAAGCAGCCATCCTCACCTACATCCGGAAAAAAATGCAGGAATGGGATATCACGACACCGACCGCCGCCACACAACCACGCTTCCGCGATGACATGAAGGATCTCCGGAATAACATCCTCGCCGGACGTAAACCTGCCGGTGGAAAATGACAAAATTCCCACCTCTCTCCCTGCGGCAGCGCTCTATGCCACGGCAGATGCGACGCACTCCGTTCATCCCGCAAGAGGACGAAGTAAGGATATTCCGTTCATGACACCGCCGCCAACAGGAGACATTCCCGAATCCCTGATTGCACAAATCCGGGAGTTCCGCATGCGCCTGTTCCGTACGAGGGCTTGCGAAGCTCTAGTCGTCTGCCCGACTATTGCGGCGGCCTGTTATCTGGTTTTCTTCCTGTCCGACCGTCTCTGGGACACGCCGGGTATCCTGGCGTGGGCATGTATTCTGCCCGTTTTCCCAGGGATTCCCCTCTATCTCTTTGCCTGGTGGTTAAAATGGTTTCGCACGGAGAGGACGCCACGCCAGCTGGCATCTCTGCTAGCCCGCAGCAATCCCGCCCTGGGGGATCGTCTTCTGGGAGTCATCGACCTGGCATCGTCCGCGCCGGACGAGACGGTTTCCCCCCGTCTGAGACAGGCCGCCATCGTCCAGAACGCCCAAGAACTGGCTGGAAAGGATTTTTTCTCCGGTCGTCCGCGAAAACCCGTTATCACACGGGTATTCCTTCCTGTTTTTCTGATTGTAATTGCAGGTTCCGTATTTTTAGCCTTCCCGGATGCTGCCGGGAACGCGTGGCGCCGATGGGCAAACCCGTTTCATCCACCGGAACGTTTCACCTTTACCGTCCTGGAGCCACTCCGAACCCGCCTCATCGTCGCCCAGGGAGAATCCTGGCCCATGGAGTTCCTCCTCTCCTCGGCCTCATCTCACAGGCCGGAAACGGCTCACTTCCGATTGGACGGCGGAACATGGAATGAAATCGGCCTTTCTCCGGACAAAACGGGGTACCGCTTCACTCTTCCCCCCCTGTATCAGGCAACACGCATGGAATTCTCCGCCGGAGATACTCTTCACCGCCTGAAAATCATCCCGCAGCCAAGACCGGGCATGGAACGAGCCGAGGCAGAAATCACCCCACCCTCCTACACAGGCCGCCCGCCTTACCGGGAACCGATGAAAGCCGGGGCCATTCCTGTACCGGAAGGAAGTACAGCCGACATCCGTGCCACGGCCACACGCCCCCTGCTCCGGGCATCGTCCTCGCCGGACGACCGTCCCATCCGCATTGAAGGAAAAACGGTTACTATCTCCGGAATCTCCATGGAACGTGAGCCGCAGGAATGGGAATTGTCCTGGACGGATACGGACGGTCTGCAAACATCCTCTCCACGCCATCTGACGCTGACCCCGGTCGAAGACCGCCCTCCTCGTGTCCTCCTACACGAAGATCTTGACAATAAATATATTCTGGAAAATACATCCATCCAAATATCCATTGAAGCCACGGATGATTACGGCATCCGGGAAACAGGTATCTCATGGGTCGGAGAACAGTCCCTCGGCCAGTCGTCATCCCCCGGAACCTCGACGGAAAGAATCCTCAAACCGGGTTCCCCGACCACAACAAGCATCACGGAACACATGGTTTTCCGGGCTAAAGATTTAGGCATTTCACCCCAGCGCGTCGTCATCCGCGCCTTTGCCTCGGACTACTCCCCTCATGGGAAACGCGTCTATTCCGACCCGTTCATTCTGTACATCCTGACCCCGGAACGCCATGCGGAAATGATCCGGCATTCACTGGAACGCCTCATCGGCGCCCTGGAAGAATTGTCCCGTTCCATGGATTCCATCGGAGACGAGACCAAGAGCATCCTCCTAGCCGACCGGAAATCTGATAACAAGGCTCTCCGGGAGAAAATCCCCGAACTCGTCCAACAGGAACAGACGAACAGGCGCCAACTCTCCGACCTCCTCCGCCAGGGTGAAGCCATCTTCCGCGAAGCTACACTTAACACGCAAATCGATCCGGACGGTATGAAGCGCCTGATGGATTCCATCCGGCAAATGTCCCCGCTCCCTGCCGGTACCATGCGCAATGCCCAGAAATACTTCGAACAAGCCGCGGAAACCGTTTCTCCACAGGAAATGGAATCCACTCTAAAACAGGCAGATAGAGAACACGAACAGGCTGTCGAAGCCATCAAAACCGCTATTGCCTCAATGAACGCTGCCACCAAAAGCATGGAGGCCGGCACCTTCGTCGCACGCCTCCGACATTTATCGAAGCAAGAGGAATCCGTCAGCCGCTCACTCGCCTCCTACCTCCAGACTACCGTAGGACTTCTTCCCGACGAACTCCCGCCCGCAACCAAACGCAACATGGAAGCTATTGATGCCCTCCAGAAGGCCACGACACGCAACCTGGGCTGGATGCTGGAAGATCTGGCCTCCTACCGCCAGCGGGCCACCCACCCCATCTACGGAGACTTATACGAAATCATGCAGAATTCGGAAATCGTCCGTCGCATGGAAAACGTATCGGAATACATTGCATCCTCCCAGTCCGGCGTCGGGATCGAACATGCTCTCCTCCTTTCCCGGGCTCTGGAACACTGGGCCCGTCTTCTGGATGACAGTAAAAAAACCTCCCATGCAACAGGCGGAGGCAGCGGCATGGCCGGCTCCGGTGGGGGAGAAATCTCCCAATCGGCCTTTGAGCTCACACTCAAGCTCATGTTCATGATCCGCTCCCAGCAGGATATACGCCTGAGAACACGAGCCATGGAAGAAGAACGGAGGGAACATCCCGACCAGTCTCGGGATACCTCCGGCCTGGCCCGTGAACAGGATGAACTCCAGGCAGATACGATGGACATCATTTCCGAACAAACCGACCGCAACGTCATCGCCCTGCTGGAACAATGCCGCCATGCCATGAACGATGCCGTCGACGAACTCGAAGCCAACCGAACGGGAGGCCCCGCCATCGCTGCACAAACGGAGGTCATTGAGTTGATTTACCAAGCAGCCCTCCGCATGAACGGCGGAGACAACAGGCAGGAGGAAAATGCCGGAACTTCCACCCTCATGGATATGATACGCCAAATGCTTGGTCTTGAAACCGATTCCGTGCATAAAAAGACGTCCCCCTCATCATCTCCCGGTGCAGGAACGGGCAGTTCCGGTACATCGCCGGAAGGGAATACGCCGATGCCGGACGACGATCAGGCACCTGTTCACAAAACTAGAAGTGTTCCAAAGTCAACCGGCTCCGGAGCCGCCGACATGCCCGAAGAATTCCGGAAAGCCCTGGATGCTTATAACAAAACGCTGCAAGAATGAAGCCCTCCAACTTCCAACACGGTCACATTCGGAAAGCACGGTTCGTCCGGTGCTTCCTTCTGCTGATGTTGTCCGGGCTTGGCGCGCTTCCGTCCACAGGAAGCCCCCGGGAGCAAGACGGACAGGAAAGAACCTTCACTCGCCTGACTCGAACGGACGATACTATCCCCCCTCAAGTAGAGTATATGTACGTCAAGGCTCTCGACTTCCTCAAACGAGAACAAAAGGAAAACGGCACCTTCGACGGCACCTACGGAGACGACCCTGCCGCTGCAGCTTTTTGTCTCATGGCTGTTTTGGCACACGGGGAAGACCCAGTTTCCGGGCCATACTCCGAGCTGGTACAGCGATCCCTGGATTTCATTCTCTCCAGCCAATCGTCCGAAAACGGCATGATCGGATCCACCATGTATTCCCACGGTTTCGCCACTCTGGCTTTAGCGGAAGCCTACGGAGCCATTCCAGACGATCGTCTGGGACCTTCCCTGCAAAAAGCCGTCGCATTGTCTCTGAAAGCCCAGTCCGTCAACCCTCTTGGAGCCTGGCGCTACGATCCCACCAGTACGGACGCCGATACGAGCGTCACCGGGTGTATCCTCGTTTCTCTCCACGCCGCGGCCAATGCAGGTATTGAAGTCCCACACAAAGCCTTGGACAAAGGATTACAGTTCATGGCTTCCTGCCGGGATTCCAAGGGGATTTACGGCTATACCTCTCCCGGCAGCGGCAGTATCGCCGTCTCGGCGATCGGATTGCTGACTCAGGCTCTTGCCAAAAAACATGAAGAGCCTTCCTTCCAAGCCACCCTGGCCTTCCTGAAATCGAAACTCCAGACGAGGGAAGATACCTACCCCTACTACATGGAATACTACATGGCCCAAGCCCTCTTCCATGCCGACGAAGAAATATGGCGGGCCTGGAACCGCCGCAATTTCCGTCTCATGGCCGCTTCCCAGGCACCGGACGGATCCTGGTCCGGAATGCGTTCCCCGGGATATTCGACGGCATTCGCCCTGCTCTCTCTGGCAGTCAACTACCGCTTCCTGCCCATTTATGAAAAATAGGCTTTCATTCCCCATTCTGTTCACCTGTACAGCCTCCACCCTGGCATCCGCCGTTCAGGTGGATGTGATGATGGAAGACGGATTCAAGGCATCCGGAGAATTGATAGCCCTGGACGCCCCTCAAGATTCACTCACGATCCTCCCCACCGGCAACGGAAAAACGCCTTGGGACATCAAGTTGTCCCAGATTCATTCCATCCACATGGAACAACCTCGGAAGAACACGCAAGACAAATACCCGGATATTATCGTCCTGCGCGGAGGATGGAGGGAAATCCTCCCTGCTTCCTTGAAATCCATCGAGCACGGGAAAGCCGTCTTTACCAGTCCCTACCGCCATGGAACCTCCGTTATTCCCAAGAATCTCATTCGGGCTATCAAACTGAACGACCCTAAACTCTTTCCCATCCTGGCCGATCTTCCGTCTTTCGATATCTTCTGGATCCCATCCTATCAAAAAAGCCTTCAGGAACAACAGATGCAATGCCTCGAAAAGGCCAATCCCAATCATCAACCGGGTTCCAGCCTTGTCTTGCCTTCCGGCACGGAATGGGGCAAAAACATGGATCTCAACGCTGCTTCGTTCGATTTGCGGCTTGACGTTTCCATTCCTCTTGCCGGATCAGGCAGCGGCAGGAAAGACCGTCTGGTCCTCTTTTTCGGAGGGGACGGCACGCGTTCACCCATGAGCAATCCCTCCGGTCTTTACCTCCATACCGATGGAGTTGCCTGGAAGCTCTCTTACAGCGACTCTCCGCTAACTTCCCATACGATCAATTCCCTGCCCATCCCCAAACCAGGTTCCCGTCATCGTCTTTTCCTGAGCGTTACGGAAACGCCCCGGGGCACCTCGTTCAGTCTCTCGGCGGACGGTCATACCCCGCATCGCACTGTCGTGCCCTGGGTGGCTCCGTCCGGTACTTGGTTCACGTTCGCCATCCCTCAAGGTCAAGTGGAACTCTACGGACTAAGGTTGTTCAACAAGTGGGACATCGCCTCCAACATCCTGCCTTCAGACAACACCCCGGAAGACAAAATCAATACAACGGACGGCAAGACCATCGTCGGAGACATCACTTCCTACCAAGACAGAACCAACGTCGTCACCATCAAAACGCCTCAACGCCCGATGGAAATTCCGTCTGAATACACCTCACTGATGGTCTTTTCCAATGCCGATATATCCTCTCCTTCGGACAAAGACACTGAAGGACGCGACTCCGTCGTTCTCCAAAACGGAGGCCGTTTATACGGTTCCATCCGTTCTCTGAACAAGGGCATCCTGATCCTGGATCATCCCGTCCTGGGCACCCTCACGATACCCGGACAGGACATCAACCGCCTGGATTTCTTCAATCAGGAACCTCCTACCCGCTCCACGCCATGACCTCCGCCCTCCGATTGCTTGTTTCGGTTGCAGCCATGCTGGCGGCAGTCATCCTTCCCGCACATGCGGCGGCAGGTAAAGCCATCGTCTTCTTCCGAAACGGCTCCACAATCCCCGCCATACTCGACAGGACGGAAACTCCCCGCAGCGGCGGCTCACCGTCCATCATCCTCAACTCTCCGGTTCTCAATGCCCCCATTTCCACCCTTCCCTCGGAGCTCAAGGAAGTCATCCTGCCGGACAATGCAAAAAAAGGAGAGGGCCAGTGCATGATCAGGCTCTTCTCCAACGAACAGATCTCTGGAGAAATCAACACAGTTTCCTCCTCCGGTACAACTATCCGTCCCCTCTGGGGAGAGGATATCAGCCTCCCCTCCGAAGCCATAGCCTACATGAATATCAACAATCCCGGATCCCTGCTCTATTCGGGAACGGAGGATATCTCAGGTTGGAGCGGCTTCACACCTCCTTTCCCGACACCGCCGCGTTCGTGGTCATCCTACAGGGGCACCTTCCTTTCCATGCCTCCGGGAGGCATCATTGCACGTGATGTCAAGCTTCCCCCTGCCATCCATATTTCCATGGTCGTGCAAGGCAATCCGTTTGTCCGCTTCCTGATGCACATATGGAAGGATGTCAAAGCACCAACCGCCGATAAAAACGGTTCCTATGTGGACTTCTACCTGCTCAACGACGTTTTTCAAATTACTGAAATCGTCCGTTCCTCCATCAATACAGTTGCCAACGACCCCATCTCCCAGAACCGGGAGGAAGATGATCGGAAGGCGCAAACTCCCGTCGCCCTGGATCTCTTTGCCGACAGGAAAGCAGGTTATTACTGCTTCTACGTCAACAAAAAACTCGTTAAACAATGTACGACGGAAGAAATCTCCCCCGAAGACGAAAGCGCCCCATCGGGAGAAGCCCCTTCCGAGTACGGTACCGGATTGTCCCTGGAATCCTTCGATTCGGTCCTGCTCATCAGTTCCCTGCGTATCACGCAATGGAACGGCAAATACCCAGGAGACGAACTCCTGCCACCGGAAGAAAGACTGCCCATTCCACGCCCCGGAACTCAGGACAACGACATGGCTCTTCTCGTCAACGGCGATGTGCTGAGGGGCAACATCCGGCAACTCTCCGGCAAGGAACTCCTCATCCAATCCGACCTCTACAAAATTAAAGTGCCTCTGGATAAAATCATCCAACTGCGCATGCAGACCAAGCCGGACCGGACAGGAAACGCCTATACGATTGCAGGCAAACCTATTTTTTACTTAACGGACGGTTCGATCCTTCGTGGCGAACTAGAGAAAATAGAAAACGGTTCCTGGACAATTTCCAGTCTCTCTCTCGGTTCCGTCACCATTCCGGACACCATGTTTTCCCGGATCGTCTTTCCGGAAACACGCTCCTCTCCCTCACGATAATCTTCTCTTTCCCGGACAATATCCGGGAACTTCCGTTCATCTTCGAAAAAGATACTTCCCTTAGACTTCGCGCGGAGGAAGGACAAAGCCGAAACGATCAATTCCGTGCCGGGCGCACTCCTCCCACAGAGCCTTTTCATAGGGCTCGGACATGGCGCGTTTTTCCTCTTCGGTCATGGCTTCGAACTTTTGAGAGCCGAGGAAGTGAAGGAGGGACATGTCCGCCATGCGCGTCACCAGATCGTCCCAGAAAACGTTGTCACGGTATTCATTGACGCAATCCCCGAGAAACGAATGGTCGAGGTATTCTTTGGTCAGGTAGTAATTGCGCCCGTCGGGAGAAAACTGAACACGTGAAGAGAATTTCGGATTCTTTTCCAATTCCGCAAGGACTTTGTCACAGACAGCACCCCAGGCATTAAACTCGCGTTCGCGCCCCTCGTCGCGGATTGGCTCCGCCACCATCATAGCCAGGTAAGCCATGTCGGCCAGAATCATCAATTCTTCACCAGTCAATTTAATCTGTGTACTCATGTCTTGCTTGAAAAAAGAACCTCGCGGCAGCCAATTCGGGTTACATCAGCCCCAGTTTCATCCGGCCTTCTTCACTGACCATGTCCTGGTTCCACGGGGGATCCCAGATCATTTCGACATCCGCTTCTTCCACTCCGTCAAGGGCTTCCACTCGGGACTTGGCTTCGTCCATAAGATGGGGGCCCATGCCGCAACCGGGAGCCGTCAAAGTCATCTTGACGGCAACGTGATGCAAGCCATTTTCCAACCGGGTGACAATAACATCGTAGATCAGTCCCAGATTGACGATGTCGACCGGGATTTCAGGGTCATAAATACATGAGAGAGTTTCCCATATACGATCTTCCAGAGAGGAATTTTCCCCCAGACCACCGGAAGCAGGAGCATCTTCCTCCTCTTCCATGCCCAAGGCATCGCTATCCTCCTTGGATAGGCGCATCAACCCGGCATCGGTCGCCACGGTATAGGAGTTGCCGAGAGTCTGGGTAATGTACACGCGGGAACCGGCAGGAAGCGAGATGGAGCTTCCACTCGGAATTTGAATTCCGGATACTTCTCTTTTCAGTTCGACCACTTGGTTTAACATAATTTTCTCGCCGTTGAGAGTGCCGGAAGCAGGTCTTTTTGACAATCTCCTTTTCTGTTCTCCAACCGGATTATTTCTTTTTGAACAATTTGCTGGCCCGCCCTCTCAATTTCTAGTAGGAGCCAACGGATTACTTCCCTGCACACCATCCACAAAATATGAAATACTCCATCTTCATCCTTTCCCTGCTGGGGATGTTTTCCGCTACTGCCGCAACAACAACGACAGTCGTCCCCATGACGCCTTCCCTGCATCTTCCCTTTTGCCGGGACTGTCTGTTCATCAACCGTCCATTCCCCCCGGAGGATATTTCCATGGATTTCCGTGCCGGCTGGGGCAGCAAATATGAATGCGAAGGCATCAATGCCTGGGAAACCTCCTACTCGTTCTACATGGCTCAGGCCCACTTCGATCAATTATCTTTCACAACCTGGTATGGAGTCGCGGACAATGCCAACCATGCCGAATTCAAACTCCGGCTCGACTACAAGCAGGACATCGGCCACCTGACGGTCAATCCCTGGTATGAACACAGTTTCGTCGCTCCCGGCGAATACGGAGTACCCCGCCCCGGGTTGGAACTTACATGGCACTTCAACGACATTCTGTTCGCCGGTACCAACTTCTACTGGCAGTACAACCGGGATAACACCACGTTCCGCGGATTTTACGCCGCCTTTGCCGGAGGACATTACGAACTAACCCACAGGCTCTTCCTCGATACAACCGTCCGCTATGGCTACAATGGAGGGTATGTCTCCTCCGTCGACCACCACGGCTCTAACAACATGGACTTCAACTCAACGTTGACCTGGACGTTTTCCGACAGAGTCTCCCTGGATGTCTTTGCGAACTATTCCCTGGCTCTAACGACGGTCAAACAAAAAAACCTCGGTAACGACTTCTATTACGGAGCCTCCCTGAGATTCAATTTTTAGGCAAAAGATCAAGAAAGCATAATATCCCATTTCATTTTCTTCTCTTCTTGCATCAATACTAATTCCGATTTAGGATAAAAGAGTCTAGGAAATGACATTCATCGCATGAATCTGGAAATAACACATACGCCTCTGGCTGAAATCGTTCACCTGGCCGGAAGTCTCGACTCCCAAACGACCAATGTGCTCATGAATAGTCTTGTTCCATTCTGGGAGACTCTGGACAGAGGACTCATCTACAACATGAGTAACTTGCAGTACATGAACAGCGACGGATTGCGCCTGCTCGTCATCACTGCCAAAACGCTGAATAACAAAAAATTGCCATTCGCCATCTGCAACCTCTCCGAATTTGTCACAAAAATAATCAATGTATCGATGTTTTCCGATTTTATCTCCGTATATACTACCGAAGAGGAGGCCTTGGCGGCCATGACCTCCGGAGTACCACCCCGCACCCTGCCCTGACGCCCCATGGTTATCATTGATCGATTCCGCAAAGCCATCAAGCGTTCCTTTGTTCTTAAATTGAACATGGGCATCATGGGAATTATCCTGGTGTGCTTCGTGGCCATTGCGGTCATCCTTGGCAAGCAATCCGCTTCTCAAATGGAAAAAACCCAGATGGAGCATGGAATTCTGGCCGTTAACCGCGCTGCCAGCAAAATCGACATGCTGATGGTCCATACGGAGAATATCGCCAAAATCAACGCAGCCTACATTGAAGCCGTCAAAGATCCCGAACTTCGTTACAAACTTGTCCAGCGTATCGTCTTCCGGGGAATTACACCCTTCATCAAATCCGATCCATGCATCACGGGTGCCGGCGCGGCCCTCAACCCCAATTTCGAGGAAGGCAGCAAGCTTCCCTGCTACAACTTCTTTTACAACTCTATCACGGACAAGCACGAATCCACGAAGGAAATTCCTCAGGATGTTTATACTCATTCCCGTTGGTTTATCAAAGCGGAAGCGCCCGACGCCAAGCCATTCTGGATCCGTCCCGAATCCTTCCCGGAAACCAGTGCCAAAAAAAGCACGATCCTATACGTCGTTCCCATGTACGAACGGGAGAACAAGACTTTTATCGGCTGTCTTTTCATTGAGCTCACTCTCAGGGAAATCGAGAAAGCCCTGGACAATATTCACATGGACGGGACCGGATTCTGCTTTATTTGCGACCGGGATGGAAACTACATCATGCACCCTTCCCGCAATGTCGAACAAAATGGCAACATCGCCCAGCATTTCGGATTCTCCATCAATGAGACCGAGAAAAAGGAGATGATCCAGAACATTCGGGACGGCAACGAATGTGCCTTTCACCTGCCCATCTCATCTGTTTACAAACACGGAGAATTCATCTTCATCACTCCCTGCGAAAATGGTTGGTCGATGGGATTCGCCGTCTCAGGAGACATGATCTGGAACAAAACGAAACAGCTCATCCTGCTGGTGGGCCTCTTCAGCCTGATTACCGGCACGACGGTTTGCCTTCTCGTGTATTTTTTTACCAAAAAATATAGCAAGTCCCTCATTGCCCTCAGCAAGGCCGTCAAAGATATCGGAGAAGGCAAATTCACCGTCCCCATCCCCAAATACAAGGACAAGGATGAAATCGGACTCCTGACGCGGACATTCTCGAACATGCAGATGGAACTCCTCTCCTATCTGCACGAACAGGAACTCAATATCATTGCCAAACAGGATTACCAGACCGATCTTTCCGTCGCCAAGAAAATCCAAATGAGCATCCTGCCCAAGCTCACGCACGAATTCACTCGTGATCACAATTTTCGCATCGGAGCCACCCTCATGACAGCCAAAGGTGTCGGAGGAGATCTTTACGATTTCTTCATGGCGGACAAAAACCATCTCGTCCTGATCATCGGGGATGTCTGCGGCAAGGGGATCCCCGCCGCTTTGTTCATGGCAGTCACCCAAACTCTCCAGCGCGGCATAGCCGTTCCCACAAAACGCGTCGATAAAATTGTGACGGAACTCAATACGATTCTCTACAATAACAACGACGCCAATATGTTCGTCACCTACTTCTGCGCTATCATGGACATCAGGACTGGCCGCATAAGCTACTGCAACGCCGGACATAACCCCCCCTTCATCCGCAAGGAATCGGGAGATCTCATCGAACTGTCCGTCAGAAACGGACTTCCCATCGCCATCTTCCCGCAAACCTATACCTACTCGGAAACAGTCCTGAATCCGGGAGACACACTCATCCTCTACACCGACGGCGTCACCGAAGCTTTCAATCCAGACCAGGAACTCTTTGGAGAAATCCGCCTCAAACAAGCCATCGCTTGCGCCATGAGCTCGGAACCAAGTTTCATCATCGACACCATCATTCGGCATATGAACCAGTTCGTCCGTGATTATGAACAATCAGACGATATCACAATTCTGGCCGTCACCAGAACCCAGGAACCATAAGCCTGAAAGTTCTAACGGCAGAGTTGTCTAAAAATTGCCGAAATACCTTGCATTTACAACGATCTTAAATTAAAAAACAGACAATGCAGGTTCAATCCGTTCATCAATTTAAAACCGGGTTCTCCAATGGGACCCAAGGGCTTTTTGATGCCATGGATTCCGCGGAAAAAGCATGTCAACAACACGGTGCCGATCTCAGATCGACTAACATAGTCAGACTCTGCATCGAAGAACTCGTCACCAACGCCCTCAAATACGGCTCCGACGAAAACACCCGTGTGACAGTCTCAATTACTTTGACTTTTTCCCAAGACAACATCCTGCTCATTATAGAAGACGATGCTCGACCCTTTAATCCATTGACCGAGGCTCCCAATCCCAACCTGACGGAAAAGCTGGAAGACCGGGCTATCGGAGGGATGGGTATTTACCTACTCAAAAACATGACTAAAAGCATGTCCTACCAATACAGCGAGCATAAAAACATCTTAACGATCTCCATTTAACACCCAAACACTAACAAGTACGATATGAGTCTTAACATCAGCACTCAGGAACGCAGCGTCGGACACTTTGTCATTTCCCTGTCCGGCAAACTGGATACGGAAACCTATTCCAAATTGGAAAATCTCATCAATAATCTGACAGAAGATCAAGTCAACTCCATCACCCTGAATATGGCGGATCTCACCTACATCAGCAGCATGGGGTTGCGCGTCATCATTCAAACGACAAAGATACTCAAGGAATGCCACGGGCAACTTATTATCACCAATGCCACTCCCCCTATCCAGGCTGTTCTGGAAATCGCTAAAACTCTCCCATCCCTTTCCATCTTCTCCTCCACGGCAGAAGCCGATGCTTATCTGGCCAATATCCAGAAAAACACGATCAAATAATATTCCGTCCACTTCTTCCCCCCGAGAAAACGGACAAACAATTTTGTGAGATCTGCAATGCTGTCGGGTTTTCCGTCAGCATTGTTTTTTATTTAGAGAGAAAGGATATAGAGATCATTCCCCGTCAAGGCAGCAAGGTACCAGGACGGCATCCCGCATCCCGTGGATTTTCTTTTTATCCTCCGGGGCAATCGTTGCCAACGCACCGCCCAAAACGACTTCTCCCGAAATACTACGATAGTAGTAGGGACACAGGCGGACACGCCCTTTCATCGTCCATAAAGCCCCCGTCTCTCTATCGTAGCAGGGGTGTTCCACTACTTTGCCGGAATGAAACTCCTGCATGATCCAGGGAGAAGAGCCGAACTGGGACAATGCCTCATCCAAGGCTTCCGACCATTCGCCAGAAGGCATATCGTGTCCTATAAACACCCCGCGAGCGCCCCAGGCAAGTTCATTGAACCCGGATATTTTAAGGACGAGGCGCCGTTCTTTCTGACTCATGGACGCTACCTCCCTCCAGTCATGTACATGAAGCCACGGTAGACAGGCCTGGGGCGGCAGGGGGGAAGGATCCACCACCCAGCCATGGGGTACCAGTTCGTTCATGCGTTCCAGATAAGCGCCACGCATACGGTTTTTCCATTCCTGCCGCAAACCAGGAGTATGGAAGAGAGCCAGCCACAACTTCTCCTCCAGATGCGGCACGGGAGGAGGAGATAAACGGATATGCCCGCCGGACGCCGCCTCCAGCAACTCACGACTGCCGGGAATAGCATCCGTATCGAACAATTCAAAAAAGCGGTACACGCATCGGCCTTCCCGCATTGCGTAAGACTCCGCAGGGGAACAAGAAAAGCCTTCCCCGAGAACTGAAGCGAAATATTGCATCTCAGCCATGTAATCGCCGGATTCCCTGGAAACGACAATATCAGCTCCCTCGGGATGCGCCAACCTGAAACCATCAATCATTCCGTCGCTTCCCCCCAGGATATTCCAGCCGGCAGCACCGTACAACCGGCTCAAAAACGTTGTTACACCCTGCCCACCCGGCACGGAATCCAGCTCAGTCACGGCCCATCCTTTTTCCGTCAGAATCAGGTCCGGCCTCATGACGGACGGAACCGCCTGGATCATCGTCCGCGACCGCTGGATATCCACCAGCCAAGACGGTTTCCCCTGATCCAGCAACGGAGCCAGCCATTCGTGTCTCCTGCCCTGTGCCGAGGCATGATACAAGGCATTGCAGGCATCGTAGAACCGGGCCAGGATAACGCCCAGACCTTTCAGGAACTTCACCTGTTTCTTGTCCAGCCGAAAAGGCTCCGGAGAAAGCATCCAGGTCACATCTCCGCGGAAAAGCCCTCCATTTGGGAAAGCTTCCTTCAGGCTCTTGAAAGACAAACGTTCCGGAGTTCTCATATCCGTTCCTTGATCAAACATCAATTCAAAGAGCGCAGGGCGGCACGAATCAATTCATCCGTAGGCGAATCGGGACTCGTTTTGAGTTGGGCAGCTATAGCCTTGCGGGCTTCCACCTGCTTGAACCCGAGAGCCACCAAAGCCAGTTCCGCATCACTGGCTGCCAGGCTCGTCTCTCCCTGCGCTTGAGCTTCCCATGTCGCAGCAAGCCCGATTTTGTCTTTAAGTTCCAGGACAATGCGTTCCGCCGTCTTTTTCCCGACCCCCTTGGCTCGGGCAATTCCGGAGATATCGCCTTGGACGACGGCAGACTTGAACTGTTCCACATTCATCGATCCCAGAATGGCAATAGCCGTTGCCGGACCAATGCCTGATACGCGATCGATCAACAACATGAAAATATCCTTCTCCGCCTCGGTCGCAAACCCATATAATGTCTGGGCATTCTCTCGAATATGTAAAAATGTCTTCAACAGCAATTCCCGGCCCGGCAGGGGATTCAACGAATCAAAAGTGGACAGGGGGACCGTCACCTCATATCCGACCCCATGGACATCCAACAGAATCCTCTGAGGCATTGCCTCCGCTACAATCCCGCGCAAGAAAGCTATCATACCCGGCAGACTGCCACCAACAATCCGCCTCAAACAAACAAAAAACGCGACAGTTTGCAACCGCTGTCCCGATTCCCACCATAGATGCCGGGAAAATGAGGCGGCACAGTAAAAGTCCATTGAAAGCCGCCGCGACTTCTTCTATACTGCCCGGGCTATGCCGAAACCCGCACTTGGTAAAGGACTGGGCGCTCTCATTACAAAGCAGAGCTCGAAGGAATCTGTTGACAGTTTATCTGTTAAACAACCGGGGGATATTGTACACCATTTGCCTCTCGACAGCATCCATCCCAGTTCACTCCAGCCACGTTCCGTCTTTACCGAAGCCCAGTTGGAAGAACTCCGAGAATCCATCCGCGAACACGGTATCATCCAACCCCTGATCGTGCGGCGCAAGGATTCCGGCTACGAACTCATTGCCGGAGAACGCCGCTGGCGTGCTTCTGCTTCCCTCGGACTTGAATCCGTCCCGGCCATCATCCGCGAAGCCTCCGACCGCGACGTTCTCGAAATGGCGTTGATTGAGAACCTGCAGCGAGAAAACCTCAGCCCTCTTGAAGAAGCATCCGGCTACCTCCGGCTCAAAAACGAATTCAAACTCAAGCAGGGAGACATCGCCCAGCGGGTCGGAAAATCCCGCGCCTCCGTCGCCAACAGCATCCGCTTGCTCGATCTCTACGAAGACGCTCGGAAATTGCTCGCCGACGGTTCACTCAGCGTCGGCCATGCCAAGGCCCTCCTCGGTGTCAAAAACGAAGCTGACCAGAGTAAACTAGCCCAGGAGTCAGTCATGAAATCCTGGACCGTGCGCCAAATCGAGAAAGCCGTCCAAACGTATCTCAACCCTCCAGACCCTATTCCTCCCTCCCGTAAACCGGCCAGCCCGGGCTACCGCAAGATTTGCTCGTACCTCTCCCGCCAGATTTCGGCACCAGTCAACATTTCGTCTCACGGAGCCAAGGGAACCATCGAAATTTCCTATGCCGACCGCAGTGACTTCATGCGCATTCTGGAACTTTTAGGCATTGAAATGGATCCGGACGTATTCCCCTCATCCCGGTAATACAACGGAGGAAAAAAGGCCTCGCCATGACGAACCGCATCCTTACCTGCATCCTCTTCCTCCTTCTGTTTGCCTGTGAACAGAAAGAACGACTCGTCACGGCTACTGCTGCACCGAATGCCGGCAACGCCCCGGAAAAACTTGTCGATTCCCCCGAATTTTCCGGTGATAACGCCCTCTTCCACTCTCTGAAGATCGTTTCCTTCGGAGAACGCCATCCGGGTTCTCCGGGAGCAGCCCGGCAACTCGCCTATCTCAAGGACGAACTTGCCCGGCACGGTTGGAGCGTTCAGGAACAACGCTTCACATCCCCCACCCCGTCCGGAGAAAAAAACTTCGTCAACCTTCGGGCCAGATTCGGCAACAAGGCGGACTTCTCCAGGCCCGCTGACGGCATCGTCTCCTGCCACATCGATACCAAAACGGAAATCCCCGGTTTCGTGGGAGCCAACGATGGTGCTTCCGGAGCCGGAGCCCTGCTTGAACTCTCCCGAATCCTTGCCGGAACACCTGGACATGCCTCCCGCATAGAACTTGTTTTCTTCGACGGAGAGGAAAGTTTCGGCCGCCACATCACGCCGGAAGACGGTTTGTACGGATCACGCTACTATGCCGGCACCCTGCGGGATTCCCTTCCGGTCTGGATGATCAATCTGGACATGGTCGGACGCCAGGGTATGAGAATCCGCATCCCTTCCGATACCCCCCTGCCTTTCTACCAGCTCTACTCCCGCGCCATCGACGACCTGAAACTGCCGTCTCGTTCCTGGGGAGTCGCCAGTACAACCATTATAGACGACCACGCTCCCTTTCAGGAACACGGCGTAGCCACCATCAATATCATCGATGATTTCAGCGAAGGCAACTGGTGGCACACTGCGCACGACAGTCCGGATATCCTTTCGGCGGATTCCCTTCACCAAACAGGACGCATGACGCTTTACCTGTGCGACAAGCTTCTGTCCCCCGGCTCCCCGTACCCTCGTTGAGAACCAGTCCCCGCTGCCGTTTATGTCATTCACGGATCCATGGTTGTTCTGGGCTCTTCCGGCAGTAGCCATCCCGGTTTTGATCCACCTGATCAACCTGTGGAGACACCGTTCACGGCCATGGGCAGCCATGGAGTTTCTCCTGAAAGCGACCCGTGAAACGCATGGAGGCAGGAAAATCCGGCATTACATCATCCTGTGCCTCCGCATGCTGGCTCTTCTCCTGCTGATTGCCGCCATGGCGCAGCCTCTCCTCAGCCCCTTCCTGGGTTTCAAATCGTCCGGTGTCCAGCGAGTCCTGTTAATTTTGGACCGTTCCGCCTCGATGGGAACACGAAGCGATGGAACAACAAGCCTCCAGCAGGCCATCCCGCCCGTCATTGCGGAAACCATGGAAACCCTCAAAGGAGCACGCCTCATCATGCTGGATTCCGTCTCGTGGAAATTGCAGGAAATCCCAACCCCCGAAGCCCTTGCAGGCAGTTCGTCCACATCCACGACGGATACTGCATCGGACATCCCCGGTCTTTTCATGAAGGCGGCTGATTTTCTTAAGGACACCCCTGGCGGCAAAACGGAAATATGGGTAGCGTCCGACATGCAGATTTCCGACTGGATGCCTACGTCGCACCGCTGGGAATATGTCCGTTCATCGCTAGCCGCTCTTCCCAACCCGCCCAGTATCCGCATCCTCGCCCTCAGAGACAGGCCGGCGTCCAATCGCGGCATCCGCATCCATGACGCCGTCCGGGAAGACAATGCCCTCATTCTCGACTTTACGGTCACCCGGTACGATTCGGGAGACAAGGACCGGGAACAGATTCCCCTCGTCCTCTCCCTCAACAATATCAGAACCGAATTGAACATCTCCGTCTCCGGCACCTCCACGCGACTTACCCGCAAAATCCCCCTGCCGCCCGGCATGGAATCCGGTTTCGGATACTTGAGTTTACCGGATGACAGCCAGCCCAGGGACAATACAGCCTATTTCGTCTTCTCGCCTCCCCCCGAAATCCGGGTGGAAATCATGGCGCAGACCCCGGACATTGCCGGAATCCTCACTAACATGGCAGCTCCACCCGGTATCGAAGGCATGAAAGCTTCCTCCACGTTACTGCCAGTCAGACTCCCGCTTCTTCTGGATAAAACGCCTCTCGTCATCTGGCAGGGACCGTTCCCCAAAGACAACAAAACGGCCAACCTTGATGCCTACACCAGAAACGGCGGCACCATACTTTTCCTTCCTCCCGTGTATGATCCCAAGAATGCGGAAGAAAGGAAATTCCTCGAAGTTACCTGGTTGCCCCGGGAACAGGCGCCGGAAGACACCTATTTTCGCATCACCGCCTGGGATCGCGAATCGGGCATCCTCCGCAACGGCAGGGACAAAAATCCTCTTCCGGTATCCGGAGTCAGGGCCATTGTCCGCGCGCCCATCCACGGTACGGGTGAGACCATCGCCACTTGGGACGACGGCAGCGTCGCCCTGCTGCACATCCCCAATGGAGAAGGAGATGCCTACTTCCTCGCAACAGCACCCGATTATACCTGGTCCAATCTGGCTGACGGTCATCTCCTCCTTCCCGTCATCCAGCGCCTCGCCAGGCAGGGAGCAGACCGTTTCCTGCCCCAGCTCTCACTTCACGTTGCCGATGACAGACTCCAGCCCTCACCGGACGAAAGCAATCCTCAAAGGCTGGATGACAAAGCTCCCCCGGAAGGCCGCATCTCTCCCTGGATCATGGCAGGAATATACCGCATGGGAGAAAGAAATTTCAGCACCAACATCCCACCGGGAGAATTGACGAAGGAGCAATTGCAAAACGACGCTCTTTCATCCATCTTCCAAGGGCTTCATACCAGCCTCCTGGGTATCCACGGCAGCGAACCTCCCCTTGCTGTCGAGATCTGGAAGCCTTGCCTTCTGTTGGCCCTCTTCTGTCTGCTCGCCGAAGCCATTCTCCAGCTTCCCGTATCTACCAAATCCGGAAGACACCGTTCCCGGCACCCATGAACATTTTTTCCATGCACCTCGTCTTCCATCCCACATGGTTCTCATCTCTGACCGTCCCGGTCATCGTGGGTACGGCGGCCATGCTATGCCTTCTGGCTTGGAAACGCAGGCGCGGTACGGGTATCGCCCTACTGGAAGCATTACGATTCTTCATCATCACATCTATGGCCATCCTGCTGTTCCAACCGGAATTGGTAGAAGAGACGCCTCCTTCCCC
Organism: Akkermansia sp. N21116; assembly: GCF_029854705.2. Taxonomy (NCBI): domain Bacteria; kingdom Pseudomonadati; phylum Verrucomicrobiota; class Verrucomicrobiia; order Verrucomicrobiales; family Akkermansiaceae; genus Akkermansia; species Akkermansia sp. N21116. The sequence continues at coordinate 2,525,663 of NZ_CP139035.1, forward strand.
TCACCCCGTCATTCCCGTCCTGCGGGATGCCTCTGCCTCCATGCAGACCAGAGACGTTTCCCAAGGACGAGGAAAAGTCATTTCCCGGCAGGAACGGGCACAACATATCATCGCCGGCAGACTCCAGGGACAATTGCCGGATGGAACACAGCTTCTCCCCATCGAATTCTCCGGTCAGTCCGATGCCGTGGATCACCTTCCGGACGGAACGGATCTTTCCCGACCACTGGAGGACATCCTTCAATCCGCCGATAATGTACGGGCTGTCGTCCTTGTTACGGATGGTTCCCATAATGCGGACTCCCTGCCTCTCGTCGCAGCCCAGAAGATGCGTCAGAAGGGAATCCCGCTCATTGCAGTACCAGTCGGTTCCGAGAGGGCTTTGCCCGATATTGCCCTGGCGGAACCCCGCATCCCAGGTTATGGAATTGTGGGAGAACATGTCCAAATACCCTTCACTGTACGCAGTTCCATGCCAAATGACGCCGACTTGAGTATTACGTTGGAATCCCTTGACACAGGAATCAAAAAGACGCAATCCCTTCACCTCGAATCGGGACATGAACAAGCTGCTTCAGCCCTCTGGAAAATTACAAAAACAGGCCCGGAACGCCTTCGCCTGGCAGTCTCTCCCATCCCCGGTGAATCGGATCGTGAAAACAATTCCTTCGATTTCACCATCAACGGGCGCCAGGAAACGATCAAGGCACTCGTTATCGACACTCTCCCGCGCTGGGAATACCGCTTTATCCGCAACGCCCTGTCGCGAGATCCTTCCGTCGAAGTGCATACTCTCCTTTTTCTCCCCGGCCTGCTCCATCCGGGCAAAGGAGAAAACTATCTGGAGCGTTTCCCGGAAAGCCTGAACGAACTCGCCTCCTACGATGTCATCTTCCTCGGAGACGTCGGCATCGGAGACAAGGGGCTCACCGTCAAACAGGCGGAACTCCTCAAAGGACTTGTGGAAAACAGGGCCTCCGGACTTATCTTCATCCCAGGCCCTCAGGGCAGGCAGATGCAACTCCTCGAATCTCCACTGGGAGAACTCATGCCCGTCATCCTTGATACCTCGCATCCCAAGGGAACACGCATGTACGAGCCATCCCCCCTCGTTCTGACCCCCGAAGGCAAGGAATCCCTCCTGACTCTCCTCTCGGACAACAAAAATGACAATGAAGATATCTGGCGCAGCCTCCCCGGTTTCTACTGGTACGCTCCGGTAGAAAGAGCCAAGGCCGGGGTCCAGGTTCTGGCCGTCCATTCCTCCGCCAACAATGCGTATGGCCGCCTGCCTCTACTCGTTACCCAGCCAGCCGGAACCGGGAAAGTCCTGTTCATGGGAACGGATTCCGCCTGGCGCTGGCGCCGCGGGGTCGAGGACAAATACCACTACCGATTCTGGAGCCAGGTGGCGCGATGGATGAGCTACCGCCGCAATATCTCTGCAGGTTCACGTCTTCGTCTTTTTGCCGTTCCGGAAATACCGGAACCGGGTGACACCGTCAGCCTCACGGCTATGGCCTCGGACACCTACGGTTCCCCGATGAGCAATGGTGAAATCCTGGCCGATATTACCGGACCAAACGGCAACACCAGCCGCATCCAGCTCCGTCCCTTGGAAAACACCTGGGGTTCCTATGGCGGAAGCTTTAAAATCGACGAGCCAGGCCAATGGACCGTCCGTTGCTTCTGTGCGGATGCCCCCGATCACTCCCAAAGCCTCACCTTCCCCACATCCCGGGTAATCCGGGAAAAAACCGGGCTGCCCGCCAACTTGTCCCTACTCAAAGAAATGGCCTCCGTCACCGGAGGAGTATTCGTAGATTCCGACGACCAGCTCCGCAACCTCCCGGAGCTCCTTCGCCGCCTGCCTCCGCTGACCGCGCAGCTCCGCGTCATCCCCCTCTGGAACAATCCCTGGGTTCTCGGAACGTTCATTGCCCTGCTCACAATCTTCTGGATTGCCAGAAAACGGGCCGGAATGATCTGATCCTCCCTTCTCCGCCCACCCAACAGTGGGAGGATTATCGATTAACGGATCTTCTCATAAGTCTGTCGGTCAAGTTCATTGCTATTCGTAAAAACAAACAACTTACCGTCCAGAATGCAAAAATAACGCACCTTGCCATCAGAGGATTTGAACGTATGGCAAAAACCATGGGGAGACGATGTAACGTAGGAATAGCTTATGTTCGCGCTCTTTCCCGGCGAAGAGCAAACGACCTTGCCATCAGGAGATATCGTGAAAATTTCCTTCTTCCCGGTTCCCTGCCAGGTTCCCACGAATTGATTGGCGGGCCATTTACCCGTGACCGGCGCCATTGAAGAAAATTGAGTTTTTTCCTTATTAATCATCTCATGTAGGGTAAATACGTCATCCATCCGTCCTTCATTCACCAGCTTGATGCGGATTTTCTCCAGTTCATTGATGTACTTGGCGGACAATGGTCTGCAATACTTTTTGCAATTCGCCTTGTATTCATTTTCCAACCTTGCCAGGATATCCTGTTTTCCCGTTTCCTTGTCCGCCTGCAGGTTGAGAATCGTTACACCCCAGCGGGAAAACACACCCAAGGTTTTTTCATCAATCCGTATCCACGCGCGCTTAGCATCGGAGTTTTGAAAGACAATATAATCGGCCGATGATTTCGCAGGATCCATCACTTCAGGCGTTTTGTTCACCTGTTTACCGGGCAAATGCTCGACAAGAGTATTGTCGTTGTCCAGCCAATACAGATTGTTTTTATAATCTCCCCATACTCCAGGAATTGCCACTCGAGACTCTTTTTCCTCCTGAACATCAATATTTCCCGGCTGATCCAACTGATTGATCTTCTTCTTGATCTGGATCATAGTATCCCAGTCGTCCGTTTTCATTTTTGCCTTGAGAAACTGGTTCAACCTCGTCTTGTATTCTTCCCGGGCACGGTTAATCATCGCATTGCTGGCCTTGGTATAGGCTTCGTACACGCCGAGAGCTTCCTGGGGGACATTGTCTACACTATCGCCGCCTGACGCCCAGACAAATCCGCCGAACATGGAGAGGACGGCAACCGGATATTTCATCATATTCATCGTATTTTTCTATACTGCACATCTCCTGATTTTCCTGTCAAGGAGATTCATTCCGCACAATATTCCACGTTCATTCCTTGTCGACATGAGGAAAATATCCTATAAGTCCCTTTGGGATCTCCATCAAGAGTTTCCCGGGAACAACCACCCATTTTGTTATGAATGATGAAAGTATGGAATTTTTGACGGAATTGCTGGAAACGCCGAGCCCTACCGGGCTTGAATTCGAAGCACAAAAAGTATGGGCGCAGGAATTGGAACAGTACGCGGATGAAGTCGAATGCGATGCCTACGGCAGCACCTGGGCCAAATTCTTCGCGAAAGACGCCAAGGCTCCTACCCTCATGATTGAAGCACATGCCGACGAAATCGGCTTCATGATCCGCTACGTTACACCGGAAGGCTTCCTCCGAGTCGAACGCGTGGGTGGCTCCGACATCGCCATCGCCCGCGGACGGCGCATCCGTTTCATGGGGACTCAAGGAGAAGTCGTCGGGATTACAGGCAACACGGCTATCCACCTGCGTGGCGGCGAGGATACCGTCCCGAAAACATGGGATATCTTTGTCGATGTCGGAGCATCGTCTGCCAAGGAAGTGGAAGAAATGGGCCTGCGGGTCGGCCACATCGGCGTCTATTGCGATGGTCCCATGTTGATGAACGGCAAGAAACTCGTCTGCCGAGCCTTGGACAACCGCATCAGCGGGTTCATCCTCTCCGAACTGGCCAGAAAATTGAAAAAGTCCAAAAAGGAACTTGCTTGGAACCTCGTACTTCTCAATGCCGTCCAGGAAGAAGTGGGTGGTCATGGAGCTACTATGGCCACGTTCAGAATCCGGCCGGATGCAGCTATCTGCCTGGATGTCACTCATGCTACCGATTCCCCCGACCTGAGCAAGGACAGGTACGGCGATATCAAACTTGGTAAAGGTCCCGCCCTCACCTTCGGTACAGCCAACCATCCCAACGTCACGGCACGGCTGGAACTGGCCGCTGACAAATCCGGCATACCCGTCCAGTTTGAAGCATCAAGCCGTTGCACGGGGACGGATACGGATTCCATCTTCATCTCCAGGGAAGGGGTTCCATCCGCCCTCGTTTCGATTCCCCTGCGCTACATGCATTCTCCGGTAGAAACGGCCGACCTTGATGATGTGGACGCCACGGTAGAGTTACTCCACGGCTTCATCAAGTCATTGAAAAAGAGCGACGACTTCCGTTATTCCCTCGGCAAGTAAAAGCCCGGTTTTATTCACCGGCCTTTCCTGGCTCAATAATCAATCATGAATTCAAAAGGGTCATCGGCGAACAACCGATGACCCTTGCATTTATTGAGTCTAGACCGGAATCTTCCGGGCACGAAACTGCTTTTATTTAGTGGTTTCGAAATAGAAACGTTCGACAATCTTGCCGTCTTCCTGGGAAACAGAATAGCGGATACCTTTGACATCCTTGCTGATGGCATTAAGCACATCGGCGACAGTACGCAAGTTACGGGCAATATCACTATCCGGAGCTGTCGTTTCCATCGTCTGAGCCCAAGTGCCGGCAAACTTCGCCCACGGATCCGAATCCATGCGGATACACGCACCCAAGGGACCGTATACAGTCGGCACGATGGCACTTGCATCGGGATGAAGGGAAGCCTGAACGACGGGAGCAATGAAGTTGCGGGAGGTACTAGCGGCAACCAGGGAGTCACTCACGGCAAGAACCGGCATCCAGTCATTGCCCGTATTCGGGATCGGATAGGAGTAGAAGGTCTGACCATCCGGGCCTTTTTCTTCGGTCGGCTTGGCGAGATCCACCTTGCCGGTCAGAGGCTGGAGGATAGCCTTGTTGGCTTCCAAAGCCTTGCTGACGTCAGCCCATGCGGAGGAGAGTTTGGACATATCCGCCACACGAGCGATTGAAGTGATGCGGGGAATACGGGCATTCTTGGCGAAGCTTTCGGGAATCTCTTTGTTACTCGGAAGCATGCCCTTGAAGTCCATGACTATTCCCTGGGCAGGCTCATACCCGGCATCGGCCTTGCGAGAAGCATTCCAAATCGAAGAGATCAAAGGCACGAACGGTTTGACTGCATTGCAGCATTCATTGACCTCTTTGCCCTTGTTCGTTTTGACCGTTGCCAGTAGCTCCAATGAATTCCAGGCAAATTCGCCAGCCTGACCGCAAAGGTTCATGAACACATTCTGGTAATCGGGAGCCAGGGAAATAACCATGGATAAGGCATTGTCCGGCACGTTCAGCAGGCCGCTCATGGAAGCAGCGGAATGTTTCCAATCGTAAATATTGTTGGTTCCGGTCTTGATTTCACCCATCAATCCTTTGTTCCACCAGGAGTAGAAAGATACGGGCTGTGTCACATCGCAGAAGTCATACATTGCCTGTTCACTGGCATTCAATGCCTTAATATCACTGCAAATCTGATCGATTTTCGCTTTATCAAGACCATGCTTTTGCTGGGCCGTAACCAATGCATTGACAACTCCATTCGTCTGCCCTTGGGAATAGGCTTTGGAAATATCCATCAGAGATTTCAAGAGGGGGGACGTTGCAAATGAAACGCAAAATGCCCGGGAATCCAAATGTCCGTCTACGAAAGCAAATTCCTGTTTACCGAGGATGGATTCGGCGGGAGATGCAGGAAGTGTCAGTTGCTTGGGATTGGAGCAGAACACTGCCATACCGACATTACCCTTGAAACCGACAAGCAGATGCAGCTTGGCCGTTGAAATCTTGTTGATAATCTTGTTAACCGTAGCTGCATCCATTCCGCTACCGGCGAGGGCAGCAGCAACCATCTTGGAGGCCTTGGGGCCATCCAGCTTGACGCCGGAAAACGATACGCCGCCAGTTTCCGCAGTACTCGGCATCAATGCTCCCTGGCTCATCATACCGGCCATCATTCCCAACTGGGCAACAGATGTCTTTACTTGAGTAGCGGCTTCCTCATCCATTTCCACGGCAATGAAAACAGGAGCGGTTCCCGTTTCTGATTCCAAATCAATCTTGTCAAGCAACTCAAGTCCTGCAGAGACGAGCTGCTGAATAGAAGCAGGATCCATCTTTAGAGACTTTCCGGGAGCTGAGAACAATCCATCCGTCATCGTATTGATATTCTGGCTCTGTGTAATTTCGCTCACTTTTTGTAGCACAGGGGCCAGTTTGGTGAATAAGGCCGGCATGTCCGAACCTCCGGCAATCACTACATTCTTCACAGGAACGGAAACTTTCTGTTTGACCGTTACCGGAGCCGCAGGAGAAGCGTTGTCACCACCGGCCATCAACTTGGTCGTATCCACTTCCGTTTCTGCGGGGACAGCATTTTCTTCTTCACTCGTGTCAGGACTAGCATCCTGCTTAAGCTGGGAGGCGGAATTGATGTACTCCCCCGTATGGGATGCCATAAACGACTGCACCACGGAAGGTATATCGTACAGGGCATAAACACAGGAACTTTCCGCCGGGACTAAATCCAAAAGAGCCAGCTTGGCGGAACGTTCCGCCGGAGTAGCCGGTTTAACCTGGGGAGCCTGGGGCACGGGAGGTTCCTTCGGGCCTTCATCCTTACAGGAAGTGAGACAGCAGGCCGCCGCAAAGGGGACCGCAAGATAACGGTATGTGTGCAGTTTCATACTACACACAATATGGAGCAAGCAGGATCAAGTTGCAAACAACTTCTGCGCTCCTCTTCCGGAATTTCCAGAGTCGGAAATCAGACTACAGTGGCTCCGCCACCGGAATATTGTCTTCTACAGGAGGCATTACCGGCTTCGGAGCCTCTGCGGGAACGGGGGATTTTCTCAAATTACGGGGAATTTGTCTGGGCAGTCCGGGTATATAATCCGGGTCTCCGGGCTGGGGATACATGCTGGGACTTGTATTTTCCGCCGGGACAGAGGCGGAACCAGGATTGACGGGAACCATCTTCTTGTTGGAATCCGAGGAATCATCCACCTCTTCGGATAACTGAGCCGCAGAAATAGGTGGAACATCCATGCCGGAAGCAGGCTTGGCTGCCCCGGGGTCGGGCTCATCCGCCGGCACGGCAACGGGAATGGCAGTTTCCGGGTTGAGCTCAGCCTTAACGTCTTCCTTCACACTTTCAAAAAATTCCTTCACAATCGGGGCAGCCTTGGCGCCTCCGCCGATTCGTTCCCCTGGAAGACCTTCATAAAGCACGGCATAGGCATACCGAGGATTATCGACTGGCAAGAACCCGGCAAACCAAGCCAAACGGGAGTCATCCTTCTCAGGCCCCCACTGGGCCGTACCGGACTTCCCGGCAATGGACGTATAAGACAATCTAGCGTGGCGGCCCGTCCCACCTTCTCCATTGACCACCGCATCCATACCCTTGCGGACGACGGCAATCTCGTTGGCATATTCGGTCAGGGGAGTCTGAATTTCCGGGTTGGCCACATAAATGACATTGGCGTTGCTATCTTGAATCTGTTTGACAAGATGAAGTTTGGGAAGGCCGTAGCCGTTGGCAATACCCGCCATGGCATGAGCAACCTGCAAAGGGGAAGCCAGCAACACACCCTGCCCAATCGACATGTTGACAACATCTCCCGACATGAAGTTACGGTGGTGGCGCTGGATCATGTATTCGCTATCCGGTACCAACCCCTTGTAATCCGGGATGGGCAAACCGGTCTTGGAACCATAACCAAACAACCGGGCCGTATCCAAAAGCCTGTTGGCCGAAGATACGGACGTGTTGCCCAAGCGCATAGCCGTCAACGCCATGAATATGTTGTTCGACCTAGCCAGGGCGCGGACACAGTTGATATACCCTTCCGGAATCTTGCTCCAGTTCCGGAACGTATGCTTGCCGATCTGGATGGATGCCGGACAATTGACTGTCGTATTGGCATCAATGACGCCGTATTTCAGAGCTGCCATCACCGTAATCACCTTGAAGGTAGATGCCGGAGGATATTTACCCTGGAAGGCACGGGAAAGAAGAGGCTTGGAAGGATGAGTGCTCAACGCCTCAAAATCTTTCTGGGATATGTTGGGAATGAACAGGTTGGGATCATACGATGGAGTCGATGCCATCACAAGGACTTCACCGCTCTTACAATCGATGACGACCATGGCACCGCGCCGGGCTCCCTTGCCCAGAGCCTTTTCCGCCTTCTTCTGCCAACTGAGATTAAGAGTCGTCACAAGCGAACCGCCGGGCTTGGGACGCGATTGAAGTTCGTCGAGAATTTTATTGCCATCTTCATCGAACATGAGGCGCCACACACCGGGCTTGCCGTTCAATGTATGATCATATTCCTTTTCCAGCCCTATGCGGCCTTCCGTCTGTTCCCACAAGGGATCCATATGGTTGATCGGCCCGGATGGCAACTTTCCCTTGGAGCCGACATACCCGATAATGTGGGCGGCCATTTCCTTGGCGGGGTAATATCTGATGTAAATGGGCAGGAGTTCCAGACCACGCACCTTGTCCACCTGGGTACGGATTTTCTCCGCCTCATCGTCGCGAATTACATTGGTCACAGGCAGGGGAAGCCAACGACGGTCCTTGTAATGCTGCCACAATTTTTCATCGGTAAATTCCCAGGTTTTTCCTGTAATTTGATGCGCTTTTTCAAGGCAGGAACGCCCGAAACGAACAATATTCTCACGGTCTTCGTTTTCAAACTGTCCGAAACGAAGGGCAAGCTGATAGGCGACTTTCGTCTGGGCGAAGGCTTCCCCGTTGCGATCCAGAATCTGACCTCGCGGAGCAGGGATAAGCAAAGCCATCGTACGGGCCGACGTGCGGGTTTTGGCGTAGGATTCGGTCGCAGCCTGGGACTGATCCCCCTTGACTCCGGAAATACTTATTTTTTTTCCGTTTCCAGCGCCATCGTTATCACCCCGCTGTTCCTGATCGGGAATAGGAACGAAAGAAGGGGAATCGTCCAGGCCTTCCTTCTCCCCAGACGCCGTATCTTGCTTGTTGCCGTCATCATCCAGACGGACGCTCGAAACGATCTCGTCTTCATCATCGTCATGCGCGGACGGTTTGACAGGAGCAGGCTTGTTCTGCTGCGGTTTCACGGAAGATGACGGAGCTCCCGCCGCAGGCATGAACAGCAACAGCCCGGCCGACAGGATAGCAACGCCAAGACGAGTAGGAATCATCCGTAACATGACTTATGATAATGGCAGACGCACCCGGGCAATTCAACCCCAAACCCTGTTGCAGACGAACATCAGTCCTCGATCACAACGCGCGTCCCTTCCCCGCACTTCTCAAAAAGATAACTGCAAGCTTCCTGGGGAATGCGCACGCATCCGTGGGAATCAGCATCGCGCAGGACACGGCCAACATGCAGACCATAGCCATCTTTGATCCGCATCCACAAAGGCATGGAAGCACCAACGAACTTACCGCCGGAGGGAACGGGAGACGAAGATGTTGCATCGGAATTCACGCGGTCGCCGGATGCATTGTACACGCTGCCATAGGAACGGGAACGGTAATCCCGGACTTTTTCGATAATGCGAAAACTGCCCCTCGGGGTTTCGTAAGAGGAACGCCCGGTACAAACCGGAAAATCCATAGCAATCTCGTCGTTCACGTATAGAGCGCCGCGCTGAGCTCCCAGGCGCACCACGATTTTGCTGTTTTCGGTATTTGCCTTTTCAATGCGCTCGTCATGGTACCAGACGTCGCGCGTATCACGATAGTCGGAACGATTGAGAAAATCCTGATAACTTGCGCCTATGCGCCCATCAGGCAATCTGTTCGGGTCAGCCTTATCCTGCATCGACGAGCAGGAAGCCCACATCAATACAGAAGCAACGAGCAAAATACTTGTCAAAAAACGACATTGCATGACGACGCGCGTTTAGCGTGCAGGAGAAATAAAATCAAGTCCGATTTTACCCGGAACCCTCCGCCCTTCGAATTTTCCCTCAGGACGGAGTCAACGGGCGTTCCGGAAAGTTATTTCCTGTCCAACAGAGCATCCAGGGAATATTTTCCAGCCCCCATCAGCATTAAGGCAAGTGCGGCGCCGACATACAAAATCTGATATTCGATACCTTCTCCTGACTGGTTGCCATACCAATTCATGAAGAATCCATGATCCCAATTGTGCGTCATGGCTACGCCCATCGTAATCGCCAATCCCAATGCGGCCAGACGTGTCAACAACCCGGACACAATCGCCAGAGGAGCAAAAAATTCCGTCAGGATGGCAATCCAGGCCAAGGGCGCGGGAATCCCCATGCCTCCCGTAAAAGCGGACAGTGTTGCATCAAGGCCTCCGCCACCGAACCATCCAAGTACCTTCTGGGCTCCGTGAGGCCACATGGCCCCCCCCAAAGTGATACGCAGCAATAATTGTCCTGCAGATGTGGCGCAAGGGCAAGTTCCAAAGAGATATCCCGGTTTCATGTCATTTTCCCCGTATGATTATTTATAAGAAATAGAATTATTTCAGTGTTAAACAATCCCCGCAAAGAATTCGTTGAAAAGAAAATGAATTCACGCTTGATTCCCTCCTCTTTTCGATGTGAACTACTCGCCATGCAAAATCCGGAGTTTGTCAAAAATGCCTTTGCATCCATTGCTCCCAGGTATGTCGCCACCAACCATGTTCTGAGCATGGGCATTGACCTTCTTTGGAGAAACCGCGTCGCTCAAATTGTCTCGGAATGGAAACCGTCAAGGCTCCTGGATTTGGCTACCGGAACGGGAGACCTGGCCCTGGTCATGCAACATGCCATGCCGGATACGGAAATTACCGGATCCGATTTCTGCCAGCCGATGCTCGACATTGCGGCAGCCCGCGGTGTTGCCAACATCGTTTGCGCCGACGCAATGGATCTGCCCTTCCCCGACAAAGGATACGATGCAGTCACCGTCGCCTTCGGCCTCCGCAACATGGCGGACTGGTCCGGCGCTCTGAAAGAAATGAAGCGGATGCTGCGTCCGGGAGGCCACCTGCTCATCCTCGACTTTTCGCTGCCGTCAGGGCTGTTGCGCGCACCGTACCGCTGGTACCTCCACCGGATTCTGCCGATGGTGGCCGGATGGATGACAGGGCACCGGGAAGCCTACGATTATCTTGCCCGCAGCATTGAGGATTTTCCCTGCGGCGAGGCAATGTGCCGTCTGATCGGCCAAGCCGGATTCATCGACGTTTCCGTTGAGCCGCTCAACGGAGGAATAGCCAGCATTTACAGGGGGGAAGCATGAGTGCAGGCGACGCAAGAGAAGGAGTAATCCGCGGTAAAATGACCCGCGGACGTCTCGGGGGGAAACTCGCGGGACTCACGCTTCCTCGGCAAATCTGGATGATTGCCTTCTGGCCGTTCCTGGAACAGGTCATCAGCTTCTTTATCACCTCCTGGGATCTTTTTATCGCTACGTCCATCGGTACAAACGCGCAGGATACCATGTATATTGCCGATGGCATGGGAGCCAGCGTTTTCCTCGTCTGGCTTGGCTTCGTCATGCAAGGTGCCGTCGGCATGGGATCGACGGCTATCGTGTCGCGCATGACGGGAGCCCGCGAATACAGAACGGCCAACCACGCCGCCTGCCAGGCCGGTATCCTCGGAGCCATAGCCGGAGTCCTTTCCTGCGGATTGATGCTCATCGCCAGCAAAATCATGGTCACGTACATCCTGACCATGACGCCGGAAGCCCAGGCCTATGCCATGCAGTACATGACGATCGCCTCGTTCACGGCGCCATTCAGCGGAGTTGTCTTTGCCTTGAATGCCGCCCTCCGGGGAGCCGGTGATACGCGTCTACCCTTCAACATCATGCTTTCGGCCGGATTGCTCAACGTCATCTTCGGCCTCATTTTCATTTTTGCCCCTGCTCCCCTGGGGGGATGGCGCATCGCAGGCATTGCGGCGGGAACCTTGTGCGGATTCGCCGCCAGCCTGATTTTCCTGATACTCGTCCTCTACAAACGCCGCAACAGACTCTACGAAGGAAGGGCCGAGACAGACCTGGACTCCCTGGCCCACGCCCATGGACACAACTTCGTCCCGCCCATCCATTTGGACGGAGAAAGCCTGAAGCCGGATTGGAACATGCAGGGACGCATCCTGCGCATCGGACTTCCCCAGGCCATTGAGGTCTTCGGCATCTGGGCCATTCAGATGTTCTGCCTGTCTATCATCAGCAAACTCCCCATGCCGGGAGCCCTCGGCGTACACAACATCGCCATCCGCATCGAGTCCATGAGCTTTCTGCCCGGTTTTGCCATCGGCATGGCTGCCGCTACCCTCGTCGGCCAGTACCTGGGAGCCCGCAATGCCTTGCTGGCACGCATCACCATCCTGAAGTGCATCAAGTATGCCGTCGTATTCATGGGAGTTCTTGGCGCGATCTTTTTTATCCTGCCCGGACCATTCATCGAAATCTTCGCCAAGGGAAATCCCGAGATGATCGATTTGGGAATTCCCGTTCTTCGGACAATGATTCTGGTGGAACCTTTTTTCGCGGCCTGCATCGTGATGAAGTCGTCGCTCCGCGGAGCCGGGGACACCAAGCGGGTAATGCTCATTTCCTACGGAGTCATGGGATTCTTCCGCGTCTTCGTCACATGGCTCTGGTTCACCTTCTTCCCCTCTACCATGACCTTGTGGGGAATTTGGCTGCTCTTCGCGGCTGAATCTGCCCTGCAGTGTTTCATTTTCTACAAGATTGTCCGCGGGAAAAGCTGGACTAATCTCAAGGTGTAAGGAATATCTCCTTCCCCCGAAGAGAAGAAAGAGGGGAATGGCGGGCAATCAGTAGATTTGCATCAATTCTTCATTCATCGGCACAACATCTGATGACGAACCGATATCGTCTCCGCCGTGAGTCCCTTCTTCTTCGCGAACGTAAATGACCTCTACTCGGGTACCCGCATCACGGGACGAAGACTTGTAATTGACTCTGGGTTCCAGGATGACAACCGTATTGCCGCCCATAGCCGCCGCCCGGCTCTTAAAGTACCGGACGCGCTCCGCATCGCTATAATCCATGTTGAGACGCGGATTCGTACCGGGCGCCGGAGTAAACGATCCGACATGGACATAGGGGCAGGATGGGAATTCATCCATCAAAAGCACTTCCTCGGCATCAATAGGATCTCTGCGCTTGCCATCGGCTACGGGTTCCCACCTTCCGCCATCGGAACTTCCCATGCTGCAGGACATCAACATTCCCGCGGTCAGTATTCCGATGCACTTTCTGAATGGATCATTCATAACCCGCTTCAATGCAATGCGAGGTCAATAGTCAAAAGGAGGAGTAAAAATACACTGGAACACTTCCTGACCGTTATGAAGCACGCGCACGATCACACGTTCCGGCGTGCGCTTGACATCGTAGGCATCGTGTTCCTGAGGGATGGAAGTAGTCAAACTGCTGTTCCTGACCAGGAGGACATTTTGACGAAAGACCCCGACAACGGCATGGTTACTCATCTTATACATCATATCGTAATCATGCGTCGGCAATGTGATGGATGGTACCTTCTTTTCGTTCACGGCTGCGGAGATACTACTCAGAGGCCGGTAGGTGTCAATGCATTGCTGAAAAAATCAACGATCTCGTTTCCCGGTCATTCCGGAAGAACAAGCGGCAGAACCATATGTGCCCGTAAAAAAGGAGAGACCAATCGCTCACCCCGGATCAGCTCCCGGCAACAGTTCCGATAGAGTTAATGGCTTTAAGAACAAGAAGGTCTGCCATGCCTATAGAAATAGCCAGACTGATCATTCTCTTAGCCGTCCATTCCTTCCGCGTATAAATCAGGGCGATGGCTCCGCCATGAACCAAGAGGGAAGCAATCACACTTCCAACCCAGGGAAGACTGATTTTGGCAAAAACAAACGCCAGGGGATATGTAAAAAACAGGAAGATGTTTAGCAAACCCAGAATACTGTCCACCGGCATCGGCATCTTGTCGGCCAGTAAATAGGCATACACGCCTGACGGAGACATGACACAAAGGATGAGCGTCAGAAGCGATCGTTTGGAGTACCTTTCCGTCTGCGTAGGTATGTACATGGGCATTATGTATGCCTCCGACGGCACTTTCTTGTCAAACGGTAAGGGTGTCCGCATGCACTTAACCACTCTCCGCCTCCTTCCGACATTCAAGCCATGTCCTTCCACCTCGACACCTCCTACCGCCCGTCCGGAGACCAGGCCCAGGCCATCGGCAAACTGTGCAAATCCCTGGATGCGGGTAACAAACACCAATGCCTGCTGGGAGTTACGGGGAGTGGCAAGACGTTTACAATGGCCAATCTCATTGCCCATGTCGACAAGCCGACCCTCATTATTTCACATAACAAAACGCTGGCAGCCCAGCTTCATTCGGAAATGAAGGGGTTTTTCCCCGACAATGCCGTCGAGTACTTCGTCTCCTACTTCGATTTCTACCAGCCGGAAGCCTACATTCCGCGCACGGATACCTACATTGAAAAAGACTCCGCCATCAATGACGAAATCGACCGTCTCAGCATCAGTGCCATGACATCGCTCATCACGCGACGGGACGTCATCGTCGTCGCCTCCGTCTCCTGCATCTACGGCCTGGGTGCTCCGGAGGACTACGCCCACCTCATCGTCTCCATCAAACAGGGCCAGATCATGGACAGGGACGACTTCCTCAGGCAGCTGGTCGTCTGCCTTTACGAACGTAAGGACTTCGAATTCCACCGGGGCACGTTCCGCGTCCGCGGAGAAGTCGTGGAAGTCTATCCGGCGGAATCCGACGGTACAGCCGTCCGCATAGAATTCTTCGGTGATGAAATTGACCGGATTTCCCTCATTGACGCCGAAACCGGACGCGTGCGAGAACACCTGCCCACCTACGCTTTCTTTCCTGCCAAGCAATACGTCTCTCCGCCCGACAAACGAGCCGTCGCCATCCGCAACATTCGCGAAGAACTCGACGAACAGGTCGCCTTCTTCGAAAAACAGAATAAATTGCTCGAAGCACAACGACTGAAAATGCGTACGGAATACGATCTGGAACTCATTCAGGAACTCGGCTTCTGCAAAGGCATCGAAAACTACTCCCGCCACCTCTCCGGACGTCTACCCGGCAGTGCTCCATCAACCCTGCTCAACTTTTTCGGCAACGATTTCCTGACGCTCATCGATGAAAGCCATGCCGGTGTCCCGCAAATCGGAGGCATGTACGAAGGAGACCGCAGCCGCAAATCCGTCCTCGTTGAGCATGGATTCCGCCTCCCCAGTGCCATGGACAACCGTCCCCTGCGTTTTGAGGAATTCATGGAGAGGCAAAAACAGATCGTCTATGCTTCGGCTACCCCCGGTCCGTTCGAACTCATCAACTGCCGACCGGACAACAAAACCTTCATCCCCGTCAAACGCAACAGACGCGGAGCGGACATCCCGGAAAACTTCCGCGGCGTCGTGTTCGATTCCCCCAAGGACATCCGCGTCAACCCCAGCCCTACGAGCCAGCCAATCGAAGAATTCGACCCCACCAAACGATCGACACCTCTGATCGTCGAACAAATCATCCGGCCAACCGGACTGCTGGAGCCCACCATTACCCTCAAGCCCCTCAAAGGACAAATCGACGCTACTATCGAACTCTGCCACGACCGCGCCTCCAAAAACGAACGCGTGCTCGTCACCACCCTTACTAAAAAAACGGCGGAAGACCTCACGGAATATCTCAAAGGCATCGGGTTGCGAGTCTCCTACATCCACGCCGACGTCGATGCCGTCGAACGCGTGGAAATCCTCCGGGAACTCCGCGCGCACAAAATCGACATTCTCGTCGGCATCAATCTCCTGCGGGAAGGACTCGACCTGCCGGAAGTATCCCTCGTCTGCATCCTCGACGCCGACAAGGAAGGCTTCCTGCGCAATGAAACATCCCTCGTCCAGACAGCCGGACGCGCAGCCCGCCACATCCACGGAGAATGCGTCCTGTTCTGCGATGTCGTCACAGACTCTATCCACCGCCTGCTGGAGCTCACCGATTACCGCCGCTCTATCCAGCAAGCCTACAACACTGAACACGGCATTGTCCCGCAAGGCGTCATCCGTCCGGTCCAAGGACCGCTCAGACTCTATGCGGACGATGATGAAGGTTCCTCCCGCGTCGCCGAAGATGAAACGGGATACGGAGACACACCTACCATCGAAGAACTGGAAAAAGAAATGCGCCAGGCTGCCGCCCACCTTGAATTCGAACGCGCCGCCATCATTCGCGACCAAATCAGACAACTTAAGGAACAAGGAACTTCCCGGACGTGATTTTTCCCACCTTCCGGACAAAAAAAGTTCTTTTCTTTATCTTTTCTTAACCGTTTTAGTCTTGCCAAGACCTAATTTAGGCGTATAATTTTTCCACCATGACCCGCAAAGGTGGTATCAACAAAACACGCAAGGCTGTCGCCAAGCGTTTCAAGGTAACCGGATCGGGCAAGGTTCTGCGCCGCAAACAAGGCAAGCGCCACATCCTTCAGAAGAAATCCAGCAAGCGCAAGCGCCAGCTTGGCAAGGCTGCCCTCGTGGATGAAACGCAAGTCTGGGCAATCAAGCAGAATCTGCCCTTCAACTGAAGAACCATAGAAACGCTCGCAACAACCGGGCATTCCTCCCGCTGAACGGGGGGCCTTCGTGCAGCCTTCTTCCCAAGTCAGGAAGATAAGAACAGGCGAGACTGCAAGGAGGTGAGGAAGAACAGTCTGTTCAAGATAGAAATAGAGATAAACTATGCCACGTGCCACAAATGGACCGGCCTCCCGTAAGCGCCGCAAGCGTATTCTTTTGCGCGCCAAGGGTTTCCGCGGATTCCGCAGCAAACTCTTCCGCTACGCCAAGGATGCCGTCTACAAAGCATGGCAGTATGAATACCGTGACCGCAAGAGAAGGAAGGGCCAGTTCCGCCGTCTCTGGATCGCTCGTATCTCCGCTGCCGTTCGTGATCGCGGTTTGACCTATTCCCGCTTCATGGAAGGCCTCAAGGCTGCCAACATCGAGCTTGACCGCAAGGTTCTTGCCGACTTGGCCGTCGCCGACGAAGCCTCCTTTGACGCTATCTTCGCCCAGGCGAAGAGCGCCATCGAAGCCAAGGAAGGTGCATCCCTCCGCGCTTAATCACACTGCTACGAAAAAAATTAACAGTAGGGGGTTTCGTACGTAATGTACGGGACCCCCTACTTCTTTGTTCCATATCCCGTTTCCTTTTAGGCCGGATATTCTCAAGCAGCAATAAAGTCCAGCCCAAAAGAAGTGATTTTCCTCCCCTCCTTAACCTCGATAAGGCAAAGGAAGACATCTCCCCTGGCTTGAGACCTGAAAAACAACCCTTTTATTTCCCGGATGCCGCCGGAGACCGGACGAATTTTCCATCCTTAATGACGGGTTTTTCACGGTTTTCAGAATTAGGTCTATTCCCGTGCCTCCAGTAGCGCAGGAGAAGAATCAGGATGGAGAGGCCACAGAGAACCACCGCCCAATCTCCCAGCAACGCATAGAGAGTCATGCCGGTGAATGTAATGGGCAGACGGGCATACATGTAGCCTTTCAGGAAGGGACTGCCATCAGCATCGCGAATGTCGGCTATCACGGCGCCATTGGGAGCCAGAGCAACGCTCACCCCCGTATTGGCGGCACGTACCATGGAACGCCTCAATTCGATACTGCGGAAGGCGGCATTCCTCCAATGCTGTTCGTTAGCCCAGGAATGGTTGAACCATCCGTCGTTGGTAACATTGACAATCACCTGGCTTTCCGGGCGGGCAAACAACCTCACAAGCCTGCCGACCGTATCTTCAAAGCAGATAGTCGGAATGGCCTGTACATGAACCAGGCTCCCCGGTACTATCGGCAGGGAAAGAGGATCGGTAGATTCCCCAGACGTAAAATTGCTACCCATGGGTGTCCCGGCTGAAAACTCGAATGCCTTTTCCAGAACTGGGAGTTCCTTCCTAAAAGGAATGTATTCTCCAAAGGGCACGAGATGAATTTTGCGATAGGTTTTCCGGGAATCAAAGTCACTTTCCAGAGCCATCAAGGTGTTATACATCTCGGCTTTTTCCAGATTCTTATCCCAATAGGCCTCATCGGCGCCGGTCAGCAGGATAAAATCCATCGGCACTTCCTTGCGGACCTGCCCCATCAGACTGTCGGAATTGAAAAACCATTCATTGTATTGGCCGGGAACAACCAAATCTCCCGTTTCCCTGGAAAAATTGGATGAAGTCGGCAGAGAACTCTCCGGCCAAATGATCCAGGTGGGCTGTTCAAGCTGGACAGTTTCGCAAATATCGGCTTTGCGAAGGGAATTCTCCTGAAGTTCCAAACAAGCGTCGCGCGTAGCTTCGGCCATTTCCAAATAAATAGCCTCCCGGTTCTTGGGATTCCATTTGTACTGCTGCGTCAAATTACGCTGAACGGCAAGAACAGGAAGCACTCGTTCATTCTTTTGTCCAGGAGCATACGCATTGGCAAGCATCATCCCCCACAGGAAAACGATGACAAGGAATAGAGTCATGGCAAAGAAATCCCACGGCACGGTACGCCGCCCTTCGCGCAGCACCATGATGCCCAGTCGACGCCCAATACACCACAGCCAGATATTCACCATCGCCGGAATGAAGGATAAAGCCGTCACACCGACATATTCCGCCATCTGAGCAAAAGAAAGTCCGTTGTACAGCGCCACGCCCATGCCGTTCCAGCCGAATCCGGTGAACACCCATCCCCGAAGCCATTCCGTACAGACCCAGAGAGCGGCGCCCGTCATAGCCGCCTTGACGGTCACTTTCATGTCAATCCCGCACCACTGCGCCCATTTTGCTTTGCGTTCCTTCCAGGACACGGCGACAGCAGGCGGTTCCTGCCGGAATGCCGGGCGCAGAATCGTCCCCATCAATGCCGTCCAAAGAGCCGGATATAATGAGAGGAATATTACTAGGAACACGTACCCAAGAGTACTTACTTCGTTGATCCACCAGAGGCTTCCTCCAAAAAAGGCAAGGCCGAAGATCCATCCATACAAAGCGTAAACAATCAGTCCGTTCCAAGCTTTCCTGGGGCGACCTGACCAAAGGGGAATTAGCAGAGGGATCAGGGAAACCCAGATGAGAACACCCTGATCCAGCGGAGGGAATGAAGCAAACATCAAAGCTCCGGAAACGAGACTCAGAAGAAGACCTCCCCAGACGGGGAAAAATCCTGTTTTTTGATGATTCTGGTCGGAATCCTGGCTGGATGGAAATGATGATTTCATAGGCGGCAAACGCGTGCAGACGTCCGGAAACGGATGTCCCGGCACAAACATTCTTTCATACTTGCCCCCCCTGCAACAAAAAAAGATTGCCAAAGTCGAACAAATACTGAATTTGTAAAAACGTTCACCACTTAACTCATCATCAATATGGCTGATATAAACGACAAAAACGAAGGCAATGTTCCCGGTAAGTTCTATGTAGATTCTTCCTGCATCGATTGCGACCTGTGCCGCGAAACCGCCCCCAATAACTTTGGCAGAAACGACGACGAAGGCTACTCCATCGTCATCAAGCAACCTACCGGCGCAGAAGAACAAAATGCCTGCGAGGAAGCCATGGAAGGTTGCCCCGTGGAAGCTATCGGCGACGACGGCGAATAAAAAACCGGCATTTCGATCTGTTTCATTCCGGAGCCCGGCAGGTTGCCTACAACCACCGGGCTTCTTTCGTCACCGCCCGCATGCCGGAAAATCCACAAGAGAAATCCCCCTCCGATCCGGACTCCTCCCCTGTAAGGAGGCGTTACCGCTCCACGGGACTTCGCAACCAGGACCAGGCAATGGCCGACTGGTTCGGCGTTACATCCGCCGAAGACATGCGGAAACCGCGCAGTATGGAACACATCCTGGCCGAAGTGCTTTCCAAACTCCCACTGGACGGTCCGTCTGTAGATCCCGAAACCCTCCGCGAAGGCTGGAAACGGGCGGCCGGCGACTTTATCGGCAGCCAGGCGGAACTCGTCTCCATCGCCAGGGGAATAGCCACGATTCATGTTCTCCAACCGGCCATGCGCTACCACATGATGCAATGGCAGGGAGCCCTTCTGGAAAAGCTCAGAGCTGAATTCGGACACAATACCGTCCAAACCGTTCGTTTCCGCATCGGATAAACGCAGCAAGACGTGGAAAATCCTTGCCTGATTGCAAGATTGCGGTTGAATTGGCTGAACTGCCACATTCCATTCCGCCCCATCTCTCTTCCACTTCCATGAAACCTCGACTGTCCGGATTAGCCGTCTGCCTTATTCTTCTGGCTTGTTCGGTCCCGGTGATTGTCCGGGCACAAGACGGAGCTCCCGTTTCATCGTCTTTCAGTGCAGTCGGCAGCGACCCAAGTGAACTGTACTACCATGCATGGAAAATGTGCGATGAAGGCGAACGTCTTGCAAAAAAACAGCAATACGTCGAGGCCATCCACAAAATCAAGGATGCCTCCACGATCATATCGGCTATTGCACGCGACCATCCTCAATGGAGGACTTCCATGGTAGCACGCCGTCAAAAACTCCTTCAGGACAATCTCAGCAGCTGGACGGCTCTTGCCAAAGAGCAAGCAGCCAAACAAGGAAAAGAAGCCGAGCAGCATGCTGCGGAACAAGGTGGAGCCCAAAGAGTAAGAGGCATCCCTTCATTCGAGGAACTGGAAGCCCAACGCCGGGCCCAAAGCGGTGCCCAACGCCGGCTGAATTCCGAAAGCAACAGACAACCTTACGTTCCCATTTCTCCTGCCTCAGCCGAAGTCGCAGGATCAAGCTATGAAAGGCTGGAACATGAGAACATGCGTCTCAAGCTTGAAAATGAAGCCCTTATTAATGCTCTCAAGGAAACGAAGCAGGAACTCCTGATCGCCACCAAGCAGAAAGTCCTAGCCGAAGCCGGAGAAAAGGCGCTGCAGGAACGCTACAACGAACTGGAAGCCCAACTCAAACAGGAACGCAATTTTAACAATGAACTCGTGCGTTCTCTGACCAAGCAACTGGACTCGACCAAAAAGGAACTCGAAGAATCCAAAACAGCTCGCCAAAAGGCGGAAGACCAGGTCGCCCATCTCACCCAGCAGCTTGAACAAAGCCAGGAAATGCTGGCGGAAGTCACTCAGGATCGAGATGCCCTGCGCAAGGAAAGGGACCAGCTCGCGGCCATTATTGAACTCAATAGCCCGGAAAAAACAAAGAATCTCCTTGATACCAACCTTTCCCTCGCCGCACGTCTCAAAGAAGCCGAAGCCAAAATCGCCCAGTTGGAAAACGAAAAACAACAAAGCGAAGATATGCGAGCCGTCAATCTCAAAGAACTGGAAGCGACGCGTGCCGAAGTGGCACAGCTGAAAGTACGCCTCGCAGCTATGTTTGACGAGAACATCGGCTATCGCAGACGCATCTCGGAGTTGAACACTAAACTTGTCAACACGGAAGCCGAACTGGAAAAACTGGCAGCCTCTCCCAAAGCGGACCCTCTCGACATCGAAGAAAACCGGATCCTGCGTTCCGCCGTCAACAAACAAATGCGCCTGCTTGCCACCCAGGTCAAGAGCCGGGAACTTCTCATCGAATCCTATACTCGTCTCAAACTCAAAGATCCCAAGATGGCGGAAGCTCTCACTATGCTCAATGACGAGAGCAAGTTGAAACTGACGCCCGAAGAAGAAGAGCTCCTCGCCACTATTGACAAACGCAACAAGGAACAGCGTCGGGAAGAAGAGGCAGAAGCTCTCAAACTCGCCTCAGACCAAGACAGATTGCGCCAGGAAACCGAACTAGCAATCAAGCGCCAGTACGAAATGGAAGCCATGGGACAAGCCGCGGAAAAAGCCTTTAACAAAGGCCGTTACGCAGCGGCCGAACAACTTTACAAAACACTGCTCGACAGCAAGCCTGATCACTTTGCCGGGCGTGTCAACCTGGGAGCCATCCTGCTGAAACGCCGTCTTGTCGATGAAGCGATCATCCACCTCAAACGCGCTGTGGAAATCGACAAGGATTCCGCTCCGGCCCAGTTCCTGCTAGGCATCGCCCGGTACAGTTCCGGCCGCTACAAGGAAGCGACGGAATCCTTTACGGAAACCGTTCGGATCGAACCGGACAACGCAACGGCCCTACTCTATCTCGGTAATATCGAAAGTCTCTACAACAACACCGACAAAGCCGTCTCCTACTACGAACAGGCTGTCAAGGTCAACCCGGCCTTTGCGGATGCCTATTTCAACATGGCTGCGACACTTGCCAAAGGCGGCAAATTCAAAGAAGCGCGAGTTTCCTACGACAAAGCCATCAATGCAGGGGCCCTGCCTGATCCCGAACTGCAGAAAGCTCTGGCAGAAGGAACAGCTCTGCCGGTTATCCAACCAGTCATCGCCAATACTCCGGAACCGGAGGCAGACGGTTCTTCTCAACCGAGCGGAGATGGTCTCCAGGTAACCAACCCTGTTACCCACAATCAGCCCGTTGCAGCCATCCAGTCTCCTCAGCCTGCGGCACAGGCAGTCGCCCCGCAGGAACCGGATCCTTCCAAGAATCAAGACGATAAAAAAGAGGACGCCACGCCAGATGTCCCCCAACCGGAATCCAAGCAGGAAGCCAAACCCAAACCGGAATCCAAGCAAGAAGAACAAAAACAAGAAGCCAAACCTGCTTCCCGTGAATCTTCCGGTAAAAAAGAAGAACAACCGGTTAAACCCAAAACCACCTCATCGTCATCTCCGAAGAACTCCGGTAAATCGACTGAGTCCAAAAATTCCTCTTCAAGTTCAACATCCACCGGCAGCAAAACTTCAGGCCACTCCGGCACCTCCGGCAAAAAGTCCTCACCCTCGACAGAAAAAGCGGTTCCTCAACCCGCCCCCGCGACAAAGAATAACGACCCTTTTGTCAACAGAAAACGCCGTGGCAGATTCTTTTGATCTTCCCTATCCCGTTCCGAGTAAAAAAGCGTGAAACTCTAGCGTGAAACGGCTAGAATCATTACATGAGCGACATTGCAATTCTCGGACTCGGAATCATCGGCTCCGGCGTAGCCGGAAGGCTTGCTTCACTCGGTCTTGACGTCACCGTCTGGAACCGTACTCCCAAAAGTACCCACATCGGAGCCGTTTCGTCCCCAGCGGAAGCCGCCGGACAGACACGTATCATCAGCCTGTATCTCAAAGACCGTCAGGCATGCATGGAAGTTTTTGAAGCACTGGCTCCGGCATTGACGCACGACCATATCATCCTCAACCACTCCACCATTGACCTGGAAACAGTCCATATTCTTGCAGAACGTTGCAAACAAATAGGTTGCAGCTATCTAGACTGTCCTTTCACCGGCTCGCGCATACCGGCCACCAACGGTACTCTGGCCTATTACGTGTCCGGCGACAAAAAGGTATTGGAACAGGTACGTCCCCTGCTGGAAAAATCCTCCAAGGCCATCATCTATACGGGGAAAATGGGCAACGGCACAGTCCTCAAACTCGTCACCAATCTCCTTTCCGCCACCATGGTGCAGGGACTTTCAGAGGCTCTCGCCATTACGAAAGCACACGGCATGACGGCAGAAAACCTGCTGGAAGCCATGACCCAGAACGTCGTCGCATCCCCCCTCGCCTCCTTCAAGGTACCCTATATGGATGCAGCGGATTTCTCCACCCATTTCTCCCTGGACAACATGCGGAAGGACAGTACCTACGCCATCGAACTGGCACGGGAAAAAGGCATTGATCCGCCACAGATCGGCTTGGTTTCCTCCATCATGGCGCGCCTCTGTGAGGAAGGACATGCCGAGGAGGATTTCTGTGTCCTGGCCTCTCAATTCAACCAATAATCAGAGGTCCCCTTGCTCGCCCATGAGCAAATGACAGACGGTTCCAAGAGATCAACTCCGGAACCGTCTGTTGTATGATCTATAAGGATTCGGAACAAGGGGAAGGAAAAAGCCTCTGTCCTACTTCTCTTCCGTGTAAAAGAATTTGTAGTATTTCAGTCCGTATTCCTTGTCAAAACCCTTCTGCATGAAGTTTCCGCTGCCGTGGACGTAGATGCTGAAGTCCTTGTCCAGCTTGATAACCTTCTTGAGAAACTTTGTGGACTTCTTCACTCCTTCTTCGGAAATAGGGAATTGATTCCAATCGTCCAGCCCATCATTGCGGCAGGAAAGGAACTCCGAAAATTCCCGGCGTGTTTCGTCATCGGCAAAAACGGTTTCTTCATATTCACGACGGTCGAATCGTTCCTTGTCGCGGAAATATTCCATCGTCTTGTCCATCACGGATAATTCTTCATCTTTGGAAACCTCCTTCTTTTTGGGCAGTTCCTTGGTGATGAATTCCTTAACGCTTTTCACCGTGTTTTCCGTATAGAACTTGCTGTCGCGCTGAAGCCTGGCATCCAGAAAGTCTTCGATCCAGAAAGCGGCCTTGCGTCCCTTGCCCGTTGTATCGAACACACTCAAGATGAACCCTTTGTCTCGTTCCGCGTTACAGATCAGGCATCCCTTGTCCATCTTGTTGACACTAAATCCTTCTCCGCGTTCGATATGGAAACCTCTGTCGTCCTCCACCAAATGGATGAAGGTCTCTTTCACCTCGGACTTGAAGAGCCCCAGGGAATCCACTTCCGTACCATCGACTCGGCACCCGGAAAAACGAACGACATAGAGGTCTCCGTCCTTCACCTGGGGATGCTTCGCGACGTCATGCAGAATCTCCGCTATAGAAACGGATGTTTGCATGAATTCGGCTTCGCCGTCGAAAAGAGCCCGGGCACATGAACATACGGATTCCGGCTCCTCCATGGCACCGGCATAAAAATTGTAAATTTCTCCCGGATTCAGGGATGAAAAGAAGAAACGCATCAGTAACTCCTTCATCTCCGAGGACAGAGTCACCTCTTCATTGGCAAATTTATTGCTTTGGTCACTGGCTTGGTTAACCACGCGGTGAATCACCAAAGATTCGATCCTGGCTTCAGATACATCTATCATCATGTTGGCGGGATTATGCCGAGATCATCTCCGGAGGCAAGGAGGAATCGTATCCGTCATGTCCGGCATGACAGGCGTTCTATCTCTGGAACAAGCACCCGGGCAATTTCCCGATATCCGTCCCGGGTAGGATGGAGTCCGTCGCGCGTCAGTCCCGGTTTCAAGTGACCCGATGCATCCGCCAGCACAGAACCGATGTCTGCATAATACAAGCGGGACATCGCGGAAGATTCTACGGCATAACGGATTAAATTGTTGGTTGCGATCAATTTTCCATGCATCTGTTCCCCTTGGTCATCTCGAGGATAGATTCCCTGTAGCAGAATGGAACAAGCGGGCAGACATTCCCTGACAGAAGCACACAAGGCCATGAGACCGGCAGAGATATCCTCCGGCGACGAAGCAGGCAGATTGTTCGTTCCCAGAAGGACGACGCAAAGGGAGTCCGGTGCGGCTCCGTCCAGTTCTCCGTGTTCCACTCGCCACAAGGCATTCTCCACCCTGTCATTGCCGAATCCGAGATTGACGGGCTTAAACCCCTCCAAGTACTCCGTCCACAAGGCAGGAGCCGTCGCTACATAATCCAAGGGAGAATCGTCATAGGGTTCCCCTCCCCAGAAATGAGTAATGGAATCCCCCAACATCAGGAGACGGGGAGAGAGCTTCCGCACGGCACGGCACACCGCCCCATGGCGTATAGCCCAGTCGTAGGCCATAAAGTCCCTGTTCTGCGTCCTCCTCACCAGGATTTCCGGAGTCGGCAATGACGGAGGCATCCCCGGACGGGTGAAGGCCTGGACCTCTGAAATT
Organism: Akkermansia sp. N21116; assembly: GCF_029854705.2. Lineage (NCBI taxonomy): Bacteria > Pseudomonadati > Verrucomicrobiota > Verrucomicrobiia > Verrucomicrobiales > Akkermansiaceae > Akkermansia > Akkermansia sp. N21116. The sequence goes on from NZ_CP139035.1 coordinate 2,551,537, forward strand.
CCCTTGCGTCCCAGAAAGATTCTGGCCCGGATTTCCGTCCCCGGATCGCATGCGACGGGAGCCAGGTACTGCCCCTGCAAAAACAATAAACGGGGACCGTCCCAAGGGAAACAGTAGCGGATCACCGCCCCTTCGGGTACATTGCCGGCAAGCGAAAGCTCCAATTCTCCGGTTTCCGTCCAAAGCCCATGTATCGTTGCATGATGTTCTCTCATCGCCGGCATTCCTTCGTTCGTCCAACAGGATTCAGAGTTTAAGAGATATCCCTCATATGATCGCGCATCTGCTGGCGCGATACGGAATCAGGCTGAGTTCCCTCACGATCTCCATAATTGATACCCCGACTGATACCGGCGCCGTGGGGTGCTCCGAGGCGCACATCCGCTTCGCTCGGCAGCAAGTGAACAGGGCGCTTGCTCCTAAACCAGAAATATCCCGTTGCAAAAAGGATCACCCCCACCAGTCCGATGAGCAGCAAATCCCGGTACGCCAGCATTTCCTCCTCCCATACCTTCACCAGAGCCCCAATGGAATTCTTTTTGACGCCCTCAGGTTCCGTAATTTCTACATTGACAGAAGGAATATTGGTTCCGGACAAGGAGATACCAGGTTTGGTCTGCGTCATGGCCTCCCGGCTTTCCTCCCGCGCATAATGGGCCATAGCCGCCATCGCTTCCAGCAATTGATCCATGGGATCGGTAAACACGGAAGCATTTTCCTTGATGTGGTGAAGGACAATGCGCCTGCGACGATCCCCCATCGCATCGTTCATTTCCTGATCGGCCGCAATCTGCATGGACTGGACATCGCCCAGATGTACGTGAAGCAACATGCTGCGTTCCCCCGGTTGAAACACCTGGCGAGCAAGCGTTGGAGCATTGACTTCCGGCGGCACTGACTGCCCCTTGGCAAAGATGCTTACATACACATGAATGCCAAACTGCTCCTGAAGCCTGGCCATCAGGAGCAGGACGTCATCGCGTTCAACCTCCGTCAACAGTTTTTGCGGATCAATTAATCCGATACCGGATGGACGGATATACTGCGGCAGGAACTGTTCGTCCACTCTCTCGAAATTTTCCGGGAAAGGATCCACGGGACTTGTCTCGGATGCCGATACGGCGGGAATGGGAGCATCTTTCTCATCATCCGAAGGAACACCCGGCAACAAGGAAGAGACAGAATCCCACCATTTACCCAGAAGAACAGATTTTTGATCCTTCTCCGTCCATTCCGGCATCGAACCCCCTTCCGGCCGATCTTGAGGATCGGAAGGTTCCGGTTCCCCCGGAGTAACAGCCGCCCCCATCAACAATACGGCGGCTAACATGCCGGGCAGCCACCGACCATAGGATCTTACAATTCCCATTTTCTCTTTCCCGCCTCCTTATCCGGAATTTTCCCCTCATTCCTGAAAGAGATTTTCGTTTCCTTCCCTTCGATGAAAGGCATTTCTTCTTTTTTGAAAACCACATTGTACTTGCCGGGATGGCGCAACACAGGCCCCGCTTGTGAGACCACATGACGAACTGCATCTTTCATCACTTTCCTGATGCCGGCCATCAACAGCCCGTCGCGCAGAAGAAGCCGCGACTTCACGATACTGGCATTAATCCGTTCGATATGAATATAGGGATCAAGCTGGTAACCCCAGATGAAACAGGCCGTGGCCGTCCTCACATCAATCACCAATACCAGAAGCCACTGGGGATCCACCCCGAGTTTTTCCCCACGTTCTCCAAACCCGGCCACTTGGATATCCATGTGATTAAACATCCAAAACGTATGACGCATCAAGCTGAACGGCTCCGTAATATTCGGAAAATAAACAGCCAGTGCCGCCGGAAGAATACGCCGTTCATATTTTTCAAGATCCCGCGCCAGCCGAATGCGGTCATGATGCCTCAGCGCCCCTGCATGATCGCAAATGCGACGAAAGGGCACCTTAGACTTCCCATACTGCTGGTTGACAGTGTCCAAAGAAAACCCGCAACGCGGACAAATAGAGTCCGCCCCACGGTGAAACGCTTGAAGACATTTAGGACACGTCGGCACGTGCTTTATGATAGACTTTCCAAGCCATTCTGGAAAGTATTTATTAAAACATATATTGCAGTTCCGTCACAAGTTATCCGTCCATTCCGGAATCAGATTTTCGGAATGGACAGCTACTCAAAAAGAAAAGGATCCGCACTCTGTCCACCAACGGTACCCATCTGTAAAAAAGATTGCAGACGTCAATCGGAAAACAGGATTTCAGCAGAGGTTTATTCCCCGTCTTTCTTCTCAATCATGTCGCGGGTGACAGGATAAACGGCCCCGCATCTCGGGCAGGTGACTTCAAGAGATTTCTCCCCGGCAAACAACTCGTCAAGTTTGTCTTCCATCGCCTTCAGCGTCGGCAGAATACGCCCTATATTACAGCCGCAATTGAATTTGAACTTCCGCGTTTCCAAAAGCTTGGTTTCTTCGACGGAATCAATTTCCTTCATCATGTCCACCGTCAGCGAGCCAAGCCACTCCTCATCGGCGTCCGGCTGGGCAGTCACCATGGTAAAGCACTCATCGGGCAGTTCCAGGCAGCGAGCCAGCCTCTGCTCGCTCTGCTGGTAGAATTCCTCCACCCACTCTGCGGGAGTATCTCCTTTGATATCGATGACCGATGAACGGATTTCCCTGCCGTCCTTGTACATCTGGGCATAAAACAGATTATTTTCCGGAATGCGGATATCATTGACGAAAGCCCGTCCGACCACGGATTCCGTCAGGGATGATCCCGTGACGAATAGATTGGCGGGACCGGGCGATTTGAGGTTCACCGTCCAGGCATGTTGTTCCGCCCATGGCCGGGCCACCAGATACAGCGTGAAATACGCCAGCAAATCCTTCAGCATGCTGTCGCACGGTTCCTCGTTCCTCAGGCCGTACTGCATCAGGTGCAGGTAATAATCCGTGTACATGGGGGAAAAATGCGCACGGAGCAGATGGCAGTTGCGATGCCTCACGAAGATGGATTCCACCTTTACGAATTCGTCAACAAATTCTTCGCTCATGGTGACAGTTTCCATCCAGGCGAGCCAAAGACAATACCTTCCCCCGTCATCGGCATTCCGCAATCCGAACTTTACCCGTCATCGCTCCCTATCTATGATCCCCGCATGGCTACAGATAAAAACATCACCATCAAAACCTCCAAGGGCGATATCAAACTGACCGTATTCGCCTCCCAGACTCCCGTCACGGCGGCATCCTTCCTGAACCTGGCCTCCCAAGGCTTCTATGACGGTATTACCTTCCACCGCGTCATCCCCGACTTCATGATTCAGGGCGGCGACCCGACCGGTACAGGCATGGGTGGCCCCGGCTACAAGTTTGAAGACGAATTCCGCAGAGACCTCCTCCACGACGGAGCCGGCATCCTTTCCATGGCTAATGCCGGAGCCGGCACCAACGGATCCCAGTTCTTTATTACCCATACCGCCACTCCCTGGCTGAACGGTAAACACACCGTGTTCGGCAAAGTGACGGAAGGACAGGATGTTGTCGATGCCATCGCCAAGGGCGACACGATCAACAGCATCGAAATCCATGACGACACCGCCGACCTGTTCGCCGAACAGGCCGACAGAATCGCCGTGTGGAACAAGGCTCTGGCGAAGTAATTCCCAACCAGGTACTTCTCAACAATCCTTGGAGGATGTTTCTCCGGATCGTACAATCCGGACGACAACATCCTCCTTTTTTCTGCCCCCGTTCGACGGGATATTTCCATCAGGAGGCAACTACATCCGTAATCTTCCGGAAGCGGTACATGAATGTTACCAGACAGGCAAACAAAACGATACTCAGGAGACTCAATCCTGCAGCTCCCCACATATAAGGAACCACGACATGCAAGACTTTCTCATTCAATTGTTGTGAAGAAATCCCTTGTGCACCGATCCCTACAACAGAGGATACGATCGACATGAGTAAAAAGCATAACTGGGACAGGATCGTAATGGAGGCAAACCCTGCACCCATCCACCGGGCTATACGAAAATCATCCTCAATCCCCCGTCTCGACAGAAATATCCGAGCATATTTCCATAACGAACAGTACGATACAAAATTCCAATACCAGTTGAATAAAGGAATAAACTGAAACCACACGGCCACGCCTGCATCGGGCATATCCATGCACCTAGACGGATCTTCTTTCTTCAATACCTGAAGACGCTTCCAAACACGGTATTGGAGCATCCATGCAAAAATACAGCCAACAAACCCTACGAAGGAAACCAAAATCGACACCAAGGCTACCATCAATACGAATATGATATCGCTCTTCCCCTGTAATTGCTCAAGCGCCTGCCAGAATTGCATGACGGAACCAAGAATGCCGAAGGGAATACCCAGGAAAAAGAAAAGATAGTAAAGAGTCTTGTCCTTCATAACTACTATGCCCCGTACTCCAAAATTCTAACGATATCAAGATCTATCCGTTTGTAAATTCATCTTTTGAGACAAAAGCCACCCTTGAAATCCAGAGAAACATCCCCTATCCTCGCGCGCCCATGGTTCTGTCCGTCCAAAACCTGAAAGTCCAATTCGCCGCCCGGGTTCTCTTCAAGGAACTCTCGTTTACCGTCGAAGCCGGGGAAAGAATTGCCCTCGCCGGTCACAATGGCGCCGGCAAATCGACGTTGATGAAGTGCATCGCCGGAATTCAGGAACAAGACGAAGGAGAAATCATCCTGCCGAAGCATTTCCAAGTCGGCTATCTGCCGCAGGAAGGCATCCACATCTCCGGTATCTCCCTGATAGACGAAGCTCTTTCCGCATTCTCCGACCTCTGGGAACTGCAGAGGGAAATCGACGAAATGACGGAAGCCCTCCAAGAATTGGATCCGCGCTCCTCAACCTACTCCGACCTGCTCGACAAGATCGGCGCCCGCGAGCTCGTCCTCCACAACCACGACCTTGCACGCCTGAAACCCAAGACAGAATCCATCCTGCGCGGCCTCGGCTTCAAGGACTCCGATTTCACTCGCGATTGCGGAGAATTTTCAGGAGGCTGGCAAATGCGCATCGCTCTGGCAAAGCTTCTGCTGCGCGAGCCGGAAATCCTGATGCTGGACGAACCGACCAACCATCTGGATATCCAGTCCCAGCGATGGATGGAACAGTATCTTCACAATTACAGGGGGGCGATCATCATTATCTCCCACGATATCTCCCTGCTTGATGCCCTTGTCACACGCACGATCGCTTTCTACCATGGCCGCGCTGAAGAATATTCCGGCAATTTCTCTTTCTTCCTCAAGGAAAGCGCCGCCCGCAAGGAAATCCTCCTGCGCCAGAAAAAAAACCAGGAACGCGAAATCGCCAAAACCAAACAATTCATCGACCGCTTCCGTTCCAAATCATCCAAGGCAACACTCGTCCAATCGCGTATCAAGATGCTGGATAAGGTGGAACTCATCGAAATTGAAGACGATGACGCCATCATGAATTTCCGCTTCCCGGAACCTCCCCAAGGCGCACATTCCGTCGTCAAGCTGGAGAATGTCTCGAAAAACTACGGTCCTATTTCCATCCTCGACCACTACAACCTGGAAATTACCAAAGGAGACCGCATTGCCATCGTCGGTGTCAACGGTGCCGGCAAATCGACCTTCTCCCGCCTTATTTCCGGCACAGAGGAACCCTCCGACGGCAAAGTTGTGATGGGATACCACACGCACATCGCATTCTTCTCCCAGACACACGCCGATGACCTGGATCCCGACCAGACGGTTCTCGAAAGCGTTGAAGCCGCCGCCTCCAGAGAAACTGCCCCCATCGTCCGCAATCTTCTGGGATGCTTCCTGTTCCGAGGCGACGACGTGTTCAAAAAAGTAGGAATCCTCTCCGGGGGCGAACGTTCGCGAGTAGCTCTTGTGCGCATGTTGTTACATCCCGCCAACTTCCTGATCCTCGACGAACCGACCAATCACCTCGACTTTCAATCCCAGCAGGTCCTTCAACGGGCACTGCTGGAATACCCCGGTTCCTACTGCATCGTCTCCCACAACAGAAGCTTTCTGGATCCCATCGTGACAAAGGTCATCGAATTCCGTCCGGGATGCCCGCCCAGAACGTTTATCGGCAATGTCTCGGACTATATCGCCAAAACCGAAGAAGAAAACACCATCAAAGCTCGCTTGACAATCCTGCCCGACTCCGCCTCTTCCGCAACTCGTGGTACTATCGTTCCACCGGTTGCCGATCGCAAGGTTCAAAAGCGGATAGAGGCTGAACTGCGCCAGTTGAAAGCGCGCTACCTGCGCCCCCTTCAGCAAAAACTCGAAGAGTTGGAAGAGGCCATCGCCCGGCACGAACAGAGTAAGGAAGAAATTGCCGCCGCATTGTCCGAGCCGGACATAGCTTCCGATTCCGACAAGATTCTGGAACTGACACGCCAATTTCAGGATGCCGACCGCGCCCTGGAAAACGCCTACACCCAATGGGCAGATGTTTCCGAACAAATAGAACACAAGGAACGGGAATTAGAAAACTCCGTTCAATCCTGACGCCCCGTCCCCTCCGCTAGATCAAAACCAGAGCCATTACCAGCATGCCGAGGATGATGCCGTAGATGGACAAGTGGTGGTGCCCCCACTTCTCCGCCATTGGCAGGAGTTCATCGAACGAAATGTACACCATAATCCCCGACACGCTCGCAAAAAGCACTGCCAGAAGAGTCGGCGACAGGAAGGGGAAAATCACCAGCATCGCCAGGATAGCCCCCACCGGTTCGGCAAGCCCCGACAGAAAGGAATAAACCACGGCTTTCTTCCGGCTACCGGTACCATAATACAAGGGAACCGCTACAATCATGCCCTCCGGAATATTATGGACGGCCACAGCCAGAGCAATGGAAGCTCCCATGGAAATCGAATTCATCCCTGCGGCAAACGTCGCAATGCCTTCCGGAAAATTGTGGATGCCGATGGCCAGCGCAAACAGGAATCCCGAACGCTTGATGCTCCCCGGAGGCGGCACGGAGGACGGCAGAGAGTTCAACTGTGACACATCCGGAAACTCGTGGGGGTTCTCGTCCGCCGGAACGCATTTGTCAATCAAGGCGGCAATGCCGATCCCTCCGAAAAATGAAATCAATGCCCAGACGGCCCCCATGCGGTCACCATAGATCCCCATCAAATCCTGCCGAGCTATGCCCAATAGTTCTACGAGCGATATGTACACCATCACACCTCCGGAAAATCCCAGGGAAAAGGTCAGCAACTTTGTGTCCGTCCGTTTCATGAAAAAAATAACGAATCCGCCGATCCCGGTTGCCAGACCGGCCAAAGTCGTCATCAGAAGAACATGGAGAATATAGGAAGAGTTGTAATCCATTTGATAATGATTCTTAAACATACACGCAAACCCATGTCGATGCAAAAGTACGGCACGCCTAACAAGATACCGGACTTCCGAGAAATTAATGTGCCCTACGGACAGGAATTCCATTGACTTGCAGGCCGGATCAGGTGTTCTTGATGGACGAAATGACGATCACGATCCCCCCTCCTGACCGGGAAGCCGCAGAACGCACCCGGGAACGCCTCAACCAATTGGCCAAAGTACCGGGAAGTCTCGGAAAACTGGAAACTCTGGCTATCCGCTTGGCCGCCATGACCGGAAATTCCGCCCCGGTTTTTCCCCGCAAGGAAGTAATCGTCTTCGCAGGAGACCACGACATTGCCCTGCAAGGAGTCAGTGCCACCGGGCAGGAAATCACCACAGGGCAAGTGCGCAACTTCGTCCGGGGCGGAGGAACCATCAATGCCTTTTCACGCAACGCGGGAGCCACCGTTACCGTTGTCGATGTCGCCGTCAAGGATGACATCAACAACTTGCCGGGACTCGTCAACCGCAAGATCATGAACGCTGTCCATGATTTCAGCAAAGGTCCGGCCATGACGCGGGTACAGGCGGAACAGTCCGTCCAGACAGGTATCGACATGGCTCACGACGCGTCCTCCCGGGGTATCACCCTGTTGGCTGCCGGGGAAATGGGAATCGGCAATACGTCCCCGTCCTCTGCCATCGCCGCCGTCCTGATGGGCATTCCCGTCTCCTCCGTGACGGGAATCGGTTCCGGAATCAATACTGAAACCGTCCGTAAAAAAATCTCCCTGATCGAACAGGGTATCCGGTTAAACCAGCCCGATCCCGGCGACACCCTGGATGTGCTTGCCAAAGTCGGCGGAGCGGAAATAGGTGCCATGGCCGGTCTGATGCTGGGAGGAGCCTCGCTTCGCATACCTGTCGTCGTAGACGGTTTCATCGCTGGAGCCGCCGCCGCCATTGCACGAGGTATCAACCCGGAAGTGTCACACTACCTGGTCGGCTCCCATGTTTCCGTCGAGCCCGGTCATCAAATGCTGATGGATTACATCGGGGTGGAACCCTTTTTCGATTTCGGCTTGCGCCTGGGCGAAGGTACGGGAGCCGCCCTTCTCTTCCCCATCATCGATGCCTCCGTCAGGATTCTGACAGAGATGATCCTTTTCCGCGACATGGACTTCTAACCCGCTATTTCTCCCTGACTGCCATGCAAACCATCCGCGCTGCCTTCGGATTTTTCACCCGCATTCCCGTCGGATCACGGCCTCTGCCGGATAATTTCCGGGGCGTCCTTGCCTGGATTCCCCTCGTTGGGCTCGTCGTCGGTTGTCTGGCAGGCGGAATTGTCTGGGCAGCATCGCTAATCCTGCCTTCCCTCCTCTGCGGAGTCATCGGCTGTCTTGCGTGGGAAGCCATCACCGGAGGTCTGCACCTTGATGGAGTAGCCGACTGCGGTGACGGACTCATCGTCGAAGCTCCTCCGGAACGACGACTTGAAATTATGAAGGATTCCCGTCTCGGCACCTTCGGAGGAGCCGTCCTCTTCCTGACACTGATGATGAAAATCGCCGCCATTGCCTCCCTCGTACAAACCGGCAACCCTTTCATCCTCCTGCCGGCATTCGCCATGGCCGGCCTGCTTTCCCGCAGCTGCATGTTCCTCTCTCTGCGCTACAGTACCGCACGACCGGGAGGCTTGGGAGAAGCCATCCGCCAAGGAGTCACTCCTTCTCACGCTCTCCCCGCTATCTTCCTCGTCACAGTGGGATGCGCCCTCTCCGGCCTTCACGGCCTTGTGGCTCTCGTCGCTGCCATTCTGGTGGCAGAATGCCTATTATCCATTGCTTCCAAGCGTCTTGGCGGTGTTACAGGCGATGTTTTCGGTTGCATGATTGAAACAATCGAATGGATCGTCCTGCTTACCTTCTGCCTCCGGTTCTGACTCCCATGACATCCCCGCCAGTTTCCTTCACACTGCCCGGTTTAACGCTCGGTTGTACTTCCTTTCTGGTGTACGAGCCGTACATTTCCGCATTCCGATATTCCGCATCAGTCTGCCGGGACGTCTCTCTCCTCCTCAATGAACCCGGACAAGACAACGAGTTCCTCATCACCGAGGAAGAAGTCCGTGAAATCGGCATCATCGCAGCCGGCGAAGGCACCGGTATCAATATTCACCTCCCATCCGACGGAAACTTCGACACCCGGGAAAACGCCCGGCTCTTCACCCGGCGCATTTGCCAGGCCATTAAACGCGCTCTCCCCCTGAATCCTCATTCCTGGGTACTCCACATTCCCGTCATGGCCTGTTCCGGCAACGGGCAAATGCCCACCGACGACTGCAACGTATGGACGCGGGAATGCCTGGAGGAAATTGCCGCCCACCTCCCCTCCCCGGACATGCTTTGCTTGGAAAACCTGGAAACATTCCGTACCGATATTCTGAATCCTTTGCTGGATGACACACCCTATTCACGCTGCATGGATATAGGACATGTCTGGAAAGACGGACTCGACCCCGCACCGCTTCTCCGGGAATGGTACCCCCGCATCCGTATGTTCCACCTTCACGGCATCGTCGGCCGCGACCATAAATCACTCAAACTCATGTCGGGCGAATCCATAGACTCCGTCATGCATCCATTATGGAAACTCGGTTTCCCCGGCGCCATCACCCTCGAAGTTTTCACCACGGATGATATTGCCACCTCGCACGCCATACTCCTGCAATCCTATGAACGCTACCTCGCCAACAACGCTTCCCAACCTGACCTTCGTCCTCGGGGGTACCAAAAGCGGTAAAAGCGCTTTTGCGGAACAACTCGTTTCACGCCACGGAGGAAATATCCTCTACATAGCCACGGCCGATGCCAGCCTGAACGACGCATCCATGGAACGACGCATCCGCCTTCACCGAAAACGGCGTCCGTCCTCATGGAGTACTCTGGAAACGCCTCTTCATCCGGCGCAAGATGCGGAAAACCTCCTGCGATTCCAACCGGCAGACTCCGTCCTTCTGGACTGCGTCACTCTTTGGGTCACCAACATGCTTTTCTCCCGGGGTGAACAGGAAATCACTCCCGGCGAATTCGAATCTCTCATCCGTCAGGAAATTCACGACCTCCTGCGTCTCATCTCCCATAGTACGGCACAATGGACAATCGTCTCGGGAGAAACCGGCTTAGGAGGCACTCACGCTACCCCGCTGGAACGCCAGTTCTGCGATGGCCTCGGCTTGGCCAACCAACTCATCTCCCAAGCTGCCGGAAAAGCCTACCTCGTCGTCGCCTCCCGGCCAATCCCACTTCCTCCGCCATTTTAAAGCAACGAGCATCGACATCTCCCGCGAACTTTCATTCGCTTAATCGTTTCCCAGCAACGGCAGAAAGAGATTCCTACTTCTTCTTTTTTTTGCCAAACAGGCCACCCATACCGGGAAAACCGCCCATGCCGCCTCCCATGCCGGGAAAACCACCGGGAAGCCCCTTGGGCATCGACGGCATTTTCATCCCCCCCTTGCCACCTCCCATGCCGCCCATCTGTTTCATGAGAGCGCCCATTTTGCCTTTGCCGGACATCATCTTGCGCATATCCATGAAATTCTTGATCAGCTTATTGACTTCCAGTACGGAACGACCGGAACCAGCTGCGATACGGCGGCGGCGGGACGGATTCATCAAGTCGGGATTGTTCCGTTCCTTCGCCGTCATCGAAAGGATAATAGCCTCCATGTGCTTCATGCGGTCAGGATTCAGAGCATCGGCCGGAAGTTGTTTCTTGATCTTGTTAAAGCCGGGTAACATACCCAGAAGACCGTCCAGCGGTCCCAGATTGCGGATCATATTCATCTGATCCAAAAAGTCGTTGAAATCGAACTTGCCGGACATCATCCGCTCGGCAGATTTCATTGCCTGCTTTTCGTCGATTTTTGCGGCGGCGTGCTCTACCAGGCCAACGATATCCCCCATGCCTAGAATGCGGTCCGCCATGCGGTCCGGCACAAACGGGCCGAATTGATCCAGTTTTTCCCCTTCGCCGGAGAACTTGATCGGCTGTCCCGTCACGGAACGCATCGACAGGGCGGCGCCGCCACGGGCATCTCCGTCCAGCTTCGTCAGCACAATCCCGCTCAAGCCGACAGCGGCATTGAACGTTTCCGCCACCTTTACCGCCTGCTGGCCGGTAGCGGCATCCACCACAAGAAGCGTCTCACGAGGAGACACGCAGGCATGAAGACGCTTCAGTTCGTCAATCAGCGCTTCGTCCACCTCCTGCCGGCCCGCCGTATCGAAAATCGTCACCGTCGCCATTATGTCCCGTGCCCATTGCATGCCGCGCCGGGCCACATCCACCACATCGCTTTCTCCGGGTTCGGGGCAAAACACGGGCACATCAATCTGCTTGCCCAAGGTAGCCAGCTGCTCCACGGCGGCGGGACGGATCAAGTCGCACGCAATCAGCACGGGGCGTCTCCCCTCATTCTTCAGTCGCAAGGCCAGCTTCGCACTCGAAGTCGTTTTACCGGCGCCATTGAGTCCTACCATCATAATCCGGGCGGGATCCGTTAAATCCAGAGGGCTCGCATCCCCTCCCAGCAATTCGGCAATTTCATCATGGAAAATCTTGACGATTTGCTCCCCGGGCTTGACCGACTTGAGCACTTCCTGCCCCATAGCCCGTTCCTTGACCCGGGCGATAAAATCGCGGGCCACTCCAAATTCGACATCAGCCTCCAACAGGGAAAGTCGGATATCTCGCAGGGCATCGGCAATATTCTTTTCGGAAATTTTGCCCAATCCGCGCAATTTGCGGAACGTATCGTCAAGTTTATCGGCTAATAGAGAAAACATAATCGGCTGCTTGTGCCGCCAAGACTGCCACAAAGATTCCCCATCGTCAATCATCCGCCACCCCATCCGTATCCCTTCTTTTGATACCCTTTCGATTGCTACTGCAGGAAAGTTCGATGCAATTATGTTTAACCTCTTCACTTTGTCCGGCAAGAAGTTCAAGGTGCCGTGTCTTTAACTTGAAAAACAGCCGCCGACTCTTCATGATACAAGCCCATGAACATCTGGATACTCAGCGATTCCAAACCAGGCCACCTGAACCAAACCAAGGGACTGGCGGCTGCGCTTTCCGCACGAAAGCCCGGAAACGTTGATATCATCGACCTGGCAGGGCAAGGCTTTTTCCAAAAGCTCCGCACCGTTTCCCGGAACAATGGTCATGCCCGCCCCGATCTCATCATCGCCGCCGGTCACAGCACCCACATTCCCTTGATCCGGGCAGCACGGCATTTTAACGCCGTTTCCATTCTCTGCATGAAACCCAGCCTTCCCTGTTGTCTCTTCGACCTGTGCCTCGTCCCCCGGCACGACCTCGGGAACAAGGAGTATCCCGGAAAGCACATCTTCCCCACTACAGGAGCCCTCCACTCCATCCGCCCCAACCCGGAAGCAGATAAAAACACAACACTCATCCTCATCGGAGGTCCCAGCAAGGCCTACGGTTGGGCTCCAGATTCCCTTCTGGGGCAGCTCCAAGCCATTGACGCCCATGTCTCCGCCACCGGCGGACAAGCCGTTCTGACGACCTCGCGAAGAACTCCCCCGGACTTCGCCCCGTCCATTGTCCGGGAATGCCCCCACATCAAGGTTGTTCCGGTGGAAGAGACCCGCCCCGGCTGGGTTGCCGCCCATTTGGAACACGCCCATACCGCCTGGGTCACACAGGACAGCGTCTCCATGGTGTACGAAGCCCTAGGATCGGGTGCAGCCGTCGGCGTCCTCTGCATGCCCGTGCGTTCCTCCAAGCCATCCCGCGTTGCCCGCGGTCTCGACATGCTTCTTGAAGAAGGGCGCGTCACTCCCTGGGCTACATGGAAAACAACCGGCCACCTCCCGTCTTCCCTTCCCCTTGTCGAAACCGATCGCGCAGCCGACTATATCATCCAACACTTTTTTCCCTCTACTCCTTCCACATGAAAATTATCCACTTACTTCCCTCCATGGAATCCGGAGGAGTCGAACAAGTCGTTCTGGAACTCGGCAAGGGATTCTCCAATCGGGGTATCGATAATGTCGTCATATCCTCCGGAGGACGCCTCGTCTCCCAGCTAAAGCACGAAGGTTCCCGCCACATCAGAATGGATATCGGTAAAAAAAGCATCTCTTCCCTCCTGAAAACAGGCCGCCTCCGCAAGCTCCTTCTTGAGGAAAAACCGGATATCCTCCACCTCCACTCCCGCATGCCGGCATGGATCGGATACCTGGCCTGGAAAGGCATCCCGGAGGAATTCCGTCCCGGACTCGTCACCAGTGTCCACGGATTCTACTCCGTCAATGCCTACTCCGCCATCATGACCAAAGGGGAACGCATCATCGCCGTCTCCCGGTGCATCCGCGACTACATCACGGAAAAATACCCCAAGGCACAGGCTCGAAACATCCGGGTCATCCCCAATGCCATCACTCCGGAAACGCATTATTCCGGATATACTCCCACCAGCGCGTGGCTCCATACATGGCATGCAAACTATCCGGAACTCGCCGGCAAATTTACCCTTTGCCTGCCTGGACGCATCACCCGGGTCAAAGGACATCTGGACATGATTCCCATCATGAGAACTCTCCTCGACCAAGGTATCCCGGCCCATGCCGTCATCGTCGGAGAAGCCAAGAAGGGCAAGGAAGAATACAAGAACGAAGTCCTCAATGCCTATGACAATGCGGGTCTTACTCCGCACACAACATGGGTCGGTCATCGACGGGATCTTCGCGACGTCCAGGCAGCATGCTCAGTCACTCTCTCCCTCACTTCCATGCCGGAATCTTTCGGCAAAACCACACTTGAGGCCCTCGCTATCGGCCGCCCCGTCGCCGGGTATGCCCATGGCGGAGTCAGGGAACAACTCGAAGTCTTCTTCCCCCAAGGGCTCGTCCCCGTCGGAGACACCCTCTCCATGGCGGAACTCCTCGCCGACTGGTACAAAACGCCCATTGCCCCGCCGGCAGACATTCCCTCCCCCTACCGCATGGACGATATGATCCAGTCTCATCTGAACGTTTACCGGGAACTCTGATTTTCCCACAGTTCCCCATGACGCCCCGTCTCGCCGCCATCACGCTGAATCTGATCCCAACGCTCGGCTCCATCCGCATCTGCCGTTTGCTGGACTTTTTCGGCAGCCCGGAACTCATTCTCCATGCCGACGAAACCATGCTCCGCCAAGTCCGGGGTATCGGTCCTGAACTCGCCGCCGCCATCCGCTCCTGGAAAACCACCGTCAATGCGGAAAAAGAACTCGAACTCGCCGACAAAGCCGGGGCATCCGTCACAACCATCTTTGACGATACCTATCCCGCCCCGCTTCGGGAACTCCCCGACCCGCCCATCGTACTCTACCACCACGGCCAGTGGTTCCCCTCCGACGGAGAACGTTCCGTTGCCATCGTCGGTTCACGGCAGGCAACACCGTACGGTCGCCTCACGACGAGAAAATTCGCCAGCGAACTTGCCGAATGCAGAGTTACCGTCATCTCCGGGCTCGCCAAAGGCATCGACACCGAGGCTCATAACGCGGCCCTTGTCACAGGAGGCCGTACCATTGCTATAATCGGTTCCGGCCTCAACCGCCTCTACCCCGTGGAAAACGCTCCGCTCGCCGCTAGAATATCCGACGGAAGAGGAGCTGTCGTATCCGAATTCCCCATGAATATGGGACCCAGCCGCACCACCTTCCCCATGCGCAACAGAATCGTCAGCGGATGGAGCAAAGCCACCCTTGTCGTGGAGGCACCTGCCCGCAGCGGCGCCCTGATTACCGCCCATACCGCCAACGAACAGGGCCGACTCGTTTACGCCGTCCCCGGCCCTGTAGACCGCACTTCATCCGACGGTTGCCACTCTCTTATCCGAGAAGGAGCCATCCTTGCCACCTGTGCCCGACACATCATTGACGATTTCCACTGGGCGGATACATCCCCCGCACAGCAGGAACTGGCCCTCTTTCCCTCCGAAGAACCCACTCCCTCCGTCTCTTCCCGTGCCCACTCTCTTTCCGAACAGGAACAACAGGTTCTGCACTCGATCAATATGGGGTTCCGCGATCTCAATACCCTGTGTTCATCCACCGGGCTCACGAACGGAGAACTCACAACCGCCCTTGTCCGATTACAAATGCAACGCCTCATCCTCCCGGAACCGGGAGGACTTTTCCGTCCGGCAGACTCCTGAGAAAAGAGACCCTACTTTTGATTGCCTTCCCGGGAAGGGAAACCCCCCCGGAAATATCAAAATAGTCACTCCCCCTCATACTTGATAGCGGCCCAAACCGGGATAATCGACATCGCACTCATCCCCGCACATAAGAAAAACGTTAAAACAGGTTTTATTCTCATATGATCGCCTTTTAGGCGAAATTATATTCAATCACAAGGATTCGATTCACGAAATCCTTCCCTCATTCTTCGTTTCCATCGTCATTTTCCACTTTTCTCTTGACGTAATAGTGAAACCAGGTTAACAAAAAAACGATTGAACAAATATTCAATCATTCAATCGAATTATCCCTAGCCATGTCACGCCAGCACACCACGATCCACCTTGACAGCCACTGTACGGAAACCGGTATTGATCTGGATACCCCTGACATCAATACCCTCACCGACCTGTCCGACTTTTTCAAACTTTTCGGAGATTCCACACGTATCCGCCTTCTCTGGGCGCTCATTGACCACGAACTATGTGTTTGCGATCTCTCCTCCGCTCTCGACATGACCACTTCGGCCGTCTCGCACCAGTTGCGCTTACTACGTCACAGCAAACTCGTCAAAACCCGCAAACAAGGCAAACACGTTTTCTACAGCCTTGCCGACAGCCATGTCCGTACCATCCTTGCCATGGGATTGGAACATATCTGCGAATAAAAACTCCCGTCCAATCTCCTTTCCGCCATGGACAATTCACATTCCCGACAGCCGGAAAATAAACATCGTCACAGCCAGGCCTGTTCCTCTTCGTGCTCATGCTGTACAAGCTTTTCCTGCACAGCATGCAATACAACATGTGGACACCAGACTTCCGACACATCTTCGCACTGGAAACGCCCGCTCGCAGGTCTCATCCTTTTCGCTATCGCCCTTGCTGTGGGTACCCGGACACCTGCCGGTATTGTTCTCGCCATCGTTTCCTATTTCGTCATCGGGTGGAACATCCTCGCCGATGCCGCCTCCAACCTCCTGAAGGGAAAAGTTTTCGATGAAAATTTCCTCATGGGAGTTGCTACTTTGGGAGCCTTGGCCCTCGGAGAATATGCGGAAGCAGTTTCCGTCCTTATTTTCTTCCAAATCGGAGAAATCCTTCAGGAACGCGCCGTCTATAAAACGCGGGAATCCGTTACCGGACTTATGGATCTCAAGCAGGACTATGCCCACCTCATCCAAGAGAAAGGTATCCAAACCGTCCCCCCGGCTCAAATCACTCCCGGGCAAAAAATCCTCGTCCGTCCCGGAGAGAAAGTCCCTCTTGACGGGGTCGTAACCGAAGGCCACTCCCACCTCGACGCCTCCGCACTCACCGGAGAATTCATTCCCCTAAAAGCCGAACCCGGTACCCAGGTACTCTCCGGCAGCGTCAACCAGGAAGAAGCCCTCACCATCCAAGTCACCAAAACCTGGGACCAATCCACAGTCTCCCGCATCCTCAAACTCGTCCAGGAATCAGCCGAGCGTAAAACGAAAACGGAAACTTTCATCCGACGCTTCGCCCGCTGGTACACCCCGTCCGTCCTCATCCTGGCCCTCCTTATTGCCGTGCTTACCCCACTCCTTCTTCCCATCGGGTGGACGGAGGGCATCCGGCGCGCCCTCATCCTTCTCGTCATTTCCTGCCCTTGCGCTCTCGTCATATCCATCCCTCTCAGCTACTTTGCCGGTATCGGACGCTTTGCCCGACACGGCATTCTACTCAAAGGCAGCAACTACCTTGATGCTCTTACAAGGATCGGTACAGTCGTCTTCGACAAAACAGGGACTCTCACCGGAGGTAAATTTACCATCACCCGCACGGAACCCGCCAACGGGTTTACGGATAAACAACTCCTCCGGCTTGCAGCTCTCGCCGAAAGCACCTCTAACCACCCCATCGCCCAATCCATCCTTGCCGCCTACGACAAACCCATTCCCTCCATGGAGAATGCCTCCTTCCGGGAAATAGCCGGGCGCGGCACAGCCGCTACTCTGGGAGCTAACCACATCCTCGCCGGCAACGCCGCCTGGATGCAAGAGAACGGCATCGACGTACCACCTCATCCATCCCTCACCGGCACCATCGTCCACATCGCCGTCAACAATCGATACGCCGGCAATATCCTGCTAGCCGACAGTATCAAGCCGGATAGCCTCCAAACAATCCGAAACCTCAAATCCCAAGGGATCGCCAAAATAGCCATGCTCACCGGAGACAGTGACGAACACGCCCAGGCTGTCAGCAAATACCTCCACATCAAAGACTGCTACTCCCAGCTCCTCCCGGAAGATAAAGTTCGCATTGTCGAACGGCTCCAGGAGGAAACCACCCCCGGTAAACTTCTCGCATTTGTCGGAGACGGAATTAACGACGCCCCCGCACTCACCCGCGCCGATATCGGCATCTCCATGGGAAGCATGGGATCCGACGCCGCCATGGAAGCCTCCGACATTGTTCTCATGAACGGAGAACCTTCCCGGCTCCCCCTGGCTCTGCGCCTTGCCCACGGTACCCGCAGAATCATCCTCCAAAACATCGTTTTCATCCTCGGCATCAAAGGCATCATCCTCATGATGGCCGCCGCCGGGGAAGCCAACATGTGGGAAGCCATCTTCGCCGATGTCGGCATTTCATTGCTAGCTATCCTCAATGCCATCCGTCCCGTTCAAACGGGGACAAACGATCATTCCTGAAAAAACTTCAAAAATCTCTTGCATCCCATGAAAAAATACGTATAAACCTTCCCGCACACTTGCCTAATCAGTGCGGATGTAGCTCAGGGGTAGAGCGCAACCTTGCCAAGGTTGATGTCGTGGGTTCGAATCCCATCATCCGCTCCATTTTTCTTTTGGGTTCTTTGTAACACCTTGATTTTATAAGGTATTTTCCGTTTCTGGATGATGTCATTCAAAAAATCGGGAGAAGACTATATGAAGAGGCCGCCGGCACGGCTGTAGGTTTTAGATTTCGATTCTGACGTAGAGCCTAAAAACAGACGAAATATTATGCTTTCGAACTATTCTTGAACAGGAGTGCGACTTTCTTCCTCCAATCTGTATCCAATTACAGTAAAATATGTTTGAACCAGCAGAAATCCAACTGAACACCTACGGCAAACCGGCCCGTATCCTATTTCTGGCTCCTTACGCCCCCGATGCTCCGGACTTTTCTGAGAAACCCTATACGGGCAACGGGGGATACCCCCGTTACCACTACAATATTTACAAAGCACTCCAGGAGATCGGTTACGATGTTACATCCTCTTCCAAACCGTACTCCGTCCAATGTGCCAAAGGCAATGTTGACTATGTCTTTTCACTAATGAACAGATTTCCCATGGCTAATCCGGAAATTTTCATTTCTTCCTACTGCGAATTCATCCAAATGCCCTATCTCGGAGCCCCTCCCAACATCCGGGCCATTGCAGAGGACAAGTTGCTTACCAAATACGTATTCCACTCTCTGGGGCTGCATATGCCTCAGGGAATCGGTCTTTCGTCCAACAAACCCATTCCGGATCATGAACCGTTCCCCGGTCCCTATTTCATCAAAAAGAGATTCGGTGCCGCCTCGGGAGGGATCCGCTCCGACAGTATTTGCGAGACATGGCAGACAGCCGTTTCCTGTGCAGAACGACTCCTTTCCGAAGGGCATGAAGTCCTTGCTGAGCAATACTGTCCCGGCATTGACGTCACCGTTCCCGTCCTGGGAGGGAAACGCCCTGTCATCCTGGGATTCGTACAACCCAAATCAGACAAACCGGGAAACATCATTACGGAAGATTTGAAACTCCACGACCACCTGGGTTACCAGCTTGTGCCTGTCGACAACATGCAGGAGGATATCATCCGTGACATTAACACGATCTGGGACAATCTCGGCCCCATGGACTACTTCCGAGTCGATTACCGCATCGATTTTGAATCAGGGAAACGCCGCATTCTGGAAATGAATATCTGTTGCCACTTGGGAAAAACCGGCTCCATCTGCCTCGCTGCCGCCCAACACGGACGAACCCAGGCGGATGTGCTGAAATACATCCTCGCCTACAGTATGAAACGGCAAAGCCAACTGCCCCAATACGGTACATGGCTCCTGTAAGAGCCTTCGTATCCTTTTCCTCAAACCGATATCTTTCGGACATTTTTTATCCAATTCATGCCGGTTTCACCAGTCATTCCTCTCCGTTTATGAACTGCCACAAACGGAGTTGGGACAGAAATAAATTTCTTCTCCAAGAATTGTACAAAGAGGCGTCTTGCCCTGCCGATTGAGTTCTGATAGAAAGAACAGGCTATCCGGCTCCGTATATCTAGCTGATGCCGCCAATAGCTGCATTTCCAAATCTGATAATTATGACTACGACAAAAAACTGGCTTCTGTCCTGCACCGTTTTTGCCGCCTGTTCTCTGGCGCCTGCATGGGCAACCCCGGTCGTCCCCGGTGACGACAGCGCTCCCACCGGTCTTGAATGGGAACAAGAACAAAATCTTCACCTGAACAAAGAGGCTCCCACAGCTACCTTCTCCAGTTTCAGCGATCTGAATTCGGCACTGAAAATCCTCCCCGAAAACAGTAAATGGTGGAAATCCCTGAACGGTCAATGGAAGTTCAACTGGTCCAAAGACCCGCAAAGCCGTCCTGTCGGTTTCTTCCTGCCCGACTACGACGTCAGCAACTGGAAGGAAATCAAAGTTCCTGCATCCTGGCAAACCCAGGGTTACGGCACTCCGATTTACTCCAACCAGCCCTATCCCTTTGAGCGGGATTGGCCCTACGTAACCAAAGAACCCCGCAATAAAAAATACACATCCTTCGAGGCACGCAACCCCGTCGGATCCTACCGCCGCACCTTCGAAGTTCCCGCCGGCTGGGATGGACGGGAAGTTTACATACAGTTCGACGGAGTCGATTCCTTCTTCTATCTGTGGATCAACGGTAAATACGTCGGATTCTCCAAGGACTCCCGCAACCCGGCCCGTTTCGATATCAGCCCCTACCTGCAGGAAGGCGAAAACACAGTGGCCGTGGAAGTATATCGCCATTCCGACGGAGCCTATCTGGAATGCCAGGACATGTTCCGTCTTTCGGGGATTTTCCGCACAGTGTCCATCTTCTCCCTGCCCAAAGTCCACATTCGCGATTTCTTCATCCACACCAACCCCGTGGAACCGAACAGCTGGGCTCTTCTCCCCGTGGATCCCGTCAACCCCGGAAAGGTAGATGGCGATTGGCGTCTCCTTGCCGACATTGATGTCCGCAATCTCTTCCCCCGCCACAAGAATCTGGAAGGCTACTCCGTCGCCATGAACCTTTACACGGAAGACGGTAAACTTGTCGATCCCGTCAAGCCTAAAGATGCGCCCTACGACGGAGTCATGCAGAAACCTCTCCGCCTCACCGGCATGAAAGACTTCAAGACTTCTCTCATGGGCATCTACTCCAAGCCCAAACTTTGGTCTGCCGAAACGCCCAATCTTTACACGCTCGTCATCGAACTGAAAGACAAGGCCGGCAAGACTGTAGAAATGGTTTCCTCCCAGGTTGGTTTCCGCAACGTAACTATCAAAGACAGCGTCTTCCTCGTCAACGGACAGCCCGTGAAGGTCAAAGGCGTCAACCGCCACGAAAATAATCCTTCTACCGGCCACTTCGTCTCCCGTGAACAAATGGAACAAGAAGTTGCCATGATGAAGAGGGCCAACATCAACCATGTTCGCTGTTCCCACTACCCTGTCGATCCGTACTTCTATTACCTCTGCAACAAGTACGGCATCTACGTTCAGGATGAAGCCAACATCGAATCGCACGGCTACTATTACGGCAAGGAATCCCTCTCCCATCCGCTGGAATGGATGCCCGCTCATGTCGAACGAGTCATGGCCATGGTGGAACGCAACAAGAACAACCCCAGCGTTGTCATGTGGTCCCTCGGCAACGAGGCCGGTCCGGGTCGTAACTTCCAGGTCGCCGAAAAAACAATCAAAGCCCGTGATCTGTCCCGTCCCACCCATTACGAACGTAACAACGAAATCGTTGATCTCGGTTCCAACCAGTATCCCTCCGTCGGATGGACGCAAGGCATGGCAGCCAACAAGAATTATCCCAAGCCCTTCTACATTTCCGAATATGCCCACAACATGATGAATGCCATGGGGGATCTCGCAGACTATTGGGAAGCCATCGAGTCCTCCGACCGCATTATGGGCGGCGCCATCTGGGACTGGATCGACCAGGGAATCTACAAGACCCTGCCGAACGGCGAAAAAATGCTGTGCTACGGAGGCGACTTCAACGATCACCCCAACAGCGGTCAGTTCGTCTTTAACGGTACCATCCTGGCAGACCTGACTCCGGAACCCGGTTATTTTGAAGTCAAGCACGTTTACCAGAACATCAAAGCCGGCCTCAAAGACGGCAAGGTAACGATCTTCAACAAGAACTTCTTCAAAGACCTCTCCGATTACGATGTTATCTGGACGCTCAACCGCGACGGCAAGGAAATCGCCAAAGGCATGCTCCACCTACCCAAAGTCGGCCCACGCCAGACGGTGGAAATCCCGGCCGATTTCCTTCCGGAACAGGAAAACGGAGCCGAATACAGCCTCCGCATCGGCTTCCATCTCAACAAGGACATGCCGTGGGCGAAGAAAGGTTACGAACTGGCCTTCGACCAGATCGACCTCCCCACGGTTGGAGAAAAAGCCATGTTCAAGGCTCCGGAGGGTCCATTGAGCCTCAGTGCCGACAAGCAGGTCATTTCCGGCAGCAACTTCTCCGTCAGCTTTGATCCTAAAACGGGAGAACTGGCCCAGTACACCGTCAACGGACAGCCCCTGCTGAAACAGCCGATGGTCGTCAACGCCGTCCGTTGCGCCTCCAGCAATGAACCCGGTGTCCTCGCCAAGAGCATGGATCACGGCCTCCGCGATCTGAAACACGAACTCATCAGCAGCGAAATCACCAGCAACGGCAAGAGCATTACCATCAAGCAGTCCATCAAGGTCAGCGGCAAACAGTCCGAAAGCCTCAACGACTTCGGAGGAAACAATACGACCATCACCCCGAACAAGAAGAAGCTCAACGATGCCAACACCCATTTCATCAACAATCTGGAATGGACCGTGTACGCAGACGGTACAGTCACCTGCCAGTCCGTCCTGCTGCCTCGCGGCGCCATGCTGGACCTTCTGCGCCTGGGGTATGAAATCCAGCTTCCCTCCAACCTGTCCAACATCACCTACTATGGACGAGGCCCGGAAGAAAACTACGCAGACCGCAAAACCGGCATGCCCCTTGGACAGTACAAAACGACCGCTCAAGCTTCGTTCTTCCCCTATGGCCGTCCACAGGATACGGGCAACCATGAAGACACGCGCTGGGTTGCCCTGACCAACGACAAGGGAGAAGGTCTGCTCTTCGGATCCCTTGACGCGCCATTCGCCTTCTCGGCCATTCCCTACACTACCACGGATCTCATCCTGGCCAACCATCCCGTCCAACTGCCTAAGAATACGGACAAAACCGTTCTCGTCCTTTCGGCAGCTACCCGCGGACTTGGAGGTGCCTCATGCGGTCCGGGTCCGATGGAGCGCGATATCATCAAGGCCAACAAGCCCTATAAGCTGGACTTCTCCATCCGTCCCATCACGGCTCAAAGTACTCTGGAAACCATCCGTATCCCTGCCGCGAATCTGGATATGAGCATGAATACACGGACTGACAAGTACGCGATCAAGAGCGTATCCAGCCAGGAACTGGGAGAAGCCGACGCCGAATTCGCCATCGACGGAGATCCCTCCACCTTCTGGCATTCGGAATACAACAAGACGGTGACAAAACATCCCCACGTCCTCGAAATCGACCTCGGCAAGGAACGTGAATTCAGCGGTATCACCTGCCTTCCCCGTCAGGACGGCAGTGCCAACGGCCGCGTCGCCGACTACAGCATTGAGACCAGTGCCGACGGTAAAACATGGCAGCAGGCCGCCAAGGGCAAGTTCCCGAACTCGGACGAATTGCAAATCGTCAACTTCGACAAGCCTGTCAAGGCACGCTACTTCCGCTTCACCGCTCTCAGCGAGGTTGGAGGAAACGACTATGCCTCCATGGCCGAACTGGACGTCATTCCCGTCAAAAAATAATCCCGTTTCACCCCGCCGGCATGTCCCTGCCGGCGGGGTCTTGATACCAGTCTCCCAACTTATCCATAAGAAAGGCTGCAAATTCACTCCCCTCCCTTTCAAAAATCATTGACGTCTCCATGATGCATGGTAGATTGTAACGACAAATCACTTTTAGCTCACTCCACGTATGATCAAGATTCTCTCTCTATTGACTGCTGTCTGTGCCCCGCTCTTCCTTGTGACCGGTTGCGGAGGCAACGGTAGCGACAGATCCACGGACAACGCCCTTCCCGCAGGGACGACACTGTCTATTGTCCTCGGAGCCGCCGACACCGTGGATCCCATGGACTCCAATGATCTTGAATACCTTTTAGGAACTGCTGCCCGTTCTATTATTCTTATGGCTGGCGAAGGGATGACTTCTACCATTACCATTGATGGCGAAGCTACCCAAGGAGCCGTGTATATGATTAACGGCAATCTTCAGGAAGGCTTATTTGATCTTAGCTGCAGATGGTACACAGCCACCGGGTTCCCACGTAGCGTCCAGATGTTCGGAATCCATTTGAAAAGAGGTCAGATCAACGGAACATTCGATTATTGGAATAGCTCTGACTCAGACCATCAATTCCGCGGGACCAAGGGTACAATCAACTACGTCAACTAAATTACCCTGTTTCATTTTTCCAGGAGCTGTCTTGCCACGGTTTTATAACCGGAGTAAGACAGCTTCTTCTTTTTATATACAGTAAATTACCGAGCACTCATTTCCGGACAAGCCGGTAACTGGTTTCGAGACGTGTCGTTAGTTCATCGAAAGGAATGGACCCATCAAGACAGAAAGTGGCCCAGTTTTTCTTGTTCATGTGATAACCAGGAAAACGGCTGCGATTATCCACAAGATGCTCAAGATCATCAGGACAAACTCGCAAATTGAGAATCTCGACTCGCTCCTCAGAGTCCCCGGTCAACTTGAAACGAGGAACAACCAGCAAAGCGGCATACCATTTCTTCTTGTCACGGCGGCGCACAATGGCATTTTCCGGGAACTTTCTCCATAAGAACTCAAGCTCGTCCCCATATGTATTCCGTATATGATCAATGATGCGCAGAGTCATGTCTTCTTTAAAAGCATCCGGCACGAAGCAGCACTCAGCTACATGCCACAACTCTTCCTCATATTCCTGGCGGAGTTTCCTGCCCAGATACGATCTTGGCGTTCCTTGAGAATCAAGCATTCGCTCATACTCTTCTCCATGAACGCTATGCACCGTCACATGAACAGAACCGTCCGTACAGATTTCAAATTCCATGGATAGAGCACCGTTCAACAATCCCGCCCGATACAGGAACCCCCTTTTTCCCCGGACACAGCCGAAAGGAAGCAAGCGTTCCTCACAAATTTTTCTGTTCTTAAAAACGCGTTCGAGAACCTTTTCCTGCCAACTTTTTTGAGGAGAGAAACGAAAAAACATGAGAAAAATAAACTTAGAGCCTTTCTTGATCCATAACTTACAACCGCTTTATGATAAATCCCCCCGGAAACGGATCAAGTGAAAATAAATCATTCCTCCCATCCGAAATCGGTGACATAAATCCATTCATCTTACACAAAAACAATCGTCGATGCCGCTTCCTCAAATGACGGGAATAGAAATTCAATTCCTCCCCACAACATTATATCAAACGACATCAGGCATGAAGAAGCAATTTAAATTAATGTCGCTGAGCACCCTAGCCTGCATCTGCACACTGGGCAGCCTTTACGTTTCCCAAGAAGCCCAGGGGGCATTCAGCATCGCCGTCGGAGGCACCTTCGGGAGAGGAGCCGCCGTTTCCTTCCAATACGACCCCGCCGGTTTTCCTATATGGGGCTACACTCCTTCCGGTTTCCCCATCTATGCCTATTCTCCCGCCGGTGTTCCCATTATTGTCATGAATGGTATTTACAGTGGTTGCTATGTTCCTACCTGGGGACCAGCCCCCTGCTATCGCGGTCGTTACTTCTGGCCTGCCGGAGTTTACAGGCGTCCCTATTGCCCGCCTCCAGTCCATCGCCATGGTCCACCACCTCCTCCTGTCCACCGTCCATGTCCTCCTCCGCCTCCCCCAAGCTATCGTCCCTTCCCGCCACGTCCGCATGGTCCGGCTATTCGCCCGGGATTCTCCCCCGGTTACAACCGGGGGCATTATCACGGCAGATAAAACAAACAAGTTGTTTTAATTAAAAAACGAAACGGGCCGTCCTATTTCCCGAAAGGGAAAAGACAGCCCGTTTTTCCTTGCAAATTATCCGCGGTTCAACATGAAGCCTGAACCTTCTTCAGACGCACGAACCTTGGCAATGAGTTCTCCTTTTCCATCAAGGTTTCACCCTGAATCAGAGGAAGAACATAATCGATGAACGGTGCCTCCACCCCGTTACCTTCCGAATTGATCCACTCGCGCGGCACCAATTTTTCCACGTTAGCCACATCGCCCAGATCCACCAATTTGATACGGCAATGATACATACCATCCATCATCTCTCTCTCAAAGGCTATCATCTTGTCGGTATGTCCCAGCACAGCCATTTCGACGGCAGTCCTGCCAGCCATGTAAGCTTCTTCAATATCAGTCTTCGAAGCAACATGAGAGGCGCACCTCTGGAGAAGGGAAAGCTCAATCCCACGTACTTTGAACCCCAATTCCCGTCTGACGATCTCCGCAAGCATGGCACTCAAGCCGCCCAACTGCGTATGCCCGAACACATCCGTACCACCCACGCCGGCGTCAGCAATGAAACGCCCAGAGGAATCATGGATCCCTTCCGAAACAGCCACCATACACTTTCCCTTGCGCCCGTAAACTTCAGAGACATCTGCCAGGAACCTGTCTAGATGGAAATCCACCTCGGGCAAATACACCAGATCGGGGCCCGCTCCGGCATATGTTGCCAACGCTGCGGAACCGGCCAGCCAGCCGGCGTGCCTCCCCATGATTTCCACAATCGTCACACGCCCCTTGTCGTACACTTGCAAATCCTGATGAATCTCCATGCAGGACGTCGCAATAAATTTAGCCGCAGATCCGAAGCCGGGACAGTGGTCCGTGCCGAATAAATCATTGTCAATCGTCTTGGGAATACCGATCACTCGGCATTCGTACCCCGACTTCTGAAGAAACTTTGACACCTTGTTGCAGGTATCCATGGAATCATTTCCCCCATTGTAGAAGAAATACCGGACATCGTACTTGCGGAACACTTCTAACAGACGCTTATAATCCGTATCATCATCCAGGAAATGGCTCATCTTGTACCGGCAGGAACCCAGCGCGGACGCGGGCGTATACTTCATGTGCTCCAACTCCGAAGGATCCTCATAAGACATGTCGTACAGCCGTTCGTCAAGCACGCCCTCAATACCGTTGGCAGCCCCGAGCACCCGGGTAATCCGGTCATTGGCAAGGCCAGCCTGAATAACGCCCAGAGCACTGGCGTTGATAACAGCAGTGGGACCACCCGACTGTCCGATGATGCATGTGCCTTTCAATTCGTTCATGGAAATGTTGTATGGATTGGGAATAAGAAAACAAGGCCTACCCGTTATTACCTGATCGCTGCTGCTATTTCAATATTATTGTCCGCTCTTCCTTCAAGGAATCCCGCCGGCGATCATCGTTCTACTTTGTAAAGACCCTTTGAATTTTCATATCACCCGAAACAATTTGAACATAGGAACTTCCGGTACAGACGACATCTTCTCCCCACAAAACCAGGAGGTAAGCAATATTTCCTACCGGCAAGAGCATCCTCCCGGGCAACAGCGCAACAGACAAAAATCTCCCCCGATTCCAAACCTGTCAAACAAAGGCAGATGAAATAACTGTCAGAAAAAAATAACAAATTCGTCTTCCATTGGGGTCAGATCAAAAATCAAAAATAAAATCTTGAGTTTTCAACTGGCACCTCCATGATAGCCAGCATGAGCAGGCCGTTGAGAATCGAATATCCCGGAGCAGTTTATCATGTGCAATGCCAGGGGAACAGGAACAGTGATATCTTTCTGGACGACGAGGATAGAGAGCTGTTTCTGAAAACCTTTCGCGAAGCCTCAGAAAGATGCAACTGGACGGTTTATGCCTACGCCTTGATGAATAACCACTATCACATCCTATTCCGCACGGAGCAGGCCAACTTGGTCGACGGCATGAAATGGCTTCAGACAACCTATACGGTACGTTTTAATAAAAAGCACGGTTTCCAGGGACATGTTTTTGCCGGGCGATACAAATCCATGCTGGTCGAAGCGGACAATGCCCACTACTTCTCGACGATCATCGATTACATCCACCTGAATCCTGCACGATCCGGCTTGGTACGCCGCCAGACCTTCTTTTCCGGAAGTCGCTGGACCAGCCTGCACGAATGGCTGGCGGCACCGGAAAAACGCGCACCGTGGATCCATCCGGAACGCGGCCTGGGAGTCTTCGGCTGTACGGATACCTCCCAGGGACGGGAAAAATACCTGGATCATCTTCTAGGGAGGTACGAGGCGGAACTCATGGACGAGCGAGCCCTGCTCCCGGTCGGACACGTCGGCCCCGGTACCGTACAGCGAGGCTGGTGCTATGGCTCCAGCACTTTCCGAAAACGTATCGTCGATGCTATGCACGGGTTGACCAAACGCCTCTCGGGAGCTCCCGGAAGCATGAGCGGGGAAATTGGAGAACTCGTTGCCGAGCGTATCGTCGTTCGAGGGCTCCGCGCCTTCGGGTTGACGGAGGAAGAGCTCCTGACAACTCCCTATAGCCATTCCTCCAAACTCATCATCGCCCTGGCTGTCCGCAAGTCAACCATGGTTCCCTATGCCTGGATTGCCAACCGGTTGCACATGGGACTCCCTCGGTCATTGGGCACTCTTTTGTTCCGAGCCAAGCAAATGGAGGAAAATGACCGCAAAATCCATGCATGGATTGAAAAAATCACTGAAGACTACTCCAGTCAATAACCCCCTCCCCTACTTCCTCCGGAACCTCTCTCCCCCATCAAGAACGCTCCCGAACATACCTATTTGTTCAAAAGCCTGTTTTCGCCCTGCTCCCTGTTCTCCATTCAGAGCCCAAAGTATCCATACCAATCAATTTGGGGTCAGATGAAAAAATGAAACAAAAAAATATATTTTCTATTTTTGACCTGACCCCAATTACAAAATAGAATAAAATTTCTTGCTGAGTGAAACAAACTTGATAAAGAGTCGTCCCGCACCAGCGGTTCATCAAGTGACCGCTACAGAATCCACCATCCTTTATCAAATCCATGGCCCAGACCTATTCTCAGCGCGTTTTGGAAAACGTCCGTGCGAAAAACTCGCACGAACCGGAATTCCTTCAGGCAGTACAGGAAGTCCTTAACACGATCGATCCCGTGCTCGCTTCATCTCCGAAATATGAAGCCAATGCGATTTTGGAACGCATTGTTGAACCGGAACGCACCATCCTTTTCCGCGTTCCGTGGATTGATGACAAGGGCAACGTCCAAGTCAACCGCGGTTATCGCGTCGAGTTCAACAGCGCCATTGGGCCGTACAAGGGAGGTCTCCGCTTCCACCCGAGTGTCAACCTGGGCATCCTGAAGTTCCTCGGTTTCGAACAGGTTTTCAAAAACTCCCTCACCACCCTTCCCATGGGCGGAGGCAAAGGCGGCTCCGACTTCGATCCAAAGGGCAAGAGTGATAACGAAGTCATGCGTTTCTGCCAAAGCTTCATGACCGAGCTCTCCCGCCACATCGGAGCCAACACGGATGTTCCCGCTGGTGACATCGGTGTCGGTGGTCGCGAAATCGGCTACATGTTCGGCCAGTACAAGCGCCTCCGCAACGAGTTCACAGGCGTATTGACCGGCAAGAGCCTGAACTGGGGCGGTTCCCTGATTCGTCCGGAAGCTACGGGCTACGGCTGCGTGTACTTCGCCCAGAACATGCTTGCTACCCGCAACGACGACCTGCAGGGCAAGGTTTGCCTTGTGTCCGGTTCCGGAAATGTCGCCCAGTACACGGTTGAAAAGCTCAACCAACTCGGAGCCAAGCCCGTAACCATGTCCGACTCCAACGGCTTCATCTACGATCCCGATGGCATCGACGCTGAAAAACTCGCCTGGGTCATGGACCTGAAGAACAACCGTCGCGGTCGTATCTCCGAATACGTGAAACAGTTCACGAAGGCTCAGTACTTCGAAGGCCAGCGCCCCTGGAGCGTTCCCTGCGATTGCGCTTTCCCGTCCGCCACACAAAACGAAATCAATGGTGAAGAAGCCCGCACGCTCATCAAAAACGGTTGCAAGCTCGTTGCCGAAGGAGCCAACATGCCGACCGACCTGGAAGGTATCAACACCTACCTCGCAGCCAAGATCCTGTACGGTCCGGCCAAGGCCGCCAACGCCGGCGGCGTTGCCACCTCCGGTCTGGAAATGTCCCAAAACAGCATGCGCCTCTCCTGGACGCGTGAAGAAGTAGACCACAAGCTCAACAGCATCATGAAGAACATTCATGACAATGCGTTCAGCCACGCCAAGGAATTCGCTTCCGACCAGTCTTTCACCAACTACGTCATCGGCGCCAACATCGCCGGCTTCGTCAAGGTGGCCGACTCAATGATCGAACAAGGCGTTTGCTAAGCGTCCGTTCCGGGTTACAATCTCACTCGAAGGCCGTCCTGCGTCGTATTGCAGGGCGGCTTTTTCCGTCTATGCGTTCACAACTCTTTCCTTGACGGAATACGTCTCGGTCGTCAGGCAGAATACTTCCACGGCAGACGCCTCCTTTTCACTGAACGAACAAACCAGTCCGGCCTGATGGAGCATTAACAAAGCAAGTCCCTTCGCTTTCTCCTCGCCTTCCATGAAACGAACGTTCCCCCGCCCCATCACACAGGCATAACCGTAACCGTAATTGCATAGGGAAACGCCGGAAGGAGCTGGATCCAACTGATGGAAGCCATCCATCTCAAAAGACGCCCGGAGAGAAACTTTCAACAAGTCAATCTTCCGTCCGTGTCGCGAGGAGTGGAAATACAAACGCAATGTTTCATCCTTCCATTCCACTCCGAAATTAAGCGGAACAATGTAAGCTTCATTCTTATCGCACAAACCAAGGCGACAGACCTTGATCTGTCCGATGATTTCCCGTATCCGGATCGGATCCGTAACTTCCCTGTCCCGGCGTCTCATAGAGAGTAAGCGTATCAGAGCCGCTACCTCAGTCAATACTGTCCTGTCCCTAAAAGCGCACACATGTTTCCCTTCCATACCTTTGTTATCAATAATATTCCGATGGTGTCGTTTCAACCCCATTGACCTGAGAGGAGAAAACATAACATACTCAATGACAATGAATAAAAAAACCAAGTTACACTGTATCTTTCTGATAACACGCGGAGAAATAGTCGAAGGCAGTCAGGAACTCAACCGTCTCGGATACGATGTTGAAACCTACCCTACGACTCAGGACATCTCCTGCCTCCGGGATACCGTAGATACCGAACTATCCTCCATCTTCCCCTGGAAGTACGATTTGGATACCCCGTATGCACGTTCCCTCCGTAGCTCGTTCGTCCGCATGATTCTGGATCCGAGATTCGCAGACGACGATTTTATCATCTTCGGCGAGAGCGATGCTACACCCGTCACTGAAGCGGAAAAGCTCTATAACAGTCTCGCCTGGCATATGTCATGCTACCCGGAAACGGATATTTTCCGATTGTTCCACGACAAGCAGGTGACATGTCCGGCAGAACCGAGTAAACCGGAGGCCTACCAGTTCACACCGTTACCGCCAGGAACTCGCAGTAAACTTAACACCAGTGTCTGGGGAACCCATGCCCTCGTTATTCCCAGTGCTAAACGCCGGAAGATAGCCGACATTTTCCTGAACTACCGCCTCCCTACCGACAATGCCCTGGAGGCAGCCTGCTACCGGAAGGAACTCATCATGAGAATAGCCGGACATAATCACTTTTACCAAAAGCCACGTACTTTCCTATACGACAAGACAGTTTCCTACGCTTGCCGGGAACGTAAAATAGCACTGTGCCTTGCTATTACAAGGAAAGAACAGATCGAAAATCTGTATCGGCAAATCGAATCGTTCATGCATCAGTCCTACAGATCCTTCCATATCTTCGTTGCCGTCAGCGGTATCACGGAGGAGTATTTCCACAGGTACGTTATCCCCCATGTTTTCCATGGGATAAACGAAGAGCTCCTGACATTACGTCTTTTCCCGGACAGCAACCAGGCAACCGCTTTTGCCAATACCGTTCGGAATATGGACATTTCCGGATACGAGCTATTCGTCCGTCTCAATCCCTCCGAAAACTACCACATCGACATTCTGAGTTTTATCAACGCCTTCCATACCGGGATGCCTCAATTTTATTCGAGTTACTTCGAGCAAAGGCCCTCCCATCAAAGCATCACGTTTACTCTTCAGCCTCGTGCCATGGGCGCATTCATGGACTTTGAACGCAACCCGGAATCCATTCCCGGTCTAATTCCAGCCATCCCTCCGGAACAACAAAACCAGTATAAGAACACTCCCGAACTGCTTCTCGACAATATCACGAGCCGTCTTGGAAGAAGAAACATGACTTCTTATCTGGAAAAACTCTCGCAACAAATTGAATGCGTTCTCCCGTAAAAATTCTAAATAATCGAACAAAAAAACAACTGTTCCAATCAGGAACAGATTGACAATCCAGATGGCATGTGCTGAATGATGATAAAACGACCTTCATTTTCCAGATTATCTTCAATTTTTCCACCATCTCCATTACATGATTCCGTCAGATTTCCTTTTTCCTGACCAGTCCACCATGAAAAAAATCACTATCATCATCACTGGTACCCTCCTGACGACTCTCGGATTCTG
The DNA here is from genome assembly GCF_029854705.2 of Akkermansia sp. N21116. Classification (NCBI taxonomy): domain Bacteria; kingdom Pseudomonadati; phylum Verrucomicrobiota; class Verrucomicrobiia; order Verrucomicrobiales; family Akkermansiaceae; genus Akkermansia; species Akkermansia sp. N21116. The sequence continues at coordinate 2,584,196 of NZ_CP139035.1, forward strand.
GTTCTTCTGCCCGGAATACGGCTCCGGGTATTCCGAGGAACAACGCGAACTTTGGAATGAACGATTAAAGATTTTCCCTGCTATTTGCCAACCCAGATTGAATCCCGATCAACAGGGAGCGTTTACTTTGCAAACAAACGCCAATTTGTTTCAGATATTCTCAGGTCAAACTAGTGATCACATCAATGAATACATCAGGAATAAAATCGACCATGATCATGTACTCAAACAACAACAGACCAATTTGCGTGACCGGTTAGCACCCGATTGTGATTTTGCAGTTCATCCTCCTTCCTCCCAGGGAGGAGGAGTTCCGACAGAAGGTCTTCCCCTCCCTACTCTCAAAAAACTAGCCGACGAAGGAAACTGGGAGGCCTGTTATTATTATCTTCTCCGTCAGGAGTCCGAGGTAGATTCAAACCGTGAAAAACACTTTATTCAAATGTCCAGGGAAGAACAGTCCCTTGTCATTTATTATCTTGCACTTGCTGCCCGAACGAATCATGCAGCCTCTGTTTTTTTACTTCGCTATATTCAGGAAATAAACAAGATAATGTTTGAAAAAAATCGGCAACTCGCTCCTGCCCACAAACCTCCGGGGAAAAATTTACTTTCTGAAATACTCTATCCATCTCTTGATTCCGTCGCAGGTTATGAAGACTTCCGTCAGCAACTGTTTCAAGGAGATATTTTAAGCTATATCATGTTGGAATACCTGACACCCGGCAATATCCATGCCCCTGAAAAAGAACAACTCTGCCAAATACTCCTCCAGCAGGAAAAACAAGGCGATTCCCGAGCTCCAGGTAAACTTGCCAGGATTTTATTCGCCCAATTTCAACAGAAAAGTTTATATGCCCACATCAATGAGAAGGAAACCAGGAAGAGGCTGGATAGCCTGGTCTCACGGATTCCCCTGGTATCCAAATGCTCGTTGAAACATCAAGATATTGTGAAGAGCTATCTCGTCAAATGGGGGATCTTCACACCTAACGACTGCGCTGGATGGAAGGACTATTGCGAAGCATCCCGCTTTGCCTACAAAAGCGCCCAACAAGGCGATCTCACGGCAATGTACCTCTGGCTGCGATTCGGACTCAATAGCCTCGACTCATTCACCCGGGAAGAATGGGAAAATATTTCCGTCTTTTCCCGTCGCCTCCTTGATGTCGGCTACATCCCCTTCCTGGAACTAATGAGTCAACACCGTTCACGAACCACGTCCAGGCTTCATAATGTATTGAATTCCTATTACAGCCGGAAATCCCTAGACGCACTCTACGCCAAATGTGCTGCAATTGCGCCCACCGGATGCCAATAAGAGAAGAAGGTATCAGGAATGCAGCAAGGAGGATTAATCCTTCTTGCCCAGGGATGACAGGGGGATTACACGGGACTTGGCCCTTCCCTGGCCCTTGATGGAAATGGCTTCGGGCGTAACTTTCACCACGGCATAGGCAGTAGTCTTTTCTGTTTCGATCATCCCTTCCAGTGTTATACAGGAAATCCCCCTGTACTCGCCATAAGCCCCAGCATGGTGATGGCCGCTGATCACGGCTTTGACGCATGGATAAGAGGAAAGGATGTTCAGGATCTCCTTGTCGTTCAATGCCGTCAACCCAATGGGGGGATAGAGGGGATGATGGGAAAACACAAGGACTTGTTCTCCTTTGTCCCGAGCTTCACGCAATTGGGTATCAAGCCACTGCAATTGTTTGGAACTGACCCCTCCATTATATGTCTGCCCATTATTCCTCTTCTCCAAGGCAATGATCTTCTCCATCTGCTTGAGCTCAGCTTCCTTCCATGTACCACCGCAATTGGAATAAGAAGCTATCTCATTCGTATTCAACATAATCAGACGCCACCCATTCCGTAAAACCGAATAATATTCCCCGGGCATGCCCAACTGACGGTATAAAGTTTCATTATTCTTCAGTCCCTTGTAATCATGATTGCCCGTTATATGATACAAAGGTGCCCGAAGCTTGGCAAACCGTTCCAAAACAGGAGCCAGATCATTCTGACTCCGGTCCACAGAGTCCCCCAAGTTCACCGTAAAAGCAACCTCCGCCTCATTAAAGGCAGTAATACATTCCTCCAGCTTCGATAAAGAATTACGGTAAAACCGAGCCCGGTTGGCATCACAATCCCCATACTGGATATCGGCCACCAAACCGAAGCAAAATGAATTGCCTCCGTCTCCTCCACTAGCCCCCGAAGAAGCCAACCCCAATATACCCAGGCAACAGTAACACATTGTTTTTACAACTCCCATCATCTCCTGATATCATGGGAAATTACGTTTCCTTGGCAAGGAGAAACAGACAGACTTATTCACATAATTAAATCAGGAGACCAATTTTTGTGAATATATAATAAGAGAAGCTCGTATCAAGCCGTCACTCAGCTCCCCCCTTTTGCATACAGAAGTGAACATGGCTGGTTTCCGGATTGTCTCACAGGCATATGAAGAAGTCCCGTTTATTGGCGCTTTCGATGGGAACAGTGCTAACTCTCACCATGCTGCCGGGTAACAGTGCTAGTCCGGAGCAAGCCCTGATAGAGAAGGATACAACCCGGAGCAATGCCCTAGGTCTTCTGGTTCTCAAGCGCATGTTCGATCAGAAGGTGTCGCCGGATGGCAATATCGTGCTGTCACCGGCTGGAATAGCATCCACTCTGGCAATTCTCCAGCCGGGTTCCCGCGGTGATACGAAAGATGCCCTGGATCAGGTGCTTGGGCAATCTACGGATGGAGTACAAGCTTTTCAGGTATGGCAAAATATCCGGCAACACAGCCGGATTGCCTTTCGGCAGGCGGAACGGGTGTTTCTTTCCAACAAGTTTGCAATTGATGACTTTTACCCATCCCAGGCGATGGTTACCCGGCTTGACCTTGCACAAAATCCGGAACAATCCACCCAATCTATCAATCAATGGGTTGCCCAGCAAACGAATGGTGCGTTCCAGCTTACTCTAACGGATGGCTCCGTTGGTGAACAAACTCCCATGGTTGCCGTTGGAGCTTTTACATTCTCGGGCATTTGGGAAACTCCTTTTCCGGCAAGTTCCGTCACGAAAGGCAACTTCCGGGTCGGTTCGCAAAATGTCGAGACAAGCATGATGACTCATGAAGTCCGGGCAACCTATGCAACAACCCCGGATTACACAATGCTGGCCCTTCCCTATGCCCCTCGAACAACGGACGGCAAAACGCCATCTTCAACTCCGCTCTTGATGGTAATGATCATGCCCTCCGAATCATCGACATTGCGGAATTTCCTGCGCGACCTGACACCGGAGAAACTCCAGGGCATTCTTCCCTCCTCCCCTCCCTGCAAAGTCCGAGCCACAATACCCGCATTCAAAACCGTCACGGCCTATTCCCCTTCGTTGAAACCGTTTCTGGAGTTCGCGGGACTGGGGGTTTTGTTTTCTCCGTCTCAAGCCGATTTTTCGGGGTTGGTTGCAACGCCTCCGGCAACCCCGCTTTTCCTGGGAGATTTCTATCAGCAATGCATGGTGACGGTAACAGCGGTAAATGATGCTCAAAATCCTCCAGAGCCCCTCTCCGGAACATCATCCCCGGAAGAAGCATCCTCCACAGTCATTCCTGCTATCCGTATCGACCGTTCGTTTTTCTGGTGCATTTATGACCCGAACACCGGCAATATCATTTTCATGGGAACGGAAGAAGATCCCAGCCGCTTGATTCCCAATCCCTACGATGTGGAAGAGAATCAAAACAATCTTTCGGAACCTGATTCTCTCTCCCCTCTCAATCGGCTCCATCGTCAGGAAAGGGATCATGCTCTGGAAAAACTCCAGACCGCACCAACGAAGTCCTAAGTCCGGAGCACTACCCCAGGACCCGTGAATTTTATTTTCTGCTTGCTCATGTCATGAACTGTATTCATAGATGGTACTGAATGAATACGATTCCTCGCTTCATCCTCCATACAACGCTTTGCCTGAGTCTCCTTGCCCTTCCCTTGCTCCACGGAGAGGAAGCCCCCTCTCTACCGGCAGTCAACCAACTTGGGTTCCATGTCTTCAAGTATTTCTCACAACAGCAGAAAGAATCCTACAAATCGTTCACGTTCTCACCTTTGAATATGGTCTCCTCTCTGGAACTCATCAAGGGATTGTCTCCGGAGTCCTCCCGACAACAAATTGAAACGATACTGGGAAGCGGTAAAAATTACGATACCCTTACCCAATGCCTTCCCCGGCAAAATTCACGGTCTCATACAGCGACAACGAATTTTTTCCTCTTCATCAACAACAAGTTCAAAATGCCGAAAGGCTATCCCTATACGAAACTTGCCGTCCGAAAGGATTTCACGCATGGAGACAAGCTCGTTGAGGAAATAAATCAATGGGTTCAGTATAAATCGGAAGGCGGTTTTACTTCATCGTTCACCCCGGAACAAATACATCCTCAATTGCGTTTCATCCTCACAAGTATCCTTGATGTTCGCCTGACGTGGGAATTCCCCTTCTATCGCAATAAAACTAAAAATTCAAAATTCTATATTGCACCCGGACATTCCCTAATCGTCCCCATGATGAAACACGATTTACTTCCCTGTGCCCATGGGAAGGAAGAAGGATATTCCTTTGTATCCATTCCCTGCAAACCCAATCCGGATGGTCATCAGATTGCCATGACTTGCATTATGCCGACGACCCGTCAGTCACTCCAGGATTTCATTGCCCGGCTCACTCAGGAACAGCTGAAGAAGATCCTGGCAACTCCGAAGTCAGATCAGAATATACAAGCTTACATTGTCCTGTACTTACCCCGTTTCGGTAACAAATCGAAAGCGATGGATATGATCAGTCCAGTGTCAAGCTTTCCGGCCTTGGAGGGATGTTTCACCACATTGCCCGAAGAAAGAGGCATCTGGAAACAGAGCTGTATCATCCGTGTCAGTGAAGAGGGAGTAAGGGCTCGCGCCATAGATGAATCGACGGATCCATTCGGAGGCGGAACGCAAACCTATATCTTTAACCGTCCCTTCATGTGGGTCATCCATGATACGACGGAACCGCTCATGCTCTTCATGGGCGTATTTTCCCCTCAACCGACAAAGAATTAAGTTCCAAGCCACCTCCGGCCGGGAACAGGTAGAAAAGAAAAGCTTACGGTTCCGAAACCCGGTAAGGTTCATCACCATACTGCCGCCACCAGTCCCGAACCTGGTCAACTGAAATTCGGGGGGATTCAGATGTCCCGAAACGACGGCGCACATAGGTCATCACGGCAGCAGCTTCTTCCGGGGAGGAGATTCCGGGGGGCAGCATGGTAGTATCCCACGTTTTTCCGGCCACCGGGATTTTTCCCGTAACGCCATTGCGAACGATGCGCGCCATGATCGACGGTTCTTTCGCGATCCATTCGGATTGTTCAAGCGGCGGGTAATTAACACCGTCGCCTCGTCCATCGGCACCATGGCAAAGAGTACACTTCGTCGAGTAAAGCTGTTTACCTTTTTGCATCACGAGGACATCGAGGGCTTGTTCCTTCCGGCTGGTATCAATTGCAGGAAGATTGCGTGCGTAGGAGGCCTCGACAAAGGGACGGGCATGAAGTTCAGCATCAGGCACAACCTGGGCAATGCCTTGCAACATCTCCGCCCGCGTCACGTTTCCGCGTTTCAAAGTACGCAGGTAGGCAACAAGATGACGGATTTTCTCTCCGGGTACAACGATCGTTCCGGGAGGACTCTGAATAGGCAGAGAATCCGCATGCGATTGTCCGGCTTGTTCCTCCACCACATCGAACCATTCGGCCAGCGAAGGACACAACGAACCGGTACGTCCAAAACGACGGTCGCGCGGGTTATACAGGTGTAGCATCAACCATTCCTCGGGACGGGCGACAGGTTCTCCCTGACCATCCTGATTGGTAAAGCGGACGCGTTGTTCCGCCCAAGCCCCCAACTGGAACAAGTCCGGTCCCAGGCGTACCCAGCCCAAGTGAGGAAGCCCTTCCCCGGCTGGACGAGACCAGTCCTCCGGTTCGCTGACACGGGCAACACCGTCCCCATTCCCGTTCTGGTACACGGATTCCTGAAGATCTTTCCCGTCGGGAAGACGCCGGACAATTTGAGTATGGCAAACGCCACATCCGGATGAAGCATAAAGAGCAGCGCCCTGTCGGTCAGCACCCGGGCGTTTGGAAACCAAGCCTCCACCCCCAGTAACCGGGGAAAGCTTCCCAACAAAGGACATCACAGGCACGACACACCCTGCCGCCAACACAACCGGCAGAACCCATCCGGGCAGCCATCTTCCTCCCCCATTCCTTTCGGAGCAATCCCTCCTTCCCCGGTCACCAGCTGCCGGCTCCATCCCACCGGAAGTTTTCCCCCGGTATGCAAGTCGGACTTCTCCCATGGCAAAAGCCATCCACAAAAGCCAGGCAACGGCATAGCCGGACGAAACGATCACAAGCCCCAGATCCAGCAGCGTCGTCTGCTTGTCCCCTCTCGCGTACTCGCCCGGCAGTAAAGCTGTAGCCGAAAACACAAACACCAGCAAAAACACGACAACACCAATCCCCAGACACCAGCGGGTCCACTTTGCGGAACACCCCGTCATCAAGGGAACAGCTACAGCCAACACAAGCGTCGCATCCACAACGTACCAATTCATCGGCGAAAGTTGGAACACTCCGGCTCCGTCAGGCACTACAATCAGGGCAGCCCCCCACAGGCACAAACTCGCCAGCCAGAAACCCGACAGGCGCCGAGCCCCTCCCCTGCCCCTCATCAGGGCAGTCAGAATCACCACCAGCAAAGCACCTCCCCCCAGCCACACGGATGAACCGGGGGAACTCCATACACCATGCGCAACAGGCATATACCATGATCCGGAATCCCCGGCATACGCCGCCAACAGGAGCATCGGCACCCACACGTGCCAGCCTTGCTCACCGGACCACTTTAAAAACAAGGCACTGCCGCACATCGCAGCTCCAATACACCACGCCTGCTTCAACCACCCGAAAACAACGAATTGACCGTCCGCCCCCGTCACACCGTCCGACAAACTCCAGTATCCCGCCGCCATGCACCCCCATACCAGCCCCAAGGCAACCACACAAGGCACCATGCCTGTTCCGCATTCTCCCTTCCGGACAAGCAGAACAACCTGCAATACCCCAATCACGAGCAACGCGGGCATCACCCACGGAGCAAACGGCATTACGGGAACGCCGCTGCCGGATCCGACAAGAACGCTCAGTGTCCCCAGGGCGACACAAAAAGACCACAAAACAGTCAACAACCGTTCCCCTCCGGACATCGGCCCGCCCACCCCACTTCCGGCCACGGCCCGGGACATCCCCATCAGGCACGACCAGCCAAAACCATACAACATCACCCCTTCCCTCGCCAAAACAAGCAACCCGATATTGGCAATATCACCGCCGGCCAGTCCCGCCAACACATCTACCACGGTGGCTGACTGTGCCATCCCCAGCAAACATGCCACGGCAAGCCAGGCCAGGCAGCATAGCCACCACATGCGTCCTGAAGAATCCTTCCCATTGTCATGCATCACACAAGAACGATCATTCATTGCGCCCCCCCCTTCTCTTCACTCCGGCTCCGGGCCAGTGCCCCCAGCACCATCAATCCGGCAATCATCACGGTTGCCACCCCGGCCAGACAGGCAAACATCCCGTCCGAGGAAGAAATCCCCTCTGCCGGAGCTACCAGCCAACACGCCTCCAATAACGAAAATGCAACAATAAGAACCGACAACGCCCGACAACCCGGAGCACTTCGGCGAACGCCAGGCAACATCAAACAGACAGCCGGTACCAATATCCCTCCCGCCATTGCCCACACACCACATACACTCCATCCATCAGCCAACCTCGGGGCCATCCACCCCTGCTCCGCCGGAAGCTGTGCATACCAGACCAACATATACTGGGAATAGGCAAAATACGCCTTGAACAACAAAGCCGCCAACAACAGGGACGCCATCGCATTGCCGGGACTTCGGCTTATTCCCCCGGCATTCATCCCCGTACGGGACCATGCTCCCTTCCCCACAAAAAGCATGGATGCAGCCAACCCGGCTACGCCTGCATAAGCCACCATATACAGCGGCCCCATGGAAGAAATCCAGCCGGAGGGCAACATCAGAACCCAATCCACCCCCATCAATCCAATCACTACAACCAAAAACGGCAAAGCAATTGCAGCCCCCGTCCTCAACCTCCTCTCGGCTCCCAAAGCAATCGAACCGGTTCCAGCCCGCCGCCACACAAAAGCAAGCCCCGTCAACAATGCAAAGTACGCCAACTGGCGTCCCATGAAAAATGGCACATTCAACCACCAGGACAACTCCGCCAACCGACCCTCTCCTGCCGCCTCCAAGGCCATTCTACGCCAAGGGGAATCCCCTGACAGCCACGCTTCCTTCAACACATCGCGAGCCGTACCTGCCCATGGGAAAAGTACCGGCAGCAAACAAAACACCACGCACAGCATTCCAAGCCACGCCCCCGACCCGGCCAGCCCCAGCCGAGTCCAAACATCCCTTACAGGCACACTCCAACGGGCTCCTGCCACCTGTGCCACGGCAAACCAGAACAAGGCTCCCGCCGACAAGCATACCCCCCACATCCCGACCGACATGAACGCCGCCCCCAACGGTTTTCTCAACCATGCCAGACGAATCCCAGCCAACGAGACATCATCCCACGGCATCGCCACATAACACTGGCGAAACAGCGAGCATAACAAAACAGCAACCCCGACAAAAACGCACAAAACCAGGGAACGGGGAATTCCGCGAAATCGTACCCTTCCGGATTCTGACTTCTTCTCCAACTCACTCATCGTGAAAGTCCTCCTTCCTCATCTTGCACAATCCCATCCGCCTTTGTGCTCCGTCCGTCCCCCCCGTCGGGAAATACGGAAGAGGAAGCGCCGTACAAATACCTTACCCATAGAGCCGCCTGCCACATTTCATCCACCGTCAGCGCTGTCCCGAACGCAGGCATGTTCCCCTGCCCGAACGCCGCACTTGCAAAAATCTTGCCAAGAGGATAACGCTCAAACTTTCGGTCATCAAAAGGCAAAATCGCCGGATACCCCTGATACGAAGCCACCGGTCCCTTCCCCTGACCATCCTCCCCGTGGCAACAGGCACAATGCCGGTCATAAATAATCTTCCCACGCTGCGTCAACTCGCGAACCGGCATCACAGACGTTAACTCGACAGGAACCGTATCCCCAAAACTTCCGGCCCGCTTCCCCGTTTCCAAATACCCTCCGCCGGATCTCGAGAACACAAGCTCCCCCGTCATCCCCGGAGCAGGAATACCGACAGGCTGCACATGAGGAGGTACTGTCATCACCGTCCGTCCCTGCTCCTCAACCCGGCGTTGGGAATCAAGTCGCACCTGTGTCACATGGTTATCAAACAAATAATCCGCAGATCCGTGTCCGGAATCATTCCGGAACACCACCCATCCCGCAACAAGGGCCAAAGCCACAGCCGCAACAATCCAGTCCCTCCTCATCGTCCCTCAGCCTCCCTTCCATCTACACGGTCTCCCCCCGCGCTCTCTTCACCTTCACCGGCATCACGGCACAACACCGTATAGGGCATTCCCTCCGCTTCCAGCAAAGCAGTCACCAGGCTCCGGGAACAACCCGGCACCTGCATCACAAAATCACATCCTTCTTCAGTACGGATAACACCTTCCTCCACCTCCCCGAACATCCCCCGCCTCCGACTCAGAAAACCACCCTCCACCAAAAAACCGAAAACAAGAGCAAGGCCGGCACCCAGCAACATCCCCTCAAAAATCCCCGGTACATACCCCGGCCACATCCCCCATCCCTGGACACGCCCTTGAACCACCAGAGGATCCGCCAGTACCTGCGTCACATACAACCACCCGACCACGACAGCCACACCGATCCCCCCGCCGCACACGCCCCAAACCGACAACCTGCGTCCACGCGTTACTCCGCCATGCCACGCCTCATCCAGACGCACCGCCTCACAAGGATACGGAGCCGACACGGCGATTACATGCATCCCATTCGCGGCAGTCACAGACTTCACCGCCCGGAGCAAGCCATCTTCATCTCCAAAAGCAAAGAAAGTCCCTCCCCCTGATTCCTCAGGTACTTCCCCCGGATTTTTCACCATCGCCCTCTCTGCACCGACATCGCCCCCACCGACAGGCTCCTTCACACCAGACTGCAAATGCGACCTCATTTCACACAGGGAAAAAAACGGAGCCACCTTCATCATCCCCATATACATCGCCACAAAAAGCCCCAGCGCACCCACCGCCATCGCCACATCGACCGAAGTCGGCACATACTGTGAATCCATCGCCTTCCAAAGACCATGTTCCAGAGAACGAACGACAATCAGCCAACGCTCCGACCACATCCCGACCAGCACACAGCATGCCACCGGAACAACTACCCACGGAGAACGACGCCAGCGCTTCACCCAGAACAACTGCGGAACCACCACATTGCACGCCGCCATCATCCAGAACACCGGATCGCCGCACCTCGCCGCCATCATCCCCCACGCATTTCCTCCCGACAACAAAGCCGTCCCTGCCTCCCAGAAATACATCACAGCCATCACCAGGCTCAATCCCAGCACAAACCGCGACGTCATCCCCACCACACGCGGCGTAATATGCCCCCCCACAGCTGCCGGAGACAACTTGCGCACCGTCAGCAAAATCAACTGAACCATCGCCATACCGCTCAAAATCGCACCCGCCACAAAATACGGAGGAAACATCGTCTCATGCCATCCATGCACCTGCGTCACCGCAAAATCAAAACTCACCACCGAATGCACCGACACCACGAGAGGAGTCAACACCACGGCCAGCAGCACACTGCACCGTTCATAAACAGCCCATTGCCTCCCGGAACCGTTCCACCCCAGCGACAGCACACCGTAGAGCCTCCGCCTCCATGGCGACGAACAACGATCCCTCAAGACCGCACAATCGGGCACCAGCCCCATCCCCCAATACAAAACCGACAAGGAAAAATACGTACTCACCGCCAGCACATCCCACACCAGAGGCGACGACAAATCCGGCCACACACCCGACACCTCCGGCAAGGGAGACACCATCCACGCCATCCAGATACGCCCCACATGCACCACCGGGAAAATCGCCGCGCACACCACAGCGCACAAAGTCATCAACTCCGCCCCCCGTGCAATCGGACTCCGCCAATGCTGCCCCGTCAGCAAAAGCACCGCGGAAATCAACGTCCCGGCATGCCCCAGGCCGATCCAAAACACAAAATGCACGATATCCAGCCCCCACGGCACATCATTCGTCACCCCAAGCACCCCGACACCTTCCGCACCGATGCGCCAGGCGCTCCAGCCCAGTCCCCAGACTGCCGCCACCACAGCCAAAGCAAACAAACACCGCCACAAAAGCCCCGTCCGTGCTTCCACCGATGCCACGACGGCCTCGACCATCCGGCGCACGGCCGCATGATCGTTTGTGGGGACAACTGGGTCGTCAGAGTGCTCGTTCATCATCACGGTGACAATAATGAATCAAAGAGTACATGCCACACCTCGCCCGTCAATCAGCAAAAGCCTCCCCCCCGTGCCTCATCTCCGTCATTCCCCTCCAATTCACACACAAACCCAGCCATCAACTCCAGCAGAATCCAAAATTGAAGCCCCTTCCCACCAACCTCAATCTCTCCTCCCCCACTTATCCAAACCTCAAAACAACGTTTTTCATAGGAATATTGTGATAATACATCACATTTTTCATAGATAAAACGTGACAATCACCCACATTTTTCATAGAAATAAAGAGAATCAATCCGTTTTTCCGCCATGAAAAGAAAGTTGTTCGATGATCTCAAACGTTGGAAAACCAAGTCCAGACGCCTTCCTCTGATTCTCACCGGAGCCCGCCAGACCGGCAAAACATGGCTTCTCAAAGAATTTGGGAGGGAGTGCTACCGGAACACCCTCTACGTCAATTTCGAGAATACCCCCAATCTCCAGGAACTCTTCGAAGGGAGCATTGACCCCCAACGTATTCTGGACACCCTATCCATCCTCTACGGGATGAAAATTGATCCGGAAACAACATTGATCATCTTCGACGAAATTCAAGAAATCCCCCGCGCCATCACCTCACTCAAATACTTTGCCGAAAACGCCCCGGAATACTCCATATGCTGCGCCGGTTCATTTCTGGACATAGCCCTGAATCGGGCGACATCCTTCCCTGTGGGGAAAGTGGACTTCCTCAACATGGAACCCCTAGATTTTGAAGAATTCCTCATGGCCATGGGCAAGGAAAACTGGCTGAATTCCCTGCGCCAACAGCCTCAGATAGCTCCCCTTCCCCAAGTCCTGCTGGAGCCTCTCATAGACTACTTGAAGCAATACATGCTCATAGGCGGCATGCCCGCCGCCGTCGACTCCTGGGTGCGGGAAAAAGACATAGCCGAGGTAAATACCATCCTCAACAACATTCTCAACTCCTACGTACAAGATTTCTCCAAACATGCCCCCGCCAGCACAGTCCCGAAAATCCGTATGCTTTGGGACAGCATTCCGATGCAACTGGCACGGGAAAACACAAAATTCATCTACGGAGCCATCCGGCAAGGAGCTCGTGCCCGGGAATATGAAGATGCTTTGCTGTGGTTGAAAGACAGTGGCCTGATCCGCATCGTTCGGCGGCTCACCAAACCGGCATTTCCCCTCAAATTCTACGAAGACCCTAAAGCCTTCAAAATCTTCCTTCTCGACATCGGCCTCCTCAGGATCATGAGTGGTCTTCCCGCCGATATCCTCATTCAGGGCAGTTCCATGTTTGAAGAATTCAAAGGTTCACTGACGGAGCAATACGTTCTCCAGCAACTCTCAACACTTCCCCTGAACAGCCCTCCGGACTACTGGACATCCGGAAACACGGCAGAAGTGGACTTCGTCATCTCGCTGGATAGTCACATCATCCCTCTGGAAGTCAAAGCAGGTGGAAATATCCGTGCCAAAAGCCTGAAAATCTACCGTGATCAATACGCCCCACCTCTTGCCATCAGAACAGCCCTCACCAATCTTCAACACGACGAAGGACTCCTCAACATCCCCCTCCCACTTCTCTGGAACATGCCAGGGTATATAGCCGGACTTACTCCGAACGAGGAAAATTAAACGTCTTCACTTACGGAATCAATATTGGATAAATCTACTGATATTCAGTCATCTATATCGCAGCATCAAGTCATTCCCCTGCACAAAACGATAAGGTCCATCACCCTCCACCTCGCGAAGAGAAGACAAATTCCCCGCATACGTCAACTTGTCGAAATTCAGTACCTCATACGGAAGACTTCCGGACAATCATCCTCACCAGAGCAGCCCCGATAAAACCAGTTCTGCCCGTGCCAAAAGTACGATCCGAACTATTCGTCTCCATAGAAGCTTTCGTAACCTACCGAATTCCCCCACCTCAGCTAAGCCCAAAATAATCTTTACGGGGGATACTACTCAGTAGCAATCACACCTCAATTTAGCACCTAAATATAACAAGAATATGTAAATAAATCAATACAATTTAACTAAAATCATCATTCATAAATTTAGAAGCAGCATTACTTAAAAAATATTTATATTTTGTATATTTTTCATCATTTACAACTTCCCCTGTCACATTTTGGCGTTTAATTACAGAAAGAATATTACCTTGTTCATTAGTAGTTACATAGTTAATAAAATCAATTAAACCATCATATCTTTTTGCATCATACTTTGAGATCATAAGTATAACTGGTATGCCAATACTTAAACATGGCAACGCACAATGTAATCTTGATGTTATAACAAGTTTAGCAGATGAATATCGTTCAAGAAGTTCATTTGCTAAATAAAAGCGATCATTATGTGTTGTCGTATCACTTAGACAAACATTTGTACAAGTTTCAAATTCATCTAAATTATATGCATCTTTAAGATGTTTTTTTAAAAAATCATTTAAACAATTATTTTCAGTAACATCGTAATCACAAACAAGTATTTTAGATTCATCGGAATTATTTTTTTTATACTTGTTGCCTAACGTAAGTGTCATACAAGCAGAAAAATATGCAATTATGCCATAGGATGTAAGAGCCCTGACCGTAAACATATCTCTGCACCCGATGGGTTCATATTTTTTCAAATAAGAAATAATAGATGGAGATATATTTTCAGGATTATCGAGATGATATGATATAAATAATGGAGTAATTTGTTCCGGGATATCATTTATCCCGGAACAACACCACCACCAAGAATTCATAATTAATTTTATAGGTTCATCATTATATGTAGAAATTTCATCCCTTGAAATAAATTTATCTACCTTAGGTAAAAACTGTCGTGTTGCAATTGACTGTATATAATCCCCCAAATTTACTCTCCCCCCCGGATTATAATATGAATCATCACCTCTGTAATCATAAACTAACAATCCATTCTTTATTACACTATAGTCACAATTGATTGGATATTTATTTATATTGAAAACATTAAAACCATTAATATAATCAATAACAAAATCATTATTCAAAGACAAACTATCTAAATCTTTTCTAAATGCGTCACATTTATCATAAATATTTGAAATATTATTTTTATAATTCGATTTATAATACAGCATACTGCGTTTCAATAAACAAATATCACTAGAAAATCCGTCAATTATATTTATATATTTATTAAATCTTACTTTATTTATATGGAAAAATCTAATGCCAAAAATATTATAAACATCAAACACACCATGTTTTTCAACTTTAAAAAAAATCATATCTTACTAAATATTTTTTTTGCAACAACGCGAAATAAATCACAAATACTAATTTTACTTAAATTAATTGCTCTAGATAATAAATATGAATCCAACGAAAGAAAATCATCATCATTAATCCCATACTCCTTTATTTTTTTTCTAAATAAAATTTTCAACGAGTAATCAACAGGATACCAATAGAATTGGCGAATAAAAAATTTAATGAAAAATATTTTATCAATATTACTAAAATTATCATTTATATAATGAAAAATATTATCACAATACGATTCTATAGAAGTTACTGATGGTGTCCTTTTTGATAAGGAAGAACTGCGTTGTCTCCAAAAATAAATAGTATCTGGAATTGCCGTCAATCGATCAGAATTCAAATAGCACTTAAAATAAGGAAAAACATCTTCATACAACACAGATTCATCATAACAAACAATATATTTTAAAAAATATAATCTCCTATATATTCGACACCAAGCACAAACATAAAATAAGCCAAATATTTCATCCATATATTCATCACATGAAAACAATGAATTAAAATGTTTTACATAATTTGGCCAGACATCCTTTTTCCCCGTATCATCAAATGCCTGTAACTGTCCACTTACAACATCTGCATTTAGCTCTTTTGCTCTAGTATACAGCAATTTATAGCAACGTTTATCAATAAAATCATCACTATCGACAAATCCCAAATATTCACCAGATGCGTTTGCAATACCAGTATTACGGGCTGCTCCAAGTCCTTTTCTTACATCGTGATGAATCACCTTAATTCTAGAGTCTTTTGCAGCATACTCCTCGGCAATGACAGCTGAGGAATCCTCCGAGCAATCATTTACAATTATTATCTCAATATCATACAATTCTTGATTAATAATTGAATCAAGACATTCTCTTATATATAACTCAACATTATAGACAGGAACAATAACAGAAATCAAATAATTATTCATACATTTTTCACAGATTCAATAATTAAATTTCGCATATTTTTCTGAAATTCGTCAACAGAATGCACGTTATTAATATAATTCACTGCATCCATTGACATTCTATTATATCTAACAGAATCAGACAATAGATCACGAATAGCATTAACAAATAGTGGGACACTATCAAACCCATCTCCCATTACTGGTCCAATATAATTTCCAAATTTCTGTGTCAAATCTTCAGGATTCTGACAACTAACAAGCAAAGTCCCACAACTTAATGCCTCCAAAAAAGTAATTGGAAGAGCTTCATGAATTGATGTATTAACAAGTATTTTAGACTTGCTTAAATATTTATATTTATCCCCCCCTTCCAAATGTCCAAGAAAATGTAAATTTGGAATAGAACTATACTTATCCATAATATTTTGGTTCTTTTCTTTATCACGAAAGGCTTGACCGACCATATAAAATTTAAGATCCGGAATTAGTTTTGCGATTTCACAAAACAACCATCCTCTTTTGACAGACTCAATTCTACCGACAAAAATAACACTATCCTCTTTTTCTTGCCATACATTATTCGCATCAATTGGATTTGGCATATATTTAATTATCGCATCCTTTGGCAATCTATATAATATTTTCGCTTTATCATTAAGGAAATATCCTTGAGATACAAATGTAACTCGATTGGTATAATACCAATAGCTAACAAGATCATAGATACTAGAATTCCAATAGCATGGTTCAGGAAATATTTGAACTGTTTGAAGTTCCTGCCAATCAGACCAAGGACGAGGATCTTGAATCCAACAAATAAGATGATTTTTGGGATCGTCATCATATTTGAGAATATCAGTTGTCATTTCAATAGATAAATATATATCATAATCTTTTTTAAAGAAAAAGTCTTTTGCTTTTTTACCTGAAGGAAGAATATAAACATTTATTCCATTATCAATAACAAATTTCTTTACTTTTCTAATTTTTTTATTTTCATTCAAAACAACTTCCAATTCTATTTCTTCACATGGAAGATATTTTGCAATTAAATTTCTTGCGAGAAATCCATAACCACCAAACGCAGTCCCTGCAGCTCCAAAAAATTCATCAACAATTAAAGCAACTCTTATTTTCTCTCTGTTTTCAACATTTACTTTAACTCCTAGAATTCTTGTTATTACATTATTATTTTCTCGCTTTCTAGAATAGAATGGTACAAAAAACATTCTCACACGAGAGTTTCTTTTTTCAAACTTGATTCTAAAAGCGGAAAGCCAAATTTTACGAAACTTTTTAGACACATTTTTTCTAATCGATTTCATACAGTGTATAATTCTATGTTTTTTATATTGAAAAACTTCTTTTTTCCAATACGTCTTATTTAAATATTTATAGTACAGAAAATTCAACGAATTAAAATCACCTTCTCTATATTTCCAAGGCTTGTAGTAACTCGTATAATGAATAATGATAGGAGAAAAATCGATACTTGTTTTCTGTGCATTTTCGTTACAAAAATTATATTTTTCCGAAACAATATGAACCTTACCTCTAAATGTTATATTTAATATATCCTGATCTTGAAATTTAATTTTAGATCCAAAATTTGAAATGTTCTTAAAAAACAGACACTCGACATCTTCATTTCTAATTTTTCTTAAATTTAATAACAATACACCAGCATTAATATAAATATCATCATCCTCAAAACCAATTTCTTTTTTGTAATTTATTTTTTTGATGAATAAATCTTCACTGCCGGCGCAATAGAATAAATTTAAATCTATCTTCCAAAGTTCCAATAATGGTCCATTAACAATAATATCACTGTCTAAATATAAAACACGATCAATATCTTCTAATAACGATGCCAAAAAAAGTCTATAATAGGTATGTATGCTTATGTGACTCAACGTAATTGGAAATTCATTAATATTTTTTTCAAATTTTAAATATTCTATTTCGAAATTATTGTAATTACAAAGACTTAAATCAACCATATTTTTCGAACAATCCGTAAGATCGTCCGAAATTACATAAAATTTAAAAAAATTATTTTTATTGTTTTCCAATATTGAAAGAATGCAATTACAACAATGCTTAATATAATCATCGCTTATAGTAAATGCAATATTTATTATTTCCAAATTAGTTTGATTCATTATTTTTACACTTAGATAATAAGTTCATATATTCTATATTTCCGGCTTTCTTCAATGCCTTTTCAGTACCTTTTAATTTTGAAACGTATATATAAAAAAATCTCCTCGCAAAAAGGAAAAAACAATTCTCACAAAATACAGATAGAACAATTATTTTCGTATACTCTGATAAATACATTTTAATCTTATAAAAAGAAATATGTCTATCAAAAAAATATTCTAATGTTCTTTTAAAATATCTATATTCATTCTGTCTAGATGGAATATCCATAAGGAAAAAATGTTCAATAACTCTAGGAAGACCTTCGTGCGCAATATAGTCGATAAGTAAATCAGAATTTTTAAATTTGCTTATGTAATCGCATTCCAATTTTCTTATCATACACTGATCCTTAAAGTTAGAATTTACTTTTTTACTAAAAGAAGATTTGTGACTTCGATAACAATAATAACAATTATTATTAATTCCTATCCTAGAAGCATTCAAAACGCCCATTCTGAAAAATAAATTGTCTTCAAAAAATACACCATTGTGAAATCTTAAATTATTATCTACAATAAATTTTCGTTTCCACACACATGCCCAAACAACAACTGGTAAACGCCATAAAAGATTTTTATGAAGAATAATATCATCAAAATTGAATAATTTATACGGAATATCTTTCGGGAAGAAATAATCATAATCTGTATAATCATATTTTCTCATTATTTTTGAATCATCGTCATATAAATTTGATGAAAACAATAACATATCCAAATTATCATCATCGATTTGATGAATTAAATTACTAAGTGCATCATCACTCAACCAATCATCAGAATCTACAAATAATACATATTTTCCACTTGAATATGACAATCCTACATTTCGAGCAACACTTAACCCTTGATTCTCTTGTGAAACAATAATAATTCTACTATCTCTTAATGCCATATCGTCTAGAATAAAACCTGACAAATCATTAGAGCCATCATTGATACATATTATTTCTAAATTAGGCCAGTTCTGTTTAGTGATGCTATTAATACAATTCTCAATATAATTTTGAGAATTGTATACAGGCACAATAATAGAAACTTTTGGAGTCACATCAATAATAATTATTTATGTTTGAAAATATAGCGGAAAATACTTCCTATTGAAAATCGCTTTAATTCTGATACCTTCTTAGAGACTTCATAATCATTTGATATATTTAAAAATAAATTTCCATGCTCATTCTTCATGTCATTTATAAAATTCATTACACGAAAATTCCATTCATCTTGTAGTTCAGGGCAAATAAATCGCCCAAAATGTTTTGCAGAATAAGATACCGATTCCATGAAGCTTCGAATGAATATAGAATTTTCTCTTTTCTTACGAATTATTTTATCAATTTCATACCACGAATCTATAAGTTGAAGAATTAATCTTCCATTTGAAGAATATATAGTATCCATAATAGAACCTTCCCTTTGCACATAATTATAGAGATCTTTGTCGAGAAATACTATATTTTTAATATTTGTAACAAATTCCCAAACAAAAATACCATCCTCATTAAACATTATATCTTCATTGAATCGTATTAAATTATCAACAATAACACTTCTCTTATAAATTTTATCTAATACATTTGTTCTCAGTTTTGCAATCGTTTTGCATGAAATTGTTTCTACCGAGAATTCTTTAGATTTACCCCACCGAATTGCTTTCCTATTAATTTTTTTCTTATCTTCATATATTAAATTAAAACCGCATACAACACAATCACTATTATATTTTTCTGCATTATTATACATCTCTTCAAGCATATTTGTATTTATATAATCATCTGAGTCTATAAATGCTATATATTTTCCTCTTGCAAGATTTATACCAGCATTCCTTGCCCTTGATTGCCCGTAATTTTCATTTTTTAGAGACATTATCCTAGAATCTCTTTCCGCCCATTCTTTTAAAATTATAGATGATTGATCTGTTGATCCATCATCTATACAGATTATTTCTATATTTATAATTGTCTGATTAACAATACTCTGTAAACATCTATTAAGATATTTATCAGAATTAAAAATGGGTATTATAACAGATACGCAGGGGATATCATTCATATTGTCCATAATTTTCATTACTCACACTTCTCATCAATTTAATCCCAGCAAATTTCACATAGTATTCGCCATGTTTTATGTGGATTTGGAAGCCTTCTTTGAAAAAATGACGAAGGCGATACAGCCAAGGAGAAAGGGTTCTTCTTTCGCGCTTGACCTTCTCTTTCCATTCATGCCCCCAAGGGGACATGAGGACGTAGCGAATGTAGTATTCTTTTCGGGGGATTGCTGATAGAGTTATCCAAGGCTTTTCCTTGGTGACATAGTGGATGATTGAAGGGTTCTTGAAGTCATCCCTGGATTTGGGAGTGTAGCGATCATTCAGGAACTGCGAATTCCAATGAGGAGCAAAGGTTACGATGTGGCGATGCAGGGTCAGATTTAACACATCCTGATCCATGTACTTGAAACTTGGTCCATTGTGTAAGGTTTCCAGCAAAAGTGCTTCGACATTATGTTTTCTCCAAGCATTGAGATCCAAGAGCAAAACACCGAAATTGACATACGGCATCTCTGGGGAAATCCCAAGGCGGATATTGTTTCTCCTGCCCAAGGGATCAAGAATCCCACCCAGCCATCCTTCCCCAAGATCCTGTTGAAACAAGTCGATTGGGTCTTTCAGAATAATCGTGTCTGCATCAAGGAGAAGGACACGGTCGAGTTCCTTGAGGATGGAAGCAACCATGAGACGCTTGTATAATGAAGCAGGCCAATCTTGATTACCGTGAACTATCGTTGTTAATAAATGTGTTATATCGTGCCAGACAATTTGAAATGAGGGATGTAAATGCGGAATTCCCTCGATTCTTGAGCGTGTGTTATTCGAAATTCCATCCCCTAGAATGTGTACCTCAATCTCGGTGGTCTCACGGCAATTACACATCAGGGAACACAACATGGCACCAAGATGCATGGCATATCCTTCGTCACACAAGACGCATATGGGTAAACAATTCGTCATTCAAACAGAAAATAGAGTAGAAATCCACCTCCTCGGAAATTCCCGTTGCGGAGGGTTAGTCTGAATTTAGCGGATAAAAAAACCGCCATTAATATCTCTAATATGTTAATATTAATACAATTATACTCAGTATTTATCTAGTTGCTAAATTTTTAGTATGCTTTTTCTCATAAACTTTGCAAAGTTTTCATAAAGAAGAGGGAAAAGAGAATCAGGCATTCTGAAAAAATCATGCAAGAAAAATTTAGGGTAGTCGGAGAAAGCAACCAGGGCAATTTGGTGACAAAATTCCATGTGAGAGAATCCTTACTCCGCCAGGTATCCCCTATGATTTTTTCATAATTCGTAGATAATAAGAAAATTATACGAATGAGAAATCATGCTGATTTTAGGCTTGCTGGCGGTTTTTTTATTCGTTAGATTCACACCATCTCTTCTCTGATACTCATCCAGAGAAGCTATGTATTGTTGTTACCTTTTCGAATTGAATGACTTACTTGTTTCACATATGCACTATTCGTGATGAAGAGTACATCACGAGTCATGAAACAATATTATGCTCATTATTGGACAGGTGGCGTAAAATGATGGACATTGAGATATCTTTGAGCAAGAGAGTGTCTTTTCGAGAGTTCTCTATCTGGTGGACAATTACCGTTCGGCATGAATTCACCCCATTCCACAGTCTGTTGCGATTTCCTTTATTTGAAACTAGAATTTGTCGACAAAAACGCCTGCTCAGTTCTACGATTGCCAACAACTTATTTTCATAAATTGGGAAAGTATATTATCTCCTTCTAAAGTTATTTAGATCATAATGAAACAAGAATCGGACAAAAATAATCAAATATTTTTCAAAGAGAAACAAAAACTCCCGACAGGAAGAAAAATTTTAAAGTCATTACTGTTTTTAATTCCAATCGCAAAATATCGACGCAAATGGAGGAGGAATCTCAATAAGCCATTATATATACAGATTTCACCCTGTACTTCTCCAGATTCAGACGAAGAAAAAACGTCGAATTACTACGATTTTTATGAACTGCAAGATAACAACGTATTTGAAGAAGAACTGAAAAGGAGCCATGCCGATCTTCTCAGAAGAATAAAGGATCATCTCGTTTCCTATTTACCTGATGAATATCAGAAGCAAGTATCCATCATCATCCCTGTCTACAATGTCGAGCAATATATTGGTTATTGCCTCGCTACAGTTCTCAATCAAACATTTAAAAACATCGAAGTCATATGTATCGACGACTGTTCTTCCGACCGTTCATTTCAGATTATATCGGAAATTGCTGAAATTGATTCCCGTGTAAAAATACTCAGACAGGAGAAAAATCAAGGACAGGGAATCGCCAGAAATCTTGGTATCCGTGAATCGCATGGAGACTATCTCATTTTCATTGATTCAGACGACTTTATCGATTTCAACTATATAGAAAAACTTTATCTATCCGCCACAACAACGAATGCCGACATTACATCGGCAAAAGTTTTTGTTCGGGATAAAACAGGAATGATACGCCTTGCAACATGGTACGAATATTGCAAAATAGAAAAAAGCGAATACATAGGAGAAAGCGAAAAGATTAACCTTCTCTACAAAAATTCAAACACCGGAGCATGCAAACATTTGTATAAAAGAGAACTGCTGCTCCATCACAATGACATATCCTTTGCCGAAGGTCTTGTTGGAGAGGATCAGTTTTTCAATCTGTGCGCATTTTATCATGCAAACAAGATTGTTCTTTTGGACGAAGATTCCCCCAAGTATTACTACAATACATTTGCCGGTATTTCAGCATCTCCCAGAAAGGAAGATGCCATGTATAAAAAGAAAATTTTAGACCAAATTGATATTTCGAAGAAACTGCTATACTATGCAAAAGATCAATGTTTTTCACAAAAAACATTATTCATTCTTTTAAAGGATACAATTCATATCAATTTACAGAAGCTCGGACTGCTTTCCTCTTCCTTCAAAGAAGAGTACAAATCGCAATTCCTGGCCATGCTTGATACTTTTATCGCTTCTATTATTCCAGACGATATTCCTTCCCAGCATATTCCCGACTCCACGACAGAAGAACCTCCTCCCATTCTTTCAGTAATCGTCCCTGTCTACAACGTTGAAAACTACCTTGTTCCATGCCTTGAAAGCCTTGCTGATCAAACTCTTGGCTCCATAGAAATCATTTGTGTTGAAGATGTATCTACGGATAATTCCCGGAAGATTCTTGAAGAATACGCACTTACGCATCCGAACATCAAAATCATCTATCATGACAAGAACAAAGGTCTGTCTGCGGCAAGAAACACTGGAATCCTGGCAGCCAGAGCTCCGTATGTCGCTTTTGTCGATTCAGACGACACTGTCGCATCTAACATGTATGAAACCATGATGAAGTTCATGCAAGAAAGCGGTGCAGACGTTTCCGTCTGTGGAGTTGATGTCAAATACGATCCAGATTTCCTCTTTATCAAAAATAGTGATGATCAATTCTTTGCTATTGATAAGACTAAATTTCAGAAGATCGATAAATCAGTACTAGCCTCCTGCAATGTAGTCGCCTGGAACAAGATATTCAAAAAATCCATCATTGACCAATATCATCTTCGCTTTCCAGAAGGTCTGGCCTTCGAAGACAATTCATTTTTCTGGAAATATTTTACGCTCGCCAAAAGTGTTTATTTCATAAATGAAAAATTTTATAATTATTACAGAAGAACAGGCTCTATAACCGGAAATTCCATGGTTTCTCAACAATCATATATCCACGACAGATTATTTATTATTATTGATATATACAACCATCTGGAAAAATATCACATAATTCATGAATATGCCGATGAATTCTTCAAATTATCCTATAATATCATATCCCTTGTAGATGATTTGTCATCAAGCGACAATAAATTAGCTCTCAGCCATATTACAGCATCTATTTTAAGGAATATTGGAATTGATCGCTTTAAAAATGAAATCGATGGAAAAACATATGCCAACCTTACGGAAATCATAGCCTTATCCAACAGCGGAAAATTGTAACAAGGACGATACCTACAACATTATATTCATGCCCGAAATTTCTATCATTGTCCCAGTTTTCAACACTGGAAAATATCTTTCAAATTGTCTTGATTCTATTCTTGGACAAACATTTTCCGGCTTCGAAGTAATTTGTGTAGACGATGGTTCTACCGACGAAAGCGCTGACATTCTTGCAAAATATGCTAAAAACGACAACAGGGTTAAAATCATTGCACAGAACAATGCAGGACTTTCAGAAGCAAGAAATAACGGATTGGAAGCCGCATCCGGAAAATATGTCCTTTTTGTTGATTCAGACGATTCTATTCATACTCGAACACTTGAAATTACGCACGCATTGGCAGAGCGGCATACCGCCGATGTAGTATCGTTCTCATATGTCCGAATTGATCACCTTTATAAAGATATTTCACAAATTGACAATTCGAAAGACACTCCCTATAAACTAACGAATAAACCACTCTTTTTTTGTAATAAAAAAGGGAAATGGAGTATCTCTTTTACGGCATGGGGAAAACTATTCCGAAGTTCAATAATTAAGAACAGGAAATTTATTCCAGGTATATACTTTGAAGATTATCCATATATTGTCTGTCTATTGAAAAGCCAGCCCACAACCATCATTCTGCAAACAAAACTATATAATTATACCTATAATCCCTCATCAATTACACAAACAAATGTTACTCCTCGGAAAATTCAAGATTACCATATTGGATTGAATTATATTTACAACGAATGTTTCGGATCGAAAGAATTCAAATTCATTCTTCGGAATATTTTTCCCAATATCCTTAAACAACAATTCAATCTGATTCTACGATCCGAGGAAAGAGACAAGAAAGTGCTGTGGGAATCTTTCCAAAACGAACTTGTGGATTTGAATAGAAAGAAATGTATTCGTCTTATTGGAAACAAATTGCGGCGCTACATAATGTATAGAAAATTAATAAAAAATGCCAAGTAATATATTCAAATTTTCTCAATAGACAATTCACAGACCAGTTTAATTTTTACCATCTATCAAATTCATCTTTTCCCTTTTCAATTTATGAATCAATCATCTCCAAAAATATCGGTCATTGTTCCCGTCTATAATACGGAACGATATCTACGTCAGTGTCTGGATAGTATAGTCAATCAGACATTACACGATCTGGAGATCATTTGTATCAATGACGGTTCTTCAGACAAAAGTGCAGTTATTCTTCAGGAATATGCTTCGCAAGATTCGCGGATCACCATCATTAATCAATCGAACCAGGGATTAAGCGCTTCCCGCAACAATGCCCTGGACATTGCCCAGGGAAAATATGTGGTATTTGTCGATTCGGACGACTGGCTGAAATTAAATGCATTTGAATGTTTATGGGAACAAGCGAATGCCGATCAAGTCGATATGCTCATGTTCCAGGCAAACCTGTACTTTGAAGAAACTCAGGACACACAATTTTATACCTATACGGATTACTCTGCAATTATTCCTGGGCATCTCAACGACAAATGCTTCACTTACAACGATTTTTCATCAGATTGGAATGCTTTGTGGAAACTTCCGGTCATGGCATGTACGACACTATGGAATCGGGAATTCATAGAACGTTGTCACCTGCGTTTCCCGATCGATTTATATTTTGAAGACAATCTCTTTTTCCGAAAAGCATTGTTTCAAGCCCAACGAATCGGATTACGGAAAGAAAGTTTTTATTATTACAGGCAGCACAAAGCATCGATTACTCGGGCAAGAGCAATGCATTTTGATTCTCTCTGCCAGATTATTCTACTCCAGGCAGAATTTATTTTCCGGACAATCCAGGATGAATCTCTGAAACGCAGTTGTCTTTCCCATTGCCTGATTGAACAGTTATACTGGGTTTTTTGGGATACCCCTCTGGAAAATAAGAAACGATCTTTTACTATTGTGAAGAAAACATTTCTTGAACTCCTATCCTATTGCAAGGACAACGATTTCTTTAGCGCACTGAATCCCGGTATCCGGGAATTCATTGATCTCATGAAATGTTCCGATAGTGCCCATGAGTTGATGCAGTCCTATTATCGAACAGCATCCGAGATCACGGATCTACTTGCCGAATGGGATTCTTTTTATTACAAACCAAATCCTGGCAACGTCGGTGATGCCCTTATTGCCGTAGCCACACAGGAATTATTTTCCCGTTCGGGACTCTCTCCAAAGGAATACAAATCTTTAGATCATGGTGTTACCTCCTACAATATGGTTTATGGAGGAGGGGGAGCATTCATTCCGGACTGGAATTGCCAGCCATGGTTCATTGAAATCTTTTCTGACCCCAGGATCAAAAACTGCCTTGTTCTTCCACAAAGTGTACATAATTGCGAGCAACTCCTTGCGGTCTTTGATGAACGATTTACCGTCTTCTGCAGAGATTGGACGAGCTTTTCTTATTGCAAATCAAGGAATTATCGAGCCCGCTTCCTGGTTTCCGACGATATCGCTCTATCGATGAATGCAAAAGAATTTCTCGATAAAAATCCATCGGATCCCACATTTGAGGAATTATGTTTCAGACAACGATTAGAAGATTCTCTCATTACTCTTCCCAATGGGAAAAAAATACTTCTCCTGCTCCGCAGTGATCGCGAAGGAACATTGGGGGCCGACAAAGAAATTTACAAGGGATTCAATACCTTTGACCTATCCGCCTTGCATAGCGATGATTGTGAAAATCCGGAAATCAATAGAAAGTATGTAAAACTATTTCTTTCTCTTATTAACCAGGCAGATATTGTTTTATCCGATCGCTTGCATGGTGCCATCGGATCATTCTTAATGAATAAGGAAGTCTACATGTTGGACAACAGCTATGGCAAACTTTCCAATACCTTTGAGCTTTCCTTCTCAAAATATCCTCATGTTCACTTCCTGAAAGATCCGGACGACTTCCCTTTCTGGCAGGATATGAATCCTACGGCATTTGACTATGACCGGGCCATTGTCCCTCTCAAACCTTTGCAAACCGATAGCAACCATTTCATGGTTGGAGCGCGGTTTATTTCTCCGCAGGGGAATTTCCTTGTGCATGCAGAAATATCCGGCGTCGAACACATCGACCAGATTGAGCCAAAAAGCGATCCATGGATTCGCATGCTGGTTTTCCACATGATGTCCTATGGAGGAAAATTTCATATCAAGGGAACCGTTAGCAAATCTCTCCTGAAAAATATCGAGAAAATGGTCGGATTCTGGTGCAATACTTCTCCTGGGATCTGTTCTCCAATCACCATAATTCCCGAAAATATTTACAATGACGATGCTGTCATTCAATCTTCAAAGAAAGCGTTAGTCTGTTTTTCCGGTGGTTTGGATGCCTGTTTTTCCTGTTACCGCCACCGGAAGGGAATGGTTGGAAACAATAATCTATCCATTCAAGCGGGGCTGATGATCGAAGGTGCTGACATCCCCTTGAACAAACAGGATTTTTTACAGGAATCATGGCAAAATTCCTTGATGATGCTCAAAGATCTTGGAATTGATCAATTGCATTCAATTAAGAGCAATTTCCGTAATTTTCCAATACAGCATGTCGTCTCTGGGCAGGAATGGGGGGCATTCACACACATTGCCTGTATTGCCGGTTTGGGCTCCTTCCTTGCACCGTTGTATCCCAACTTGTTAGTTGGCGGTTCCAGAAATTATATCGACTCATTCGTCAATATCTGGGGAAGTAATCCAATTACCGATCCTCTATTTTCATCGGATACTTTCAATGTCCACCTGGATGGGTTGGAATATGGAAGAACAGAAAAAGCGGCTCTTGTATCGAAATGGGAATTGGCAACCCACCATCTCCGCGTATGTTGGGAAAATGTTTTATCTCAAGAATCCCATATCCAGCGCAATTGCGGCAAATGTGAAAAGTGCCTGAGAACGAATCTGAACTTCCTTGCATGCGGTTTTACCCTACCCTGCATGCCTGCACTCACTCCGGAGATGATCGATTCTGTAGCCGGGCAGATTATAAAAATAAAACACCATTATAAGGACATCATCGATTATGCGCATGCACATGGCCGAGGAAAACTTTGGTGGGTAAGTCATCTGGAACGGCTCCTGGAAGAGAGCGTCAATCGTGAAAAAGATCAAATCTGTGTGGAATGGTTGAACGAACACCAAGACATAGTATTGCAGATCGATCAATTTCAGGATATTCTCAAAAAAATCCTCGATAGTAATGAAACCTTGCAACAAGAACTTGTCCTGCGATTCTTGAACCATAAAAAATTGTCTGTGAACAATCCTCAGGAATGGACGGACTACTTGCAAGAGTTCCTTGAGGAGAATGAATTATTTTTAGAATGGAAAAATTCGAAGCGAGTCAGAAAGCTTAACAAAATTGTCCGCCTCCTTTCCAAATTCATCATCTTTCCGAAAGCCAGGCGCAAATTCAGGAACTCGTACTTGTTTAAATTCTAAGTCTAGGGCCAATTTACCAACGACTCTGGAGCAACTCAAACAGTGTTTCGGAGGAGAGGGCGTACGTTTTTTTGGTAGGCGTTCTAGCTACGGGCGTCCACTATGGGTTGTATTTGTTGCTGGCCCTGTGGATGAATGTGAATGTAGCGTATGAGCTAAGTTTTGTGATGAATTATTACCTGTCAAATTACTTCACATTCAAAACAAAACCAGACGTCAAGAAGGGAATCGGGGTTATCGGAAGCCATTTGGTGAACTATGGTCTGCACATAGTGTTGCTCAATGTATTTCTCTGGATTGGAGTCAGTCAGTCACTGGCCCCGCTGTTTATGTATGTCCGGTCAACTTTATTCTAGTTCGCATCGCTCTGAAGGGGAAATGTACAGAATAAGCCGCAAAGAAATTCCCCTCTCCTTCCCTATCACAGGTTGTTGCACGACGGTATGAAGATTAACTTGTACAGAAGGTCCTGCCAAATATCTTCCGGCAGTCTTCCATCGTCAGCAGGAAAAGGAGCGACACAGTAAAATCCGGATAGCATTTGCCGATGCGTCCCGTTATGTAGCGTATTTGGAAAAGCGTGCTTTCCCTGCGTTTTTGGACGTGTTGTTTTACTTCCAGCAACTTTGATACAGCGTCACAAAAAGGAATGGATTTACTGTCTCTCTTTTCCTGCTCCATCCCCATCCGAACAAGACGTCTGATTTCCGATCTGTTCCAAAAGCGGTGCGAGCTCCTTGATAACCACAAAGACATCAAGGCCATAAGGTTCCAGAATATGCTGTGCTTCCCTTAACAACTGCGCTTCAGATGCAGAAATCTGAAATACGCTGTTGCCTTCCCGCATTTCTTCTTGTCCTCAGTTGAGCAGCAAAGGCATTGCCTTCCCTCTGTGTCGTGAAATAACGATTTTGTCTCTTGCCTGTTTCCGACAACTCAGCCGGTATGGAAACACGGTAGATCGTTTTCCTCTTTTGGGCCTTGCGTTGTTCGTCAAGCACGCATCGTATGACGGAAGGTTTGGGCATCGCCCCTTTGTAGCACATTTCGACGACAGGTCATGTCCTGAATCTCGTCAATCCCGGAAAGAAGTCTTCAAAAACAGGAAAATAACGGAAATGTATGTGAAATGCCCTGCAAAAATGTTTCTTCAAAATTCAAAGCTTCACATACCGCTGTAAACGAGTCTTTTGGAAAGCGATTTCGGCTACCAATGGCTACCAAACGTGTTCCGAATTTTGCGAATTCGTGCCGATTTTTGATAATGACTCTAAATTGGAGAGCTCGATATTTTGATAAAGGAAAGCCCCTTAATTCTTTCGAATTAAGGGGCTTATCAGTTGGTACTCGAGAGGGGGCTCGAACCCCTACGGTTTATCACCACTAGATCCTTAGTCTAGCGCGTCTACCAATTCCGCCACCCGAGCACTTGGGTGTCGCCAGTCGGCGGAAAGATTTATATCTTCTCTAGCCTATTTTTGCAAGCTCTTTTTGAAAAAAATTAGCGAGTTTCTGAGGAGAGAGGAGGTGGCATGATGATGGGACGGAGGCTAACTGCTTCATCAGAACGACGTTCTGATGGTTTGAAAAGCCAGCCGGGATTTTTGTCGATCAGTTCGTAGCCGGTCAGTCTGAAAACAGGGAGTTTGAGATTGGAATTAGGTTCGTAGGCTGTTTTTCCGGTGTAACGGCCATAAATGCGGTATTCGTAGTTGTCGTCGAAGGCAAAGGAGGGAGAGGAACCGACTTCCGGATAACGGTCGGGAACCAGTTTGACACTTTCGTCCATGATGACGAGTTGGGCATCTCGCCAAGAAGAACCGGGCTTACGTAAATAACCCCAAAAACGAGTTGCCGGAACATGATAGCGACGGCCAATGTAATAATTGCCTTTAGGTTCGGCGGAAATGGCTTGTTCTCGCAAGGCAATAGCTTGCTGGTCTTTCAACATGGTATTACACTGCGTCAAAGGGAAGCAGGCCAAGGAGAGGGTAAAGAGGAGCAGTTTTTTCATGGACGGGACGGGTATGATACGTGTTGCAGACGGAGTCAAGGGAAGAAGATGTCCTAAGTCTTTCATTCTCCGTCGGAAGTTTTGCTACAATAATTGGAGTTCCCGGGAACTTCAATGTCAGAGGAATCCGGATCGCCATGCGATGGAGATGCCTCTTCTACCGATGATCCGTGTTTCCTGGATTGCTTTTCTAACAGTCGCAAGGCTTCCCCGGCCGCCATAAGTCCGAATGTCCCCGTAATGTGGGAAACGGAGCCGAAACCTGCATCGCAAGCCATACGACTATGGAATCCGGGGTCTCTCTGGCAGGAGGTACCTCCATCGCAGGTGGGATAAACAGGCTTTTCCACTGAAAAAACACAGGGAATGCCCAGCTTGCGTTTCTTTTCATGAAATGGCATTCCGTATTCATGTTTGAGAATTCTGCGAAGGCGGGACAGCAGCGGGTCCCCTTCCGTCCGAGCGATATCATCGACACGGATCATGGAAACATCCCGGCGCCCTCCGGCTCCACCACATGTGACGACAGGTATGCCTTGACGATAGCAGGAAGCAATAAGGTGAGATTTGGATGCCATGGAATCAATGGCATCTACGACAATGTCAGGGTGTTCCTCCCAAAGAAGTTTTGCATTCTTTTCCGTGTAAAAACAAGCCATCCGCACAACTTCGGTCTGTGGGCAGATATCAAGAATACGGTCAGCCATGGCATCTACTTTCATTGTGCCGTAGGTGGAATGCAGAGCATGCAGTTGGCGATTGGTGTTGGTCACGCAGATATCGTCCATATCCATCAGGATGATGGTACCCACGGCACTGCGTGCCAATGCTTCTGCTACCCAGGAACCTACCCCGCCAATCCCGATAACGGCAACTCTGGCTTGACGAAAGTAATCATAGGCAGGGGTGCCATACAGACGGCCGATCCCGCCGAAACAATCCACTGGTGTTGTCATGAGGCATGCAGGTCGGATTTTTCTACCATTCTCTGGATGCGTACGATATCCAAGGCTTTTCCTGTCTGTTCATCTACGCGAATGACTGCTCCGCAAAGGCGCACAGGCCATCCGGCGACGGGAAACTTGGCCGGCATGGAAGTGCGGAATCTCTTGATAATGGATTCCCTTTCCCTCCCTAAGACACCGATGGAAGGGCCGCACATGCCGGCATCCGTCAGGTAAGCCGTCCCCTGTTCCAAAATGATTTCGTCTGCTGTCTGGACATGGGTATGGGTTCCTATGACGGCAGAGACCAGTCCGTCCAGGTTGTAACCGGTAGAGACTTTTTCACTAGTTGTTTCCGCGTGTATATCTACGAAGATAATGTTCGCTTTTTCTTCCTCACGCAGGCGAATGGCTTCCGATTCCCCCAGTTGGAAAGGATTCTCCAGTGGAGGCTGGATGAAAGACCTCCCTTGAAGTTGCATGACGGCTACCCTGCCCTTCGGCGTATCCAGAACGATGCTACCGTTTCCGGGCGTACCTTCAGGATAGTTGAGAGGACGTAGAACTTTCGCATCCCCCAACTGGAGCCAAGGAGCTAATTCGGGCTGATCCCAAACATGGTCCCCGGTAGTCAATACATCGGCACCGGCCGACAAAAGTTCTTGAGCCAGCTTGGGAGTCAGTCCACGACCGGCAGCAGCGTTTTCAGCGTTGGCAATCGTTACATCCACGCCAAATTCATGCTTAAGTTCCGGCAACATATGCATGAAGGCCTTGCGTCCGGGTTCCCCGACGATATCCCCAACAAACAGGATTGTAAGCATGAACGGATTATTTCTTCTTTTTGGCGACGGGAATCACCAGCACGGGCAAGGGGGAATTCCTGACAACGGATGTGGCGACGCTGCCCACCAGAACGCTTTCCAAGAAACCACGACCATGTTTACCGAGGACGATTAGATCCATCTCATGTTCCTGGGCGTAATGGATGATGGATTCACCCACCTCAAATTCGTCACTGATAATTTCTTCCACCTGGACACCGGAGAGCTGATGAAGTTTTTCCGCATAGGTGTGAAGGTATTTCGAAGCACTCAAACGAATCACGGTACGTTCCTCCGTATCAAGAACAGGATACGGGATATCGTCCGGCAGCACTCCCGTCACTTCATAGCAAATACTGGGTTCCAGGATATGGAGCAAATATACGATCGTGTTTTCCTGCGAGCAAACCAAATGGGCGAGTTTTTCCACCACCTGGTCAGAGGCATCCGAAAAATCAATGGCAACAAGTACTTTTTTCATGTCACCACATTATCATCACGATCCATACTTTGCATCAAGAAAATGTTCTCAATTCAGAAGAAAACGTTATTTTTCATCATTTCCCGTCTCCTACCTGCTTATGACGCAATATAGGTCTTCACTTTTGAGACTTTTCCCTGGCATTAATGTCTCAATTACCATTCATATTTCTCCAGACACACATGAGTACTTCAACACATACATTCCAGGCAGAAGTCCGGCAGTTGCTGGACATCGTCATCCATGCTCTTTACAGCGACCGTGAAATCTTCATCCGCGAGCTGGTATCCAACTCATCCGATGCACTGGAAAAACTTCGTCTCGTCCAGCTCAAGAACGAGGAAATCTACCAACCGGACAAAGCTCTGGATATCTCCGTCACTACTGATGAAGAAAAACGTACCATCACTATCGCCGACACCGGGATTGGCATGACTCGCGACGACCTTGTCGAAAATCTCGGCACCATCGCCCACTCCGGTACCAAAAAATTCCTCGAAGCCCTGAAGAACGCCGAAGGCAATGCCGACCTTATCGGCCAGTTCGGTGTCGGGTTCTACAGTTCTTTCATGGTTGCCGACAAGGTGGAAGTCTACACGCGTACCTGGCATCCCCAGGGAGAAGGCCTCGTCTGGACCAGCGACGGACGCGAAGGATATACCATCGACACCGCTGAAAATGTCGACCGCGGCACTCGGATCGTCATCCACCTCAAAGAGGAATATGCCGATTTCGCTAAAGAATACCGAGTCCGCGAAATCCTCACCCGATATTCCAACTTTGTCCCCTTCCCCATCGAGTTCAAAGGGGAACGTCTTAACACCGTCCAGGCCATCTGGACCAAGTCCAAGTCCGACATCAAACCCGAGGAGTACGACGAATTCTTCCAATTCATTGCCCACACCGATGAGAAACCCCTCTCCTACATGCATTTCAGCGCCGATGCCCCCATCGCCCTGAATGCCTTGCTCTTCATTCCCAAGGAAAATCCGGAAAGCTTCGGTTTCGGACGCGTTGAGCCCAATGTCGCCTTGTATTGCCGACGCGTACTTATCGACTCCAAGCCGGAGGGGTTGCTGCCCGAGTGGCTCCGCTTCCTCCACGGTGTCGTGGACAGCGAAGACCTCCCCTTGAACATTTCTCGCGAAATGCTCCAGGATAATTCCCTGATTCGCAAAATCAACGACATCCTCACCAAGCGTTTCCTCAAACACCTGGAAAAACTTGCCAAAGACCACCCCGATACCTATAGCGACTTCTACTCCAAATTCTCCCGGTTCATGAAGGAAGGAGTAGTCACTGCCTGGGCTTACAAAGAAACTCTCGGGAAACTCCTGCGTTTCGAATCCACTTTCACCGAACCCGGAAAAACAACCTCGTTTGAAGAATACGTCTCCCGCATGAAGGAGGACCAGAAGGATATTTACGTCCTCACCGGAGAATCCCGTGGAATGATCGAAGCCAGCCCCTATCTCGAAGCTTTCAAGGCTCACGGGTTCGAAGTCGCTTTCTTCACCGACCACGGCGACCAATTCGTTCTGGATTCCCTGTCCAGCATCGACGGCAAACCCCTCAAAGCCATTGACCGTTCCGATGTTACTCTTCCTGACAGTGGCACAACCTCGACGGAAGGAGATCTGCCTGAAAACGAAGCAAGTTCCCTTCAGGAATGGCTGGAAAAACTCTACGAGGGTAAATTCGGTAAAATCACGTTCGGCAAACGCCTCGTCTCCGGTGCCGCCGTCGCTCTCCATGGCGCCGACGATATGAACAATGAACTGCGGGAATACATGAAAGCCATGGGACAGGAGGTTCCGGAATCCCATCCGCAGATTGAGCTCAACCCGAAAAACGACCTTGTCCACCGTCTCGCAACCCTCCGTACGGAAGATCCCGATCTGGCCAAGCTTGTTGCAGACCAAATCACCAACACAGCCCTGCTCCGCGCCGGTATGCTCACCAATCCTGCAGACATGGCGCAGTCTTCCCAAGCACTCCTCGAGAAACTCCTTTTGAACAAGAAGGACTAAATCCTCCTCATAACAAAGAGTTCCATTCATTTATCATACACAGGCTGCATCCATTTTTGGATGCAGCCTATTTTTAATTCGGATTACTTGAAAACTTCATTCCGTTCTTGGATTGGAGGCTCTACATACGACGACGAAATAAAGGGAAACGTAGAAACCTAGGCAGGCTCGGAAAACATAATAGATAATTGGTAAGAGCTAACTCGAAGCCAATTGGATTCTTTCAAATCGAGAAATTGTGATATCTTTCGAAGTAGAAAATAGTTCGCTTAAATTAAACTCCACCTTATAAAAACAACCCCTGTTTCTCAACTTCCGGCGAAGGAAAATTGAAAAACAGGGGCGGAATGTCTATTCTATTTGTAAGGAAGTATGGAAAAAGAAAACAAATTTCCTTAAGAGAAGAGGAAGCCGTTTACTTTTTCTTTTTGGGAGAAAGGAGTTTGATAAGTTCGGGGTGACCGAATCTTTCAGCATAGACAGCTGCGGTATCACCAGCAATATCCTGTGCAGCGGCATCAGCACCATGGGAAATAAGCAATTGGACCGTTTCACGGTTGCCTTCTTCACAAGCAAACATCAAAGGAGTCATTCCTTCAATGTTCTTGACGTTCAATTCGGCACCTCGGGAAACCAAAACACGGGTTACTCCAACGAAACCCTGATTACAGGAATACATTAAGGCGGTGTCCCCATCGACATCGGAATCATTGACTTCCGCCCCTTGATCAACCAAGTATTTCACGATGGCATGGCTACCGCCTTCACTGGCATACATCAGGACAGATCGTTTGCGTTTGTCACGGATCTTCCAGTCTGCGCCACAATCGCAAAGGGCATGCACAATATTCGCGGCGCTCAGAGAACAAGCCATCATTAAGGAAGTGACGCCATTGTTATCGGCAGCATCTACGTCTACTCCCAAACCGAGGACCAGGCGGACGGCGTCTATATTCTTGCTCTTGCAGGCCATCATCAAAGGAGTCAATCCATCAACATTCCGAATATCAATATCCGCCCCCGCATCCAAAAATCTTTGGATAAGCTCCACATTGCCCAGCCTGCAGGCAGTCAACAAAACTCTACCGCCTTCCTGTTCCGTTTCATTCACATCGGCATCCAGGTCGAGGAGAAAATCGATCATTTCCATGTTTTCAGAAATGCTGGCGCACATCAGAGGAGTAACACCTTCGTCTTCACGATCATTCAGATCTGCCCCCTGCTTGAGAAGCATGCGAACAATCTCGACGTCTCCGCCTATACAGGCATACATCAGCGCAGTAAAACCGCTATCGTCACGAGCCTCGAAAATGGCTCCTTGATCCAGAAGAAGACGAACGATACCCCTCCGAGCACTCCGACAAGCCAACATCAAAGGTGTAGTGCCTTCTTTACTGCGGACATTAACCTTGGCGCCGCGCTCGAGTAAGAGGCGTACAACTTCTTCACAGTTCTCTTCATCTCCTTCTTCGCACATAAGCATCAAAGGAGTGAATCCCTCGGGATCTCGTCCATCGACATCTTCTCCTTGGTCAAGCAACTGCCGGATCTCATCTATGGAATAGAAAAGGCATGCGGCACCCAGCTCCGTCATTTCTCCTTCGTCCTCCTGGGTCGGTTCATCCGTCCAATCTTTATCGGGATCGAACATGAAGATAGAATCATTCTCTTCTTGGGGCATATCGTCTTTTTTCATCGGCGTATCGTCGGGTATGTTTCCTTGCTGAGGTCAGCAATATCCCAACTTCTTTTGAATTTTTCCAGCTTTTTCCATTACAGCACTTAACTTTTTTCCAAAAACCTTTAGAAAAACAATTTATTAACACCTAATTTTCAAATCATTATACACAATTGCAGATGATTTGTCATGCTGTAAAAAAAATCGTCACTCCCCGGATTGCGATTTTTCCATCTCTCCCACACTGATTGTTCCAGCGACAACGTCGGCAAATTGAGCACTGGTAACACGGAGCAAATCTTCCGGAGCAAGTTCAATCTGCAAACCGATCCGTCCACCGCTAACAATAATCGACTTACGATGATTTGCCGAAGAATCGATCACTGTGGGATACTTCTTTTTCATTCCGATTGACGTACAACCTCCCCGGATATACCCAGTCACGAAGTTGATGTCTTTGACGGGAATCATGGCAAGCGATTTGGTACCGACAACTCGGGCTGCTTTCTTCAGATCCAGTTCCATGGCAATCGGGATGACAAAAACATAGTATTGTCGGGGAGCACCTTCCGTTACGAGAGTCTTGTAGAGTTTTTCCGGAGGTTGATTGAGAGAACGTGCCGTATGAAGAGCATCAATGAATTCTCCGCATTCATACGTGTAATACCGATAGTCGACACTCCATCCGTCCAGGATGCGCATCACATTGGTTTTGATCTCCTTATCCTTGTTTTTAGGCATGGTGTCAATCACCCATTCCAACGCTTACCGCCTTATTTATTCATAATGGCGGATCACGTAGTTTTTCATGCTTGTCGGAAGCGAGGGAACAGTAGGATCACGCTGAATAAGAAGAGTTGTCAACAAAACGGCTTTTTTGTGTTCCGTTCCCGGTTCGTCCGTCAAAAAGTGTTTGACGGCAAAATGAGCCAATGTCAGTTCGCAGCTCAAACTTTCCGCCTGAAGGCGGAAATGACGAAATCCTTGGTCGTACATGGCTTTCACCTCCCCTACGGTCAAGGTCAGAGGTCGCGAACCTAACGGGACTTTCGGATCCAGGATGCCGGCATCCTGCAAGTATTTCTGTCGTTCAAGCTTATAGTCAACATTCAAAGGTTCTCGGAGAATTTTTCCAAGAAGCTCCAGATGCTTCCGGCGTACCTGGCTTGAATCCAACCATGTATCGTTGACCGTGATTTCGAATTTCTTTTTATCGCGCAATTTGGAAAGCAATTCCGTATTGATTCCATCCCGGGGATCCAAAGCAACACGGTCATAACGCATGGAGAGGTTATTGTACCATTGGGCCGTACGGAACTTTTCCTTAATATGGAAATTCGCGGCCAGGCGAATGCGGAGTCCCGGGAAATTGGCCCGTACGTGTTTTGCCAAAAGCGGGGAAGCCACATAAACGCCATTGAGGCGATGGGGATTACATTCGGCAAGAAGATTGATCATGCCGTTGCACAAGGTATCGCGCATATCCGCCGGCGTCAGGAACGGATTGTCGAAGTACAGGAAGACACCCACTTTTTCCTTCACGTAGGCTTCGATGGTAGCTCTGATTTTGTTGGGAGCCATAAGAGGCTCCGGGGTAAACCAGTTAAGTGCCCATAAACAGGGAGGGCATCCGCTGAATTCCGGTAATTTTACTTCCGGCGTTTTCAAGAGCATGAGAGTGCCCAGTACCCCCATACAAAGCTTGTCCCACCGGAATACACCGCCGATGTTCCAGTCAGCCAGCGGCATGTCCGAACGGAACAGATATTGCAGGGATTCCGGTTTGGCTTTCACAGACGGCTTTCTGACAGGCCTGTTCTGGGGTTTGTCAACAGAAGGCGCCACCGTTTTTTTGCCAGGGCCTTTCTTCGTGTTTTGAGTTGCCGGATTTACCTGGGCAGCACTTGCCTGTTTGCCGGTTTGAGATGAACGGGCCATCTTCGCTTTGCCCTTAGGGGCGGATTTGCCTTTGCCTTCTTCGGAGGGAAGAGATGTTTCCTTCATGTTTATTGCTTCCTCTCGATATGATGATTAAATGATTTCGCGCATGGATTCCAGAAACCGGATGATGATAGCATCTGTCGATACGGGGGAACCGTCATCCTTTTTCAAGATCAACCGCAGCAGATCCATGATCTCCCCACCGGCATTGCCAAGGCCGCGTCCCTGTATTTTGAAGCGGCGGAATCCCATGTCGTACAACGTTTTCATCTCTTCGCGGCTTAACTGGGTCGTGCATTGGGAAGAGGTTCCCAGAAGGACATCGATTTTGGCGCATGCGTTCTTATTGCGCAAGTCATCGAAATTATCCGTATGCCCCAAAAAGTTCAGTGCCATTTTGGAAAGAGATTCATAGTGCTTATGCCTGATGGCGCACTGGCGGGCACAGTTCTCGTTGACGATTATCTCGTATTTGTTTTTGTCCTCCAATTTTTCAAGCAACTCGTAGTTGTCGTTATCATTGGGGTGCAGCATCACCTTGTCGTAGAGGTCGGCCAAGCGCTTGTAATAGTCGAGATTTCCCCCACCTTTTTCCATAGTTACCTTCAGAATGGAAGAAACGGTTTTGACTTTGGGATAACGCTTTTTGATGTACTGATAAAGGAGATCAGATGACATGATCACTCCGTTCTCCCCTGTCGGATTGACGCGTTCGGCTACTTCCAGAAGGGAGTTACCCAATGCCTCTTTCAAATTCTCCTCGGTCAGGAACGGATTGGAAAATGTCAAATCCATGGCAACCTTACGTTCCTGCCACGATTTGATACAGAGTTCCAGTTCTTCCCCGGAACGGAGCAAATGCGGCAGGACGCGACCGCTGTTCCATGTTGACAACGGAGATCCATGAACCAGGGAAAAGGGTTTTAATCCGAAATGATTGAGAAAGTAGTCGTGGAAATAGATCAGCTCCCGGTCATTGGCGAAGATACCGGACACATCCCAAATGGCCTCCGGCCAATCATCGTTGCGTATATCGATTGCAGGTTTCACAATTTGTCTGAAAGGTAGTATATGATGGTTTTAACGTACATGAATCGTTCGGTTCAGTTCAAGAAAAAAGAAGCCCATCATTTGTGTCTCGGAGCCTCAAGGCGTTGTCTTCCAAAGAACGGACCATACTTGATAATAAAAAAGGAGACCGTCCTCAAACGGCCTCCCTGAATGGTAAAAAACCAACATGCAAGGGTTATTCCCCACAACCGCCATCCTTGTATCCACAAGAGCGGCACACCTTGCATTTGCCATCCTGCACATAGGAAAGCGAGTGGCACTGCGGGCAGATGGCGGCACCGTTCAGACCGGAGTCAATGGCAGCATTCCGGTTTTCTTCCTCCGGAGCAGGAGCCGTGGAAGCCGGGGCTGATATCATACGCGGAGGCAGAGCAGTCACCTGAGCGGCATCCAGCGTATGCATCAGAATGCTTTCACTGGAAATGGCAAAAACGTCGCGTAACCGATATCCATGGCTTTCCGGGAAGAGCCATGCGAGGATCTTGGCAATCAAGTCCACGACAGAAGCACAGGAACGGATCTCCGTACAGGTATCCCCATCCGTATCATCCCCGACGCGGCAAAAACCGGACGGTTCAAACGAATAATTGCGGAAC
Organism: Akkermansia sp. N21116; assembly: GCF_029854705.2. Lineage (NCBI taxonomy): Bacteria > Pseudomonadati > Verrucomicrobiota > Verrucomicrobiia > Verrucomicrobiales > Akkermansiaceae > Akkermansia > Akkermansia sp. N21116. The sequence goes on from NZ_CP139035.1 coordinate 2,624,307, forward strand.
CCCTTGACCACTTCCTTCAACGGTACTCCGAATTGAAGAGCAGTAGAAAGAAGTTTGCAGTAAGCTTCAAACATCCCGGAGGCAAAGGAACCAACCTGCCCCAAACGTCCGAATACTTCACCGCAAGTACCGTCGGTGTAAACTCCGACCGTAAGGTAACCGGTCAACTGTCCTCCCACAGAGAACTTGACGGTCTGTCCCAAGCGACGACCGGGAAGTTTCCTCTGGCGTGGCTTGGAGGCTTCGGCAATAATTTCATCAATAGCTTCCTGGCCTCCGTCGACCAGCTGCTTCCAAATGTGGTCGGCTTTAAAGCGGCGCGTTTCCGGGGTATCCACCACATAAACGGCATTAGCCTTGGAACCGGCTCGGAAAATGGCGATGCACTTGACTCCCAGGTCGTGAGACAAGACGAGGGAATCGTAAATGTCCTTTTCCGTAGCGCTCACAGGCATATTGACCGTCTTGGAGCAAGCCCCCGAAATAAACGGCTGCAAAGCCCCGAGCATCAAGACATGACCGGAGGGGGCTATGGCGCGCACGCCGTTTCCATTGGTCGCAGCACAGTCAAATACGGCCAGATCCGACTTTTGGAGCCACGGGATGGATTCAATGTGCGCAGCGCCGTTGACAATGATAAGCTCATCGGCTGACAACACGGGCATGTTGGAAGGATTGGTGATGTAGGTCACCTTCTCCAAAATTTCGGTACGGGTTTCGGAACCCTTCAACAGACGACGCCATGCGGCACGTACCGGACCGGCTTCATCGCCACAGGGATCCAGGATCAGCTGGGAAACGACATCGTCCATACGACCGCCGCAGGCACTGAGCAGGCCATCGATACCGGCAACTTCAAAAGAGGCTTCAACAACATAACTTTCGTCATATCCCAATGTCCGGAGACCTTCCAAAGCAAGGCGATTGAACATTTTGAGGGAACCGCCTCCTGCAAGCTGCTTCCATTTGACGAGAGTGTAGTCCGGCTCAATGGATGTCGTTCCTTCATCGTAACACCCCAGCGGAGCTGAAATCGTCCCGGTAGGAGCCATCACAGACACGAAGGAATTGCGGTAGACCTTGGCCTTAACGACCTTATCCCAAAGTTCGGAAGCCTTTTCCTGCAGTTCCCGGGCACAAGCCACACGGTCTGCATTCATGCGGGAAGGAGCCTTGAAACTGCGTAAATAGGCATTGAGGGCGTAAGCGGCATTCAGTCCTTGTGCTTCAGGCAACGGACCGTCTGCCTTATCCATAATGCCGGAGATAATCTTTTCTGCATCCTTGTCCGTTTTGATCCCGGTGATGGAAGAAGCAAGCTGCTGGGTAGCGCGGTGCAGGCGGAGAACAGCCTTCAGGTCATTCTTGCTTTCCGGGTATTCGATATAAGAACCCAACTCGGCTCCCATTTCCGCGGAGGCAGTCCAGCAGGCTGCGGTCAACAGACTACACAATTGGGAAGCAATCCAGCGGCCTTCGTCGGAATCGTAAGGTACACCGATAGCCATCAGGGCTCCTCCCACATTGGCATATCCGATACCAGTCGTGCGGAAACGGTAAGTACCCTGCGCGATTTCTGGAATCGGGAATCCGCCGCGCTCTACATTCAAGTCGGCACAGACCATAGCCAGACGGGCAGCATGCACGAGAGAGTCCGCATCAAAAGAAACGGAGCCATGTTCCTTGCGAAGGAAGCGGTAGGCATTGAACGATGAGAGGTTGCAACTCGTATTGTTGAGGAAAACGTACTCGGAACAGGGATTGGAGGTTGTGATGTCTCCAATGGATTTGACGGGATTCCAAAGATTGATCACGTCATTGTTATGTACGCCGGGTTCACCGTTTTCCCAAATAGACTTAGCCATGGATTCCAGAAGTTCCTGGGCACGAAAGGTTTGTTCGATGCGGGAGGGATTCGTCACCCAACGGGTATAGGTATTGCCGTTACTGGCATGAGCCTGCCAGAAGTCGCCCTTCAGGGAAACGGAATGGTTGGCATTCTGGTTGGAGAGGGTTTCCCCATACAACAAGGCGTCCATGTGCGGATCGAAACTCTCATCCGTCGTCAACGGCAAAGATAGAATCACGCGGGCAGCCGTCTTTTCCGCAGGGGTACCGGCAATAAGCTTGGTTTCAGCCAGGCGCTTGAGTTCCACATGGACATTGTGTTCACGAAGAATAACCTTGGCGACATCTTCCTGACGGTTCTTCACATTGATGAAATCGAAGATATCAGGATGATCGCTGAACATCAGCACCATGCGGGCGGCACGGCGCGTTTTCCCCCCGGACTTGATAGCTCCGGCCATTCTGTCCCATCCACGATCAAAGGAAATAGGACCGGACGAACGCCCCTTGCCGCTGATAGGCTCGCGGGAAGAACGCAGAGACGAAATATTGATGCCGACACCGGAACCGGACGCAAAAATACGGCCTTCCGTCGTCAGGTGTTCCAGAATATCCTCCATACTGTCTCCCACTTCCGTCAGGAAGCATGCGGAACATTGCGGATATTCGTAAGTCGACTGCAGGGTATAGGTCTGAAGGTTTTCCTTCGATCCCTTGGTATGATAAGACTTATTGCCATGACCGGAGTAAGAGTCGCGAAGATCCGGACGTCCCCAGCGCCACTGTTCCCAATGCCCGATATTAAACCAGACCGGAGAGTTCGGAGCCCAAATCTGCTTGATAAGCATAGCTTTCAGTTCTTCATTAAACACTTCGGCGTCTTCCAGATCGGCAAAATAGCCTTCTTCCCACCCCCACACCGTATAAGTATTGGCCACACGGTCAAACACGTTGCGGAAACTTTCCTCATACTCGGGAGTACCGGGAACACTGCCGAACAAGTATTTGTCAGCCGTAATTTTGACGGCGTTGTCATCCCAATGGGCAGGAGCTTCCACCCCCAGGCGTTCATAAATAGGCTTGCCCGTTTTCCAGTCCATGATACGGACATCGCGACGTTCCCAAATCACTTCATCGTAGGGGAACACCGAAGGAGAGGAAAATCTCCTGGTAAATTTCAGGCCGCCCAGTAGATCTTTACGTGGAGGAAGGACGATTTCCTGCCCATTGCGCAATTTCAGCACAGTTGTCGTTGGTGCGGAAGGAGGGGTACTCATTTCTGTAGGCTCTTTTGGAGTAGGTGAAGGTTGAGATTGATTAGGCAAAAAGGATAGCTGTTCGTTATCAGAATCTTTCATGGCCGAAGGGGGGGATGGCAACCGGTTTCCGGATTGCAGTAGTGGCTTCTTCTATCGAATCTTCATGGAGAGGAAAAGAAAAATATTGCGTGACTCCTTTTGTCGCACCACAATATATAGTATATTATCAAGAAGTCTCAACGTTTTCCGACGAGGGAGATCAATCCATGGGATGAATTTTTTTCATCACATCCAAGAGAAAGCCGGAAGGAGTTAAGGCGGGAAATGAGCTTGAAGAAAAATGCCAGTTCATCATCATGGGAATCCATGAAATTGCCGTTCTCCCTTCATTGCATGTTGACCGCCGGGCTTTTACTGTCCGGCTCGTTTCCCGTCTGCGGAGAAGCCCCCATTCCCACAGACAAGCCATCTCAAACGCAAGAAGCGCCCCAGCAGAACCAGGCGAAGGCGGAATACACGGCAACTTTCCCGGCACCCATTCCCGGAATTCCCATGCCCATGAACCTCAGTGCCATGGACGGAGTCAGCCTCGACTCCGTCCATATCGATCTGGCCGTCCGCCAGCACGAAGTGCTCGTCATCTATACATGTACTCTCACCTGTGACGCTCAACAAGCCGGCAAGAAACTGCCTATGGGCATTCCCTTCCAGTACAAACTGCCCGATGCCGAAGCCAATGCATCGTCCCCGTTGCCCATCCACCGCGTTCCTTTCTCCAAATCGCTGGGAGACATCAGTGTCGGAGTCAATCAGCTGGCCGAAGAATGGAAGCAGGTCGAAGGTAGGCATCCTCAATACCAGGCACCATCTCTGCAACAAGTCAGCGATATCACGCATTGGCTGACGTTTTCCCCCAAACTGAAACAAGGGCCTAATACCCTCACGATCCATTTCACCGTTCCCTATCGCCAAACACGCCAGTATCTGCCTCATCAAGATGGCGCACAAATCATTCAGAATCCTCTGCTCTTCCAGATGGATCTCAATGCCATCCGTACCTGGTCCGCCCCCATCCAGCACGGAGAAATCCTTATCTTTTCGGAGGAAATGCTCCCCGATTCCCTGAATCTCATCTCTCCGCAGGACAAAAATGCTGTTACACGCTCCGAAAAAGGCGTCATGAAATGGGATTTCACTCCGCAGGCCGGACAGCCCCCGACCGATACCCTTGCCCTGGAATTCGGACCTCGTCTGAGTTTTCGCGAAAATGCAAATGAAAAACGTACTTCACTGAAACTGAACAACACCCCGATTCGCATCCCTGGAGATTACAAAATTGAAACATCATCCTCAGCTGGGGCCGATCCGTTCGGCAATGCCTGTTCCCCAGACAACCTGCGGGAGGGTAGTCAAGGATTCTGGGCTGAAGGAGCGGAAGGCGATGGAGAATCACAGTTCATTCTCATCACATTCCCTACTCCGCAAAAATTGGAAGGACTGCTCATCCAACCGGGGATCTCTCCCGTCCGCCTTGGTCGCAACGGCGATACTGAAGCAAGACGCCACCCCGCCATCGCCTATTCCCTGTATAACAGGCCCCATAGTATTAGAGTCATTCTCAACGACGGGCAATACGAATTCAAAGCAACTCTGCGCGACGATTGGAATGAACAACTCGTCATCCCGCCCTACTTCAAGGGATCGGTTAAATCCGTCAAAATTATTCTGGAAAAAATAACCCAGGGAGCCAATTCCGAGGATACCTTCCTCACAGGAGCCATCCCCCTCGTCAAATAATATCCCATTGTATTTCCCATATCTCCACATTCTTTGATTGCCGACAAGCCCTCTTTTTCATAAACTTTTTTTATTCTTAGCAGACAATTTTTCCTATGAGTGACCAGCCCGACTCACAGCCCAATCCTCCTCTTTTGAAAAAACGAACCCTCATCACCGGAGTTCCAGCAGGAGGCCAATCCGAAGTACGCCCCAAATTGTTTTCCCCCGCTACAGCGGCACAGGCAGCATCGCAAGGCAAGTTACTCACCCCGGGAGGACAAGCCCAGATAACCGAAGAACAAGCCTTGCTGGCAGAAGAACAACTCCGTCTCCAACAGGAAGAACTCGCCCGCCAGGCCGCCGAACAGGCAGAACGCGAACGTCTCGACGCAGAACAGGCGGCACAAAAACGCCTGGAAGCAGAACAAATCGCCGCAGCACAAGCTGAAGAAGAGCGTCTGGAAATTGAACGGGCGGCTGCTGAACGCACCGCCTACGAACAGGCTATACGTGACGAACAGGAAAAACTCGCCGCGGCACAAACTGCAGAAGAAGCTCAGCCTCCGTACTATCAAGGGGAAGCCCCCCAAGCTGAAGAACTGGATGCCAAAGTCAAACATGCACTGGAACAATTGAAAGCCGCCCAGGAAGCTCTTATTGCAGCCCAGGCCACGGCTACCAGTCTGTCTCCCTCTGTGTCTGCAGCCCCCGCACCAGCACCGGAGTCCTCACCTGGCACAGCACCACGCTTGAAACTGGCTACTCCAGCTTCGCTCGTTTCTGCCGCACCTTCACCATCGCCGGCCATCACGCCAAAACCAGTAGCGACTTCTTCTCCGCTTCCCGGCACCCCTGCCAGTCCATCTCTTAGCGGTGGTTCCATCCCGCCAACTGCAGGCATCCCGCAATCTCCGGACGCCTCTTCTTCCGCCCCCCAACCGGAATCCATCATGAGCAAAAAGCCGATCAAATTCGGCATCATAGCCGTCTGCATCGCCGCCATCGGTTGCGGAGCCGCCTATTACTATGTTTCCGGAAGAGACGAAGCAATACGGAAGGCCAACGCCAGATATACCGAATTGCAAAAAATTGGTGTCGAACTCGGGAAGGAATCCTCTTCCCTTGGCGCAGACAAAGGAGGAGATATCCTGAAATACGATGCGGCAACATTCAAAACAAAAGTCACCCCCAATGCCAAGGATGCGGACTTCCTTCTTGACCACATACGCGGAACAAAAGACCCGACAGGAGCCAAGGCTGCCATCCATCTGCTCTCCGTCATGGGCCAGCTGGATCCCAAGATTGCTTTAAAAACGATTACGGATATCACCAATAACCCGAAGAAGTATACCAAGACACAGATTTCGATGTTTACCTCCATCCTGGCCTCGTCGAAAAACCCCAAAGTCTTGCAGCATCTCTGGCTCCTTCAGCGCAAACTCGCCGCTGCCAATCAGAAGGAACTGGAAGCCACCGTACTGCGTGAAATGCGTCTTGGCCTTGACCCCAACAGTATTACCCCTCTGTTAAAACTTCTGTTCAATCCCGACACCAAAGTTACCGATTCACATATCGTCGATGCTCTTGCCACTGCCATCCCTTCCATGGCGGACAAAGCTGACGATGCCGGTAAATCCCTCATCGCTGAAGAAATCGTCAAAGCAGCCAATTCTGCCCCCAAAGATACAGAAGCCAAACGATTAAACATTGCCTACCAGGCCCTCGCCCTAACCGGCAAACCTATGGCTATTTCATTCTTCAGGGACACCGTCAAGAACAGTCCCCTCATCAACAAAATCACGGCGATCCGCGCCATGAAGAGTTGTGTCAGCGACGATGCCATCCCTCTCCTCCGTGAATTCATGACATGGAAAGATCCGGATCTGGAACGGGAATCCACTGTGCGCGAAATCAGGAATTCCATATCCAGCGTCCTTGGAAACAGGCTCGGACAACGCAGCAACGAAGAAGGTAAAGCGCTCTTCCAACCGGAAATAGACCGCATTAACGACCTCTCAGCCCAAGCCGCCGCCGCCCCCGACGACAAAAAACTTGCCCAGGCAGCCCAGGATGCAAAAATGATGATTCTCGCCACCGTGTCAATCGCCATTGAAGAATATCCTTATGTCAAAGACATTCTGGACCAATTCATAAAAGATACCGATCCCAAAGTCTCCGAACGGGCCAAAAACATCCGTAAGCTGATTGCCAACCGTAAAAACCTCCAAAAGGAACGCAAAGGCATGAGCGAAGAAGAAAAAGCCGCCTACTGGCAAAACAAACTGAACCAGTAAACGACTTTCTTCCTCCTCACATCTCATCAAAAACTCCGGCAGAGCACCTCGTTCTGCCGGAGTTTTTTCTTTGATCGTTGAAATAATCAAGACTTCTTGAAAGCCCCATCCCTCTTTCATCGTATAAAAAACTATGGTTCATCTCTCCGGTATTTCCCCTTTCCTGGCTGTGCTCCTCACCAGCGGAATCATAAACAATCACACAGTTTCTGCAGAAGAACCACCCCAGCCACCTTCCCTCCCCCAATCACTTGCTACAATGACGGAAGCACCAGAAGCCGTTAACATTGCCCCGGGAGTCTGGAGAATACGCATTGGAACCCCGGAAAAGGAAATCAGCTACAGCAGACTCGCCGACCGTGCTCCACGAATAAAGGAGCTGGAAGCCTATCCCAGGCAGGAATTTCCCTTCGCCCCAGGAGACATCCGTTACACCATCGGAGCCGACCACAGTATCGGCATTCGCATCCCGGCCCCACCACACGAAGACATCTTCGGTTTTGGCCTCCAGCTTGACGGTATCAAAAAAAAGAACCGCGTCATGGATCTGCGTGTAGATCACTGGGGAAATGGCAAAGGACAGACCCACGCGCCCGTTCCGTTCTACCTCTCCAGCCGTGGATATGGCATCTACATCAACACCGCTCGACCTCTCAAAGTCTATTCACAGGTCGGCAATCGCAAAGATGCGCCATTCATCCCAACACCAGTTGACCGCAACCCCCCCCCGGATGAAAAACCAGCCCACGGATGGGATGCCCAGCCCATCGGAGATGCCGTCGAGATACAAACCTACGCCCAAGGAGTGGAAATCATCGTCTTTGCAGGTGAAACACTTCAGGACATCGTCGCAAAATACAACCTCTTCAACGGAGGAGGAGCCTTGCCCCCCCTCTGGGGGCTTGGTTTCTGGCACCGTGTCCCCGCCCAGTTCACCGCAGAAGAAACAGAAAAGGAAGTCGCACAATTCCACGACAAGAACATCCCTCTTGATGTCATTGGACTGGAACCAGGCTGGATGACCAAGTCCTACCCCTGTACCTTCGAATGGCAACCCAAACGCTTCCCCAACCCCGCCCGTTTCACGGAAAACATGCTCAACCAGGGCATCCACATCAACCTGTGGGAAAACCCCTACATTTCACCGGAAGCCAAGCTCTACTCCTCCATGCTTCCCCTGTCGGGCACACATACGGTATGGCTGGGCATCGTCCCGGATTACACCCTGCCAGAGTCACGCAAAATCATTACCGATCAACATAAAAAAGCTCATCTCGACATCGGTGTCTCCGGGTACAAAACGGATGAAGTGGACGGTTTCGACCAATGGCTGTGGCCAGACCATGCCCAATTTCCATCCGGGCTAGGAGGCAGCGTCATGAGGCAAATCTACGGACTCACCCTCCAGAAAACCTACCAGCAGGATCTGTTCCGTAAAAACAACACAAGATCCTACGGACAAATTCGCTCATCCAACGGTGGTGCCTCTGGATATTCCAATACCATCTATAGCGATGCCTACTCCCACGGACAATTCATCAATGGTATCTCATCCGCCAGCTTGTGCGGTGTCCTCTGGTGCCCGGAAATCCGCTCCGCCGCCAACTCGCAAGAATGGCTCTGCCGCATGCAGACTGCCATCTTCTCTCCGCTGGCACAGCTCAATGCCTGGGCTGATGGTACCAAACCATGGTCTTATCCAGAAGTAGAAAACCAGATTCGGGAACTGATCGAACTCAGAATGCGCCTGCTGCCCTACCTTTACACCGCGTTCTCGGAATACAATCGCAAGGGGATCCCGCCCTTCCGCGCCATGTTACTGGAAGCCGGCTTCAAATCCCAGGAAAAGATCGTCGCAGGAAAGCTGGATGCACGGGACAACCCGTATGCCACATCCCAAATCGTTGAAAGAAACGATCAATACATGATGGGGCCCGACATCATGGTTGCCCCATTCTACGAAAAACAATCCCAGAGGCGCACCGTTTACCTCCCCGCTGGTACCTGGTATGACTTCTACACAGGCAAAGCCTGGCAAGGCAATACAAGCATCACTGTTGACAATGATGGCAAAGTGCCGCTCTTTGTCAAGGAAGGTGCCGTCATCCCCATGCTCGCACATCCCGTCGCTAACGCCCGGGAAGCACTGAATGCTCCCCTGGAAATCCGTTACTACGGAAGAACGGACGGTTCCGCCGAACTTTACGAAGACGATGGCACCAGTTTCGACTACGAACAGGGGCAATTCAAAATCAGGCGGTTCACCGTCACAAACAAAGAGGGACAAGCCCCGATCTTGGAAGAAAAAGTCATCAAGGCTGATGGTCCATCACTCTTCGGCACAGTCAAACAATTCTCCACCATGAGCCAAGAGAAATAAGACATTCCCATCCGTCATTGGAAAATGATGCGTACGGAGACACGACCAGTCTTCCGTACGCAGAGCAAAAATGTATCACACCTGCTCGAAATACTCCTCTGGCGTCTCCACCACGATGCAATCCATCCCGGCTGCATTAGCCGCTAGAATTCCCGGTTCCGCATCCTCAAAAACCACACAATCGGCAGATTTGACCCCCAATTTCTCAGCCGCAAGAAGGAACATGTCCGGCGCTGGCTTTCCATGCTCCACATCTTCAGGCGTCACCACCAGGGAAAACAAATCATCAATTCCCGCACTCTTCAACGTCATACTGGCACCAGCCATCATACTCCCCGTCGCAATAGCAACCGGAGCATTGGCTCCCAGAGAACGGACGAAATCAACCGTCTCCACAATAGGCACCACACCTTCGTTCGCCAACAGATCCAAATAAATCGCCCTCTTGTCTTCCGACACCGCCTCAGCATCCATCTCGACGCCATACTTGCTATTGATGAATTTCACAACATCGCAGGCAGACTTGCCGCCGCAGGCGTAAAACTCCCTCGGCAGGAATGCTTCGTAAGGAGCGCCAGCCTTGTGGAGAGCCATCCTCCATGCCTTGTAATGCAGGGGCATACTGTCAACAAGGGTTCCATCCAGATCAAAAATATATCCTGCATACTGCTTTTCAGGCAAGTGGACTCGCTTCATGGGAAGGCATCATAAGGACTCAACCCTGATCGTAAAGCCCGGAAACAGACTTATTCCCAACCTACCGCCAGTAAACCACGCCTCATCTATCCGAACAATATAAAACGAAGAGAAGGAGAGAAAAATGTTTTTTCCCAAATATTTTACTCATCCGATACTTGACATTGAGAATCCCCTCACTAGAATCGACCGCACTCGGAACGAAAACCGACACATCCTTTTTTTCACATGGCTAATATTAAATCCGCACTGAAACGCATCCGTCAGACGAAGACCCGCACCGCCAGAAACCGTGCTGCTCATTCACGTCTGAAGACCCTCCGCAAGAAGATTGCCTCTGCCATCGAACAAGCTGACAAGGCCGCTGCAGCCGTTGCCTACAGCGAATTCTCCTCTGCCGTCGACAAAGCCGCCAAGACCGGCAAGGTTCCGGCCAATCGCGCTGCAAACTACAAGAGTAAGGCAGCCAAGGCAATCGCCAAAATCGCCTAAGTTCTTCATTCGGTTTTCCGTCCTTTTCATGACAAGCCGGCCTGTTTACGCAGGTCGGCTTGTTTTGTTACCCTGATCCCATGCAGCAATCTAGGAAAGAGATGGCGACGCTCATCATCAATGATCCCTCCTCCTTCAAAGTATGTGAAGGTTGTGGTTCCATCGTTTCTCAACAAACGGCTCTCTGTCCGAATTGCAATGCTTACCGGTTCGAGACACAAGACGAATATGTCGTCGAACAGGCCATCCTTCTCGCTTCGCGGGAGCAACGTTCCGTCACTCCGGACGACATTGATTTTTAAGCTTCCCCTACCAAGTTCCCCATGAAGCAGGATAATCTTAAAAAATGGAAGGTTCTGCGGAGTGCCTACATCCACCGGGAACCATGGTTTACCGTCCGGGAAGAAGATGTACTCCTCCCCAACGGCAAAGAAATCCCATCCTACCATATCCTGGAATATCCCGACTGGGTCAACGTGATCGCTATCACACGCGACAGACGCTTTGTCATGGAAAAGCAATACCGCCACGCACTCGCCCGCGTCGACTACGAACTTTGCGCTGGCGTCACGGAACCGGAGGACGGTTCCCCCATGGAGTCCGCCCGAAGGGAACTGCTTGAAGAAACCGGTTACGGAGGCGGAACATGGGAACACTTCATGACACTCTCCGCCAACCCCGGTACCCATACCAATTACACGCACTGCTTCATTGCACGCGATGTAGAACGACTTGGAGAACCATGCCTGGAGGATACAGAGGACATCTCTGTCCAGATTCTGACAAAAACCGAGCTTCTCGACATCATGACAAGAGGCGGCATCATCCAGGCTCTCCATATCGCCCCTCTGTGGAAATACATGGCCCTGTTTCCCGGAAAAGCCTGAGGCAGGTCTTTCCATGTCCTAATAAATCCTTTTCATCATGGGTTCCAAAGCCTAGTTTTCCCTTTTCTCCAACAAATTTTCCCGTTATGAACAACCTCCTTTCCATCGAACAACTCCAGGCTGAAGAAATCACGGATCTCCTGGCTCTGGGACACAAGCTCAAAGCCGAACGCGGCCACCATGCGGAACATCCACTCAAGGGACAGAGCTGGGGATTGATTTTCTCTAAATCCTCCACGCGCACCCGTGTCTCCTTCGAAGTCGGCATCAGCGAACTCGGAGGCAGGCCGATGTTCCTTTCCGTTCACGACATCCAACTAGGCCGCGGAGAACCCGTCAAAGACACCGCCCGCGTCCTCGGTCGCATGATCCACGGCGTAGCTATCCGTACCTACGGACAAAACGAAGTGGTCGAATTCGCCAAATACTCCGGTATCCCGACCATTAATGCCTTGACGGACGACGAACACCCCTGCCAGATTCTAGCCGACCTTCTAACCATCGAAGAAATCTACGGCAAAGCTTCCTGGAAGAACATGAAAATCGCGTTCATGGGCGATGCCGACAACAACATGGGACGCTCCTGGATGTGGGCAGCCAAAAGACTCGGCTTCACTCTCGCCCTCGGTGGCCCGGAAGCCTATCTGCCCTCCGCAGAATACCGGGCAAGGCTGAACTGCGACAACATCATTTACACCACCGATGCCGAAGAAGCCGTCCGCGGCGCTACCGTCATCAACACTGACACTTGGATCTCTATGGGACAGGAATCCGAACACGGTACCAAGGAAAAACATTTCCTTCCCTACCAGGTCAACGATACTCTCCTGAACGCCGCGGCCCCGGATGCTACCGTCCTTCACTGCCTCCCTGCCTACCGAGGTATGGAAATCACAGAGGAAGTACTGGAACATAACGCCGACGCCATCTTCCGAGAAGCGGAAAACAGACTTCATGCCCAAAAGGCTGTCCTGTCCACCCTGGCACGCAACTGCTACGGTCAATAATCCTCAAATACCATTAGCCATGGGATACGAAGAACGATTACAGGAACTCCTTGACGAACTGGATCTTTTCCAGGACTGGACCGAACGTTACGAATACATCATCGGCCTGGGAAAACAACTCCCTCCCCTTCCGGAAGCCCTTAAAACCGACGACATTCTCATCAAGGGATGCCAATCGCGCGTATGGCTCCACACGGAAAGCCGGGACGGCAAGCTCATTCTGGCAGCTGACAGCGACTCCCTCATCACCAAAGGCCTCATTGCCCTGTTCGTACGCCTCTTATCCGGTCTCCCTGCAGAAGAAGTTATCAAGGCCGACATGAGCAAACTCGACCAAACAGGTCTTAAAGACCACCTCGCCCCCACGCGAGCAAACGCTCTCAACTCCATGGCCGGTCAAATCAAACAGGCAGCGGCACGCATCGCCTCCGGCTCCTGAGACACCACAATCATTGATTCCACACCCGCCCCGGTTCCCCCAACAAGGGAAGCCGGGGTATTTATTTGCTACCAACAACCGCCTGTTATGATTTATTCTTCATGAACTTGTCGCGGAATTGCTCAAACTCCGGCAATTTCAACACCCAGACCGCCGCAAGATAAAGGAGAGCTCCCCCGCCGCAAACAAGGGACAACGTGAAGATACGGAATATATGCCCCCATTCCAAAAAGTCCTGCATGAAGAACGTTTTTGCCGCCCAACACCACACAGCCAGCAAAACACCGGCAAAAACAATCCTAATCAGTCCCGAGAACAACACGCCACCGCATATCCCCCCCAATTGCCTGCGGAGGTACAAGAAATAAAACAGAAAGTTGAACGTCGTGATCACCGATGTCGTCAAAGCCAACCACGAAGCATCCTTGTGCAAGATACGGACAAACGTGTAGTTGCAACTATAGCTCAATGACAAAGCTACCAGAGCCGCCATAAGGGGAACCCAGCGTTTTTCCAGAGCCAGAAACACCGGTTGCACCACCTTGGTCCCTGCATAGCCAAGCAATCCCCAGGCATAGGCAACCAGGACATCTCCAGTTCGTATGACATCTGCCTCCCCAAAGTGACCCCATGCCCACTGGTAAACCACGGAAACGGCATTTTCACCAAGAATCGCGAGAACAACTACGCTGGGAACGGCAAACAGTGCAACCAAGCGGAGAGCTGTCGCCACATGTTCCGCCACCTTTCCCTTCCCATCTTCATCACCGATCAACCGGGACACCGCCGGAAGGACAACCATCCCGGTCGCTACACCAAACAACCCCACCGGTAGCTGCCACAACTTGAAAGCCGTCGACAGTGCCGACACCGATCCAGCCTTCAATTCCAAAGCAAATCCAGTATTGATGTACACATTGAACTGGGTCACGCCGGACGCCATGACCGATGGAAGCATCAATCCCCAAATCTTGTACAGATTCTTATCTTTCCAATTGAAATTCAATTTCCAACGGAATCCTTCGCGTCTCAGGCGCGGTACTTGTACCAGCCATTGGGCTACACCGCCCAACGTCACGCCGATCGCAAACCCGTACAAAGCCTTCCCATCAAGGCCGAAGGTAGGATCAATCCAATAACCGATTGCAAACCCCACCATAATAGACACCACATTGAATGCCGCCGAGGCCAGCATCGGCAATCCAAACACACCCACAACATTCAAAGCCCCCATCACCAGAGCAGACAGAGAGGCAAACGCAATGAACGGCCACATCAACCGACACAATCCGATCGCCATATCCATATCGGAACCTTCCGTACTTCCATGGTACAGGGATCCCATCAAAGGCCCTGCAAACACAATCCCCAGCGTCACAATGGCTACCATCATGGAAGAAAGCTGGGTAGCCACCTTGGACGTCAATTCCCAGAGCACGGAGTCTCCATCCGCTTTCTTCACCTTGGAGGCAACACTCGTATATGCCTGGGACAAGGCTCCTTCGGCAAACAGGTCTCTCAACAAATTGGGAAGCCGAAAAGCAGTATTAAAAGCATCCAGCGGCCCACCCAACCCGAACAGTCCGTTATAAACGGCCTCGCGAGCCATCCCCGTCATGCGGCACAGAAAAATACAAGCGGAAGCAATCAGCGAATTACGGGCAAGAGACATGAAGCGGGCGGAAGTTGCGCAGATACTGCCACGCATGCCGCCGGGACGTCAACTCCGAAGCCTCACAACATTTCCGTCAATCACATTGAAAAAACAGAATCCCTCCTGTGTATCGGTAATAGACAGACCACCGCATCAATCAGTCCGGATTCACTTCTTTTTCCCGGGGAACCCCCTGCGACTGTATCGGATGAACTTGCCAAACCGCCCAAGATCACTCAGCAACCGTCTAAACAATCCCGGTCCCCACTCAGCCAGCCAGTACATCACGGGTGACACCTCCTTCGGGCGTGCCGTCAAATCCTTGACGAAGTTGGTTGACATGCGGTTGAGGATATCGGACATGGACTCTGTCTGAATCACGATTTGGGGAGCCATTACCAAAACATCCAAACCGCTCTTCAACGTAAAGAAATTCTTAATCCACGTATCGACGGCACGGTAACGGGCAATCCACGACCACACCTCCGATTCATCGGGCAAAGCCTCCAGAATCGTCCCGAAAGCCCTGCGGCTTACAATAACCGCATGCAGAGTCAAGGCTCCCGGTACTTTCCAGAGTTCTACATTATTCTCCGGATAGAGCAGGTCGGACCCCATATTCAGCTTTCTCACCCCACGTTCCAGCTTGGCATTGTACCCCAGGTAGCAAAGCCCCCAGCTCGTATTCATCCTCAAATATCTGGATAAGACATCGTCTGAAGCCTTTTCCGTCGCCTCAAAATACTTGCTCGGAATGGCATCGTCCTCTAGCACCAAGATGCGTTCATACCCATGCGCGGATGCATCTTCGATCACGCGCTTGTGGGACATAAGGCACCCCGCCACACCGGCCCAGTCGCGCTCGCGTCCTTCCGTATATTCGGAAAACCACGGACCTTCGCCATAACCAGGCAGTTCAATGCCATAGACGGCAGACATGCGCTTTACTTTGGAGAAATCAAGAATATCCCTCCAATTTTCCTTAAAACTCAACCAACGATCCACCCTGTGATCCAGATTGATCACATAAATGGCGGAAAATGAATTGAGGAATTTTTTCATGCACAAGAATCCAGTCGCGTGACGAAAGGACTTACTCGCTGAGAGTATATGTGAGGCGGATTGTTGCAAGCAAGTCTTTTTCCCTGCTGTATCCACATTAGGGCAAGATTATCGGATCCGAGCTACTTCCATCGAAAGGAAGTCGAAAAATGGAGCCTTCCCCCTTTATCTCGGCATGCACGTAATTCCGCTTGCAAGAGACCATGAGCAACGCTCAATAATAAGGCAATGAAGAGCTTTCTGTCCATAGTCGTCCTCTTTCTTGTCACAGGCATCCTGATGGAATCTGGTGCCGTCCCACCCCTCCAGGTAGCGGCACTCCACCCGTTTCTTGGCGAAATGGCGGAAAAAATTGGAGGAGAACATGTTAAAGTTGTCAATCTTTTGAAAGCCAATGGCAATCTGCACGCATTCGAACCCACTCCGGATGTGATCGCACAGGCTGCCGGTGCAAAATTCATCCTCGCTTCCGGTAAAAACATGGAACCCTATCTCAGTGGACTGGCAGACTCCGTTTCATCCCCTCGCGGCAAAGTTGTCATCATCGATATGGGAGCCTATATTCCCGACGTACCATCCGCCGACGGAGAACATACCCATGCCGAAGGAGTGGATGACCACCACTCCCACGGCTCGGTCGATCCGCACTGGTGGCACACACCGTCCAACATAAAGCGAGCCGCGCGCGCACTCTGCTCACTCTTCTCCCGGGAAGATCCGGATAATGCCGGAGCCTACAAAGCAGCTCTCGAACAATGGAACAAGGAATTGGATACCCTTGATGCCTGGGCCCGCGTCGAATTGGCTGATATCCCGGACACTCAGCGTCTGCTTGTTACCGGGCATTCCGCCATGGGGCATTTCTGTAAGGAATACTGTTTTACCGAACTGCCTATCCAAGGTATCAGCCGCGAGGATGAAGGCAACCCTGCCAGGTTCGGTAAAATCCTTCAAGAACTGAGAAACCGCCATGCCAAAGCCATCTTCCCCGAATATGGTTCCAACCCCAAATCCCTGATAAATATCGCCCAGAGTCTCAACATCCCGTTGGCACAACCACTGATCACGGACGGACTTTCTCCGGAAACACCCACCTTCGAAGATATGTTCCGGAAAAATGTCTCGACCATCAAACAGGCTCTGAGCCGCTAGTACGCCCAAGTATCCGATATGCGAGGATCCCCCCTACGACAATTATTCCTTACCTTGGCAGGAGTCCTCCTAGCCGGCGTACCACTTTACATCCTAACCATGCCTGCCACCCCCAACCAACAGGAATTGCACGAGTCCGTCCCATCATTCCCCGGTATCCCCGCCTACCTCACAGTCCGTTGCGCCCATACCCCGTCATCCATCGTTATCCGTTCCGGAGACAGGATCCTGCTGGAACGAAAATCACCTGTCCAACTAGTCAGCGAACACGACGTCAGCCTTCCCATTCCGGCTTCCGGAACAGTGCGTCTCAAAGTAGAAGCCTCTTGGCCGGAAAATACGCCCGACACTCCGATCACCCTGATTCTAGAACCCGAACGACGCGATTCCCGGACGGAAACACGTTGGTCAGTCGGGCAGCACCTTAATGACCTCTACACCTTCTCCTGGCCCTCATCATGACCCATTCGCACGACCATGTCTGTTGGGGTGCCGGACAATCACATCCCTGTTCTCATAAGCTTGATGTCCGGCACATCAGCGCCTCCTACGGCGCCGTTCTGGCTCTTGACGATGTTTCCTTCTCCGCCACATGCGGTCATACCATCGCCTTCATGGGTCCCAACGGTGCCGGCAAATCAACCCTCCTCAAGGCCATTGCCGGCCTCCTCCGTCCAACGCAAGGGGAAATTCTTTGGAACAATACCCCTCTTCATGCCACCCGGGGGGAAATCGCCTACCTACCCCAACGCTCGGAAGTTGACTGGAGTTTTCCCCTGACTGTTCGCGCACTTGTCGAGATGGGGCGTTACCCCGCACTCGGATTCTGGAAGAAATTCCAGCGGCACGACCAGGATATCGTGGAAAAATCGCTCGCCGCCATGGAACTGACCGAACTAGCCGACAGGCAAATCGGAGAACTTTCCGGAGGCCAGCAACAACGAGTCTTTCTCGCACGCGCCCTCGCCCAGGAAGCCCACGTCCTCCTTCTGGACGAACCCTTCACCGGACTGGACTCCCCCGCCAGTCATTCTCTGGGTAAACTCCTGCATACTCTGGCCAGGGAAGGTCGTCTCATCCTCGCCTCCCACCACGACCTCAATACCGCAGCAGCCCTCTTCGACGCCATCCTGCTCCTCAACCAAACCGTGCGTTTCTACGGTCCCGCCGACGATGTCCTCACAGAGGAACACATCCAATCCGTCTACCGCAACCAGACGTAATAAGCCCCCCGCACCGCCTCGCCTTCCACATGGACAATTCCTTCTTCCAATTCATTCAGGAACCGCTTGCTCAACGCTCGCTCGTCGCGTGCATCATGATCGGTTTTGCCAACGGCTTCGCCAGCGGCCTGGTCGTCCTGAGAAAATCCGCTCTGCAAATTGGGACTCTTTCCTGCGCCCTATTGCCGGGAATTGCCGTTGCCATCCTCATTTTCGGGCTCCTGCGCTGGAGCATCCTGGCCGGAGCCGTCATCGCGGCCCTGCTCGTCGGACTGGGTTCTCTCTTCGTCTCCCGTACATCCAGAATCAGTCATGACACCGCCCTCTCCATCATCCACACCACTGCCTTTGCCGCCGGCTACATCATCCTCGTCCGCCTCGGTCTTCAACAAAAGATAGATGACTGGCTCTTCGGCTCCATCATGAGCCTTTCCAACACCGATCTCTGGATAGCCTATGCCATCAGCGCTCTCTGCGTCCTGCTCATCGTTGCCTTCAAGCGACCACTGCTCATTTACCTGTTCGATCCAGGCATGGCGGCCACACTAGGCATACCGACCCGCCTGTTCAGTTACGGCGTCTTCGCCTTAATCATCCTTGTCCTCGTATCCTCCCTTCAGGCTGTCGGCGCCTTCCTGACGTTAGGACTCCTCGTCGGACCGGCTGCCACTATGAGACTGTTTACCGACAAGCCGGCCCTGCTTTTCTGGGGAGGAGGCATCATCGGAGCCTCCGGCTCCCTTCTGGCCTTTCTCCTTTCATTCCCACTAGGGTGGCACCTGGGTGCCACAATCATCCTCGTCCTTGGGGTTTTCTTCCTAGGTGCCTACCTTTTTTCACCAAAAGCCGGTCTTCTCTTCCGACACCGCAAAATTCCCTCTGCATGACAATCGATGACACGCACCCATCTAGCGAGAACTGACCCTCGGGCGTATTCTAAAAAGCGTGAAAAAGTGCGAAATATGTTCAGCTCCTGCTTCGGTATTTGTGACACGGATCCTGAATGGTCTAACCACGGAAATGGCTCTATGCAAGAATTGTGCCAAAGACCGCGGAATCCTGGATCCTTCCGCATTTGACCTGGCAGAAAAACTCTTTCCGGCACTTTCCCCAAAAACCTCGTCAGTCCAGCAGAACCTGGCACAACAACTGCAAGCAGCCGTCACGGCAACCTTGTCCGGGCAACCCTTGACAAGATGTCCCGTTTGCGACTTCAGCCTAGACGATTTCAAACGCATCGGACGTCTCGGCTGCAGCAATTGCTACAATGTATTCATGGAAGAAATCCTGCCCCTCCTCGACATTTCGCCTCTGGACACGGTATCTACGTCACAGTCGGGCAACACCCCCATACATGCCAGTAAAGCAGCCCAGGAACACATGGATCTATCCATGCTCAAAGAACAAATGCAGAAAGCCATCAAAGAAGAAAACTACGAAGAAGCCGCTAAATTGAGAGACGCTATCAACGCCCTCAAATCATCCAATGACTAAGCAACGCCGCCCCCTGGGTTCCACAATGACCTTTGACCAGCTGATCAAACGCCCCGCCTCCTGGATGGTATCATCCCATAAAAATCAGGATATCGTCCTGACATCCCGCATCCGTTTAGCCCGCAACCTCAAAGACCTTCCCTTCCCCGGATGGGCCAGGAAAAAACAGCGTATCGAAATCCTTTCCCAAATTATGCCGATCGTCTCCAGATTGGATGAACAACAAACTGGATTCAACGCCGAACTTTCAGATCTCGACCAACTGCAAAAACAACTCCTCGTCGAACGCCACCTCATTTCGCGCGAACTCGCCGCCCGCTCGGAAGGGTGCGGAATCTCCATCTCGCGCAATCAATCCGTCAGCATCCTCCTCAACGAAGAAGACCATCTCCGCCTCCAATGCATCATGCCCGGGCTCCAAATCCGCAAGGCATGGGAGCATATCCGCCAAATCGATCACCTCCTCGGAGAACAACTACCTTACGCCAGCCTTGCCGGACTAGGCTACCTCACGGCCTGTCCCACCAATCTCGGTACCGGCATGCGAGCTTCCGTTATGGTTCACCTGCCCGGCATGGTTCTCTCCGGCTACATGGATCAGGTTTTCAAAGCGGCGGAGAAACTCAATATCACCGTCCGCGGCATCTACGGAGAAGGTACCGACACCACAGGCAATATCTTCCAATTTTCCAACATCAGCAACGTCAAAGATAACGAAAACACCATCCTCGACAAAATCAAGAACGTCATCTCGGCTCTTTCCGTCCAGGAAACCAATGCCCGCGAAAAAGTTTACCGGGACAACCCCATCGCCATCAAAGACCGTATCGGTAAATCCTACGGAATCCTCAAATTCGCCCGTCTGATTTCCACACGAGAAGCTCTGGAACACATCTCCATGATACGCATGGGGATCTCTCTGGGCGTCATTGCCAACGATGATCCAAAATCCCTTTACTTGCTCGTTCTCCGCATCCAGGCAGCACATATCCAACAAGCCCTCGGCGGCCAGCTACCTCCGGAAATGGATAAAGAACAACTCGCCTTCCTGGCCGGAAAAGAACGGGCAGACACCATCCGGGAACACTTCAAAAACATACCGGAACCCAATTTCAACCACTAAATATTTTCTTCAAGACCCATGAACAATTTTACACCTCGTGCCCAGCAAGTCCTTGCACTGGCAAGGCGTGAATCCGATCGTTTCAACCACAACTACATCGGAACAGAACACCTCCTCCTCGGCATCCTCAAAATAGGCCAGGGCGTTGCTGTCTCCGTTCTTGAACGTATGGGGATGGACATCACCAGCATCATCGGCCAAATCGAAGCCCAAATCACCACCGGAACGGAACCGCGCACCGAAGGAAACATCCCCTACACTCCGAGAGTCAAAAGAGTCCTCAGCCTAGCCAACAAAGAGGCCCAGGAACTCAACCACTCCTATGTCGGTACGGAACACCTCCTCCTCGGACTTCTCCGGGACGGAGGAGGACTGGCGGCACAAATCCTCCGCAACACGGGATTGGACCTCGACCAGGCACGGCGGGAAATCCTCGAAGAACTCTCCCCCAAATTCCGGGATATGGATGAAGTCAACCCTCCCGATGATGACGAATCCCTCTATGAAGATGAGGACGAATCCCGCCAAGCAGAGGCGGACGGCGGAGGACTGCCTCCTTCTCCGAAAGGGATGCGTGGTAAAATGACCGCCTTGCAAGCATTCGGAAGAGATATGACCCAACTGGCAAGAGATGGCTTGCTCGACCCGGTCATCGGTCGTTCGGCGGAAATTGAACGCGTCATCCAAATCCTCTGCCGCCGCAACAAAAACAACCCCGTTCTCCTCGGAGAAGCCGGCGTTGGCAAAACGGCCATCGTCGAAGGACTCGCCCAGGAAATAGCCGCCGGCAAAGTCCCCGAATTACTCATGCAAAAAAAGGTCATCACACTTGACCTGGCCCTCATGGTAGCCGGCACCAAATATCGCGGACAATTCGAAGAAAGGATCAAGGCCATCATGGACGAAATCCGCCGGGACGGCAACATCATCCTCTTCATTGATGAACTCCACACCATCGTCGGTGCCGGATCCGCAGAAGGCGCCATGGACGCATCCAACATCATCAAACCCGCATTATCCCGAGGAGAACTCCAGGCAATCGGCGCAACAACCCTGAACGAATACCGCAAACACATCGAAAAAGATGCGGCACTCGAACGTCGGTTCCAGCAAGTCCAGGTCGGCGAGCCTTCCGTCGAAGATACCATCAAGATCCTCCATGGCATCCAGAGCAAATACGAAGACCACCACAAAGTCCGATACACAGACGATGCCATCAGCACAGCAGCCAAGCTCTCCCATCGGTATCTGACTGGGAGATTCCTGCCCGACAAAGCTATCGACATCCTGGACGAAGCCGGAGCCCGCAAACGCGTCTCTCAAATGACTCGTCCCCCTGAATTCACCACTCTTGAAGAGAAAATCAACAAACTCAGGGAAGACAAACAGAATGCCATCATCGAGCAAAACTTCGAACTCGCCGCCCAACTCCGGGACAACGAGAAAAAGAGCCAGCGTCTTCTGGAAGAAACTCTCGTTCAATGGAGAAACGATTACGACACGAAATACGTCCCCGTCACAGAAGAAGACATCATGATCGTCCTCTCCAAGTGGACCGGCATCCCCCTCTCCCGCATGGAAGAAAAGGAAACCGAAAAGCTCCTCCGCATGGAAGAAGAACTCAAAAGCAAAGTTATCGGTCAGGACGAAGCCGCTTCTGCCGTTTCCCGCGCTTTGCGGCGAAGCCGTGCAGACATCAAAGATCCGCGTCGCCCCATCGGTTCCTTCCTCTTCCTTGGCCCGACCGGCGTCGGTAAAACCTACCTCGCCCGCAACCTTGCCGAAATCATGTTCGGAACCGCCGATGCGCTGATCCAGGTAGACATGAGCGAGTACATGGAAAAACACACCACCTCCCGCCTCATCGGCTCGCCTCCCGGCTACGTCGGTCATGAAGAAGGGGGCCAGCTCACGGAATCCGTGCGCCGCCGTCCCTACTCCGTCATCCTTTTCGACGAAGTGGAAAAAGCCCACCCCGACGTCATGAACCTCCTCCTCCAGATTCTGGAAGAAGGCATGGTCACCGACTCTTTGGGACGTAAAGTCAACTTCCGTAATACCATCATCATCCTTACGTCAAACGTCGGAGCTTCCTCCATCAAGCGACAGGGTACGATGGGCTTCGGAGCCATAGCTTCCGAAGAAGCAGACTACGAGTCTATGAAGGAGAAAATTCTGGAAGAATCCCGTAAGCACTTCCGCCCTGAATTTCTCAACCGGTTCGATGAGCTCATCATCTTCCGCATGCTGGAACAAAAGGATCTGGAACGCATCGTAGGGCTGGAAGCCAACAAACTAATCGAACGCCTCCATCAAAAAAACATATCCCTGAGCCTTTCGCCGGATGCCATGTCCCTCATCATCAAGCAGGGGTACGATCCCCAGTATGGGGCACGCCCCATGCGCCGCGCCATTGAACGCCTGCTGGAAGATCCGCTCGCAGAAGCACTTCTCCGCAATGAGGTTGCCCCGGGCATGAGAGTCAAAGCCATCGTCAATGAGGATGGGAAAACTGTAAAATTCGTTCCCGACATCCCATTGGACGAACTCCAGCTCTCCCTGCCATCCTCCACGGAGCAACCCGTTAAAACTAAAAAAAGCCGGAAAAAACAATCGGAACATACCGATGATAGCGCACAGGATGTTCCCACTCCCCGGAAATCCCCCAAACGCAAAAAACAGGACGATCAATAACCCGCCTGCCGGGACGTGATCCCACCCTCTCCACTTACATCCCCTCTCTGTCGTCCTTTTGGCAGAGAGGGGATTTTTCTTTTCCTACATAAAACAAAAGCTTCGGAAGCGGGTATTTCCCGACTCCGAAGCTCAAAAAACATTTTTTTAAATCAAATCAGGAGAAAGGAACCCCCTTGGCATCCTGCTTCACGACAATGGCCTCAATAATAGCCCATATCCAGATGAAGAATGCAAAGCCAAACCAGCCGATCAACAGAGTAATCACCAACTGCGTAATGGCGCGCCCCGTATAACCCGCATAAAAATTATGGATACCGAAACATCCCAGGAAAATGGCAAGCACCACATAAGCCGTCCGGCTTTTGGGTAACGTCGTAGGCATCACCTGCTGAGGTTGCTGAACTTGGATGACAATCTGAGGTTGCCCGGAAGCTGGCATTTGAGTTGGAGTAGGAGCCGATTCGGCAACTACCTGCTCGGGAGCAGGAGCTCCGCAGGATGGGCACTTGGCCACACCGGCCGGAATAGCATTATTACAATATTCGCATTTCATATGATTACAGGTAGTGTTGGATTAAAGTTTTTCTTTAATAATTCGTTCCCGTTTCAAAAGAATTCTCTCAAAACGTAATGCCAGATCAGACAATCCAACCGTTTCTTCCGATAAATCCGGACGAGATGGAGATTCTGCTAACACGTTAATAATAGTATGCATATCGCGTATTAAAATGTCAAGATCGCGATCACATTCATTACATTCCGGAGAACCGGAACTCTCCATGGCATATTTCATCTGATCGGAAAGCTTTTCCAACTTTCCTACTAAAAGACTCACATCCGGGGTCCCGGCTCGCTTCAAATTGACAGCACAATCCATCAATTCACCCGCCATGCTACTGATCCTGGATCTGCCCACTCCCCGAGTAGCCGCATCGGCAGCACTCCGGGTAAAAGCCCGCATTAACAACAGCGTCACGGCAATCAAGAAAAACAGGCACACAAGGTGAATGGAAAGTAGAAGGGTCGTCCCCGGCATAATAAACGCCAAGGGAACCAGCCCCAAACTCACCAGAAGATAAACCATAGGAGCCGCCAATAGCGCCATGGAAACCGGATTTTCCGCCCTCTTACGATTACTCACGTAAATCCCGGCCAGCATAAAAAAAACGGCTTCCGCCACCATGAGAAAAACAATGGATAACCAGACAACAGGCACCATCGTTGATACCATCACAGCCGGCATAATAAGAAAAGACCCTACAAACCAAGTCAGGGCCAATGCCAGCACAGCAAGTATAATTGTCGTAATCATAAAAAAGGAAGAAAATTAAACAATAGAATTACCACAATGTGTACAAAACCTGGCATCGGGTGGCACTTCCATCCCGCAACCGGGACAAAACTGTTTCGGCAAGACCAGCATCTGACCGCAATTGCAACAAAATCTGGCATCGGATTGATTGGTCGCTCCACATTTGGAACAGACTCGCATCCCGGCACCAGTATCAATCCGGGGAGAAAGTCTAGATGCCTGATCCCCTACCGTCTGTCCTAATCCCATCCCCAAAGCCATACCCATTCCTGCGCCGAGAACACTGGACTGAACACCACCAGCCCCTTCATTGCCAACAGCAGTCTCCATCACATCAAACGAACGTTTTTCGTGATAGTTAAAACCGATAATATTCATCTCGGCACGTTCAGCCAAAGCGCGTTTCAACCTCGCCACGGCAGGATCGCTGTCATCCGTCGAAACAGATTCCACACAGAAATTGCATACCTTAACCCCGTATTCAGCGAGCATCTCAACCAGAACACCTTCGATATAATCCGACAACTCACTCAGTCGTGCGGATATCTGCAGAATCGACACATGCTTCTCCAAAAGATACTTTGCAATCGTATCCTTCACCAAAGTCATGATAATTCCCTTAAAATGGGACTGTATCGTCTTCACCGTAAAAGCAGGTAACGTTCCCACCAACTTAGACAAAAACATCCTGCTATTCTCAATTTGCAATCCATATTGCCCAAAAGCCGAAACAGGCAGCATGAGATTGTATTTGGGATCTTCAATCTGAATAGGAGTTACCGTTCCCCACTTCACGTCAAGCGTATACACCTTTTGGACAAACCACACCTCAGCCGTAAAAGGAGAGCGCCCAAAAGGAATCTTATAAATTGTCGCAAGGATCGGATAATTCTCGGAACTCAGCGTATGACGTCCCGGAGCAAAAGGCCCTACAAACTGCCCCTCCTTCAACAAAATCGCTTCTTGGGATTCTGACACAATCAATTGCGTCCACGTACTCAATTCAGAGGATGGATACTTCCAAGCTAATACATTTGGAGAAGCGTCCCATTTAACAACATCAATTATGGACATACGATTAATATGATCTTCCATCATTTCCTTCCAGAGTCAAGAAGAAGCATACATTCTTTCCAGAAATCGGGGTTTGAGTATAAACAGAGAAGCCCCGCCTTGCATGGTGACAAGGCGGGGCTTCATAATCAATCCCGGCGACGACCTACTCTCACAAGAGCTATACTCTCACTACCATCGGCGCGCCAGCGTTTCACTGCCGGGTTCGGAACGGGACCGGGTGGGACCACTGGGCTAAGATCACCGGGCTTCAGGGCGGAGGCTCCCGTTTTCTGGGGAGGGGGGTGTCCGTTCTGCCTGCCCGGGGGTCTCTCGGGGGGGATGATGGGGATTGATCTTCTTCTGTTTTGGACGCGGAGGCAAGGGAAAAAGGGGAGGAAGCCGGGCTCGAAGCCTGACATCCGCGTGGCGGGGTGTTTCTGCTGTTATGGGTCTTACTTTCCACTCTTTCATACCATGCAAGGCTTCTTCACAATACCTTCACATGAGGATTGCTCCCTTTCCTAAAAGGGAGGAATCAAGTCTTTCGGAGTTTAGTATCGCTCGGCTCAACACATTGCTGCGCTTCCACCTGCGACCTATCGACGTGGTCGTCTTCCACGTTCCTATGGGGAAAAATTCATCTTGGGAGGGACTTGGCGCTTAGATGCTTTCAGCGCTTATTCCTTCCGCACTTAGCTACCCGGCCGTGCATTTGACAATACAACCGGTGCACCAGTGGTGCGTCAGACCCGGTCCTCTCGTACTAAGGTCTGAACCCCTCAATTTTCCAACGCCCACAGAGGATAGAGGACCGAACTGTCTCGCGACGTTCTGAACCCAGCTCGCGTGCCGCTTTAACCGGCGAACAGCCGGACCCTTGGGACCTTCTCCAGCCCCAGGATGCGACGAGCCGACATCGAGGTGCCAAACCACGCCGTCGATATGAACTCTTGGGCGTGATCAGCCTGTTATCCCTAAGGTACCTTTTATCCGTTGAGCGACGGCAATTCCACTTTCTACCGCCGGATCACTTGGGCCTGCTTTCGCATCTGATCGACTTGTCGGTCTCACAGTTAGGCTGGTTTATGCCCATGCACTCGTCACGCGGTTGCCAACCGCGCTGAACCAACCTTCGCGCTCCTCCGTTACTCTTTGGGAGGATACCGCCCCAGTAAAACTGACCGGCTGACACGGTCCCCTGGCCGGTTTCACGGCTCAGCGTTAGATTCTCCAGTCTCAAAGGGTGGTGTCTCATTGATGACTCTTCCGGCCCCTAAAGGCCGGCTTCAACGTCTCCCACTTACTCTGAGCATTGAGACCGAAGAAACAATGACAGCTTACAGTTAAGGTCTATAGGGTCTTTCCGTCCTTCTGCGGGTAGGCGGCATCTTCACCGCCACTACAATTTCACTGAGCGTCTGGTTGAGACAGTGCCCAACTCGTTTCACGATTCGTGCAGGTCGGAACTTACCCGACAAGGAATTTCGCTACCTTAGGACCGTTATAGTTACGGCCGACATTCACCGGGACTTGGGTTCAGAGCTTCGCCTTGCGGCTAACACCTTGCCTTAATCTTTCGGCATTGGTCACGTGTCACACCCTATACTTCGACTTGCGTCTTTGCAGAGTGCTGTGTTTTTGATAAACAGTCGGTTGGGCCATTTCTCTGCGGCCTGCATCTCTGCAGGCACCCCTTCTTCCGAAGTTACGGGGCTAATTTGCCGAGTTCCTTAACCAGAGTTCACTCTTGCGCCTTGGTATATTCTACCCACCCACCTGTGTCGGTTTGCGGTACGGGTTCCTTAGCATACGCTGGGGCTTTTCTTGGCACTCGCTTTGATGGTGCGGCCAGTCCGTAAACCGGCCTCGGAATTCAATAACCTGTCCATCTCTACTCATGCGTCCCCCCAGTTTAAGGGTCGGAAGCTCAGGATTATTAACCTGATGTCCATCGCCTACGCCTCTCGGCCTCGGCTTAGGTCCCGGCTAACCCAGGGACGAATCTCGTTGCCCTGGAAACCTCGGGTTTACGGCGGCCGGGGATTTCACCCGGCTTAACGTTACTCATGTCTGCATACTCACTTCCGTGCTCTCCAGGGTCAGTCGCCATCGCCCTTCAACGTACACGGAACGCTCTTCTACCACTCCTCCCTTGCAGGAGAAATCCAGAGCTTCGGTACAACGTTTCATCGCCAATCATTTTCGGCGCAGGATCACTCGATGAGTAAGCTATTACGCATTTTTTAAATGGTGGCTGCTTCTAAGCCAACATCCTCACTGTCTGTGTAATCCCACATCCTTTCCACTCAACGTTGTTTGGGCACCTTAGCTGCTGGTCTGGGTTGTTTCCCTCTCGACAATGAAGCTTATCCCCCACTGTCTCACTGCTACGCTCCATTGTGCGGTATTCGGAGTTTGATAAGGGTTGGTAGGCGGGTGTGCCCCTAGCCTTGTCAGTGCTCTACCCCCGCACATCAGCACGTAACGCTGCACCTAAATGCATTTCGAAGAGAACCAGCTATCACGGGGTTTGATTAGCCTTTCACTCCTACCCTCAGCTCATCAGAGAACTTTTCAACGTTCACCTGTTCGGTCCTCCACGGCGTTTTACCGACGCTTCAACCTGGCCAAGGGTAGGTCACCTCCGCTTCGGGTCCAGTACCTGCGACTAAAAACCGCCCTGTTCGGACTTGCTTTCGCTTCGACTCCGGGCCGGAAGCCCTTAGTCTTGCCACAGACACTGACTCGCAGACTCATTAAACAAAAGGCACGCCATCGCAGCTTGCGCTGCTCTGACACTTTGTAGACATACGGTTTCAGGTTCTATTTCACTCCGCTCACAGCGGTTCTTTTCACCTTTCCCTCGCGGTACTTGTTCACTATCGGTCGCCGACTAGTATTTAGCCTTGCGCGGTGGTCCGCGCGGATTCATACACCGTTCCACGTGTGGTGTATTACTCAGGAGTCCACTAGATCTCACAAAAGATTTCGCTTACGAGGCTTTCACTCTCTCCGGCCAGTCTTTCCAAACTGTTCTGCTATCTTTCATGATCGATCATGGCGTGGTCCTACAACCCCGAAAGAAGTACTTTCGGTTTGGGCTCTTCCGCTTTCGCTCGCCACTACTTACGGAATCGATTTCTCTTTCTTTTCCTCCGCTTACTGAGATGTTTCACTTCAGCGGGTCTCGCGATCGTTGTCCTATGTATTCAGACAACGTCAACCGGGCTTTCCCCGGTTAGGTTACCCCATTCGGATACCCCCGGATCGTAGCTCATTTGCAGCTCCCCGAGGCTTTTCGCAGCTTATCGCGTCCTTCTTCGCCTGTCGGCACCAAGGCATTCACCGTACGCCCTTGGTTTCTTGATTCCATTCCTTCAGAAAGGAAAGCAAGTCCCCATGTGATGATACTGTTAAATCTTGTATGCTTGCGTGTTATTCAATATGTGTTTTGTAGTTTCCCACTTCAGGGTTTTCTTGATCTCCTTTGAAAATGTCTCACGACTTTCTCCTAGGTACAAGAACCCTTTTGCCACGCGGATGTCAATCTTCGCTTCGCTTCTTTTCTTCTCCGGGCTTATGAGCCGGCTTGTCTTTATATGGTGGGCCTGACAGGACTTGAACCTGTGACCCCGCGCTTATCAAGCGCGTGCTCTAACCAACTGAGCTACAGGCCCATGGTTTTCTCTATAGGCCAAGTCTTCCTTACATGCCTTTTTCCTTAAACTTCCTACCTTTCAAGGGCTTTACGAGGTTTGGGGTGGTGGAGGCACGGGGACTCGAACCCCGGACATCCAGCTTGCAAAGCTGGCGCTCTACCAACTGAGCTATACCCCCAATTGGATCCGGTTACGGGTTGGTTTTTACAGGAAAGGTCGTCACGCACGTCGTACTTGCCTTGCGCTTGCGCTTCAAGGACTTCTTTTTCTTACACATCTTGTAATATCGTTGCCGGGCCTTGCGAACCCGGCTTTCCCGTCCCTAAAGAACGGGATCGACCTGGACAGGAACTCTCGCCCCTGTCTTTTCTCCATAGAAAGGAGGTGATCCAGCCGCAGGTTCCCCTACGGCTACCTTGTTACGACTTCATCCCAGTTACCAGTCTCACCTTAGGACCCTGCCTCCTTGCGGTTGGCTCTAGATACTTCGGGTGCGACCGGCTTCCATGATGTGACGGGCGGTGTGTACAAGACCCGGGAACGTATTCACGGCGCCGTAGCTGATGCGCCATTACTAGCGATTCCGGCTTCGTGTAGGCGGGTTGCAGCCTACAGTCCGAACTGGGCCCAGTTTTCAGGATTTCCTCCGCCTCACGGCTTCGGCCCCTCTGTTCTGGGCATTGTAGTACGTGTGCAGCCCTGGGCATAAGGGCCATACTGACCTGACGTCGTCCCCACCTTCCTCCCAGTTGATCTGGGCAGTCTTGCCAGAGTCCCCACCATAACGTGCTGGTAACTGGCCACAGGGGTTGCGCTCGTTGCTGGACTTAACCAAACATCTCACGACACGAGCTGACGACGGCCATGCAGCACCTGTGTAACGCCTCCGAAGAGTCGCATGCTTTCACATGTTGTTCATTACATGTCAAGCCCAGGTAAGGTTCTTCGCGTTGCATCGAATTAAGCCACATACTCCACCGCTTGTGCGGGTCCCCGTCAATTTCTTTGAGTTTTAATCTTGCGACCGTACTCCCCAGGCGGCACGCTTAACGCGTTAGCTCCGGCACGAGGGGGTCGAGTCCCCTCACACCAAGCGTGCACCGTTTACTGCCAGGACTACAGGGGTATCTAATCCCTTTCGCTACCCTGGCCTTCGTACCTCAGCGTCAGTTAATGTCCAGGAACCCGCCTTCGCCACGAGTGTTCCTCTCGATATCTACGCATTTCACTGCTACACCGAGAATTCCGGTTCCCCCTCCATTACTCCAGTCTCCCAGTATCATGTGCAGTCCAGGGGTTGAGCCCCTGCCTTTCACACCTGACTTAGAAAACAGCCTACGTACTCTTTACGCCCAGTGATTCCGAACAACGCTTGAGACCTCTGTATTACCGCGGCTGCTGGCACAGAGTTAGCCGTCTCTTCCTCTTGTGGTACTATCAACATTGCTGCTTGCTCCCACATGACAGGGGTTTACAATCCGAAGACCTTCTTCCCCCACGCGGCGTCGCACCATCAGGGTTGCCCCCATTGTGAATGATTCTCGACTGCTGCCACCCGTAGGTGTCTGGACCGTGTCTCAGTTCCAGTGTGGCCGGACATCCTCTCAGACCGGCTACCCGTCATCGCCTTGGTGAGCCGTTACCTCACCAACTAACTAATAGGACGCGAGCCCATCTTCAAGCGCATTGCTGCTTTGATCTTTCGACCTCATGCGGTATTAATCCCAGTTTCCCGGGGCTATCCCCCACTCGAAGGTAGGTTGCTCACGTGTTACTCACCCGTGCGCCACTGAAGAATATTAGCAAGCTAGCATTCTTCCGTTCGACTTGCATGTCTTATCCACGCCGCCAGCGTTCGTTCTGAGCCAGAATCAAACTCTCCATCAAATAATCTATCTATTTGAAATTGCTGGACCAACAGGATCCATTTCCTGGATTCTGTCAGCGCCATGCCCTTTCGCTACACCAGGGATTCTCAACCCTGGCTTCTTCGCTGAAAACAAGCACGGCGCGCGTCACGACCTTCCCTTCCCCATTTCCTCCTCCAAACGCTCCCTCTCAGACAGGTTGTCCTTGTGCTCGAAATCTCGCTCACCTCGCGGCTCGCTCAACCCCTCGCATCTCGGCGTTTCGGAAGTCATTCCCTTTGACAAGCTTCTCTCCGCTCCGGACAAGCGCCCCTTTCTCGGAACCTTTTCCTTCGCTCTCACCCGGCCGGCCAGCCCTCCGTCCCTCTCGCTTTCTTCAAGCTCCGGGTCGTTGCAGGTCTGCCCTTTCGGCGTGATCCCCTCGGTTGGGGTGCCGAGAAATCTACATGAATCCCGGAAAACGTCAACATCTTTTGAAAGTTTTTTTCTCCACCAAATCTTCAATCACCGCAAAATACTCTCGATATCAATCAGATATAAAAAAAAATTATTTTCCCTCGACTGGCAAGATATCGTCAATAAAAGGTAGCGTTTCTTCCGGCTGTTCCCCCAACCACTGAAGACCGGAAACATTCTCGTAGGTCTTACGCACTCCTCCGAATTCTGTTACGATTGTAACAGGTTGCTTCAGATTGATATGCAGTTTATTGACCAGTTTTTCCCGAGTTGTGACAGTCAGCACATGGCCGGATTTATCGATCGAGCAATTCAACGATGACAACAAACCGTTTTCATGTTCGACAATGTAGGCACTGGTCAGGGCAATTTCGCTCATGCATTTGAAAACTTCATGGACGAAGTTATCGATACCCCATTTCTTGCGCCAGGCAACATGAGGTGCTTTGAGCCAGCTACTCGTCTGGGACAAATATTGTTCTCCTACGACAACCCTTTTCGGCATCGGTTTTCCACTTCCGACGGGACTTTCCAAATACTGGCAGGCATCAAGATAGGGATCGGAAACGAAACCAAAGCGGAGTTCTCCCGTATCTCGATCCAGAAGCTGGACACAAGTTCCCAAGGCATTGAATGCCCGGCGCAGGTAGTCGTATTTCCCCGTCAGAAGATAAAGATACCAATCCCCATAAATTTTCCAGGCCGACCATCCGCAGGGAGAATTCATCCCATTGGTCATAAGATTGATCGTATACTGGTATTCCCAAAATCGGAGAGTAGCGCCATTCATTCGACAATCCGGGATGAGTGACTGAGTGAGGCAACGGTGTTTTGCCGCCAATTTGACTGCTTTTTCCGTCAGATAGGCACGGCGTTCCGGTTCTCTTTCCTTAAGGGCGGCAAGAGCCAATTGATTGACCGAGCAAGAGATCATGCCGTCTTCGAAAGTCATTTGTCCTTCAGTCTGGATATCGTCTTCCTTCAGGGCAAGATTGTCCACAGCCCGGCGAACGGATTGGAGCAGTCGTGCATAAGCATGCTTCCAGTGTTGATCCCCGGCGGCAAGAGGAGCTATTTCATCCATGAGTTCCATCAGGGATTTTGCAATATAAATAACCGACGTATAATGAACATTATGTTCCGGATTGTAATAAGCGCCATCCTCACGCTGGCAGGAAATCAGGAAATCAGCCAACTTCAATGCCCGCTCCATATCCCGCATATCCCGACTGACATGGTAACGATCCGCCAGAATCCCGACCATGGTGGCCGAATCCTGAATCCTGTAAATCCCGTTTCTCATCGTCCCTTTATCAGCATTGTATAATTTGGGGAAGATTTCTTGAAAAACGGTTTCCGTCCGGTCATCAAGCTCTTGATCGGGGATGTAGCGTTTCGCCAGAAAATAGGTATAGAACGGATAGAAACACTCAGCATGGTGTGTGGCCGTAGGAAGGCTTCTCAACGCTTCCTTGCGGGCGCCTTGAAGATAAAAGTCCCAACCGGGACGGACATAGAACATCGCTTCGGACACCTTGCCACCGGCTCCATACGCCATCATGGTGTATAATCCAGAACCGGATCCGGGAAACCATATCCAGGAAAACCGATGAACCCCATCCTCGGAACTCATCGGGGAAAGCGATACTCGGATTATCTCATTCCTGGGAGTACGAACCTCCACACGGGGTTCCTCAAGGGCACATAAAGTACCGAAAAACGGTACACCTTCGCCCACGGTATAGAATTCAGCGTCAATCATGGAGGCACCCGTATACCGGGCAGCCGTACTTTTCACTTTTTCCAACCCGGAGACAGAAACAAACCGAAAACGGGTTTCCAGCTTCTGCCCCGGCATAAGCTTGTCCAAATGCTGGGGATGGCGAGCCGGCAGAGGAAGACGATGAAGAAGATCCGCCGCTGTCGTAAAGATCCTGTGTTGTCCCCAGTAGCCCATTTCCGAGCCAAATTTTCCAGGACTTTGCTGGTAAATATTCGCCCATGAGGCAACAGGATCCGGAGATACGCATGCGACAATTTTTCCACACGGCGTCATATAATAACTCCAGAAGTGGGTTCGTTCCGACCGCTGCAACGTAGGGAAATAAACGGTGTCCCAATCCGGAAATCGAACCATGCAAGTATTGATGCCCAACA
This sequence comes from Akkermansia sp. N21116, assembly GCF_029854705.2. NCBI lineage: Bacteria > Pseudomonadati > Verrucomicrobiota > Verrucomicrobiia > Verrucomicrobiales > Akkermansiaceae > Akkermansia > Akkermansia sp. N21116. The sequence goes on from NZ_CP139035.1 coordinate 2,658,301, forward strand.
GAAGCCTGGCACGTTCCGGCATCCACATTTTACCGGACATATTCTCCAGACCGGCGACAACTTCTACAGCTTCCCCGGTGGATTGATATTGCAACGAGTATTTGATCCCATCCTTGACTCCCTCATACCTGCCCGGAGCAGTCTTTTCCAGAGACACTCCTTCAAAAGCCGGGCCCTTCCAACAATCACGGCGGAAAACAATATCCGAACCATCCGTCTTGTCCTTCATCGCAAGAATACTGCCGTCGTCGCACACAGTAACGGAATTACGTTCAGCATCCCATTGCTCATCCGCATACGCCACGCAACACCAGACCATAGAGGCCATAATTCCCCATCGTTTCAAGCAAGAATACATAGACTGGTAATACGTCAAAACACACCAGGCTTGTCAATGCGATTCAATTGCAGAGCCAGCAATAAGCTACGAAGACAAAACAAAGTCATCCGGAAACAACGTCAATAATCCGGCATCCGTCATGCTCTGGCTCGACAGAATGGAAAAGCAAGCTATATTGATTGTCGGAATCCCCCCTTCAGTTTTCCGACATTTTCTCATGAAAATCTACTATACCCTCGATGATCTGGAACAAGACGGACTCCCCACGGAAGACGGAATCTCTCCCCGTCTTGCCGTAATCGGCCACCCGATCATGCATTCCAAATCCCCCCAAATGCATCAGGCAGCCCTTGACTCTGCGGGCATCCGCTGCAAATACATTAAGATTGAAGTACAACCGGAGGAATTCACGCAAGTCATCGAACTTCTGAAATCCCTGGACTTTATCGGAGTCAATGTCACGGTTCCCTACAAATCGGCAGCAGCAGCCCTGGCGGAGGACTGCGACCGACTGGTTATCGCCACCGAAGCCGCCAACACCCTCGTCTTCCCGAGGGACGGTAATCCGATGGCAGCCTTTAATACAGATGGTCCGGGATTCGTCCGGGCCATCCGCGAATGTTTTTCCGTCGATATCCGGGATCTTAAAATCGTTCTTCTGGGGGCCAACGGAGGAGCCGGTACGGCACTGGCACACACATGCGCCATGAACCGTTGCGAACGCTTGACGCTCGTCGCCAGATCCTTGGAAAAAATAACTCCGTTGCAGAAAGACCTCTCTCCTTTCTTCACCGACGAACATCGTCTAGAAGGAGCAGCCGACCGTCTGCGCACCATCGCCATGAATTCTCCCTATCTGGAAGAAGCCATCAGCGATGCCGACCTGATCGTCAACGCAACCACTCTTGGGCTAAAACAGACGGACGCATCCCCCATACCCTCGTCCTACATTCAACCCCATCACCTGGTTTACGACCTCATCACCCATTCCGATGTCCTGCAGCAGGAAGCCCGGGAACAGGGAGCCCGCACCGCAGACGGCCTTTCCATGCTCCTGCACCAGGGAGCCTTGTCCTTCGAACGCTGGTTCGGCTATTCCCCGGACATGCAGGCTATGAGAAAGGCGCTCCACATCTGATGCCACATCCCATGCCCGCATTCTCTATTCAAGACTTTCGAAAAACCCTGCTCACTTGGTTCCGCCGGGACGGGAAAACCTATCCGTGGAGGGAAACGGAAGATCCCTGGCACATCCTCGTTTCTGAGATCATGCTCCAGCAAACAACGATACCGACCGTACTGGCCAGGTATTCCGAATGGATGCATCGTTTTCCCTCCCCTCTGGAGCTCGCACAAGCTACGGAAGAACAAGCCCTCCGCTCATGGGAAGGACTCGGTTACTACCGCCGCGTCCGATCCCTCCAGGCCACCGCCCGGGCAGTCGTCGAACAATACGACGGTATCTTCCCCCGGGATAAAAACCTCCTGATGCAACTGCCGGGTATCGGTGAATACACCGCTGGGGCCGTCCTTTCCTTCGCGTTCAACATCCCCGCTCCCATCGTGGATGCCAATGTTTCGCGCGTCATCGCCCGGCTGGACAACTACCGGGAAAGCGTCGATTCCACCCCCGGCAAAAAATACATGTGGAAGCGCGCGGAGGAACTCGTTGACCGGGACGACCCCCGAAGATTCAACTCTGCCATCATGGAACTGGGACAAACCTATTGCAAACCACAAGGGCCGGACTGCCTTTTGTGCCCGGTTCGCCCCTTCTGCTCTGCCGAGAATCCCGACGCACTCCCCGTCAAAACGCCACGCCCGGAGACAACCCGCCTCGTCCACCACGACATCATCTGCATAAATGGAGAAACCATCCTCATGGAAAAACAGGAAGACGGCAAACGCCATGAGGGCATGTACCGATTCCCCCAGCGTACGGAACAGGAAACCTCCTCCTTCCCCATCGTCATGAAGCAGAACTATAGTGTTACCCGGTATAAAATCACCCGTTTCCTGCACTTGGTCCCTCCTGCCGGAATCCGTCCTGAAAAAGGGGAATCATTTGTCAGTCTGGACGCCATCGAAGACCTCCCTCTGGCATCTCCTGATCGCAAGGTATTGAGTTCTCAATCATTCAGGAAGATTCTGCGCGAAAGAAAATCCTCTTGATCATCTGTCCATCAATCCTGTATCTTATACTGGAAATGAACGATACCTCTCTCACGGATTTGACAACTCAAGCCCAAAACGGCACATGGGATGATACAACGCTTGCCAACAAAGCCGTCGAATTGGCAGAACACATACTCAGGTTGTCAAACCAGGGTATGCGCTGGAGCGAGAAAAAACAGGCCAGACAAATGGCCCGTATGATGAACGATCCGGCAGGCAAGGCCTTCACCATCACTATGGCTGACCGCATCTTCCGCCCGTCAGCTCCTGAGAAAGCAGCCGAAGAATTCCGCTATCTTCTGGACGGTTACGGCGTACCGCACTACCTCAGCAAGCCGGAGCAGCTTGCCATGAGCATTGCCAAGAAAGCTTCGGAATTCTTTCCAGGGCTCGTCATTCCATCCGTCAAAGGAGAAATCCGCAATCAGAGTCGCACCGTCATTCTGCCATCCGAAGACGGTAAACTCAATGCTCATATCAAACGCCGCAAAAAAGATGGCATTCGGCTCAATATCAACCAGCTAGGCGAAGCCGTCCTCGGTGAAACGGAAGCCCATCACCGCCTCCAGCAAATCGTGGAGTTGCTCTGCAATCCGCTTTGCAACTACATTTCTGTCAAGCTCTCTTCCGTATATAGCCAGATCAGCCTGCTCAACCGGGAAGAAACAATCAAACAGCTCCAAGACCGTCTGAGGGTTCTGTTCAGGACTGCCATCGAACACGGAATCCCGGGATCCGACGGACATAAAAAGCCCAAGTTCGTCAACCTGGACATGGAGGAATACCGCGATCTTCACCTTACGTGTGAAGCTTTCAAGCGTACCCTCATGGAAGAAGAGTTCATGAATCTGGAGGCCGGTATCGTCCTTCAAGCCTATCTCCCCGACTCGTGGGAAGAACAGAAAAAACTCTGCGACTGGACCAAAGAACGCGTTCAGGCAGGAGGAGCCCGCATCAAGATCCGCATCGTCAAGGGAGCCAATCTTGCCATGGAACAAGCCGAAGCCTCCATCCACGGATGGCCGCAAGCTCCTTATGAAAGCAAGGAAATGACGGATGCCAATTACAAGCGCATGCTTCATTACGGTTGTCAAAAGGAACACGCCCAATACGTCCGTCTTGGTATTGCCTCCCACAACATCTTCGATCTCAGCTACGCCATTCTCCTCCGGGAACAAAACGGAGTCCGCGAATCAGTGGAACTGGAAATGCTCGAAGGCATGGCCAACCAGCAGGCCCGCATTCTCATCAACATCGCCGGAGACCTTCTCCTCTACGCCCCTGTCGTACGCAAACAGGATTTTCCGAACGCCATTTCTTATCTCGTACGTCGCCTTGATGAAAACACGGGTGAAGAGAATTTCCTCCACGATGTCTTCGGAATGACCCCCGGTTCCCAGGAATGGGAAAACCAGAAAAAGCGCTTTCTCAAAGCCTGCGCGTCCTACGAAAAAGTCAAATACGGCCCCAATCGCAAACAAAACCGGGCCTTGGACGCTCCGCTTCCCTTTGCCCCCGGCGACGATTTTTTCAATGAACCGGATACCGATTGGGCTCTTCCCCACCACCAGGACTGGCTCCTCCACTGGCTCGAAGAAGAAAAGAAAACAGCACCTTCCGAAATTCCCCTCGTCATCGACGGTCAAGAATGCACCTCACACCTTTGGGGAGTCGGACGTAATCCTTCCGACGCCGACAACGAATTCTATAAATTCGCCTACGCAGACTACGATCTCGTCGAAAAAGCTGTCACTGTCGCTCAAGATGCCCAGGCATCGTGGGCCTCGACACCAGTCGAAGAACGCCAAGCCATCTTGTGCCGTACCGCCGAGGAAATTTCCAACATGCGAGGATTAGCTATCGCCGCCATGACGAGGGATGCCGGGAAAGCCCCCTTCGAAGGAGACGTCGAGGTCAGCGAAGCCATCGACTTCTGCCGTTACTATGCCGAAGGACTCACCCAGCCCGGCATGACCGACGGATTGACCCAGAAACCTTTGGGAACCGTTTGTATTACCGCCCCGTGGAATTTCCCATTCGCCATTCCGACAGGAAGCGTCGCCGCCGCCCTCATGGCGGGTAACACCGTTATTTTCAAACCTGCACCGCAATCGGTCTACACAGCTTTCCTCATTGCCCAGGCATTCTGGAAAGCCGGAGTTCCGAAAAACGTTCTTCAATTCGTCCCCGCACCACCTAACGAAATCGGTCAGAAACTCGTCACCCATCCCGACATTTCATGCGTCATGCTGACAGGGTCCTACGCCACCGGGCGCAAGTTCAAAACCTGGAGGCCCGATCTCCATCTTCTGGCGGAAACCAGCGGTAAGAACGCCATCATCATCACTGCCACGGCAGATCTCGACCTCGCCGTCAAAGATCTCGTTAAAAGCGCATTCGGCCACTCCGGACAAAAATGCTCCGCGGCCAGCCTTGCCATTATCGAAGCTTCCGTGTACGACAATCCCGCTTTCCTGCGACAGCTCCGCGATGCGGCCGCCAGCCTCAAAGTAGGCCCGTCCACCGAACCGGACAGCATCGTCATCCCCGTCATCCGTGAACCGGAAGGTCATCTCCTCCGGGCTCTGACGGAATTGGAACCCGGCGAAGAATGGCTGCTCAAGCCGGAACGCGTCCGTGACAATCCCAATCTTTGGACTCCCGGCATCCGCATCGGCGTCAAACCCGGCTCATGGTTCCACAGGACGGAATGCTTCGGGCCAGTCCTCGGCCTCATCCGCGCGGAAAGCTTGGAGGAAGCGATTCTCATCCAGAATGACTCCAACTTTGGCCTCACCGGCGGTATCCACTCCCTCGACGAACGTGAAATCGCCGAATGGAAAAGTAAAATTCAGGTCGGCAACGCTTATATCAACCGTCCGATCACAGGAGCCATCGTCCGCCGTCAATCCTTTGGCGGCTGGAAGAATTCCTGCATGGGCCCCGGAGCCAAAACAGGCGGTCCCAATTACCTCGTCGCCCTCGGGACGTGGGAAGAAAACGAACTTCCCCAGCACCTCAGCACCCCCGGAGAACGCATCGCCAACCTGGTGGAAAAACTTTGCCGCGATCTTCCGGACGATGCCAAGCGCATCCGCGCTGCAGCCGGTTCCCAGGCCAAATGGTGGAATGAGGAATTCGGCATCGAACACGATCCCTCCAAAATTCAAGGAGAAGACAACATTTTCCGTTACATCCCGGAAAAATCCCTTGTTGTCCGCATGAAGGAAGATGCAACCAACTGTGACATCGCCCTCCTTATCCTCGCCGCCAAGCTCACCGGAGTCGCCACCGAACTTAGCATGGATCAAAAACGTTCCTGGATCTCCGGCTACGGGGATCATAACGTCACGGTCATCGAAGAATCCGAGGAAACCCTGCGATCGCGTATCCCCGCCATCGCTAAAAACACGCGTATCCTCCGCAGTCCGGAATGTCCCGTCGCCCTCCGTAAAGCGGCCGAAGATGCCGGTATGACCGTACTGGACATGCCCGTACTCGCCAATGGCCGGCTCGAACTTCTCAACTGGTTCCACGAACAGGCGATTTCGGAAACCATCCACCGCTACGGCAACATTGTTCCCCGCCCGGGAACACTATAACTCCACTCAGAAGAACCTTCTTCCAATTCCCCCCCCCTTTTTCCGTTTTACACGCAGAAAAAGGGGGATTTTTTTGCAACACGGTTTTTCGGAACATCCCGGACGGACAAACAGTACCGATTCCAGGTATCACGACGAGAAACGATCATATGAAATCAATGCCTCTCAATTACTTTGACATTGATCCGGAGGGACTCCATGCTATACTCTTTTTTCCAATCTCGTAACTACGCATGAATCAGAATTCATCCAGCACTGTCCAGTTTTATAACGGAGAACAACTCCCTCTTGAATTGCACAAAGTTCGCGTCGTGCAAAAGCTTCACCTCGTTCCAGTCGAACGCCGATTGGAAGCCATCGGAGAAGCCGGCTACAATACATTCCAATTGAGTACCTATGATGTCTTTCTGGACATGCTTACGGACTCCGGTGTCAACGCCATGAGCGACAACCAGATCGCCGCCATGTTCCGCGCCGACGATGCCTACGCCGGTTCCCAAAGCTTCGGTCGTCTCGCCGAAGCCGTCAAAGAAGTCTTCGGCAAAGAATACCTCCTGCCCGTCCACCAGGGACGCGCTGCGGAAAACATCATCTCCCGTGCGTTCGTCAAACCCGGAGATGTCGTCCCCATGAACTACCACTTCACGACGACGCATGCCCATATCGACCTCAACGGCGGTACTATTGAAGAGCTCGTTGCCGACGAAGCCCTGGAACTCACCAGCATCAATCCCTTCAAAGGCAACATGGACATTGCCAAACTCCGCGATTGCATCAAGCGCAACGGAGTCGACAAAATCCCCTTCATTCGCATGGAGGCATCCACCAACCTCATCGGAGGCCAGCCCTTCTCCATCGCCAACCTGAGAGAAGTGCGTTCCGTCTGCGACGAATACGGCATCATGCTCGTTCTCGATGCCTCCCTCATCGGAGAAAACGCCTACTTCATCAAGAAGCGCGAAGAAGAATTCCAGAACTCCACCTGCGGAGAAATCCTGCTTGCCATGTGCGATCTGGCGGATCTCGTGTATTTCTCCGCCCGCAAAGTATCCTCTTCCCGCGGCGGCGGCATTTGCTCCAATAACAAGGAGATCATCAACAAGATGCAGCATCTCGTCCCCCTGTTCGAAGGATTCCTTACCTACGGCGGCATCTCTGTCCGTGAAATCGAAGCCATGGCCGTCGGTCTGCGCGAAACGACCGATGAAACAGTTATTTCGCAGAGCCCGTCCTTCATCGAATACTTCATCGGCGAAATGGTTCGTCTCGGCATCCCCTGCGTCACACCAGCCGGCGGTCTCGGTGCTCATATCGACGCCGGTTCCTTCCTGCCGCACATCCCGCAAAGCGAATACCCGGCCGGAGCTCTGGCCGCCGCCTTCTTCATCGCCTCCGGCGTACGCGGCATGGAACGCGGTACCCTCTCCAGCGTGCGCGACAAGGACGGCAATGATATCCTCGCCGATGTCGAATTGCTCCGTCTCGCCTTCCCTCGCCGCGTGTTCACTCTCTCCCAGGTCCGTTACGTCGCCGACCGCATGAAGTGGCTCTATGACAACCGCGATCTGATCGGAGGACTTGAATTCGTCGAAGAACCGCCCGTTCTGCGTTTCTTCATGGGGCGTCTTCGTGCCAAGTCCGACTGGCCACAGAAGCTCGCCGCCAAATTCCGCCAGGACTTCGGCGAAAGCCTCTAATTCATCTACCGGAGAGAAATCTCCGGTTTTTCTCTCTCACGAAAGGCAGTCTCTCCCTCCAGGGAAAGACTGCTTTTTCTATCATTCATTCCCTGGAATTCCAGGCCATCCCTGGGTAGTGGATAAATCCAGTAATCCTGCTCCGCAAACGAAAAAGCCCCGGGACGTGAATCCCGAGGCCTTTTGATTGATGAAATACGCTCTCAGATTTGCTTACAGCAGTGTAATCGCAATATTCACACCGGCGGTCACGATAGAGACCATGCTCATCAGTTTAATGAGAATGTTCAAGGAAGGACCTGAGGTATCCTTGAAGGGGTCACCAACGGTATCGCCGATGACGGAAGCTTTATGAGCTTCAGACCCCTTGCCTCCGTGATTTCCCTGTTCGATATACTTTTTAGCATTGTCCCAGGCGCCACCGGAGTTGGCCATGAAAATAGCCAGCACGAAGCCGGAGGCAAGACCTCCCGCCAAAAGTCCGAACACGCCAGGAACCCCGAGGACTACTCCCGTCAGAATCGGGGTGATCACAGCCAAGACGGACGGCCAAATCATTTCATGCTGGGCTCCGGCCGTCGATATTTCCACACAGCGGACATAGTCCGGTTCGGCGTCTCCCGTCAGAATACCTTTGATTTCGCGGAACTGGCGGCGAACTTCCGTGACCATCTTCTCGGCAGCACGACCAACGGCATTCATCGTCAACCCGCAGAACAGGAAGGACATCATAGCTCCAATGAAAAGCCCCATCAACACCTTGGGATTCATCAGCGTTACCTGGAAGTAATCCATGAATTTGCCCAGGGAACAATTGGTAATTTCAGAGACAGGAACGCTCAAGGCTTCATTAATCTTATACACCGTCTCACCGGTGGATTCGGACCAGTGCTTGATGGCGATCTTGAGTTCTTCAATATAGGAAGCCAGAAGCGCCAGCGCCGTCAATGCGGCGGAACCGATGGCAAACCCCTTGCCGGTAGCAGCCGTCGTATTGCCCAAGGCATCCAGGGCATCCGTACGGCGGCGAACTTCTTCTTCAAGACCGCTCATTTCGGCATTGCCGCCGGCATTGTCGGAAATGGGACCGTAGGCATCCGTAGCCAAGGTTAATCCCAGGGTAGAAAGCATCCCGACGGCAGCCATGCCAATGCCGTAGAGGCCGCTGCTGATGTCTTCTCCCGTAAAGTGCCAGTCACCGGAGGCAAGGCCATAGGCAAGAATCGTTCCGATCACGATCGTAATCACCGGAATGCAAGTGGAAACCATGCCAATACCGATGCCGGAGATAATCACGGTAGCCGGGCCGGTCTGGGCGCTTTCGGCGATCTTGCGGCATGGGCGGCTATCGTGGGAAGTGTAGTGTTCCGTCGCCTTGCCGATAATAATGCCGACGACGAGGCCGGTTACGATTGCTCCCCAGATACCGGCCCAGTTGTTCAAGCCAATCAATTTGAGGAGGAACGCGGAGGCAATGGCAATCAGGAAGGAGCTGAGGTTGATGCCACGGTTCAAGGCCGCCATCAGTTCCGTCTGCGTCGCACCGCGCTTCACGCGGACGACATACACGCCGATAATGGAAAGTACGGTGCCGAGGGCAGCCACCAGCATCGGAGCAAGTACAGCTTTAATCGCTTCGTCGGGAACCGTATAATAAGCGGCGGCGCCCAAAGCGGCGGAAGCCAGGATGGAACCGCAATAGGATTCGTACAAATCGGCGCCCATACCGGCCACGTCCCCCACGTTGTCACCCACGTTATCGGCGATCGTAGCAGGATTGCGGGGGTCGTCTTCCGGGATACCGGCCTCAACCTTACCGACAAGGTCGGCGCCCACATCGGCGGCCTTCGTGAAAATACCTCCGCCCACGCGGGCAAAGAGAGCTTGGAGGGATGCCCCCATACCAAACGTCAACATGGTTGTCGTAATAATGACCAAGCGTTCATTCTGAACCATGTCGCTATAGAAATAGTTCAATATATAATACCATGCGCCGATGTCGAGCATGGCCAGGCCGACTACCGTCAATCCGAGAACGGCTCCCGAACGGAAAGCGATCTGCAAACCGGCATCAAGAGAATTACGGCAGGCATTTGCTACGCGGTTGGACGCATAAGTAGCCGTCTTCATCCCGATATACCCGGCAAGGCCTGAGAAAAAACCACCGGAAATGAATGCGAAGGGAACCCACACGTTTTGAATGTGAAGTCCATAGGCCAACCAGGCGAAAATAAGCGTGATCAATACAAAAAAGATAGCGACAATCTTGTATTGCTGCTTCAGGTAGGCCATTGCCCCCACGCGGACATGCTGGGCAATTTTCTGCATGGTTTCAGTCCCCTCTCCCTCGCGTTTCATCTTCCAGAAGAAGATAAATGCAAACAAGAGCGCACACACTGAGGCAAATGGAATTGCCCAAAAGAGTTGTTCGTTAGTTAACATAGAATGAAATAGTTGGTAGTAGTCGAAAACAGGCCATACTCCACCTATGAAATACGGAAAAGACTCCTCTTCCCAGGTCGATGCATGCTTCATCCCGACCCGCATGATATGCAAAGTATCACCTGCAGGTTGCGGGAAAGCCCACTTTCAACGACTACGGAGTATGTCAAAATATCCTCCCCGCGCAACCAAAATGTTGCATCGGTTGAGAGTTTTATCGAAATTTCTATGCAAACAACTTATTATAAAAAATATACGACATACACAATCAATCCAGAAATCTAGAGAATACCCTCTTGGACAAGAGAAAGACAAACGAGACTTGCCCGTAATTCTCAAGATACCATGTCAGCATTCGAAAGCTTTTGCTTTCCAAAGCGATCGATTTTTCGTAGTCTTCGGTAAAATGTCATTCAATTTTCCCATTCAAGATACCGAGCCGGACGACAAAATGCTTTCCGAATTTGCGGAACGCACGCGGAAGACGTTGATTGCCAGGCTTGAAAATTGGGAAGACCAGAAGACGTGGGACGAATTCTACCGAACCTACTGGCGCCTCATTTACTCTGTCGCCCTGAAAGCCGGGCTTCGTGAAGACGAAGCCTGGGATGTTGTTCAGGAAACGATTCTTTCCATCGCCAAGCAGAGTAAAAAAAATATGTACGATCCCTCCCAGGGTTCATTCAAGCTCTGGCTCTGGAACATGACCCGCTGGCGTATCAACGATCAGTTCAGACGCCGTAAAAAAGATACAGCCATGCTCATTTCCCCCCGCCAGGAAGAATCCGACGAGCATCCGATCGAAACGATTCCCGATGAAGGCAAAAACAGCTTCGAACAACTCTGGGAGCAGGAATGGCAGAAGAATCTCATCAAAGCGGCCATTGACCGCGTCAAGGCAGTCGTCTCCCCCAAACAGTTCCAAGTATTTGACTACTATGTCCTCAGGGAATGGAATGTTTCCAAAGTTTGCAGTCATCTCGGAGTCAGCATCGCCCAGGTATACCTGGCTAAACACCGGGTCGGTGCAGCTCTAAAAAAAGAACTGAACTATCTGATGGATCAAGCTAAAGACCCATCCGATCCCAAGCATAGCAGGAAGAAGTAACGCGCCTTTTACCGCGTCCTTCCATCTCTTTTCCTTCCGGGTGGGCAGGAAACGCCTTCTCGTTTTTCTCTTGATCGGGTTCCACTTTTTTCGTTTGCCCTCGTTCTCTCACGTACCAGGGAAGAATCCCTGTTTACACCTCTCGGCGTTCCGAGACTCTGTTACTCGTATGTTACTGAATGTTACTGCCATGTTACTTAACAAAACGGCCGAATTATGGGATAAAATGATCGAATAGATCAACCCCGACAAAAGCCATGAGTTTACATATCGATATGACAAACGAAGCTGCCCATGCCATGCATATCCAAAAAATACGCAACATGGTTGCCGCAATTTCCACAGCAGTCCTCTCCACCATTCTGGGAGGACTCCTGCTTTACACAGTTGCCATCGTCATCAGGCAGCAGGACCCACCCAGTCTGGAAGCCATAACCGTCAACAATGAGCAACTCCCCCCTACTCCGGCTCCCGTAATCGCAGAACGGGCCGTCATCCGGCCCGCATCGGCCGCCGCCAATCCTCCCTCCATCATTTCATCCACCGCCTATTCTCCTGAAATAACTATTCCGTACAACGAGATCCAGAATACAGATGTCCATGATTTCAATGAATCCCTGCCCTTGTCCGCTGAAGACATGGGAGACGGCGTCGGAGTCAATACCAACTGGCAGCAAACCAGAGAATTCGGTTCCGACGTACCCGGTGGCAGCACATTGACCGGTACTTTCTACGACTTTAAACAAACCGCTGCCGGTTCCCCTACCAACATCACGCCCGACCAGGCTGCCCTTCTCATGAAGGACTTTATCACCAGCGGATGGCACGAAAGCAAGTTCGCCAAATACTACAAATCTCCGACCAAACTGTACAATTCCCACATCTTCATCACACGGCGTGCGGCAACGGAAGCCCCCAAAGCCTTCAAGTGCGAAGGCAAGGTCAAGGACAGCCGCTGGTGCGCCATTTACAGGGGCAAAGTCGCCGCTCCCAAATCGGGAACGTTCCGCTTCGTCGGCGCCGGTGACGATGCCATCGTCGTACGATTCGACGGCAAGAACGTCTTCGACTACGGGTGGTACCAGCTCACCGTTACCAAAGGCGGCGCCACTGCCGGAGGCGAATATTACAAGTACATGACCGGCCAGTCCAAGAACGACGTCATCAAAAAGGAATTACGGAAAGCCGGCATTTACAAAAACTTCCCCGTTCCCATGTACAAGTACACCGGCATGAACCACTGGAACAACGCTTTGGGCGGTCTCGCCACCGGGGCGGAATTCACCGTGGAAGCCAACAAGGTGTACCCCATCGAAATCCTCGTCTCGGAAATCCCCGGCGGAGAAATGGGAGCCATTCTCCTGATCGAAGAAATCGGAGCCAAAAAAGGACAAGCAATTCGGCAGTCCCATCCTCCCCTTGTTCCGCACCAATTACGCTTTGCCGGAACCAGCCAAAGGCGAAGCGCCGCCTTTCGATCCGGTCGGCATCATCTGGAAAGCAGTCAAATCATAATATCTCAACCGAATCCCATCTGCGCAAATAATACATCCAATACGAAAAATTCAGTCTCCGGTATCAATTGTTACCCTGTTGTTACTTTTCAAATGTCCGGATATATGCGATAAAAATGTCAGTAACACTATCACCCCGCAATAAGCTATGAGTCTACACATCAGCATGACGGACGACGCGGACAAGGCGCTACGCACCCAAAAGACGCGGAACATGCTTACCGCTCTTCTGACGGCAGTGCTTTCCACCGTGCTAGGCGGTCTTCTGCTTTACGCAGTTGCCATCGTCGTCTCTTCTCCGGAACAGCCCGAAGTCGTCGCCTATGTCGCCTCTAACGAGGAAGGCCCCCCCAACGACAATCCGGTTACGCCCGAACGCGTTACAACACGCCCCTCGGCCTCCGTACAAAACCATGCCAGTATCATTACATCCAATGCCGTCAGCGATGTAGCCATCGCCACGGTGGATATTGATACGCCCGATGTGGCCGATCTCGGTCAAAGCCTTGAACTGGGTGTCGATTTTGGAGCCGGTGTCGGTGACGATCTCGGTACGGAAGGCGGTAACTTCGGTAGCGACAAACCCGGAGGCAGCATGTTGACCGGTACTTTCTACGACTTCAAACAAACCGCTGCCGGTTCCCCTACCAACATCACGCCCGACCAGGCTGCCCTTCTCATGAAGGACTTCATCACTGGCGGATGGCACGAAAGCAAGTTCGCCAAATACTACAAATCTCCGGCTAAACTGTACAATCCCCACATCTTCATCACACGGCGTGCGGCAACGGAAGCCCCCAAAGCCTTCAAATGCGAAGGCAAGGTCAAGGACAGCCGCTGGTGCGCCATTTACAGGGGCAAAGTCGCCGCTCCCAAATCGGGAACGTTCCGCTTCGTCGGCGCCGGTGACGATGCCATCGTCGTACGATTCGACGGCAAGAACGTCTTCGACTACGGGTGGTACCAGCTCACCGTTACCAAAGGCGGCGCCACTGCCGGAGGCGAATATTACAAGTACATGACCGGCCAGTCCAAGAACGACGTCATCAAAAAGGAATTACGGAAAGCCGGCATTTACAAAAACTTCCCCGTTCCCATGTACAAGTACACCGGCATGAACCACTGGAACAACGCTTTGGGCGGCCTCGCCACCGGGGCGGAATTCACCGTGGAAGCTAACAAGGTGTACCCCATCGAGATCCTCGTCTCGGAAATCCCCGGCGGGGAAATGGGAGCCATTCTCCTGATCGAAGAAATCGGAGCCAAGGACGTCAAAAAGGACAAGCAATTCGGCAGTCCCATCCTCCCCTTGTTCCGTACCAATTACGCTTTGCCGGAACCAGCCAAAGGCGAAGCGCCTCCCTTCGACCCGGTCGGCCTCGTTTGGCCGGTGGTCAAATAAAGCCTGATCACATATAAAATCTTAACAATCTGCTGTTCGTTTACTTGAGACGAACAGCAGATTTTTTTGCTCAATCATAATCGTTTGTCTTCTGTCCATCCGGAAGGAAAAGGTTAACTCTGTTGTACCGAACCATAAAAATTGCCCGTTGGATTATTCAGATAAACCAGCCTTTCCTCTCCTCGTCATTAAGCTTCGGATTGGGGCTGAAGCCCTCATTCATAAGCTCCTCTCCTTGATACGGAAACGGAAGAAAACTTTAGGGCATCTTCCCATAGTCAATGTAAATCCGTTCGTCCTTCCGTACTTCCTTTCCCGCCAAATCCGGCCTGAAAAACACCTGTCCCTCAAACCTTGAGGAACATTTCATCCCAAGGGAACTTCCCTCTGTATGGAGTATAGAAAAGCACCGCAGGAAAACCTGCGGTGCTGAAATGCTATTGATGTGTCTGCCTTGAGGCAAACCCTGTGCCAGCGAAAAGAATTACTTCTCTTCGGAGGGGCTCCATTCTTCGCCGTTCTGCTGGAGGGCGGCAAGATTGAAGGCCTGTTCGAGGCCGACCATGTCGCTGCTCGGGCGGAGAGCTTCGAAGGAAGCGGTTTCGCGGCGGAGCTGTTCGGCGTCGTAATCCACAGCCTTGATGGAAAGGCCGATACGGCGTTCGATGCTGTCCACCTTGATCACACGGGCCTTGATTTCGTCGCCAACCTTGATGACGTCCTTGACGCGTTCCACATGTTCTTCGCTGAGCTGGGAGATGTGGATCAGACCGTCGATGTCGCCGTCGAGGTTCACGAACGCACCGAAGCTGGCAATCTTGGCAACCTGACCGGTCACCATGTCGCCAACCTTGAAGCGGTCATTGATGGATTCCCACGGATCACTTTCAAGCTGCTTGATACCGAGAGAGACACGCTGTTCGTCCTTCTTGATTTCGAGAACAACGGCTTCCACTTCGTCGCCCTTCTTGAGGACTTCGGAGGGGTGGTTGATCTTGCGGGTCCAGCTCATGTCGGAAACGTGGATCATGCCGTCGATGCCTTCTTCCAGGCCGACGAAAGCACCATAAGGAGTCAGGTTGCGCACCTGGCCCTTGATAACCGTACCGATCGGGAAACGCTTTTCGATATCGTCCCACGGATTGGCTTCGAGCTGACGCACGCCGAGGGAGATCTTCTGTTCCTTCTGGGAGATCGAGAGCACGACGGCTTCGATTTCCTGATCGAGCTTCAACACGTCGCTCGGACGCGTAATACGCTTCACCCAGGAAAGTTCGGAAACGTGCACAAGGCCTTCCACTCCCTTTTCCAGTTCGACAAATGCGCCGTAAGGAAGAAGTTTGGTCACACGGCCGCTCACTTGGGAACCGATCGGGAACTTGCGTTCGATATCGGCCCAGGGGTTTTCGGACATCTGCTTGAGACCGAGGGAAACGCGTTCCTTGTCGCGGTCGACTTCGAGGATGATGACTTCGAGAGACTGGCCAATATGGAGCATTTCGCTCGGGTGATTGACGCGGCCCCAGCTCATATCGGTAATGTGGAGCAGGCCGTCCATGCCGCGGAGATCGACGAATGCGCCGAAGTCCGTGATGTTCTTGACGATACCTTCGACCTTGTCGCCGATGTTGACGGTTTCAAGGAAGCGCTGGCGCTGTTCGGCGCGTTCGGCTTCAATGACTTCGCGGCGGGAAAGAACGATATTCTTGCGTTCGTCGTTCACCTTGACGATCTTGAATTCGTAAACTTTGCCAACGTATTCGTTGAGATCCTTCGGGGGGATGATATCCACCTGAGAACCGGGAAGGAAGGCTTCTACGCCGACATTGACCATGAGGCCGCCCTTGACGACGCTCTTGACCTTGCCCTTGACCAGACCGCCCTCGCGGTACACGGCAACGATTTTTTCCCAATTCTGCTTGTGGGCTGCTTTTTCCTTGGAAAGGACGACGATACCTTCGTCGTTTTCGAGGCGCTCAAGGAGGACTTCGATTTCGTCACCCACTTCGATTTCTTCGTCTTCGAATTCGGAGATGGAAATAGCGCCTTCGGACTTGTAGCCGATGTCCACGAGGACGACTTGGGGGCGAATATCAATGATGGTTCCGTTCACGATGGAACCTTCGCGGAGTTCGTGGAACTTGCTGTCAATCAAGTCCAACAATTCAGTGTTGCTCATTTAAGTTTGGTTGATGAGTTGATCTTTCCGTGCTTTCTCATGGCCCCGATCACCGGCGAGAATATGGGGCACCTGCCCCGCCGGGCGAAATAACGGATGGCTTCAAATACCACGTCCGGCCAAATTTGCAAGACTATTTTTGCATATCCGGCAAATCATAACACTTATATCAAACCGAATGAAAAACCGGATGAAACCTCAATCATATTCCCCTCTTTTTTCATCTCCCCGCCGATGCAGTCGACCGCCTTCCCTGAACCCTTCTTGTGCAGCGCATCAGCAACGTACGAGACATTGCTTAGACGTCATGGTCCGGGTTCCTCCTTGACTCGGGAGTCCTTCGGCTTCATCTTGCCCGCATGGTCGATTTCGATTTGAAAGCCGAGATTCTGCGACTGAAACAGGAACGCAACGCCGTCATTCTCGCCCACAGCTACCAGCGTCCGGAAATTCAAGACATTGCCGATTTCGTGGGAGATTCCCTGGCTCTTGCTTACAAGGCACAGGAAGCCGATTGCGACGTCATTGCCTTCTGCGGCGTCCACTTCATGGCTGAAACCGCCAAAATCCTGAATCCCGGGAAAACGGTCATCCTGCCCGACCTGGATGCCGGTTGTTCCCTGGAAGCCTCTTGCCCGGCGGAAGACCTCGAGTCCTTCCTCAAGGAACATGCCGACAAAAATTACTACGTCGTCGCATACGTCAATTGCTCCATCGGGGTCAAAGCTCTGGCGGACGTCATCGTCACGTCGGGCAATGCGGCTCACGTCGTTTCCCAAGCTCCGAAAGATCGTCCCATTCTCTTTGTCCCCGACCAAAACCTCGGTTCCTGGGTTATGGAACAACTCAATCGCCCGATGGACCTGTGGAACGGAGCCTGCCACGTCCACATGGAATTCACCGCACGCCAGATTCAGGAACTGAAAGCGGCCTACCCGGATGCCGCCCTCGTCTGCCATCCGGAATGCACGGAAGCCGTACGCCTTCTTGCCGACCATATCTGCTCGACGGAAAAAATGATTCCCTACTGCCGGGAAAGCACGCACAAACAGTTTATCATCGTCACCGAGGCCGGCATCCTGCACCGCCTCCGCAAGATGGTACCGGACAAGGAATTCATCAGTACGGCCACACCCCGGTGCTCCTGCAGCGAATGCTCCTACATGAAACTCAACACGCTGGAAAAGCTCCGGGACGCTCTCGCCAACCTCACCCCCGTCATCGACCTGCCGGAAGACCTCCGTCAACGCGCCGAGGCCCCCTTGCTCCGCATGCTGGAACTCTCCCGGTAACCCGCTCCCCTTCCCCACCATGATCAGGTTATCCGACCACATTGCCTCCGCCGGAGGATGGATGCCTATCGACGCATTCATGGAGCTTGCCCTTTACCATCCGGGGGAAGGATATTACAGCGCTTCCATCCAGAATATCGGTATCCGCGGAGACTTTTCCACGACAGCCACACTCTCTCCCATCCTGGCCAAGGCTCTCGTCGACAAATGGCGGCAGGCCTGTGAAACGACAGGGAAAAAACTTCCCTTTCTCGAAATAGGAGCCGGCAATGCCGCCCTCGCCATGGCCGTCATGAACGAACTCGGCTTCTGGAAACGCCTCTCCGTCCATTATCATATCGTGGAGTCTTCCCCAAACCTGAGGGACTTCCAATACCTCGCCCTCGGCAACCGCGCCACCATCCACAATAATATGGAGAAAGCCCTCAAAGCCTGTAAAGGACGCGCCTTCATCTTCTCTAACGAATTGGTGGATGCCTTCCCCGCACGGGTTTTCGAACAAACAGAAGAGGGATGGATGGAAGTCGGACTTACCGTCAAAAACGGAGCTATAGCGGAAGAACTGCGCCCCATTACCAAGCCCCCCCGGGTTTCCATTCTGGAATACTCCTGCACACGACTCGGCCAGAGGATCGAAATACACGATTCCTACGCCCATTGGTTCACCAGCTGGCTTCCCCAGTGGAAATCAGGAGTCATGACCACGATCGACTACGGAGACGACTTCCGGCAGCTTTACGCCCGCAGGCCTCACGGCACATTACGCGCCTATTACAACCACCGGATGTTCACCGGCATGGATGTCTACGCTCACCCGGGAAAAATGGACGTCACCTGCGACGTCAACTTCTCCGCGCTAAAAGACCTCTGCGCCCAATGCATCGGAGATCAAGTCGACTACCTCACCCAGCGGGATTACCTTCTGCCCTATGCCTCCGGCTCCCTTCAGGACCGCTTCCTTACCGCCGAAGCAGGAGCAGGAGCCGAATTCAAAGTCCTCATTCAAACAAGAAACTAGTCTCCTGTCGCACAATCCTGACAGCTTACGGTTCCTTGGCTGTTTCAATCTCAGGATTCGTTAAATCCAGCTTGGGATTTTGAACCTGTGACTGAATATCACATATGGAAATAACTGTGTGGTAAATGTGATCGTGTGACAAAGGTTGATTCCTGTGAGACAAAATGTTCTCTACCTGCCTGGCGTTGGTTGCCCTGTATTTATCTGAAAACCAAATACAAGCTGCAATATGTCTCTGTTCTCTGCACGTCAGAGGCCCGCAATGAGACCATCTTCCATTTTCCCCGAACGACTCCCCATGGTCAGATACGAATAACAAAACAGCTCTTTTATCCTTGAGAATCGCGATGGATCGAGCCAGAAAATCGTCAATCCCGATCACACAATTATCGTAGGCATTCAACATTCGTTCCATCGTTTCTTTCTTTTGAAACGGCGGATCGCCGTTAAAATCACATGGCCGGTATTTCTTGTACCGTTCATCACAATAATACGGGAAATGTCCCATCCCGTTTTGTAGTACGACAAGCTGCCGGGGGCTACTGTTGACCGCCTGCGACAATGCTTTCAGTGCAGGCGTGTTGCCGTATTCGCAATCCGTAACAGAATCAGCAAAAGTCGTAAACGAAGGCTGGATATGGGCCGCTGTAAAAAAGGTCATGACCCCATAATTTGACGTAATCAAAGAGCATTTGAACTTGTGCTTCTTTAACACCGATGCGAATGATTTCATTGTTGCATGTGGATGTTCTATATCGGCATTTGTCAAAATACCATAAATTGACGACGAGGTTCCCGTCTGAAAAGAATAGAAACGAGGGAATCCATAAAGATTGGGAATTTTGGAAAGTAAAGGGTTGGTCTCCCTGTCGTATCCAAAAAGAGAAAAATGATCTGCGCGTAAAGATTCCCCGATGACAAGCACAAAAACCATAGGTTCGTCTTCCCGTTCGGCATGAGATGCTAAAACAGCCGGATCTTGCGTATCGATATTCTTGAAATAATCGCGAGTATACGACAAAATTCTGTTGTATTTAAAAGCGGGACTCAGGAAGTGCTCTCTAACATTCTTCTTCCATAACCAGGAATATTCACGTTCTGCATGTTCCCTTAAAAACGGATTCTCCAAAATTTCGCGCGTCATCGTATTGCATAGAACCCATGGTTGCTTGTAGGCAAACATGCCGGGAAGAAGCAGGTAAAATACATACAAACCCAGCCACCCTCCCAAACACCACCAGTTATGGGCGACGATGAGCTTGCGGTTCAACCAGTTAATGTATAAAAAGCTTAACGACAAACAAGCCAATATTGCCAGAACAATATAGATATTAATTAACGGAAGCACCTCATTCCAAGTCGTTTGGAATGTCGCATTGACAATTGCCGGAGACAAATCAAGGGAAAAAACAATCTTGGCATATTGTAAAACAATTACTATAATATTGGCTAACGCAAAAATAATTCCGCCAACATACTTCAAGCGCGATAAAAGTAAGGTAAAAAGGAAAATCTGAACCGTCGTATAAAGTATTTTCCAAACAAGAGCCATTCCTGAGAATTCACGTACGCCGACATCAAATAAAACGACGTACAATAAAGAAACAAGCAAAGCAATTGAAAGCGGTAATTTGTTTATTGCAATCCATCGTTCCAACTGTTTCCACACCAAAGAAAAATAGTTTAAAATTTTAATTTTCCCCATAATGATTGATTTTTTAGGCATTTAGTGTTGTTGGATACATAGCGGATTGCCAAACCGCTTATTAATAATATAAGACACTAATAATGAAAACCTAATAAAACATCGAAAAAAACAACATCAATCCCCCTTGTCTGTTATTTTTTGGAATATAATTATTCCAGAGGCAGAATTTTTTTCCTTGCAAGCGGTTTGGCAATCCGTCTCACGTCAAATTTTTCTTGCAAGCGATTTATCAATCCGTTTTACTTCAAATGTCTTTAGTTCTCTTCGAAACACCCACAGAATAAACTCTATTCCCACCAGATCGGGTCTTTCGTTTCTAAAACAGACATTTCCCAACAAAATCATCATCATGCAATCATCTGCCCTTACCAAGGTTTTGCACCTGGCAATCAACCTGGAGCAATCCGTTGCCAGACGCCAGCACGTGGAAGAGCAAGCCCGAAAAGTGGGAATCCCTCTTCAAATCGTTCCCGCCGTCCATGGGAAAGACCTGTCCCCGGACAATTTGCCGGAGTATGATGTGAAAAGAAGGCTGAAGGAATTCCCCGCAGGGATGACCCTTAACGAACTCGGCTGCATTCAAAGCCATCTCAAGGCGCTGCGCCTATTTGTTGAATCGGAGTACGATTACTGCGTTGTCAACGAAGACGATGTTTCATTCCATCCCGACTTTGTTGAATTGCTGGATGAAATCCTTGAGCACACATCAGGATGGGATTGCATCAAACTCTGGACAGCTCCTCCGCATTACCATGTTCTTCCTTCCCAGGCAGGTCGCAAATGCGAATTGACTTTTCCTAAGAAATTCCCTTGGGAATCAACGAGTATTCTATACACAAAAGCCGGAGCTCAAAAAATGCTGGATGCCTTCCGCCGATACTGGCTTCCTTTCGATGGATTCCTGGCTTACGCGTGTTTCCACGGGGACTTCGTGGCTACCGGCGTCCAGCCCGATCTTGCCTGGCCCGATGAACATTTTGCTCCGATCAGCGAAATCAATCAGGACAACAACCGATCCCAAAACGACAGAAAAAAGCGTACCCTCCTGCAGTACATTTTCCACCGCTTCTGCATCATGGGGACATCCATGGGCAAGACGCGTATGCAAAAACGCATGAAAGCCTCTATCAAATTCCAGTAATACGGAAAGACGCTCAATACTTTTTACTGCTTGCCAGCGCAAACAATTTGTAGCGGGCTATTTCGAATCCTTCTATGCAAAGGTTCAATGGATTCCAACGCAACGCATGGCGCCCCTTGAACACAAAATTCGGCTTCACCTTATCCTGTTGAGCCTTAGGAGAAGCCATGTGGTCGTGAATTAAATCTACCACCTGCTGCCAGAAGTTATACTTCTCCACAAGGATACGGCGGGCTTCGCGGATAGCCGGCAGGCGTTTTTCGTATTCGTTGTTGGCAATGGCTGCCCGAATAATGCGCAAAGCTTCAGGAGGATCGTCAATAGGGATAGGAATGTAGCTGTCCTCCGGGAAGATCTCTCCGATTCTGGGATCTCCCGCATAAAAAGGCAGACACAACCCCAGAAAAGGATCGGAAATTTTGTCGGACCAATGGTAGTCGTTGATGTAATTTTCAACGGCTATGTGGTATTTGTACCGGTTCAGGGCATCGTATTTGTGGTCGAGATTCTTCACACCCCAGCCATACCAAACCATATCGTCGAGGTGATCCTGCAAATACTTGATGAGGGTATAGCGTCGAAAATGCTGCGTGTGTTTCTGCTGCTTGGCGGAACACACGGCAGAAATAGTCCTGTCTTTCGGATAGTCCGGCATGGAAAGGGATTCCTCCAGATCGTACCCTGCCATCCATCTCAGACATCCTCGCCCAAGTCTGTATCCGCGATGCGGCAGGCACCATGCCGGATGAGTTGTCAGAACATAGCCGAACTGACGGGTAAAGGGAGAACTGTAAATTTTGATGGAAGGCGGCTCTGCCGTTACCAGAATGGTTCTCTCGCGAGGACAGGCCAGCAATTCCTTCTCTCTCACAATCGTGCCGACGTCGCCCCGGGGAAAATCGTCATAGACCACCATCCAGTCGTAGTCCTTCGTCCAGGCATCATTCATGAACAGGCAATCGTCCCGAAGTACGGATTCGCCAACACCATTGGGAAACCCTCTAAGCTCGTCGCTAACAACCTTGATTTTGATGATATCTCCCATGGCGGTTCTGCTTTTTGCAATCCGGAATACAGTTTTTTGAGTCTAATTGCTCACACTCTTGTGTCAAGAACATCCCCCGGTGACGAGATATGTTCAACATGGGCAGACCAATTCTTCCCGACCGGAGCGATCAATCCGGAGCCGGAGGTCCGAATACCACCCACCACGCGTCTTTCTTTATTTGCATAAAACAGGGTATATTTCAATATATTCATTGATTTTCTTCAAATTTATTTGAAATATTAAATAGAAGCCTCACTCGTTTCTTCCTATATTCGACATTGAATTATCTTTGAAATTTTACCATCATTCCCTATATATTTTATTGATCTATTTCTCATGAATACACAATATTAGCATCAAATTCATTTCCAATCATCCTATAGCTATAATGGTATATTTTTCCGAAAATGTTCATAATCCTACAATCATAATACTTCTATAAATTTGCAAAAACACAACAATAATACGATTCGAGATATTATTCAATTATAATTGAAAATCATACAATTACAGATTTTATATCATTTCCGCGAAAATACCATTTCATACAATATGTATGACGCAAACAATATTTCTATGAACAAACTATGGAGACTTTTTACAATCAACGATCAATAAAAAATGATTCCTGAGCCTATTTTTCCTGTGGTAAGTCTGCACGTGTAAAAAACAATAATTAATATAATCTAACGCTTACAGACATTGAAGCAAGCAACAATCTCCAATCTGTTTTCCAGACGGGATTTCGAATCAAGTCTGCAATCAAGCAAAGAACCTTACCGCATATTATGAAACCCAAATTCACAGTATCCGCGATCCTGCTTCTTATGTCGGCCGCCATCACCCAGATGGGGACCGCCCAACAGGCTCAGGATCTCCATCAGGGCTCCGTTACCGACCGTCAGGAGACACAGGGAGACATCACATATACGTTGAAAGACGATTTGACTTTCTCTGACTTTCAGACAGAAGACACCATTTTCGGAGGGAGCGTTTTCTTCAATCAAATTGAGGTTGCTCACACTCCGCCCAACCAGTCAACCATGACATTTACCGGCGCGGGCATGTCCATGAGTTTCGACAATTGTTCCTCGATAAACAACACTAAATGGATCAACCCCAACGAAGGAGGCGGAGCCATCCGCGCAGAAATGCTCATCTTCACCGACATGGGGGACATTTCCTTCAACAATTGCCGATCCATCGTCAATACAGATACCAATGCCGGAGGCGCCATCAATGCCCGGGGAGACGTCACATTCTCCCAGGTGGGCAATATTTCCTTCACCAACAACACGCTTGGAAATGACGGACAGCAAGGCCAGGCTCTCGGAGGAGCCTTGTTCGCCTGGGGAACGATCAACTTCAAGAACACCGGGTCCATCCTGTTCAGCAATAATTCTACAGGGCAGTCCCCCCATGAAGACTATTCCAACATCGGCGGAGCTATTTACGCAGGGGCCTCCAACTCGGGTTCCGAAAACCTGAAGGATTACATCCCGGCCGGAGATGTCGCCGTCACGTTCCAGAACATCAATGGGAGCATTACCTTTGAGGGAAACTCCGCATGGATGGCCGGCGCCATTTACGCTTATGCGGGAACCGTTGACGGCAAGGAGGGAACCGGAGGCGGCATGAAGATAGATACGGTCGCCGGCGACGTCATCTTCAAAAACAATGTAGCTGATTCCGGCGCACTGGTTTCCGCATACAACGGCAACTACGGCGCTATTTACAGCGGCCAGGATTTGACCATTTCCAATGTACAGGGAGACCTGCGCTTTGACGGCAACAGAGCGGCCAACAATGTCGGAGCCTTTGGGGTCAGCGGCAACGTCATCCTCAACAACATCGGTTCCATTACATTCATTAATAACTCTGCCGGCAATACTTATGCCGTAGGCTGGATTACCAATGACTGGACTGTGACCAATACGGGGGACATCACCATCTCCGACAATAGTTCCGGAAAACAGATGGGAGGTATCGCCGTTTTCGGGAAAACCTCTTTTGCCTATACCGGCGATATCACCATTAAAGGCAATTCTACAGGAGGTTCCAACGGAGCGCTTCGTTTTTATGGTGATTTCAGCGTGACGAACGCAGGGGATATTTCCATCTCCGAAAACAACGCAGGCAACTATAACGGGGCATTGGAAATCAGCGGCAATACTTCCTTCACCAATACCGGGAAAATCACCATGGACGGCAACAAGGCCGGATGGGGCTACGGTGTCGGTCAATTCCAGGGCGACCTGACCTTTGCCAATACGAGAGACATCTCCATTTCCGGAAACAAATCAATAGATTACGGCTACGGAGCATTGGCAGTCAAAGGCGAAACTTCCTTCACCAATACAGGAAAGATCACCATAGACGACAACACAGCCAGATGGAATGGGGGCGCGGCCCTATTCGAAGAAGGGGTGACCTTTGCCAATACGGGAGACATCTCCATTTCCGGAAACAGCGCAGACAACTATAGCGGAGCCATGGAAGTCACGGGCGATACATCTTTCACCAATACAGGGAAGATCGCCCTGGACAACAACACGGCAGGATGGCACTACGGTGTCGGTATCTTCCGTGGAGATCTGACTTTTGCCAACACGGGGGACATCTCCATTTCCGGAAATAAATCAACGGACTACGGCTACGGAGCCTTGGTCGTAGAAGGGAAAATCTCCCTCGTCAATACCGGGAAGGTCACGATCTCCGAAAATACGGCAAAATGGGACGTAGGCGCCCTCCAAGCAAACAACGGCTTGGAATTCATCAACAACCGCGGCGGCGTACTCATTGAGAACAATGCCGTCGACGGCGTAGCTGGCGCCATGTACCTTGCTTTCCATGATGCTGTCTTTTCCGCAGATCAGGGAGATATCATCGTCAAAGGCAACACGGAAAAACGCGGAGGGGACAATCCCATCCTCAATTCCATCGTCTTCGGCACCGACGGGATCTTTTCCATGGACAGCGTTGCGCTCCGCGCCCAGGAAGGAAATTCGGTAACCTTTTACGATCCATTCCGCAATGGAGGTGACGGCGCCGAATATGACAACATCGCTTTTGACCTGAACAAGTCCGAAGATGTGGATGCCACTCCGTATGACGGAACTGCTCCGGAATTCGCGGGAACCATCCGATTCTCCGGTGCGGAAGCAGACAAACTGATCACTCAGGCAGAAGGAGAATCGGAAGCAGACTGGCAAAAGCGCCTGGATGAATCCAAATACTTCAACGTAAGCGGCAAAACTACGTTGTACGACGGAACGCTGATTCTGGAAGACGGAGTCACCTACGGAAACAGCGATCTCTCCAAGGACTCCTCCTTCACCGTCAAGAAGGGCACCCTGGAAATTACGGGCAACAGTTCCGTAAACAGCAACGCAATTGCTCTGGAAAGCGGAGTCACTCTGAGAACCGGACGAGGAGCTACGTTCCGAGCCGACACCGTTGACATCAGCAAGGGAGTCATCTTTGACTTCCGTCCCTTCATGGACGATTACAGCTCCGGCCTGCACATCGAACAGGCCAGCAGCCACACCATGGGCGGACTGATGGGCGTCGCCGACTCCCTGAGCGATTATGCCCATAACCGCTGGGCCACGGAACAGCACTTCCTTGCCATCTCTATCGGCGACGAAGCCCTTCCCGGTACCACCGGGGACTTTGACGACATTTACTCCTCCGCTACCGGAACGAATGTAGTCGACTCCCCCTACACATATGCGGGGTACTGGACCAAGGAATGGACAGACGAAGACGGAGACGGAATCAACGAGCACTTGTATGCCGTATGGAATCCCACCGCCAAGATCAAAGAAATCCTTCCGGAACTGGCCGGTTCGGATATCGGCAACTCCATGTGGAGCTCCGCGTCCAATATCAAATCCGTCTCCAACGCTGCGTTGGGACAGGTTGGTATTACCCGCTTCCTGCTGGGACCGGAAAACAACTTCTGGATCAAGGGACTGGGTGACTTCACCTACCACGCCACACACAACGGCATCGACGGCTATGACTACAATGGCGGCGGATACGCCGTAGGCGCAGACCGCAGATTCACTCCCAATACCATTCTGGGCGCCGCCTTCGGCAATCTGTATGGCACGAACAAGAGCCGCACCTGGATCAGCGAAGTGGACCAAACTTCCTACACAGCCCTGCTGTACGGAGCATGGAGAAAGCAGTTGTCTCCCAACAATGCGATCACCATCAACGGTTCCGCGGGATTCGGCTGGGTCACCAACAAGCTGGACTCCTACTATGAAGGAGGAGCCTCCCATGGCAAATGGCAAAACCGGATGGGATTCGCCACTCTCCAGGCAACCTGGGATCACAACCTGAACAAGAGCTGGACGCTCTCCCCGTTCCTGGGTATCGAATATACTCAGGTGAACCAGAATTCATTCACGGAAACCGGATATGACGCCCGGCATTTCGACCGTGGAGACCTGAAGAACCTGAGCCTTCCCGTAGGTGTCGGAATCAGCAAGTCCATCCAGTTCAGCAACGGCGTTCAGTGGGTCAACAGCTTGGCTGTCAGTTACGTCCCCGACGTCATGCGCAACGATCCGAAAACCCAGGCTACTCGCTTGTTGAATGACTTCACCTGGACTTCCAGAGGGGTTCGTCCGGATCGCAATGCCGTGCGAGTCAATTACAACAGTACCCTTGTAATCAATCCCCGCTGGACGACGTACGCCGGCTATGAATTCGAAGGTAGGAACAAGTCAACCTACCACAGAGTCAATGCCGGGGTAAGCTACGCCTTCTAAGTCGTACATCATCTTCCGGAGTCCGCTCCGGAATCCCCCGAGATCAACGGGATGCAGCCAGAACCGGTTGCATCCCGTTTTATTGTCGGGGAAAACAAGTTCACTCCCCATTCCCGGACACAATGCGGGAACGGTTCACTCCGTATCGGATGACTCCGAAGGAAATCCAGTACACGGCGGAGCCGATCAGCGACCACTGCAACGCGGCCAGAGATGCGTCGATCCACATTTCAATGGCTTGATCCATACGCCCGGGAAGAATCCTAGCAAAAGTCGCCTCATTCATCGGGAAAGAGCCCGTCCAGGCAAGTTCGTACATGCAGATCAAGGTAATAAGCAGGGACATCGTCAGGGGACGATGGTACGTACGGGGAACAAAAAGAGCAGCCAAGGCAAATGCGGCAAAAAGAGACAGGTTCAGGAAAAACAGAATCCACCAGCTCCCTGAATCGGCCTCGCGAATACCGCTGAAAGCAGGCAGTACATAGTACGACACGCCTACAATGGCCAGAAGGCTTACCAGAAACGGAACATTGACAAGAAGTTTTCTCATGGAACAACTCATGGACATTTCCCCATGCAGAAGCAAGCCCATTCCGGTCAACTGGCAATCTTTCCGACCGGTCCGCCGTTCCGAAGCATCAAAAGCAGGAAATGAGGCTATGTGGACTTAGGCGCTTGTTTGTCTTGATTGAACGAGTCATGTTCACTATGTTGTCCGCCGTCATGTCCGAGCGAAAGAAACCTTATCCTTTTGACCTTTTTGAACCCAAGTGGCAACAAATCTGGGAGGAACGCAAAACCTTCAAAGTAGCCAATCCCGGCGATCCCGGTTTCGATGCATCCAAGCCAAAATTCTATGCCTTGGACATGTTCCCCTATCCCAGCGGAGCCGGGCTGCACGTCGGCCACCCGGAAGGCTACACCGCTACCGACATCATTTCGCGTTTCAAGCGAATGAACGGATTCAACGTCCTGCATCCGATGGGGTGGGATTCCTTCGGGCTGCCTGCCGAACAGTATGCCATCAAAACAGGACAACACCCGGAAATCACAACCAGGCAGAATATCGACAACTTCCGCCGCCAGCTCAAAATGCTGGGATTCTCCTACGACTGGGACCGCGAAATTGCGACCACGGATGCCCAATACGTCCGCTGGACCCAGTGGATCTTCCTGAAACTCTATAATTCCTATTACGACAAGGAATCCCGCAAGGCTCGTCCCATTGCCGAACTGGAAGCCAAGGGACTGACCCGCGATGAAATCGATGACCGGCGCCTGGCCTATGTCGCCGAAGTATCCGTCAACTGGTCTCCGGAACTCGGCACAGT
This sequence comes from Akkermansia sp. N21116, assembly GCF_029854705.2. NCBI lineage: Bacteria > Pseudomonadati > Verrucomicrobiota > Verrucomicrobiia > Verrucomicrobiales > Akkermansiaceae > Akkermansia > Akkermansia sp. N21116. Next base: position 2,687,082 of record NZ_CP139035.1, read on the forward strand.
CCTTTCCAACGAAGAGGTAGAAGAATGGCGTTCCAAAGGCAACACGGTCGAACGCCGTCCTCTGCGCCAGTGGATGCTTCGCATTACCGACTATGCGGAACGTCTGATTGACGAACTCGAACCTCTCGACTGGCCGGAATCCATCAAAATGCTCCAGCGCAACTGGATCGGCAAATCCGAAGGAGCCGAAGTCGATTTCGACATAGACGGCAATAAAGTAACCGTTTATACAACCCGCCCGGATACCCTGTTCGGAGCCACCTACATGGTGCTTGCTCCGGAACACGAACTTGTCGCCCAAATCACGACTCCGGACCGGAAACAAGCCGTCGACGACTACCGGGCTGCATGCTCCGGCAAAAGCGATCTGGAACGTACGGAAACCGCCAAGGATAAAACAGGCGTTTTCACCGGAGCCTACGCTGCCAATCCCGTCAATGGTGACAAAATCCCCGTCTGGATCGCCGACTACGTGTTGACCGGCTACGGAACGGGCGCCATCATGGCCGTACCCGCACACGACGAACGCGATTTTGCCTTTGCCACCAAATTCGGCCTGCCGATTCTTCAAGTCGTCCAGCCGCCATCCGCCGACGAAGATTGGAGAGGCTATTGCGGCTATGACGGTACCAGCGTCAACTCCGGATTCCTCACCGGCCTGCCCACAAGAGAGGCCAAGGCCAGAATGATCGACTGGCTGGAAGAACAGGGAGTCGGCCGGCGCAAAGTCAATTACAAGCTCCGTGACTGGCTCTTCTCCCGCCAGCGCTACTGGGGGGAACCCTTCCCCATCGTGTGGGAAGACGGACACCACCACGCCATCTCCGAATCCGAATTGCCCCTGCTACAACCGGAAATGGAAGATTTCAAGCCCACGGGCGACCCCCGCGGCCCCTTAATCAAGGCAACCGAATGGATGCAGTATTCGCCGACAGCCCAGCGAGAAACCAACACGATGCCCCAGTGGGCCGGTTCCTGCTGGTACTATCTCCGTTACCTCGACCCAAACAATTCGGAACAATTCATCTCCCCGGAAGTCGAGCAATACTGGATGGGAGCCAACCATAACCCGGGAGGCATCGACCTCTATGTCGGCGGTACGGAACACGCCGTCCTTCACCTTCTCTACGCTCGTTTCTGGCACAAAGTACTCTTCGACCTCGGCTATCTGACGACCAACGAGCCCTTCCAGAAACTCGTCAACCAGGGGCTCATCCTGGGTGAAGACGGACAAAAAATGTCCAAATCCCGGGGTAACGTCGTCAATCCTGACGATATTGTCCAGGAATACGGAGCGGACGCCCTGCGTCTGTACGAAATGTTCATGGGACCGCTCAAGGACGTCAAACCTTGGGCAACCAAAGGAGTCGAAGGCATCTCCCGCTTCCTGGCCCGCGTATGGCGCGTGGCCTTCATGGAAAACCAGGAAGGCATTTGGACGCCCTCCGGCAAGATCGTTGCATCCCTTCCGAACGACAAACGCCTCGCCGTGTCCAAGGAAGTGCACAAGACCATCCGCAAAGTGACGGAAGACATCGAAGCCATGTCCTTCAATACGGCCATCTCCAAAATGATGGAATGCGTCAACGCCATGACATCCGCCGATGCCATCGTTCTGGAAGACTACGTCAACCTGCTCATCCTCCTGAATCCTTTTGCACCGCATATCACGGAAGAAATCTACTCCCGTCTCTGCGACTCGTTCCCGTCCTTGCCGCGCACTCAGCTTTGCGAACACGCATGGCCGGCATGCGACGAGGCCATGCTCCGGGAAGACACCGTCACTCTCGTCGTTCAAGTCAACGGCAAACTCAGGGACAAACTGGAAGTCCCCGCCGGAATCAGCCGCGAAGATGCTGAAAAAATGGCACTGGAATCACCGAAGATCAAAACCTATACGGACGGCAATACGATCCGCAAAGTCATTGTCGTACCAGGACGACTCATCAATATCGTCGTGACTCCCAACGCCTGATTCATCCCCGCCAGACACCAAAATCCCATGAGTACGCTCATTGCGCCATCACTGCTCGCCGCCGATTTCACTAGAATCGGGGAAGAGTCACGCCGCGCATTCGCCGCCGGAGCGGACTGGCTCCATCTCGACATTATGGACGGTCACTTCGTAGACAACATCTCATTCGGCCCTGCCGTGTGTTCTGCCGTCCGCGAAGCCGTCGGCCCGGAAGCTTTTCTCGACGCCCACCTGATGATTGAACGACCTGATCATTACTTCGACCGTTTCGTCAAAGCCGGAGTCAACCTGATCAGCATCCACGTCGAACTCGGTGACGAATACTACCTCCACGACACCTTGCGTCGCATCCGCGAAGCGGGCGTCTTGAACGGCATTGCCATCAACCCGGCCACGCCATTTGAAAAAGTTGTTCCCTACCTGGGGGAAATCGACCTCCTGCTTGTCATGTCGGTCGTTCCCGGTTTTGGTGGACAGTCCTTCATGCCGGAAGTCCTTTATAAAACCCAGAAAGCGGCAAAATGGAAGGAAGAACACGGAGCTTCCTTCCATATCCAAATGGACGGAGGCATCGGATCCGGCAATGCATCCTTCTGCACCCAGGCCGGAGCCAATGTTCTCGTCGCCGGTTCCTCCACCTTCAAAGCCAGTGACATGGCTATGGCCATCAACGAACTCAGACACAGATACTGAGAGAAAACCACTGTCTGATCCCAAAGGGGAATTCCGTTCAGGACGGGGTTCCCCTCATTTGTTTGTCACAATATCTCTTGCTTGTAGTTGATCTTCATGCCCGAATAAGCTAGGTTCGCTGTGAGCGCAAGCATATGCAAGCGCCTTCCGCCCTTCTGCCTATACAGGATATGTCAGAACTCAGCTCACAGAGCCCGCACAGGCACAACATCGCCAACAAGCGCCGCCATACAGCCTACTCCAAGAAAAGCCGTTTCAAAAAGTTTTTGAAACTGCTGGTGTTAGGTACATTGATCCTTGGCGTCCTGGGGGCCCTGGCGGGATGGGGCCTCTACTCATTCGTCACGGAACGTTACGAAAAGTGGGCTATGGAATTCGATCTCGAACGAATCAACGATCTCGAAAAACCCAGCATTATCTATGACCGCAACGGCGAAGAAATAGGCCGTATCTACGTCGAAAACCGCAGTTACGTGACCTTGGACAAAGTATCGCCTAACATGATCAATGCCCTCATCGCCCAGGAAGATTCCCGCTTCCGGGAACATCCCGGCTATGACTTGATCGGCATGTCCCGCGCCGCACTGGAACTTCTGCGCGCCAACGGAGACGTCAACCAGGGGGCATCCACCATCACCCAGCAACTCGCTCGAAACGCCTACGATCTCAAGTCTCGCGCCCTTGCACGGGGAGAAAACGGGTTCGGGCGAAAAATCGTTGAAATCTTCCTCGCCAAACGTATTACGGAACGATACAGCAAGGATCAGGTGCTCGAATTCTACCTGAACCGCGTCTACCTCGGCAGCGGTTACTACGGCATCCGTTCCGCCTCCCTCGGCTATTTCGGCAAAGAACCCTCCGAACTAACTACCCGGGAAGCCGCATCCATTGCCGCTTTGATCAAAAACCCCAACGGTCTCTCCCCATTGCGCTCTCCGGAAAAAAACCTGAAATGGCGCAACCACGTTTTGGAGCGTATGGCCAAAGCCGGCTACATTACATTAGAAGAAACGGAACGTTTGAAAAACATGCCCTTGGGCCTCAATCCCAAACCCCTTCAGCGCAAAGTTTCCCACATCTACGAACGCATCGCCAACCAGATCACCCAGTACCTGGGAGAAGACAGGGTCAATGCCGCCGGACTTAAAATTTACACGACACTCGATAAAAATCTCCAGGAAACTTCCGAAACAGCACTGCGCCAGGCCTTGGAAACCATCGAAGCCCGCCCCGGATACAAGCACATCAAAGCTTCTTCCTTCCAGAACGGGCAGGATACCCCGCCTGCCTATTTGGAAGGCTCCGTCCTCATCGTCGACAATGCCACGGGAGCCATCCTCGCCTACCATGGAGGCAGGGACTACAACAAACGCCAATACGATGCCATTGAACTGGGAGCCCGCCCCCCCGGTACGTCTATTCTTCCCATCCTGTACGCTACGGCATTCGATTCCGGCTATTCCCCGGCCTCCAAAGTACTCGACGACGCCATCGACAACCGACTCACCGGAATCGGCGGAGTGGAAGGCATCCTCGGAGAATGGGGCACGGAAACGCCCAAAAGCCGTTACGAAGGTAATATTACTTCGCGAGAAGCCCTTTCCCAATCGAAAATAGCCGCATCTTTGCGTCTCGGCATGGAACTCGGTCCCAAGCCCTTCATCAAAAAAATGCAGGAATTCGGCATTCGAAAACCAATCCGCGAAGCCGGGACCGAGGTCAATCCCGTCTATCGCCCACGTATCTATGTCGGTACGGAACCGGCTTCCCTCAAGGAAATGACGATGGCCTTCACCGCCATCCCCAACGGAGGAGAACGCCCGGAGAACCTTTACTTCCTCGACCGCGTAGAAGACGAAACCGGCTACGTCATCTGGGAATCCCCCCAGGCATTGGGCGACCGGAAAAAAGTCCGGGCCACCACATCGGCTACAGCCTTCCAACTTCACTCCATCCTCCAAGACTCCCTTAAGCGCGGGTCTGCCAGCAAAGTAGCCCCTCTGCTGCCAGAAAAATTCAACGGCGCCATCAAAACGGGAACCACCTACAACTTCGCCGACAACTGGATGTTCGGATATGATTCCAGAATCACCTGCGGGATCTGGATCGGTTTTCTCGAAGGCAAAAAGCCCATTTACGACGGCGCTTTTTCCTCCGATACCTGCGGTAAAGCCATGGCGAAAATACTCGATGCGACCGTCCGCATCTTCCCAGCCAAGGAACTCACGCCGCCCGATACTGTAGAAAGCGTGGAAATTTGTACCAAATCCGGAATGCGGGCTACCCGAAACTGCTATGAACAGGAAGCTGACGACAACGGAACCAATCCCAAATACCGTCTGACCACGATCACGGAATACCTCCGCAAGGGCGATCTTAGCCTTCCCTTCTGCAACTTGCACGGGGAAGAGTCTATCTCCTTGGAAATGTTCGCCAGTTCTGCCGGACCCGGCAGTAAAGCCCGTATCCTGCCCGTCATTCCAATTCTGCCGCGTCAAGCCGCCCTGCTTGGCAAAGACCCCTATCACACGGAGCAAATTACCGCACCGTCGCGCCGCAACTACGATTTCCTTCCCTCCAATGCGAACGAAGCACCTGCCGCACAGGCAATCGAAGACGAATCTTCCATCTACGATTCCTCCGAATCGACCATCTCTCTGCCGGCCCCTAAGTCGATACACCTAGACATGCCCGACATCGAGTAAACAGAGCCATCGCATCCTCTTTCCAGTTCATTTTCTCCACCGCCATGAGTACAAAAGCCCTCGCCCTGACTCAGGAAAAAGCCCTCGAAATCAACCTGGAACGTAATATTTACGGTACATTTGCCGAGATCGGAGCCGGGCAGGAAACCGCTAACTGGTTCTTCCGAGCCTCCGGTGCCGCCGGTACGGTCGCTAAAACAATTTCCGCCTATGACATGACCGTCAGCGATACGTTGTACGGCCCCGTCAAACGCTATGTTTCCATAGAACGCCTCAAGGGAATGCTGGATTATGAATACCGCCAGCTCGTCCATCGCCTGGGTAACACAAAAGGCCAGGACACCCGATTCTTCGCTTTCTGTAACACAGTCAAAGTCAAAGGATACAGGGACAAAGGCCCATGGCATGGCTGGATCGGCGTCCGTTTTCAGCTTCGTCCGGGAGCTCCCCCTTCCGACCTTATTGTCCACGTCAACATGAATGTCCCCTCTCATTCATTGCAAATGAGGGACTTAGGAATTTTGGGCGTCAATGTTCTCTATGCGGTCTATCACAAAAGGGACCGCCTTGTAGAATTTGTCGAATCCCTGATGGACAACATTGACCCGTCCAGTATGGAAATCGATGTCCTTCGCTTTGAAGGCCATGGATTTTCCAAGGTAGACAACAGGCTCTTCGCCATGCAGCTCGTCAAATCCGGCTTAACGGAATCTACTCTCTTTCTCCCGAACGGTGAAGTAGCCCAGGCAGCCGACGTGCTCTACAAACGTCCTTTGGTCGTCATGCGCGGTAGTTTCGATCCCGTTTGCAAGTTGCACCTCGAAGTCATGGATGCCGTCCGCAAAACCTTCCTGGCCCAGGTAGACGAAAAGACGCGGGCCAACTGCATGGACATCTGCGAAATCTCCATGAACAACCTCCTGCGGGGAGACGACGTAGACCATCTGGACTTCCTCTACCGCGCCGATAGCCTCAAGGAACTCGGCAAAACCGTTCTCATCACCAGAATGACCCGTTTTGACCGCCTATCGGAACTCCTAGGCCATTTCACGCGGGAGCCCATCGCCATTTCTCTTTCCATCGGCCTTCTCAATGAATTGTTTAAGGAAAAATGGACGCGAGATATTCCCGGCGGTATTCTCGAATCCTTCGGACGTACTTTCCAACACAAGACACGCCTCTACGTTTCCCCTTGGCTTAACAGAAAATCCGGAGAATTTGTCACGGCCCGTACTTTCCGCGCCCCGGAACAGTACCAGTACCTCTACCAGCACTTCCTCGCCAACAATCTTGTTATAGACGTCCCCTTCTTCAATGAAACACTCCTGCGGAAAACTCCGCGCGACATCCAGCGCATGATCGCAGAAGACGACCCCGCCTGGAAAGATCTCGTTCCCGAAGAAGCACACCGTTCCGCCTTGCATCTCAAGTAAAGGGTACCTCTCCCCATTCCCCCAAGACGCAAGAGAACGCGCCATTACCGGAAATTATTCCTCGTACTCCGACCAGGACGAACTCGTTTCCCAGACGCGCACGCGCTCCAGCCGCACCACTTGCCGTACCGGCCACTCGTATGCTCCAGCCTTACCATGCTCCAAGGCTTCTTTTGCATGGAAGAAAATTGTCCGGGCCATCACTTCGCTCGTCGGATCGACGGAATCGAAGCCAATGACACGATCGCCATACGTCTGCTTGAAGATTCCGTACAGAGGATCATCCGTATTGACGCACAAAGAATGATCAAACTGATTGATAAATTCTCCCATCATCGATTTGATCACCTTGAAATCCATTACCATGTCGCTGGCATCCAAAGTATCAGCGATAAAAACCATCTCCACGGCACGCGTATGACCATGGGGGAATTTGCAATTGCCCGGATGCTTGGACAACATATGTCCGCTTTCCACTTCAATCCTCTTGCAGATACGATACATGACATCGGTATTGTGCTGTTATGCCTCCCTCCCGTCAATCTTTCATCCCCGCATCCCGGGCAATTCGACTGGCGGCATCCATGAACTGATGTCTCCTCCGGTAAAAGCCTCCATGTCATGGCAAACATTTTCCCCCGGACATCCCCATGCGGAAGATTCCTACTAAAATGTAATTCCAGCCATCAAATTGAACCTCCAACTGCGACATTCAAAACGGCAGGATAAAAATCTCCTTCACTTTTTCGAGATTCTCATCAAAGTAATTGTATGTCGTTCCTCTCATCAGGATATGTACCATCTCCCCGTCGGATCGCCGTTATCGCCGGAGCTACCTTCACGCAATTAATGCGGATGAAGATCTTTATCTTTCTACTGGTGTTCGCACTAGTAATTCTGGCTGTCAACTGCATTCGTACCAGCGATTTCCTCGGACCGGAAACGTATGGGGAAAACGAACTGACCCTCATTAAGAATTCGGCTTTCGGAGCCATGCGCCTCTTTGGGCTCGTCTTCTGCGTTACGGCTACGGCACTTCTGATACCCAAGGATACGGAGGATCGAATCCTCTACACCATCCTTTGCAAGCCGGTGCCCCGTATCGATTATCTAGTAGGTAAAGCTGTCGGCGTTCTGGCATTGGCAACGCTCGCCATGCTGGTGATGGATCTCTTTTCGACGGGTATCCTGTGGATGAGAACGGGAACTGTCATCGCAGAGCAGTCTCAGATACTGCACGGTACGGGAATCAAGGAAGACTCCATCGCACCAATTCTGGATCGCATCTCGGCCCAAGGGCCGACATGGAACGTCCAGGCAGGCATGCTCGTCATGATGATGGAGTTCACCGTACTGACGTCCATCACGCTGTTACTTTCGTGCTTGACCGGAGGAACAATCATCAGCACGCTTCTGGCATTCGGCGTGTATGTCGTCGGCATCTTCCAAACACAAGCCAAAATCATGTGGATGGAATCCTCCCATTCTATCGGCATTTCCGACTGGAGCATGGCCATCTCCAAAGGGATCTCGGCAGTGTTTCCCAATTTCAGCATGTATTCCATCACAGATGCAGCCGTCAACGGACAAGCCATCCCCCTTCCCCTGCTGGGTGAACTTGCATTGATCACTCTGGCCTACTTCCTCTTTCATTCCACGCTTTCCGCATGGATTTTCCGCAATAAAGAATTTTAATTTTTCACTCAATTCCTTCCAATATCATGAAACTTGGCCTGATCGGCACCGGCAAAATGGGGTCAGCACTGCTTCGGGGGGCTCTGCTCTCTCCCGGCCTTTCCCCAGAAGATGTACTTCTCTATAACAGGACGCCCGAACATCTCCAACCTCTCCTCGCAGACTTCCCGGCGATGAAAGTCTGCCCGTCTCCCTCTGACATCATCAATGAAGCAGATATCATCCTGCTGGCAATCAAGCCTCAGGGACTCTGTGATTTCCTCTCGAACGCCTGGCACAGAAGGGACAAGACACACCCCGTTAACCCGTTAATCGTTTCCGTTGCGGCGGGAATAACCATCTCACAGATGGAAGAAGCCTGCTCGGGACTCACAAGAATCATCCGGGTCATGCCCAATACGCCATCTCTGATCGGATGCGGAATATCCGCCGTATCCGCCAAAGAACATACCCCGGCCCAGGATCTTGACACCGTTTGCAACTTGCTTTCCCATTCCGGTACCATTGTCCGCGTGCCGGAGAAACAGATTGATGCCGTTTCCGCCATCTCCGGATGCGGACCGGCCTACATGTACGTTATCATGGACGCCCTGTCTGAAGCCGGCGTTGCTCTCGGTCTGGCTCGCCCGCTTGCCCTGCAGCTCGCAGCGGAAACAATGAAAGGTTCCGCAGAACTCGTTATCCAAAGCGGCCGCCATCCCATGGCATTACGCGATGACGTGACTTCACCTGGCGGTACAACGATTGCGGCATTGAACGCACTGGATCAATACGGCCTGCGGCATGCCCTGATCCAGGCCGTCAAAACCGCTGCGGATAAATCCGCCAAACTGGGACAAACCAAACCGTCATCCGGAGAATCCCGCTCATAATTTTCTTCTTTATTTCCCTACTTTCAAAAAATGACATCCGTTTCCTGCCATTTTAAGCGAGGAAACGGATGTTTAGAATCTTCCCTGTTCTCCAGAAGGGAAGTTCTTTTTTACTTACCGGTCAATTGACGGCAGGCCTTGACCGTATTGGCCATCAGCATGGCAATAGTCATCGGCCCTACACCTCCGGGAACGGGTGTAATAGCTCGGCATTTGGGAGCAACTTTGTCGAAATCGACATCGCCAACAATGCGGTATCCCCGTTCCTTGGAAGGATCATCAACACGGTTGATTCCCACATCGATGACAACAGCGCCTTCTTTGACAAACTCTTCGCCAATCATGTTCGGACGCCCCACGGCAGCCACAATAATGTCAGCCGTCCTGCAAAGTCCCGCCAGATCTCTGGTACGGGAATGGGCAACAGTCACGGTGGCATTGGCTTCTTTAGACATGAGCAAATGAGCCATAGGCTTGCCGACAATCATGCTGCGCCCAACAACCACGGCATGGGCTCCGGACGTTTCCACGCCGTACGCCTTAAGCAGGCGCATACATCCCAAGGGAGTACAGGGAACAAACCCGGTCGGATCCTCCATCACCAGTTTGGCAACGTTTTCAGGATGAAACCCGTCTACATCCTTGCGGGAATCGATCGCAAGCACAACGGCACTTTCATCAATGTGGCGCGGCGGCGGACTCTGGACAAGAATGCCGTGAATCGCAGGATCGGCATTCAGCTCGGCAATCACCCCCAGTAATTCCTCCTGGGTCGTTTCGGCCGGCAGAGCTATTTTGCGGGAAAGCATCCCCAGTTCCGCACACTTGCGAACTTTGGATCCCACATAAACTTTGGAAGCTGGATCTTCCCCGACAAGAACGACAGCCAGACCGGGAACGACTCCGGCTGCTTTCAGTTCTTCGATGTCCTGTTGAACTTCCGCGAGGACGTCCGCGGCTACTTGTTTTCCATCGATTATTTGCATGGTGGTGATATAGGTTGCAGATCTGGCAGCCCGCAAGCCATAAGGGCTTCCAGGCGGATTACGTATTCATTGAGTTCCTGATGATTCAAAGAAGGAGGTACGAAAAACTTGCTCCTCCATAAAATAGTTACACGCGAAAAAGGCTTCGGAACACAATATTTGTCCCACGCCCCACCAATGCGCCAGCAATTTTCGTACTCTACGCACAATGGAATGATCGGAACGCCTGTTTTCGAAGCCATCATAACGACTCCCGGATGCACTTTATAAAGAGGCCCTTTGGGACCATCCGGGGTAATGGCAATACAGTGCCCCTCATCCTTCAGAATCGAAAGAGTCTCCAAAAGAGCCATGGCGCCGCGCCTGTGGCTGGACCCCCTTACATTCCCCATCCCGAAGAACCGGGCAATCCAGCCGATAACGGCACCGTCTTTGCTGGCACTGGTAAAGGCAAAAATCTTTCTTCTGAAACCAGTCAACGACCAAACATAGAAACAAACGAAATTACGATTGTGCCAGATGGAATAAATGGAAGGACAATCATATTCCTTGTCGCCTTCCTCCCGAACCGTACGCACTTGCAGAGTCCGGCCTATCAGCTGCATTAAGAGCCAAACACCAAACCCCGCCACAGGAGCCCACCACTTATCCCTTTTCTCAATACTCATGTTCTATGCGAGACCCGGCAGAGCATCCTACGGTTGCGGCATTTCGCCTTCCGCAGAGTCTTCGGTCTGGGGTGACATATTAGGTTGGGATTCTTCGTGACTGGAGGAAGACCTGTTATGGGAAACGATCGTCTCCTTGCCTCCCGGATCGACGACTTCAGCCTTAACCATGATCATCAACACTTTGCGTTCCACCTGCTTACCGGAAGAACGGAACAGACGCCCAACAAGGGGAATATCGCCCAGCATGGGCACCTTATCTTCAAATTCGACAGTCGATGCCTTTTGCAAACCACCAAGAACCACTGTACTGCCTGACGTTACACTCACGGGAACAGTTAAGCCACGCGTATTGAAAATTGGCTGTAAAATAGAGTTTTTGGACAACTCTACCGTCGTCACAAACCCCTCTTCTCCCACTGCTGTATCGGTTAGGGCGGAAGCGGCCGTTTTGTTGTAACCAACCATAGGCATCATAATGGGAGAACCATAATTGATGAACCCTTCGAAATCGACCATGTTAGGCGTCACGGTCATATCGACGACACTCTTGTCTTCACTGATCCCCGTGATTTGCACGTTGAAGCTTGTTCCCGTACGGCGAGAAGCAAATTCTGTCGGCGTAGCCGGAGTCACCATCATATTGGAAGTTCCTCCGTTACTGTTGTTGCCGCCGGAACTATTGGGAATCTGCGGGGGTTCATAGGCAGAGGGATACAGCATTTCCTTGCCGGAATAAAATTCGGCGCTTTCACCGGGACGAACAATCACTTGGGGCTGCTGCAGAACATCAACGCCTTTTTTCTGATCCAGACCACGCATGACAAACGCCAGCTGGGCACTATTCCAAACCCCGCGAACCGTCAGGATACTGGGAGCTCGTCCAGGAGTATACATGGAACCGCGCGACGTCTGAGAACCGTTTGCGATCAGAGAATCAATCGAATCCGTCGAAATAACCTGATTGATGGAACGAAGCCCCGCCGTCACGCTCGCATTAGGTACGGCAGCATCGGTAACAGTCGCCAGACTTTTGAAAATCGACTGGTTGTTATAGCTTGTATTGGTGGAACTCTGTCCGCCTCCCCCAAAAATTTTGTCGGCGTCAAGATCGGCATTAATGATCCAGTCGAACCCTAACTCGGACAAATCCTTCTGGTTCACTTCGATAATCGTTGCCTTCACAATCACCTGAATAGGTTGCTGGGCGGCCTTCGTGGAAATAATATCCTCGATCAAATGGATATTCTTCTGCGTATTGCGAACAAAAAGCGTTGAATTGTCCGAATTATAACGAACGGTCGCACCTTCCGGAAAGGACACTCCCATCTGCTTGAGAGATTCCTTGGGATCCACACGCTTCAGGACAATACTCCCAGAAGAGGAGGAATCCGTTGCAAACGGATCGGAAGAAGCATCGGAGCCTCCTTCACTAGAAGCGGAAAAAAAGCCGGGAGGTACCGGAATAACGCGTGACAACATGGTACCGGAATCACTCGAAGCGGAAATAATCTCCACGGTATAAGCATTTGTCCGGTAAGTTGTTCCCGTCACCGTCCCCAAGTAGGCAAGAGCGTCCTTGAGGGGGACGTTATTCATCTTGAGATTGAACTTCTTGGAGAGAATCTTCTGGGCTTCCGGACTATCGGGGTCGCCAAAATCGACGGTAATATTCACGCCGCGGGCAGATTGGACATCAGCCGCCTTATCCTGTTGAATCGCCTGGTTGCGGAGAACATCCAGCGCTTCCATGATATCGACATCCTCCAAATTCAGCCTCGGAATAATGATTGAAGACAATTTACTGTCGATACTGCGGAACGGAGAATCGAGAGGTTCCGTAGATTCTCCCACACCTGTGGGTACTTCCTCAGGAACGCTCTTTTCCCAGGCAGCACTGACATCGGCCAAAGCACTTGCACGCGTCTGATCGTAGGCGGAACGGGCATATTCCGATATCTTCCCGGAGACGGCTTCCATCCCACGACGAGCGGCTGTATTATAAGGATCCAACCGGAGGACATCCTGGAAATTCTTCTTCGCATCGTCAAACTCGCCCAGATCGAAATGGCCGTAAGCAAGATTCAGCAACCGCTGCACTTCCGTGACATCCTTGACGTACTGGGGAGTCTTGGCAGGGTTCGTCCTTTCGGGATCGTTCAAATATTCCAGAGTTCTTCTGGCCAGTTTGTTGGACGGAGATTGCGTCAAGGCTTTCTCCAACAATCCGCGAGCCTCGTCATATCTGCCAACCTTGGCCAACTCCTGCGCAACGGCTACGCTGGCATCGCCAATGCTAAGAAGGATAAACTGGCGTCGTTCCGCCGTAACCGGAGAATCCGGCATGATATCCAGAGCGGTTTGATATTCCTTCAAAGCCGCTTCGTACTGCTTGTCCGCGTAAAGGGAACGGCCTTTGTTCAGGTGTCCCATAGCCGTATTCATTTTCTCGTCGAGACGAGCAATCGTACGGGTACTGATATCGGCGGCAACCACAGCCGAGGAAGGAGCAACCCTCCCTACATCTCCGGCCGATGCGGACAAGACGATAGGTTGTTGCGACGGCTGAAATCTGGAGGCAACAGCTTTCACATGGCTATCGTCCGGAGCAATGGAAATAGCCCGGTGTAAAATCTCGCTGGCAGCCTTTTCATTACCGGCAGCTTGAAGTTCCTGGGCTCTTTGCGCCAAACTGCGGGCGTACCGTTCCTTAATCAGGTCGGCATATTTGGCATCAGCCCGGTCCAGCTGTCCGAAAGCTTCCGCATAAGCATTTACGGCAGCTTCCATCTTGTTATCCATATAGGCGGCATCTCCACGGGAGACGATTTCCTCCAAAGAAACGGTCCCCGACGAAGTCGCCTGGGCAGGAGGAACCTCAGCCGCCGCTATCGAGAGAACAGCAGCAGCCATACCGAACACATATTTGTGACGTGGAAAGAGACGAATCATGGCAGTCTTGGGAACTCTACTCATTTTCCCCCCGTTCGTCACCTCAAAAACTCGAGTTGGACCAAAAAAACGTTTTTTCATCGGAATACGGAGACTGAACCAGCTGCACCGGTAAGACCTCAGAGAAGAACCAATCCTCGCCCGTAGAGAGTTTTTAAGAACAGTAACAGTCATTTAAAACGGGGTGGAGATTACGCTTTTCTCCAACGTCTAACGGGCGTAATTTGATCCGCATGCCCCACACCAGTCCTCCCCGAGCCTGGGCCGAAGTTGACCTTGGCGCACTCAAACACAATCTCCACGTCATCCGGCGTTCTGCCGGGGGAGCACACATCATGCCCGTCGTCAAGGCCGGTGCCTACGGACACGGCCTCGAGCCTGTCGCCCGGTGTCTGGACCGCGAGGGTATCGTGTTCTTTGGTGTCGCCAATGTAGGGGAAGCACGACGCATCAGCCAAAGTGGTTGCCGGACAAAACCTTACATCCTCGGTCCTGCTTTTCCGGAAGAACGGGAGGAAATCGTCCTGAACAACTGGCGCTGTTTCATGTCCACACTGGAGGAAGGAGACCATTACAACGCCCTTGCCCGTCTCTACGGCAAAACCCTGCCTATCCACATTTCCGTAGATGTCGGCATGGGTCGCGGTGGTCTGCTGGCCGATCAAATACCTACCCTCATAGACCGTATCCCCACCTGGCATAACCTCTATATCGAAGGTATTGGCGCCCACCTTCCCTGCGCGGACGAAAACAGGGCAACCACTGAACGCAACATATACCTGTTCGAAAAAGCCGTCCAGGCTATATCGGCCCACTGTCCCCTCCCTTACCGACACCTGTGCAGCAGTGCCGGCATACTCGACTACAAGGTTCCATCGGCCAATCTGGTACGCCCAGGAATCATCCTGTATGGATATTCGCCCGTCGATACACCCCTTGGTCGCGAACTCAAACCGGCCCTCGTCCTCAAATCGCGCCTGACACTTGTGCGCACATTACCGGAAAACCACGGCATCTCCTACGGTCAGGAATTTACGACGAAATCCCCCACACGCGTCGCTACCGTTGGCATCGGGTATGCCGACGGCTATATGCGTATCCTCCACAAGAAAGGGATCCGGGTCTATTACAACGGCGTTTTCTGTCCCGTTCTAGGCCGGATTACGATGGACCAGATCATGATCGACGTCAGTCAGGTATCCGACGCACAACCGGGAGACGCAGTTGAAATCATGGGAGAGCACGTCACTATCCCGGAAATTGCCCGCATGGCCGAAACCATCCCATGGGAAATACTTACTGCTATCGGACCGCGCATTCCTCGTTTTTATTCGGAATAACAGTCCGCCCCAACAAGAAATGAAAAGCCGTCCCTGACGATTAACGTCAAGAGGATGGCTTTTCATTATTTTTATCCGGAACTTTGGACAAGCGCAACAAATCATCGTTCATGCCGGCAGACCTTTCAGGAACAATCCAACAGCAAACCTTCTCAAAAACACGGTTTATCCACCTGCCGACAATGATTTGATCCATCTGCCGGGATAAACAATCGATCTTGCACAATTGAAATAGATTCTTCCTCAAAAAATCCACCAATGTGCATATCAGGTAAATTCCAAAAGTTGAGGCCAATACGCCTCCAACGAGCACATACCATGGCTCCCTCCCAAGAAACGAGAAATTCCCACCGATAATATGGTTAAACACGAGGGGGTGGGTATGAATTAAATAGACTGAGAACGACAGAGGGGCAAAAAAACATACACACTTCCGAGAGAAATCGCCAAGTTTCAAACGAAGGAAGAAGAGAAACAGAAAAATTGCGGGAAAAAGAATCAAAGGTGACGGATAGGAGACAAACGCTTGAGCTCCCTTGATTTTTCCAAGCACTGTTTCTGTAATCCACCCAATGGACAAATAGCTGGTCCAGGCCAGCAGAATGCAGAACGTATAACCGGACAGCATATATTTACGGTTCACCCGATGCTCAATGGACAATATTTTAATGGAAGCACCGATGACATACAGACAAGCAAGCCATAGAACGCCGTATCCCCCCTGATTAAAATATGATACTGAATGGGTTAAAGTAGGAACAAGCGACTCGGTTAAAATAATTAGCATAATCAGTGCCACCAGTGTTTTCCGGGGAATCATTTCCAGAAAACGATTCAAATACGGAATGAAAACAAACAAAACGGCATATGCAGTAAAATACCAATATTGTCCCCTGGTCACAGGCATAACAGCTTTGATCACCTCCTTCATACCGACACTACCCGGAAGAAAATACGCAAACACAGTAGTAATCAGAACACAATAGAATACGACCTGAAACCACAGATCAAAAAAACGGGCATAGTGCTGCCGTCTCCCATAGCAAACATAACCGGTAATCAAAGCATAGCAATCGACAGCGCAATAAACACCAATCTCAACTAACCACGCTATATGCAGAGACATCCCAGAGGATGATTCCAAGACACCTCCCTTCCCTAATACATGAAGCACTACCACCATCATCATAGAAAGAATCCTAAGGGCATCAATACCGTAGTTCCTATCGTTCCGTTCATGCATAGGTGAGAATTATAGCGGATTACGAAACCGCCTGAAAAACGCTCACTTCACTTATAATAAATTAATTATGTGTATATATTTACTCTCGTTCTTTTGAACGGGTAAATAGAGAGTAAATTGTTTATCAATTAATTGGTGATTTTTTGGAGTCTCTTGACAGCGGTTTCGTAAAGCGTTTTACAGAGGGTCACTCTTCCATCCCCATGTTTCCTGGCAGTCTGCCTCTTCCACCTATTCGAAAAAAAATACATAAATACCTATTTGTTAATAATATACAAACATTTATCGTCTCTCTCTTGCGAAGACAGAGAAATCGCCTTAGAGTAGGACATGCTCAATTTCGTCTACGACAACAAAACCCGGCTTATTTTCGGGAGAGGAACACGGTTCGACATCGCCTCCGAAGTCGAGCCTCATTCCACAAAAATCCTACTGCACTACGGAGGAGGTAGCATCAAACGCTCAGGACTTTACGACACCATCACGCAATCGCTCCGGCAAGCCGGCATCGATTATGTCGAACTTGGGGGAGTCAAGCCCAATCCCTCCATCGCCCTCGTTCGTCAGGGTATCGACCTATGCCGAACCCATGATATCGGCTTCATCCTCGCCGTCGGAGGGGGCAGCGTCATTGATTCAGCCAAAGCCATTGCCTTGGGAGTTCCCGCAACCGAAGACGTATGGGATCTCTTCATGGGCAAAGATTCCTCATCATACACGCCTCTCCCTATCGCCACCGTCCTGACTATCCCTGCCGCCGGAAGCGAAAGCAGCCCAAATACCGTCATCTCCAATGACGAAACCAAAAGAAAACTAGGCCACAGCCACCCTGCCCTTCGCCCCGTCTTCAGCATCGTTGATCCGGAACTCTTCTTTACCCTGCCTCACAACCAGATGGCCAATGGAGTCTGCGACATGATGAGCCACATCTTCGAACGCTACTTTACCAACACAACCCACACCGACCTCTCGGACAGTCTCTGCGAAGCTACCCTGAGGACAATCATAAAGAATGCACGCATCCTCAACACCAACCTCCATGACTACGACGCATGGGCTGAAATAGCCTTCTCCGGCACTATCGCCCACAATAACCTTCTGGGCATAGGACGTGAACAGGATTGGGCCTGCCACGCCATGGAACATGAATTGAGTGCCCTCTACGACATCCCGCACGGCGCCGGACTTGCCGTCGTCACTCCGGCATGGATGCATTACGTCTACCGGGCCAATCCAGGCATGTTCGTTCAATTTGCCGTCAATGTCATGAATGTCGAAGGATCCTATCGCGACCAGGATTCCATCATCCGGGAAGGAATTAACCGCCTGCAGGCCTTCTTCCGTAATCTGGGACAGCCGACCACCATGCAGGAGCTAGGCATTTCTCCCGAGGACTTCCCGGTCATGGCAAACAATGCCATCAATGTGCGCGGTCCCATCGGAGGGTTAATGAAACTGGACGTAAAAGACGTTCAAAACATCTACAAGATCGCCTCCATGCAAACGATTTGAAAATGAACAATAAATAATTGAAAGAACGGCACGGAATCATCCGTAAGTTATAATATAAGGACTCGTCAGGCGTTCCCGTCAAGAACGCCTTTTTCCGTTCTCAGCATCCTGCCAATCCGTCATGAAATTTCGTTTCCCATTTACCGTTACCGCCGCTCTTCTTCTTACGCTTTGCCCTCTTCATGCTTTAGATCCTGCCTCTTCTTCTCCGGATGCTCCGGCACCTGCCACGCGAGAAGTACACCCCTTTCTCGAATCCTCCTTCCCTGTTGCGTGGAGCAAGCTGACCCCGGACAAAATCGTCCCCGATATGGAAGAAGCCATCCGTATCACTCGTAGCAGACTTGATGCTATCGGCCGGGTACCTGTCGAAAACATGACCTACGCCAACACCTTCGGCGCCTATGATGCCGCCATTGCCTTCATCGACGAGGCAGAAACAAAAGTTAGCCATCTCACCAATGTCTGCGACAGCGACGCCATCCGCGAGGCTACCGCTAAAATCATGCCGGAGCTAGCCGTCTTCTCCTCCGCCATCAACAAGGACAAACGTCTCTGGAATGCCTTGAAAACAGCCTCCGAACACCTTCAAAAAGCCAATCTCACTCCCGAACAAATACGCTTCATCAACGTCACCCTCAAAAACTTTCGTGATGGCGGAGCCGACATGCCGGAGGAAATCCAAAAACGCCTTGAGGACATTGATCGCGAACTGTCCGAAACCACTCGGCAATTCGGCAACATTCTGCTGGACAGCCATGCCGCCTGGAACTTCACGACCACACGGGAAAATGAACTGAAGGGGATTGACCACGACACACTTGTCCGTGCTGAAAAACGCTATGCCCAACACCATCCCAATGCCCCCCGGAAAGGCTGGCAGTTCACTTGGGACAACATCACCTCGGCCAACCTCATGGTCAAGGCGGAAAACGAAGAATTCCGCCGCAATCTTTGGGAAAAAATAGCCACGGCCTACACAGGCAAGTTCAATACGGAACCCCTGATCAAAAAAATTCTGAAACTCCGCGAAGAAAAAGCGAAGCTCATGGGTTATGACTCCTTCTCCGATTTTATCCTCAAGGACAGCATGACCGGCAGCAGTAAAGCCGGACTCGACTTCGTCAACGATCTCATCGACAAAGCAAAACCCCATTACTTCACGGATTTGGAAAACCTCCGCGCCTACAAGGCAGCCAAAACAGGCAACAACAATGCCATCCTGCATCCATGGGACACCGCCTATTGGAGCGCCAGGCAAAAAGAAGAACTCTTCCACTATTCCGAAGAATCCGTCACTCCCTATCTGCCGGCAGATGCCGTCCTCAACGGCCTTTTCTCCATCGCCAACAGGCTCTATGGCATCACAATCACCGAACGCCCCACAGAATATATCGAACCAGGTTCCGGAGCGGCTCCAACGCCGGGCTCCATCGAAGTCTGGCACCCTCAAGTCCGCTTCTTCGATGTAGCCGATGAAAAATCCAACGAACACATCGGCTCTTTCTATCTGGACATCTATCCACGTCTCAGCAAGCGTAACGGCGCCTGGATGGGTACAATTTCCCTTGCTCGCCCCACAACGTCCGATTCGCCCGGACATCCTCACTTGGGATTGATCGGCGCCAATGTCCGAGGCCCGGTGGGAGGCAATCCGGCTTTGCTGACCCCGGCCAACGCAAAGACTCTTTTCCACGAATTCGGGCACATGCTTCACCTCCTCTTCTCCAAAGTAGAAACCAGTGCGTTGGCAGGAACAGCCGTCCCCCGGGACTTCGTCGAACTCCCGTCTCAGCTCATGGAAAATTGGTTCTGGGAACCCGATCTCCTCAAAGACATGGCCAAACACTATAAAACCGGCCAGCCCATCCCGGACAAGCTCCTCCTGTCCATGCAAAACGTCCGAAAGTACCATGCCGCCCTCAACTTCATGCGCCAGCTCATGTTAGGGAAAATGGACCTGGCACTCCACCTCAATCCCGACCTTCTCCGGAAAACCCCTCTGGATAAGCTCGACAAAGCCGTTCTCAACGATATTCTTTATCACAAGGATGTAGCCCTCCCGAGCGTCGTCCGCGGAAGTCACCACCTCTTCTCAAATCCAGTCGGCTACGCCTCCTTCTACTTCTCCTACAAATGGGCGGAAATTCTGGAAGCCGACGCTTTCTCCAAATTCAAGCACGACGGTATTTTCAATCAAGCTACGGCCCAATCATTCCGAACAAACATTCTGGAAAAAGGTTACTCATCTCCTCCCTCTGTCCTCTTCAAAAATTTCATGGGCCGAGATCCGAATCCGGATGCCATGCTCCGCAAATACGGCATCATTGATGAGGAACAACAAAACCCCGCCCTCACGCTCCTGCGAAACAACCTCCCTCCCAGGGAATAGCATCCATCACATGGCTACTTACGCAATCCACTTCAGCCCAACCGGGACAACGCGCTTTTGTCTCCGTACCATCTGTCTGGATCTGGACGAACGTTTCTCGGAAATCAGCCTCAATCCATCCGTCGCCCGCAGAAAGACCTACTCCTTTCTGCCCGGAGACCTCGTCGTGATCGGCTTTCCCGTGTACGGAGGTCGCTTGCCATCTCTGCCGGAATCCCTCACAACCTACCTCCAAGGCAACGGAGCCAACGCCTGTTGCCTTGTCACCTACGGCAACCGGGCTTACGAAGACGCCTTGCTTGAACTGTCCGATCTCTGCACCGCGTCTGGATTCACCGTCATCGCAGGAGGAGCCTTTATCGGGCAACACACTTTCTCTCCACAAATTGCGACCAACCGCCCGGATATACAAGACATCAGAGCCCTGCTATCCTTCTCTGCCGCCATCCGCGAAAAACAAAAAAACGGTTCCTCCACCGTACCCTTACTACCCGGTAACAGGCCATACCGGGAATGGAACCCCATGCCTGTGGCCCCACAACCTAACGAAAACTGCATTGAATGCGGAGCCTGTGCCGAAGCATGCCCCGTCGACGCCATCTCCCGGGAAGCCCATTACATTGCAACCGATCCCATCCGGTGCCTTGATTGTTACGCTTGTGTCAAAGCCTGCCCCACCGAAGGCAGAAGTATCATAGCACCGCCATTCCAAAAGAAAATAGCCGATCTCACCGCCATGCTTCAAGGCGTCCGGCGAGAGCCCGAATGGTTCCTGTAAAAGGAACGAAAAAGAATCTCTCTTTTTCATATTGCCGAACAACGGCAAAAACAAGAAGACCCGAGCCTTACGGTTTACGGGTAAACGTGAAATCCTGTCCGTCAACCGTCCAAGTCATATTCTCGGGAGTCACTTCCTTGACAATAACCGTTTCCTCAAAGGGGATAGTTTGCTTATTGCCAATACTCTTTCCCTTCAGTTTCAGATTATTGCCGTCCAGTTCCCAACTTTCGTAAACAAGCGTCGCCATATTCAGGGAAGAGGCTTTTCCCCCCTTCTCCAAACGCACACCCTGCTGGGCTTTCGGTTGCCCGGGTACCGGTTGTACCCAGTCACCTTCCAAAGGAGCAACCGGATGGGTACCACAACCCGCCAGTATACCGGCGGCCAACATCGGAATCATCGTTTTCATCCACATAATCGAAATTGTATCGTTCTTCATGTAGAGACATATACCATCTGTAAAACGTTCAGATCACTAATAGGCTTGATTAGTGATTGCCAAATGTGATCAGTGTAAAATCCCTGCAATCCACCGGCGTTAACGCTGTCACGTGATCATGTTTACATGATACGACGACTACCTTCTCGTTGGATTTCTATTTGTTTGAGCTGGACTCGGTAGAGTTTGTTCCACTGTGACCAGATACGACAGACTTCTCTCAAGGGCTTGACGAGTTGTGAGTATTCCATCCGCTCATAGCCTAGGAATTGCCTCACGTGCGTGTAGTTCTTTTGCTCAACCCGGGACTGGTCGTTTTTATGGTACGGATGGGATCTGGTCAGCTCAATCGGATGGCCTAAATGTTCCCTGATATGTTGCCATTTGATGCTCTCCCAACTGATGAACTCTCCTCCGTTGTCGCTATCTATTCCTTTTCATAGGAAGGGCGTGCGTTCCATGAGGGGGCCATAATGACTCAGTACCCTTTTGGCGGAACGGTTCCACCTGGGAACTATCTCCGTCCATCCACTGTACACATCCGTTATCGTCAAGATCCATAAGAAAGTGCCTGACATATCTCCTCCGTACAGCGCTACGCTATCTACTTCCAGCCAACCGCATTCTTCTACTTTACAGCGTTCTTCAATTCACGCACCCGCGTAGGGTGCGACACTACCAAATCACCGCCGACGGACAACTCTCCGCGGTTTCAATTCACGCACCCGCGTAGGGTGCGACTGGTGAGGACGGTGCAGAAGGGGGCGGTGTCGGTGTTTCAATTCACGCACCCGCGTAGGGTGCGACCCATGCAGCCATGTATTTTTTTGCTGTTTCCCGTGTTTCAATTCACGCACCCGCGTAGGGTGCGACTGACCAACATCGGCAACTGGTCCGGTGCCAGCAACGTTTCAATTCACGCACCCGCGTAGGGTGCGACACTTCCGGACCGTCTCCACGCGATTCTCTTCCAGTTTCAATTCACGCACCCGCGTAGGGTGCGACTTCGTACCAGCCCCGGCAAAGTCGTCCTTGTCGGGTTTCAATTCACGCACCCGCGTAGGGTGCGACAAAGCCTGCCTCGGAGAGGGGCAGGCTGAGAGGGGTTTCAATTCACGCACCCGCGTAGGGTGCGACAGTCCGTCAGATCAGATGCCGTGGCAAACGCATCGTTTCAATTCACGCACCCGCGTAGGGTGCGACATACGGATTTTCACCCTCAGTATACTTGTAATAAGTTTCAATTCACGCACCCGCGTAGGGTGCGACTCAACACTCTATTGTCCACCCAACTCGTTAACCGCGTTTCAATTCACGCACCCGCGTAGGGTGCGACCCAAATTCTCAAGGGTGGCCACATCGTACTCGGTCGTTTCAATTCACGCACCCGCGTAGGGTGCGACCCGCCTACTGCTTGACGACCGCGGGATTGCCGTCGTTTCAATTCACGCACCCGCGTAGGGTGCGACCGGCTTCAATTTGGATGGGGCCGGAGGAGGCTCTGTTTCAATTCACGCACCCGCGTAGGGTGCGACCGTTGACGAGATAGGACTCGTCCCCCGGCTCGCCGTTTCAATTCACGCACCCGCGTAGGGTGCGACCGGCGCTCTCGAATGTACCCTGGGATATCCGTCTGTTTCAATTCACGCACCCGCGTAGGGTGCGACTGGAGTGGCTTAGGTTGGAGATTTACGACCAGGTCGTTTCAATTCACGCACCCGCGTAGGGTGCGACCTCCAGGCTTTTACGGGGAGCGCCAAGCTCGCCCGGTTTCAATTCACGCACCCGCGTAGGGTGCGACCGAACGACACCAGCTCCTTCCCCCCGTCAACAGGTTTCAATTCACGCACCCGCGTAGGGTGCGACACGAAGTTCGTATCATTATGCGCTTTGATCAAATCGTTTCAATTCACGCACCCGCGTAGGGTGCGACTGCCCACTCCGCGACGCCGCACGCGTCGGCCTCCAGTTTCAATTCACGCACCCGCGTAGGGTGCGACGGAGAGATTGGATCGACTCTGTGCCAAAATGGACTGGGTTTCAATTCACGCACCCGCGTAGGGTGCGACGGGGCTTACGGGAGTCTCCAGCAGGGGGCGGCGGCGTTTCAATTCACGCACCCGCGTAGGGTGCGACGCATTGATTTAAGCAAGATGGAGTTGTGCGCATGTTTCAATTCACGCACCCGCGTAGGGTGCGACGGGATACGAAGCCGGGAGATGAAGCATTGACAAAGTTTCAATTCACGCACCCGCGTAGGGTGCGACCCGCCATCCTGAAACATATCGATCTTTTGTCATGTTTCAATTCACGCACCCGCGTAGGGTGCGACTATCCCCTGGAGCCGACTTGTCCGCATACGTCAAGTTTCAATTCACGCACCCGCGTAGGGTGCGACGGCTGCCAAGTGGGGTGTACTTGGGTCTGCCGTGTTTCAATTCACGCACCCGCGTAGGGTGCGACCCTTCGTGTTCTCGGGGACAGGTATAATCATAAGTTTCAATTCACGCACCCGCGTAGGGTGCGACTCGCGTCCAGGATCAACAACGCGATCAGCGTCGAGTTTCAATTCACGCACCCGCGTAGGGTGCGACGTAGTGGTTTTTCGCGCGGGCTTAAGGGAGCGATGTTTCAATTCACGCACCCGCGTAGGGTGCGACTTTTTGCAATCCACGCCCGCCCCCGCATCGGGACGTTTCAATTCACGCACCCGCGTAGGGTGCGACGCAATCGACTCATTTTTTGGAGGCTGTGCAAGGAGTTTCAATTCACGCACCCGCGTAGGGTGCGACCTACATGTCGGGATCCGGACATGTGCATGATGTTGGTTTCAATTCACGCACCCGCGTAGGGTGCGACGGATAGGGGTATGAGTATGGTGATTGGCAAGGGGTTTCAATTCACGCACCCGCGTAGGGTGCGACATTATTTGTAACGCTGCAAGACTGGACAATCCCAGTTTCAATTCACGCACCCGCGTAGGGTGCGACCGTCAAAACGCCATCACGCCATCCCGGACACCACGTTTCAATTCACGCACCCGCGTAGGGTGCGACTCCAGACGTCGGTGCCCATCATGTCCTGGCCGTCGTTTCAATTCACGCACCCGCGTAGGGTGCGACGGTTCCCATCTGTCCATCCACCTTGACGATCGGTGTTTCAATTCACGCACCCGCGTAGGGTGCGACCCGAAACGCCACCGCCTCAGACTTCCGCGATTTGTTTCAATTCACGCACCCGCGTAGGGTGCGACTCGTCACCGGGACAATCGGACAGAGGAAGCTCCCGTTTCAATTCACGCACCCGCGTAGGGTGCGACCCAGCCTCAGCATGGTACTTTTTGACGATCGCAAAGTTTCAATTCACGCACCCGCGTAGGGTGCGACCATCGTACTCCTCAAGCGCGTCGCAGATCAGGCCGTTTCAATTCACGCACCCGCGTAGGGTGCGACTCAGACCATGCGGAGCTGCCTCCGTCGGCACAGAGTTTCAATTCACGCACCCGCGTAGGGTGCGACGGGGTCCTGAATTTCCCGGCGTTCGCTGTAAGGGGTTTCAATTCACGCACCCGCGTAGGGTGCGACTCGCCCCCAACAAGTCCATCCTTCCATGTGCTCCGGTTTCAATTCACGCACCCGCGTAGGGTGCGACTCGAAGGCCGCGCCGGGGCTGACAAGATCTACAAGTTTCAATTCACGCACCCGCGTAGGGTGCGACTCTCCAGAAGCGTCCAAAACGACAGAAACGCCAGCGTTTCAATTCACGCACCCGCGTAGGGTGCGACGACGCACTTGCTGTTCTCTCTCGGCAAGTCGCCGTAGTTTCAATTCACGCACCCGCGTAGGGTGCGACTCCCACACGACGAAGTAGGCATTGTCGATCATTGTTTCAATTCACGCACCCGCGTAGGGTGCGACTCCCACACGACGAAGTAGGCATTGTCGATCATTGTTTCAATTCACGCACCCGCGTAGGGTGCGACGTATTGAGCGGATTGCCCACATCAATGATAAATTCGTTTCAATTCACGCACCCGCGTAGGGTGCGACACGCCGACAAATATCTCGCCGATAGATTGTTCTGGTTTCAATTCACGCACCCGCGTAGGGTGCGACTAATCTGCCGGCTTCATTCGAGTGATAGCATTCAGTTTCAATTCACGCACCCGCGTAGGGTGCGACCTACATGTCGGGATCCGGACATGTGCATGATGTTGGTTTCAATTCACGCACCCGCGTAGGGTGCGACGGATAGGGGTATGAGTATGGTGATTGGCAAGGGGTTTCAATTCACGCACCCGCGTAGGGTGCGACATTATTTGTAACGCTGCAAGACTGGACAATCCCAGTTTCAATTCACGCACCCGCGTAGGGTGCGACCGTCAAAACGCCATCACGCCATCCCGGACACCACGTTTCAATTCACGCACCCGCGTAGGGTGCGACTCCAGACGTCGGTGCCCATCATGTCCTGGCCGTCGTTTCAATTCACGCACCCGCGTAGGGTGCGACGGTTCCCATCTGTCCATCCACCTTGACGATCGGTGTTTCAATTCACGCACCCGCGTAGGGTGCGACCCGAAACGCCACCGCCTCAGACTTCCGCGATTTGTTTCAATTCACGCACCCGCGTAGGGTGCGACTCGTCACCGGGACAATCGGACAGAGGAAGCTCCCGTTTCAATTCACGCACCCGCGTAGGGTGCGACCCAGCCTCAGCATGGTACTTTTTGACGATCGCAAAGTTTCAATTCACGCACCCGCGTAGGGTGCGACCATCGTACTCCTCAAGCGCGTCGCAGATCAGGCCGTTTCAATTCACGCACCCGCGTAGGGTGCGACTCAGACCATGCGGAGCTGCCTCCGTCGGCACAGAGTTTCAATTCACGCACCCGCGTAGGGTGCGACGGGGTCCTGAATTTCCCGGCGTTCGCTGTAAGGGGTTTCAATTCACGCACCCGCGTAGGGTGCGACTCGCCCCCAACAAGTCCATCCTTCCATGTGCTCCGGTTTCAATTCACGCACCCGCGTAGGGTGCGACTCGAAGGCCGCGCCGGGGCTGACAAGATCTACAAGTTTCAATTCACGCACCCGCGTAGGGTGCGACTCTCCAGAAGCGTCCAAAACGACAGAAACGCCAGCGTTTCAATTCACGCACCCGCGTAGGGTGCGACGACGCACTTGCTGTTCTCTCTCGGCAAGTCGCCGTAGTTTCAATTCACGCACCCGCGTAGGGTGCGACTCCCACACGACGAAGTAGGCATTGTCGATCATTGTTTCAATTCACGCACCCGCGTAGGGTGCGACTCCCACACGACGAAGTAGGCATTGTCGATCATTGTTTCAATTCACGCACCCGCGTAGGGTGCGACGTATTGAGCGGATTGCCCACATCAATGATAAATTCGTTTCAATTCACGCACCCGCGTAGGGTGCGACACGCCGACAAATATCTCGCCGATAGATTGTTCTGGTTTCAATTCACGCACCCGCGTAGGGTGCGACTAATCTGCCGGCTTCATTCGAGTGATAGCATTCAGTTTCAATTCACGCACCCGCGTAGGGTGCGACCTTACGCTTAACCTTTGATTTCCCTTGCCCACAAGTTTCAATTCACGCACCCGCGTAGGGTGCGACTCCGATCCTGAGCGTAGCGCCGGGTGCAGACGATGTTTCAATTCACGCACCCGCGTAGGGTGCGACACGGGCTACCATACCCACCGTTTTCCGGGGAGTAGTTTCAATTCACGCACCCGCGTAGGGTGCGACTTTACGACAAGTTGACGGAGGTGGAACGGCAACGGTTTCAATTCACGCACCCGCGTAGGGTGCGACCCGCTGTTGCCGAGCAAGCCGGGGAGATTCAAAGGTTTCAATTCACGCACCCGCGTAGGGTGCGACGTGCGTCGGACGGCTCAGCCGATTGAGACGGAGCAGTTTCAATTCACGCACCCGCGTAGGGTGCGACTAAAAGGCCGTCCTTGGTGGAGGACGGCCGGGGGGTTTCAATTCACGCACCCGCGTAGGGTGCGACAACACTCTTCTCGGGGTTCTTGGCTTTAAGGGACTGTTTCAATTCACGCACCCGCGTAGGGTGCGACACTCACTCCCCACCACAGCCTTACCCTCCTGGTCCCGTTTCAATTCACGCACCCGCGTAGGGTGCGACCGGAGCCTCATCAGACACCTGCGTCCCTGCCGGCGTTTCAATTCACGCACCCGCGTAGGGTGCGACCCTGACAAGCTGCCCGTTCTTGTCCGTAATCCAGTGTTTCAATTCACGCACCCGCGTAGGGTGCGACTCGCATCACTCATCCCAATATCAAAGCTCACGTAGTTTCAATTCACGCACCCGCGTAGGGTGCGACACAATGGATCGAGACACCGAAATCATAATAGACCGTTTCAATTCACGCACCCGCGTAGGGTGCGACTGCCGCTGTACCGGTACCGTGACTATGACGCTAAGTTTCAATTCACGCACCCGCGTAGGGTGCGACATTTTCGGGACCTGCCTTGGCTGACCTCCTTTTCGGTTTCAATTCACGCACCCGCGTAGGGTGCGACTGGAAGCATCCTGACGAGAAACTCCCGCGCATCTGGTTTCAATTCACGCACCCGCGTAGGGTGCGACCATTCAGGCTCCAGCGTGTTGATGATTTTGTCCCGTTTCAATTCACGCACCCGCGTAGGGTGCGACCATAAATGGATTTCAAGGTATCATTTTGACACATGTTTCAATTCACGCACCCGCGTAGGGTGCGACCATGCTCACGGAGGATACACGCTGTACCCGCATGGTTTCAATTCACGCACCCGCGTAGGGTGCGACCCATTGCTATATGTACCATTCGCATAGCGATGCTGTTTCAATTCACGCACCCGCGTAGGGTGCGACTCCATCAACGCTTGATTCATCAATAGCGACACGGGTTTCAATTCACGCACCCGCGTAGGGTGCGACCTAAATCATAGAATACATAAGTTAATATAATAGTAGTTTCAATTCACGCACCCGCGTAGGGTGCGACTGAAGCCTCTGCAACGTCCCGCCACGAAGCGATGTTTCAATTCACGCACCCGCGTAGGGTGCGACTGACTGTATCTCCATCCCCACTACGGACGATGGGTTTCAATTCACGCACCCGCGTAGGGTGCGACGTTGACAACTGGCCGTACATGGTCGGGATTATACGTTTCAATTCACGCACCCGCGTAGGGTGCGACCTGTTATAGAATGCTTTCTGAGCTTCATTGGGTCGTTTCAATTCACGCACCCGCGTAGGGTGCGACAAGGCATCATCGAAAGTCCGGCATGGGGCGATAGTTTCAATTCACGCACCCGCGTAGGGTGCGACTCCTATAATAATAGGAGCGTCAGCAACGGATCCCGTTTCAATTCACGCACCCGCGTAGGGTGCGACATACGAGTGTCTCTTTATTATCCAACAATCCAATGTTTCAATTCACGCACCCGCGTAGGGTGCGACAGTAGAAATGATAACATGTTCATACTACTGTATCAAAGAGGAGGATTCCGCGAACCTCGGGATATTGGAGGAAGGAATCGTTCCTCTTTTCAATTTCGTTATTTCAATCTACAGAGAACCAAGCTACTGGAATCTCCGCGAACCTTCCGGAGTTTTTCCTATAGCTTGATGTTCGCGGAAGCGATCAAATCAGGAGAGTCCCGTCAATATCGTAGGATACTTTGGTTCCTATGTGAAGAACTTTACTGCCTGCTGTCTTTCCCATGAAGTAAAACCTCATGCTGTCTTCTTCCTTGTCCATCTCATGAAGCAGTTGATCTTTCACGCCAACAAAAAGTGCCGACGGAATTTGACACTCGAATACGGAATTTTGAACTCTTTGCCCATAGTTCTCGCATATGCGGGCAATCCGACGAAGACGACGCTCGCCCGCTTTAGTGGATGTAGCTACATCATAACAAATCAGGATAAACATATACTCTGGTTATTTCCAAATCATGGGTGGATAGGAGTCTATATCTCCCCTCAGATGGCGTGACAGCAAACGCGCCTGAATATGAGGAAGAAATCCAATCGTCATCTTTTCTTGCAAGAAAGGATGAATGATCTGCTCTTTTTTTCGTTCCTGCCACGCGGTTATGACTTTTTTACGACTTTCTTCCCGAAGTAGAACTGCTCCACTTGCTTCGTATTCAAAATCCTTCATATCCAGTTGCTGCCGATTGATCAGGCTCAAGGCCATTCTGTCAGCCAGAGGGGCACGAAATTCTTCCATCAAGTCAAGAGCCAGTCCCGCACGCCCCGGTCTGTCCCGATGAAAAAAACCGACAAAAGAATCAAGTCCACAAGCTTCCAATGCGGATCGGCAATCATGAGCCAAAAGGCTATAGAGAAAGGACAATACGGCATTGACGGCATCTCTCGGAGGACGCCTGTTTCTCCCAGAAAAGACGAATGCCCGATGGGAATTTGAAATCATGTGGGGAAATGCCGAAAAATAGATATCCGCAGCCTGTCCTTCAAACCCTAACAAGCTAGCAGCTGCATCTACTTTCCGTATCTGACGGATGCTGGCGGCCAATCCATCTATTGCCGGTTGCAGGGCCGACTGTGCGTCGGGATGATCCCGGGATGCCCTCATTAAGACATTTCGACAATTGAGTACCTTGGCGGTTATCATTTCACGAGCAATATGAAGACCGCGTTCAGCATCATCCGCCCATCGATATTGGGTTCTCCTCAAAAGAACATTACCGCGAGTCGCTCCCGTAGCAGAGGCAAAAAAACGCCCGTGAGGAGAACAAAAGCTCAAGGATATTCCTTGTTCTACACAGGCCGCCATCAATTGAGGAGATACGGCAATGTCCCACCCCATCGTCATGATTGATTCCAAATTATGCAAGGGAACCCTCATCAAGGTGTTTCCTTTTTCCTGAATGGACACTGTCTCGCCATCCTTGGCAAGCCACACGCCTTCCCGCGTAACAAAAAGAGTATTTAAATGCTGTTTCATGATGTCTCCCCAGTCTCTTCGGCAAGCATTGTCCTCAATTGATCTTCGATGTAGCTGGTAGCAGATGTTTTTCGGTTCCCGACAATGCCAGGCAGGCAAAATTCGTTCATGGAGCAAGCCGAACAGTGCAGGCCGGGAGATGGTTCCGGTATGTGGCAGGATTCGATCAATTGTTGAACCGCCAGTATAGTTGCCTTTGTCAGCTCTCTTAAGGAATCATCCATGGCTATTTCATGCCTCCGCCTGGTGCGCCAATAGAAAAACGCTCCCAGTGGGATATCTATCCCATGAATTTCTTCCAAACACAGAGCCTGAGCGCACAACTGAACTTCATCTGCCCGATGCTCCTTGGGTTTACCGTGTTTATATTCGACCGGTACAATGGCAGACCAGCGTTTGGACGAGCCATGGTACTCCACGAGATCCGCAACCCCATGTATCCCATACCGCGCGGATTGCAAATGGACGCTCCGTTCGACTCTGATACCACCCTGGTTTCCGGATTCACCGGAGTCAACGCGCTGATGTTCGATTCTTCCAGCAGCCGTCAAATAGTTTTCCCCCCATTCCTGCTCGACATGAATCAACGCACACTGCCTCGGACAAAAAAGGTAGTGCTGCAATGCAGAAATGGGGATGGAGGAGGCTGGCATGAAGGATGCTGACCAACACTGGGCAAAGCCATTCCCTACCCGCCTCCTCCAGTAAGGAGAAGGAGACGGGAGGAGAAATAAATTGTTTAACAGTCAATTTCTTCGACCGTTACTCCAGCTGGAAGCTTTTCACGATCAATATCAATCACATAGTCTCCAATGGAACGCGGAGCATCTACTCCGTTCTTTTTGGTAACTTTGACAAGGTCGATCAATTTGTGTGCCGGAGCGGCCCCAAGCTGGTTGTTATGTTTGAAGAGGATCAATTTCCTCATGGCCATCGAACCCGCCGGACGCGCAGCAGAGGTGTCGAACTCAAACAGGTGAGTCAGAGCATCGACAAATGTTTCCCAATCGCCCTCGGAAAACCCGGTTTGCTCGGCAAGAAACGGATTCAGGCATCCCTGTGCCTTGTAGAGACCATAGGGAATGGCATATTTGCGCCCCATGGTTCTGTTGTCTCCGCCTTGTTTATCGGATTCTTTTTGAGTGGTCACGGCACAACGCGTCACAGCGAATTCGGCATTGAAAACAGGGTCGATCGACCGTGCGAAAGAAAGCTGCAAAGGCCCTCTTACCTGACCACAATTCACATCAGTCGTCATCACGGCACCGAATGCGCGGATGTCAAAAAAGTTCTGACACATCCAGGCGCGGGCATCGTCCTTTTCCTTAGCTCCTGCTTTTTTGTCAGGATCAAGTGAAAGTGCCGTGTAGGCACGCGCATTCTGGTCATTGAGAATGGCTTTCTCTTTCACATAAATATCGAAACCGGGAACATCCTTTTTCGTTAACTGAATGAAATTGCGCACCTTGCGTTTCAGGCACACGTCAGTTACCAGCCCCTGCCCCGTTTCCACATCCTGGCGGGGCATGTTGCCTGCATCCGGATCGCCATTGGGGTTGGCATCCAGCACATCGAAGAGGAGAATAAAGTCAATTTTGTTCATGATTGTTGATTAAGCGGTTGGTTGTTGTTCTGAATTGGATGGAGTGTCTTTCTTTTGGTAGAAACTATTCATCTGGTGGTAGTACCCCAAAGTGAAGAGGGCTTGTTGTTCCAAGGTGAAACGTCGAGGCATACTGGTTTTGATCTTGTCTTCAATCTCCCCGAGCAACTTCTCTCTATTCACCCTGTGCCCTTCCGAGGGCAGCTTTTTCAAATGGTGCTGGTTCAGCCTGGCAAGGCGAGACATGACGAGCAGGGGCGTCATGGAGGCACTTGAAAAATAGCTTTTAACGGTCGATGTAAGTCCGGCGTCTTCCTGCGTCTTGACGTAGACGGCAAAAAGACGCCCTATCACATAACCGGGTTCTTCGTTGTCTGTATTC
This sequence comes from Akkermansia sp. N21116, assembly GCF_029854705.2. Taxonomy (NCBI): domain Bacteria; kingdom Pseudomonadati; phylum Verrucomicrobiota; class Verrucomicrobiia; order Verrucomicrobiales; family Akkermansiaceae; genus Akkermansia; species Akkermansia sp. N21116. Next base: position 2,719,755 of record NZ_CP139035.1, read on the forward strand.
AGCATTTTCGTTATGGAATGTTGTTTGTTTCTGATAAGCCACGCTTTAAGAAATGAAGCGCGTAAATAGTTGACGTCACAATCTATCCGTATCCTCCTCAACATAGCGCCCGCTATGGCATCCGAATATGGAAGGCCTTGTAAAATAGACCGCATCAAGGCCCCCACATAGGGTTTGGGGATATCTTTAGACTCGCGACAGGTCTGCCTCAACAAGTCAAAAGGAAGGGGCAATTCCGGGTCGGGGAACTTGCTGTTTTCCTTAGTCCACCGGGGGACAATACTGAGGTTTTCGTAATGGTTTTGGACGAGACGGCGTAATTCTCCAAAGCTTGAGACAAGCCAGAAGGGCACCGACAGGCGCGACGCATTGGCTTCCAGCCCCAGAATGAAAAAACGCACATCATCATCCGGATCCACTCCCTTGTCCAAGCGCCCCTGTTTCAAGGCAGTCAAGATGGATTCCACCCTCTCGCTCACGCTCTTATCCATGGCAGGCGGCAGCGTGTTGATCATCGAGCGGAAAACGATATTGACTTCCTCCATTTTTGAGACCGGGGCATCACTCCAAAACACCGTCGATGCCGCTCCTAACTGAAGACTGTGGTTCTCGTTCTCCAACAGATAATTCAGGGCATTGCAGTAGGAAAAGGCCGCATATTCCCCAACTGGGGCGTTGAGGCTCTGTTCCTTGCCATAGGATGTAAAGGCAGAACAATTGAAGGACACAAGCTTGGCACCGGATACTTGCGCCTTCCACACCCCTTTGATGGCAGGTTCATGGAGCAACGCCAAGTTACTTTCCTTCCCCGAAACCAGGCAAATCCCCCTGTTGGTGCCATCGGAGCCGGAGTCCTTGCCCGACCAGGCATCGTTTCCCTCTCTCCTCCACCAGTCCTGAATCTCGGGCGTCGTGTGTACATCCTTCTTACTGCTCTGGATGCGAAAAACGCCGTTACAGGTGTATAGCGAGGCATCGCTGATTTTCTCAGGAGTCAACTCCGGGTTCCACGATTCCAAAAACCGACACACTGCACTGAACGCTGGATGCCCCACCCGGGATTCGAAGGCAAGATACTTGTCCCTCAATGCGGCAAATGCCTCGCGGGTACGTGCCGGCTTCTTGTCATCTGCCCCTTTGTAACCCAGCAAATACCCGCTATTGTCCCAGAGGAAGCATGGATTCAGTCCCGACCCTGAAGGCTTGGTACCACCGGGGACGATCATCTTCTGAGCTCTGGGCTTGGGCTTCTTGTCCGTCGGGGAAGGCTCTCGTATGTCCCGTATTTCCACGAGCGTTCCATCTTCTTTCAAGACAATGCGAAAGCCGATGAGCTGGGTGCTGAATCCCAAATCCGGCAATTGGTTCCCATCTTCCTGAAGCAGACGAGAGTAAAGGGCATTAAGTTCCTGTAAAATCATGGCATCTTCAATTCATTGTTTCAGACAGTGGCGGCACGGACATGATTCCATCCTCCAGTGACGCCATGAAAAACCTCGGCTGTGCAGTCACTCTGACGCCGTCGTTCGACCTGACAATCTTGCCTTTTTGATCCGGGATATAGTCGATCTCGTGCAGCATCAGTCCCAGATTCCTGTTCCTGTCCCGCTCAGGGAGCTCTGATGGAGGGGCAGATTCCTCCTCCCAAAGCTCAAAATCAACGGGGAACTCCCGCGTCCCGAAATAAGGTTGATGGAAGCACTGCCCCTTGGACGCCCGCCTCTTGAACATCTCCAAATGCTTCACTTCCGAAGCAATGGCAGGATTCTCATCGGCCTTCAGGACCTCAATATGAGCCTCAATCAGGTACTCGACATCCCTCAAAATAGTCGAAGCTCGCTGCTGTCTTCTCTCTTCGATGAACATCCCGGCATTGCCGCTTCCTCCCTGCATCCATTCCTTCTTGGGCTTCGGAAATTTTCCGTCCACTTCATTCCTCCTGACTTGGAAAAAACGGATAGGCTTCAACACGTGAATCCTGTCGATCACCCATCGGATTTCGGGCTTCCAATAAATCGCAGACAAAACGCCAATCGCCGCCGAAGGAGTCATCACTTCATAGGAAAAACGTTCCGCCTTCAACTCCGGACGCGTAAAACAGGCAAATGCACCCCATACATGTAATTTTATTCCAGATATCATACGTCAAATCATGTAAGCTTTCCAATTGGGATCCCACAGTTTGCTTGAAAGAAAACCAATATTAGCATCATAAATATCGTCTCCTGCCGGCACAATAAAAATCGTCTCTCTTGCAAATTTTTCCACTTTCCCGTGTTGAAGAGCGACCCAATCGTTATCATACACATTCACAGACCACCATCCCGCCTTCTGATACAAATCCCGAGGCGGCATCAGCCCGGCTTGTTCACGCCACTTGAACTCCTGATAAATAGCTTCAGCCTCCTTCTCACCTGCCCTCACAATCATGATGCGATGTTGTTGCTCTGGAATCATCTGAAAGCTCTCCGCTACTGCCTTGAACTTCATATTCCGATACATTTTCGTGGGATTGGAAGCACCCGTAGCAGTCTTTTCTACGATGCCCGGAGTATCCCATCTATCAGTCGAGTCTTTATGGTCTTGATAATAATGTTCGAAGAACAAATCGACGGCATGAGGTTCCAGAAGATCCGCCACATCGACACTACCCAACACATCGCGCGTTGCAGCCTGAGCTTTCCGCAATGAAGGCAATTCTTTGGGAACTTGACGATCGCTCGACGCAAACAGAAACACGCGCCCCCCATCCGCATACTCGCCGTGCCTGTTACAGCGTCCTGCCGCCTGGGCAATCGAATCAACCCCAGCCATATCACGGTAAACGACGTGGAAGGAGAGGTCAACCCCGGCCTCCACCACCGGTGTCGCCACCAGTACAACAGGCTCACCGAGGCGCAAGCGCTCTTTCACCAGATCCAAAATGCGCTTGCGATCCACGGGCCGCATCCGCGCGGACAAATGGAACAATCCGTCCCTGTCCACCTGCTCTTTCTGCGCCAGAGCTCCATACACCGCCTGCGCCTGCGCCGTCAAATTGACAATCAACAGGCATGAGGGCAGAGACTCGCTGACCACGTGTTCCACCAGTGTCTCCACATCGAGTTCGCCCAGGCTGGACAATTTCACACGCTTCATACAGGAAAACAACCGTTCTTCCATCTCCTGCCCCAGCAGACTTTTTTGTTCACCATGATCCCAGCCTATCGGGAAATCATCCGACTTTTCAAGCGGTGGCTGGGTCGCCGTGCAAAGCACTACAGTCGAACCATAGTCGCGGTGGAGCCCCTGCATCGCCAGCAGGCATGGAGACAACAAGGATACGGGCAAGGTCTGCGCTTCATCGAAAATCACGACAGCCTGAGCCATCCGGTGCAATTTGCGGCAGGCAGAGGGATGGTTGGAAAACAGGGACTCAAAAAACTGTACGCCCGTTGTCAGAATTAGGGGAGCATCCCAGTTTTCAGCAAGCACAGTCGGGTTTAGAGAATCACCATCCTCATCCTTCTTGTCGGGAACATCGATATTGGAATGGTGCTCCAATACGCAGGAAACATTCAATTCCTTCGACAAACGCTCAAAAACCTGACGAAACTCGGAAGCCGTCTGGTCGATAATACTCGTGTAGGGAATCACATAAATCACACGCTTCAATCCATGTGCCAAAGCATGCTTCAAGGCAAAACTGAGGGATGAGAGCGTCTTGCCTCCTCCGGTGGGCACATTCAGACGATAAATTCCCGGGTCGCCGGATGCCTGTTCCAAGCAGGAATGGTGAATTTTCCGTCTCAAGGACGAAATGGGAGAACCATCATTCTTCTCCTCCTTTTCCCTAAGGTTTTCCTCCAACTCCCGGCTCATTTGTTGCAGGATATCTTCCGGCCAAACGGGGCGGTTCCTATACGAGTCAGGAGACCTAAACTCTTCAGATGCCAAACAGTCCGCGTCAACGAGGCAAGAAAACAACATTCTCACCTGCATCGCGACCGCAAATCCGTGCCTTTCGCAAGAGCCCCCAATCATACACGGGTGAATTCCCGGCACACTCCCTTTTTCTCCGGAGCAAATACGATGTGCGGCCTCCCCCCAACTCTTAGCAAGAGTCCCCGGCTCCAGCAGGCTGGCAGGAGCATGGCTTTTCCATTCCCCGATCTCCTTGAGCAACCTGATGTTGAAAAGGCTATCGCCATCAGGCAAACCGGAATGATGCCCTGCAATCACATAGGCAAACAAATCAGAAATAGGACTCAGGTCAGCAGGAAATAAAGTATCTACAGCATAGCGAGCCCCAACGATCGCATGATCCACACTGCCTCTCACCACAGAATCTCCGTCAGCGGATTTCTCCAGATAGACCTGGAACTCATTGAGGAACTTCCCCAAATCATGCCACAAGCCCGCCATCCTGCCGCACTCCCCCCAAACATGGGGGAAATAAGGTGATACACCGGAAGCAAAACAAGAGGCCAAACGGGCACACCTATTCAAATGCCCGACTATGGGGACATCCCAACCATCTGTATACAAAGGTTCCCATAAACTCTTGTCTTCCTGTTTGGTATGAGCGTAATACATCATCAAAAAATTTACACTTTCTAAAAAATAAAAGAAATATTAAAAAACAAGAAAGTTTTGTCCGCCCTCAATTAACCTATCCGACAATGGAATCAATTTTCAGATTAACAAACACAAGATATGTGACGTTTGAATTCATAAAAGTAGATTTTCTTACTAATCTTACATTTTCATAAATAATCTTTGCTTGAATTTCAAGTCCTCGGTCAATTCGACATCATCTCTTTCATTCTCTGACGTTACGCCATAGTACACCCATCGAAATGACATGACAATTTTAAATCATGTCGTTTCTCCTCTCCGTGTCTCTTGGGAGGAGATTCAACTAAATTGGCTCCAACATCCTGAATTGTGTAGCAACCATCCTATCCTCCTTGAACCACCTTCGGCATCCTCATCCTTCAAAGTAACAGGCCGGTATCAATAATGAAGCCGCCCCACGAATCGTGAAGCGGCTCACTGAGTTATAATTTGACGGACGTCATGCGTCCTCTCCGACCGACATTAGCGGCGGAGGCCAAGACGCTGAATCAGAGTAGTGTACTGTTCAACACTTTCGCGCTTGAGATAGTCAAGCAGCTTGCGGCGGCGGGCAACCATGGCAAGCAGACCACGACGAGATGAAGCATCGTGCTTGTTTTGACCAAGGTGTTCCGTCAGGTGCTTGATGCGCTTGGTGAGACTGGCCACCTGGTAGCTGCAGCTGCCGGTGTCAGTTTCGTGCATCTTGTAGTCCTGCAAATTGATTTCTTCGCTCATTGATTTGTGTTTCCTTAATTAGTTTATTAGCTCGTGGCAGCGGCTAAATTGGACACATTGAGGACCGCCAGTATGGTTAATACCAGTCAATTGGCAACAATAATCTCACGTCAGCCGGACAAATTCGCGGCAATTTGAAGATTTCCATCATCACGAATTGCCGAACGTCCGTCAATTTGCTACAAAGTAAAGCCGTGAACCGGACGACTATCCCTGCCGCATTGTGCGCCGCCCTCTTTCTCGCTTCCTGTTCCCAGGAACCGAAAGAAGCCGAGAAAACCGTAAGTACCCCCGTATACGTTGGTAAAGTCGACCATGTGTACAAAAATTACAACTATGTACTGATCCGCCTGTTCGGAGCCGTCCCGGAAGCAGGAACAACGTTGATTTCCCAATCTCCGGAAGGAGAGGCCAGCTCCCGCATCGCCAATCTCGTCGTCACGGCGGAACGCATCGGCAGGCTCCGAGTTCCGGCCGACATCCGAAGCGGTTCCGTAGAAGAAGGGGATATCGTCTTCCGCTACCAGAACCTGGCCGAACCCGAAAGCCGGGAACAAACTTCCGACGACAGCAAGGAAAAAGAAGTCACTCCTGTCACGATACCATCCGATACAACGGATACAGATGCCGCTCATTCCGGTAACGAAGGCATTATCGGACTCCCCACTTATGATCCTATGCCGACGAAAACTCCCCTCCCCGACTCGGATGCCGATTCCTCCTCCGCGTCCGACAACTCATCACAACAGGAATCATCCCCCGAAAAACAAGATTAAGGAGTGAAATGCGCGGAAAAATCCATCCACCTGCCTACAGTCCCGGAGCTTCCGGCGGCCATTTGTGCCTGGGGTAGCGCCCGGCCAAATCCTTTCTCATCTGGGTGTAGCCCGTCTTCCAGAAACTTTCCAGAGAAGCGGTAATTTGCCAAGGTCGCTGGTTTGGCGCCAGCACTTCGACGCGGACGGGTACCCGTCGATCGGCAATAAGAGGCGTCTCCATGACGCCAAAGAGCCTCTGAACCGTCAGAGCAATCACCGGAGTAGAATCCTCGGCATAACGGACTTTCGCATGTTGTCCGTTGGATAAAGACAAAGAAACAGGAGCAAACTTGTCAAGAGCCTCACGTTGCCAGTGCGACAACCATTCATGCAACACGGGCATCACCTCACGGTCTTTAATATCCTTGTAGCCAACCGCTCCGTCGCAAAGCATGCCCATCGCAACAATCTTGTCCTCATAGACGAATCCCGGAAGTTCCAGTTCCGGCATCCATTGTCTCAAGCCGTTCAACCGCCGGATCCATTGCTCGACGGAATCGTCCCAATGAGTCAGTTTCAACGTACCGTCAGCCACTTTTTCCGCCAGAATGGCAGCAGCGGCAGCAGGATCGGCATCGCCCTGTTCTCTATCTACCAGCACAAGATCCCGGAACATCATCCGGCGGCGGGATACAACGCGACGGCGAATATCGTCAAACACGGCGCCATCCTCATCGACCACCTCGGACGGCATCCATTCCTTCAATTCCGCAGGATCAACCAGAGTACAACGCCCGATGCGCGTCTCCACACCCCTGCCCCCGACTTCGGACACATCAGCCGCGACAAAATGCAAACCATGCATCGCGACCGAACCAGAGGAAATTCTTCCTCCTCTCCCGCCAACTAAGCGGCAGGTATTGGAGGCGATTCCATTCCGCGTCCCTAATGAATCGGCAAAACTCTCCACCAGTCCCCTAACAACAGATTTGCGAACAGCGGAAAAATCCGGTTCCGGAGCAAATGCCATCCGTCCTCCCCGGGCACCAATCTGAAGCAACTGGCGGTAAGAGGATAAAACCTCGCGGCACGCACGCCCCATCAAGTTCAGCCGGGAACACTCGCAGACATCGAACCGACAGGCTTCCGCCCGCAAGGCGGCACGCCATTCAGCCTGGAAGTCAGTATAATCATCTTTCTCCCGGAACACTTCCTGAAGTTCCCCTTTGACCGCCACCGATTCACTCTGTATCAAAGCGGCTACGGCCGCCATCTCCGGCAGGCATCCTCCTTCCCTCCCAGCCACCATCAGGCGCGCCAGCTGGGGAGCCAGAGGATATCTCAGCATTGCACGCCCTACCGGGGTCAACTTTCCTCCTGCATCAAGGGCACCCAATGAACTCAAAAGATCTTCCGCTCGTTTCAGGGCGGCAGAGTCGGGAGATGTCAACCAGCGAAAATCCGAGGCATCGTCCACTCCCCACAATTTGAGGTTCAGAACGGAAGAGCTCAGATCCACCCGTAGCACTTCCGGTGTTTCAAAAGCCGACCGCCGAGCGTGATCCGCCTCGCTCCACAGCCGAATACACCTTCCGGCAGCAACCCGGCCAGCCCTCCCCGCCCTCTGGTCGGCAGCCGCCCGAGCAATCTTTTCAATAAGGAGGGTATCCATCCCACGGCGGGCATCCCACCCGGCATGGCGGGCCAATCCGCTGTCGATGACTGTACGGACGCCCTCAATCGTCAGCGATGTTTCCGCAACGTTTGTCGAGACAATGACGCGGGGGATGCCCCCAGGTTCCACAGCCCGGTTTTGCATCTCCGGGCTCAAGGATCCGTGCAGAGAGACAATCTCCCATCCTTTCAAGGCTGACATCCCCTCCAGACACTCTACCGTTTTGCGGATTTCAAATCCTCCCGGCATAAAAACGAGCATATTCCCGCAATCCTCTTTCCGAGCCTCAGTCGCGACAGCCGCTGCCGCTTGTTCCCACACCGGAGGATAAACCATATTCCCACGTCCATCCCGCACCATAGCTGCCGGCCTATACGCCACTTCTACCGGGAACTGGCGTCCGGACGCTTCCAATACCCTGCAGGACACCCCCATGAACTCCTGCAACCCCTCCACTTCCAAAGTCGCCGACATAACGACGACAGCCAAATCCGGACGGACTCCTTCCTGCAGATCAAGTACGCGGCCCAGAGACAAGTCTCCCGCCAGGCGGCGCTCGTGGAATTCGTCAAACACAACGGCACTCACCCCGGACAAATCAGGATTGTCCGTCAAGCGGCGTTCCAACACGCCATCCGTCACGAAAGCCAGGCGCGTTGCCGAAGAAATACAGCGTTCGAAGCGCACCATATAGCCGATTTCCCGGCCCAGTTCACTTCCACTCTTCCGGGCCACATAGCGGGCCAGCAAGCGGGCGGCCATACGCCTCGGCTGAACGACAAGTACCATACCGCGTTCCCCCAGACCGGCTTCCAGCATCATCGGAGGAATTCCCGTCGATTTACCGCTTCCCGTCGGGGCTCTTAGCAACACACGGGGAGAAGGCTCTGCCATTGCCTCCATAAAACTTTCCCGGACTTTCTCAATGGGAAGTCCGCCCTGCAAGCGATCATCCGACATCATATTCCGGACATCATCAGCCATACGCATACACAGGACAACGTAAACGCCATACTGTCGATCAAATCAAAAAAGCCACCAATGCCAGGCAGCATCGCGCTGGAATCCTTCAGGGCCAAACTCCGTTTGATCAGCGATCCGGCCAAATCCCCCGTCACCGCCAGCAGGAACAACAACGTCATTCCCGGCAACACCTGCCAGGTAAACCCACCAAAATATATCGCTACCGCCACACCAGCCCCCATGGTCAAAAGATATGAACCGATCAATCCCTCCCAAGTCTTCTTCGGACTGATATGGGGAATCAGTTTTCTTTTCACAAAACGCCCGCCCAGCAACAATCCACTCACATAAGCAAAAATATCGGAGGCTTTCGTCAACAAAATCAACAAGAGAAGCACAATGCACAGCCGCTCCGATCCGGTCAGCAGAAAGGCAAAGGAAAACATCCACACCGGGTAAATGAACGACAAGACCGTCACCGCTACGGAACGCAAAGGCCGGCTACCGATGATGACCCTCCTCATTTCCCAGATGAATGACATCACGATCAAAAGAACGGGAGCCCCGACCATGAGCGGCAGAAGCTTGTCCTGTACCGATGGCAGGTTCCTCAAGGACCCGGGAGCTTTCAACTCCCAATACCCCAGAAGGCTGACCATCGCCAAAGGATACGCCATCCCGAACACCGTCGCCAACCAAGGCTGGGAAGGCTTGCCGGACTTGCGCAGCATATCTCCCCATTCCCATGCCGTCAACATGCACAAAATACACACGACCCCGCGATATCCCCAAACATTGCCCCAGCATACAACAGCAACCAAAATTCCCAGAAGAATCACCGTGCTGAACAGGCGCGCGCCAAATGTACGCAATTTACCGGAGGAAGGAGGGAGGGAAGCATCACTCATACAGGCGAGTCATTACATGAAATACAACGGAATCACAATGATTTTCCGTCACTCTCGATAATACCTGTACTTTCGGAAGGAAAAACCACATCCTAATCGACAAATTCGCAGGAAATCCCCCCCTGCCGGAATACGCTCCCGCGCCCGGCAGGAGGAAGCAACCTACTTTTCTTCTTCAGCAAAGGAAGCACCAACAGCCTTCCGCCTCTTCGGCGGATCGGGATCGCGGAACGGACATTCCTCAACCAGCAGCTTATAAAAATAGACGAGGGGAAAACTCTGATCCGGAGGATGACATCCTCCCAATTCGGAAGAAATGAATACGGTTCCTTCTCCATAATTTACGTAAAACGAGAACAGCGATGTCTTGTACATATGCACCGGCTCCGGAGACACTTTATCGTCATGAAGGCGTTTCAGAATCCACCCGAAGGCGTGCTCCATTTCCAAATCGTCAATCACATCGCGGATCAACAGGTTATCAAGGATACCTTCCGTATCCGCAGTCCGGTCTGATTTCTTGTCATGCAGAGTATTCATTTGTCATATCTCCTTCCTATTTGTGGGTAAAATCACCCCATAAGGAATATGACACAAATACCATCTCAAATGTTCATCCTTTTTAACCTTGAAGCGCTTTTTTATGATCTCCTTCGAACACGACCGTTGCAATATATGGTAACTCCCGGAAATGACCGTTGTAATCCATCCCGCATCCCACCAAAAACTCCGCCCCCATCTCCAATGCCCTGAAATCGGCTTCGACCGAAACGCGCCGTCCCGGCTTTTTGTCTACGCCGACGGCCATCAACACGCAACGAACGCCACGATTCTCCAAATCTTCTTTCACGGCCTTCAAGGTCAATCCGCTATCCAACACGTCATCGACAACGAGAACGGGCATATCGGGAGCCAGTACTCCCCAATCCCGGGGAAGAGTCACCTCTCCCGTCGTTTCCGTACCGCAATAACTCGATACTTTGACGTACCGAACCTCCGGTCGCACGGGGAATTCCCTAAGGAGCCATTCAGCCCAAGGTTTTGCACCTTCCAGCAACACAATCATCAGGAACGGCCTGCCCCCCAGATGTCCGACAATATCGCCGGCCATCTCCTTCACATTCAACCGCACGGTTTCCTCATCAATGCGAGGTACCAAACGGAATACTCCTTCATCGCATGTAAACGTTTCCTGCATCGCTTCAAAAGCATAACGCTCCCTCTCCTGCCTTGAAAGAAAAACCACGGTTTGCCGTATTTTTGAAAGAAAAACCACCGGTTTGCCGTATTTAAGGACATTCACCTTTTTATATATCTATATATCATGTTATCGCACCTTTCCATCTTCCCAGTCCTGTCCTTTGGCTTTCTGTTAACCCTGTCCGCATGGAACGGTCATGCCGGAGACGATAAAACCCTCTCCTACCCGGATATCCTGGACATCTCGCATACGCCACGGGGAGACCACGGAGGCACGGGATGGTTCACCGACCATGGATCGTGGATGGGCTTCACCCTTCCTGAAGAATCCGGTTTTCTCAACGGTTTTTGCGGTCCCTACGACATCGACAACAAATTCTGGATCAGTCCCTCCCTCGTACAAATCGGTTACGGGGAACAAGGAGTTTTCGCTCCATTGAAGAGGATCTACTACCCCGGCCATCTGTACATGAAAAGTTACGACGGCAAGACCACTCTCACTCAAAAACTCCGCTTCGTCGACCGAAACAACGCCGTCCTCTCCTGCTCTTCCACAAACCCCTTATCCTGGCAATTCTCAGGAAAGGCTACATTCAAAGGCATCCGTTCCGAACAGAAGGGCAATCAACTCATCTTCTTCCTGCCGCATGGCGAATGTGCCGCCGTTACCTTCGGTAGAGATGATATCCCTGCCCTTCAACCCGACGGTTCCTACTCCACTACCCGTACCCACGGCAAAGATACCCGGGAAAACACCATCGTCATCTCCTTTTTCAATGATAAGGACGACATGGAACGGGGACTTGCCCGAGCAGCCTCCATCCAGGACAATCCGGTGCCGGAACTCGACCGTGAAGAAAAACGCTGGAACGACTACATCTCCGGAATCCTCCGTCCGGGACGCCCGGAACTATATGACCGCATCGCCGTCAAGAGCATGGTCACCCTCGTTTCCAACTGGCGTTCCGCCAAAGGGGCTCTCAAACACGACGGCATGTGTCCATCCCATGCCACCGGCAATTTCGCAGGAGGTTTCTGGGCTTGGGACACATGGCAGCAAGCCGTCGCCACCGCACAATTCGATCCCGAACTTGCCAAATCGCAAGTCCGTTCCATGTTCGACTATCAGGACGAACACGGTATGATTGCAGACTGCATCTTCAGTAATCCGGCCCGCAACAACTATCGTGATACCAAGCCCCCCCTCGCTGCCTGGGCAGTCTATGAAATCTGGCAACAGGACGGAGACAAGTCATTCCTCGAAGAAATGTACCCCAAACTCCTTCGCTACCATCAATGGTGGTACAAGTTCCGCGATAACGACAAAAACGGAATCTGCGAATTCGGCTCCACCGACGGATCGGAAATCGCCGCACGATGGGAAAGCGGCATGGACAATGCCGTCCGATATGACCACATCTCCATGGTCAAAAACGCCGACAAAGCGTGGAGCATGGATCAGGAATCCGTCGATCTCAACTCCTACCTCGCTCAGGAATACCGTATCCTCGAAAAAATCACCGGTCTCCTGTGCCGCGACTTCCAGGAACCCGAACGCACGGCCAATGTCCATCAGTATTTCTTTGACAAAGAACACGGATACTTCTTCGACAAAAAACTCAAGTCCGGAGACTTCGTCAAAGTGGAAGGCTGCGAAGGCTGGACCCCCCTGTGGACTGAAATCGCCCTGCCCGAACAGGCTGAACGCGTTCACGATCTCATCAGCAAGCCCACCAAATTCTCCACTTACATTCCCTTTCCGACTCTGGCCTTCGACCACCCGGATTACGAACCGAACGGTTATTGGCGCGGCCCAATCTGGCTCAATCAAGTGTACTTCGGCATTTCCGGACTCCGCAAATACGGTTACATCCGGGAAGCGGACCACTACACCGACCAGGTTTTCACACGCCTGCAAGGCTTAACGGGAAATGCCCCGATTCACGAAAACTATAATTCCCAAACAGGAGAACGCCTCAAGGCTCAGCATTTCAGCTGGTCGTCCGCCGACCTCCTGTTCCTTTACTGGGAATATGGCAAAGATGCCGAAGATGTTAAAGAAAGGTAACGGTTCCTGTCCATTTCGTACACATGCGTCCGTCCTTTCTCCCAGGCTTTGTCGCCGTCCATGCGAAACGTCAACACTTTCTTCGACCGGGATGCCGGATTCAAAGTCACCGTCACCTTGTCCAGAGTCTGAGTCGGATCAGCCAGATAAAAGACCAGTCCCTTGCGGGGCAGTCTTTTCATCATCAGGATGCAGGGACGGTCTACACGGATGACGCCCCCTTTAAAGGCCAATTCCCCAGGTTCCCAGAAAACGGTTTGCAGTAAATCCAGTTCCTTGTGATACACGGCTTGGACAGTCGCGTCGTTCCGGAGAATCCCGATGTTATTGACCGGGTAGTTCTTCACATCCCCCGCATTCTTGATTCCGGGAACAATAGCATAGGCATACAAAGCAGCTTCCGGCTGAATTCCATGATCCACCCAGAGTGAGAACACGTCTTTTTTGACAATCTCATCGGAATAATTGGTATTGATGTCGTGCCACTTACCCTGTTGTTCCCGGGCAACCACCTTGACGTTCCCTCCTGATGGGAACCAATAACCGACACCTCCATGCAACACCCAGGCCGATTTGCCTCCGCACTCGTGGTTTCCCTTGGAAATTTTCCGTTCCCTCCCGTCTTCCACAACAGAGGCGCCGCCTTCCCAAAGACACTGGTTCACCGTTGTTCTCAAGGGAGCCTTCCCTCGTGAACCGATGGCACTTCCCAGGCAGACGATCTCCCGGTCAAACATGAACCATGCCTTCCGCGCTTCAGAGTCGATCCCCTGGTAATCATCGGCATATCGGTATGCGACAGCCGAATACATCCCATCGGAAACCCCTCCTACAAACGGATTTTTTCCCATCGCCACCCAGCTCTGAGCCAAAGGTATCTTTTCCATCTGCGGGCATGTTACCCCGGGGATGGCAGACCAATCCCACACCGGATAGATCCCGTCGAATTCCTTGCCGGAAATTTGCAACGCAGTCGCTCCGTCCGATAGGAAATACTGTTTGAACCCCTCTCCGTTTCCGACGCCCTGTTCATTTCTAGCCGTCCGGTTCGACACCATGCGGACATCAAAGAAATATCCGGGTCTCTGGTGCCGCACATAGTCCGCACGGTAGTAATACCTGCTCTCGGGAACAACGCCCCACTCCGGTCCGCGATCCCCGCGAATACGGTCGATCGCCTGGCGGTATTCCCGCTCGTGGGCAGGATCCATCCGGCATAAATCCTCCAGCAGAGAGGGCAACCCTCTCTGGGACGGCGAGCCGGGCCTTGTCACCCCTCTTCCCAGCAAATTCCAGGACAGGCTCCCACCCCGGATGGAAGGGAGATATGTCTCGCGAACAAACCGACTCAGGATTCCAAGCTTTTCACCGGACAAGGCAAACTCCGTACCAACCAGAGCTTTGGCATTCGTCACAATTCCCTGGATCATCACCATTCCATACCCCCCGACATACAATTGGGGACCGTGCTGCATATAGGAATTGTCATGCTGGATACCTTCTTTCATCGTGTAGGACAAAGGCTCGAACAACGCATCCGTCGCCATTTTCATCAACCTGGCGTCATGGGTCAGGCAAGCCCGGTACATATAATGAATAGCCACATCTACCTTGTTAGCTCCCGTGTGGGGGGCCAAGCTGGGAGCTGCGGATTCCATGCGGGCAATCAATTTTTTCCTCAGTCCGGACTCGACCGGAGTTCCCTTCCGATCCATGAGTAAAAGAATCCTCCCCATCTGCTGGGGAACGGCAATCTGGTTCATCCACCAATTGTTACAACGGGGGGTGGCATCGTACCAGTACTGCAATGCCTTCTCGATATCAGCCTTCAACGAGCTATTCCTATACCACTTCGTTCCAGGGATCGTGTAGCTCCGGCACATCTGAAACACATTTCCCAGATGTCTGATAGGCGACCATTGTGTTCTGTGAGTCACCCGGTAGTCGATACCCTCGAACGAACCGTCCTTATGCAGGGAATCCAGGATGCCCTCCAGCCTCCCGTCATGCTTCGCGGAACGGCCCTTCCTGGGAGCTTGTTGAAACTCCTCAATCATCCTGTCTTCAATTGCGGTAAAAACATCTTCCTGCACGGCAAATACTTCCCCGGCAAAGAACAACAAAACCGCCGGCACGCACATGCGGCGAAACAGGATGGATAATCGAAATGAAGTTCGCAACATCATGGGAAAAAAGGAAAGAATAAGGAAATACACACCGGAACGCCACCGGAAATACTTTAAATATACGTTTTCCCTTTCCCTTCTCTTTCAATGCCCGGCATGATTTAACAAATCGATAGATCATCCCCTTTACCGGAAGACAACCGCCCTCCCTGAGCGAACCGCCAGGATGACGCATTGAGCCCGTTCCTCCGGCACCCGGAACACGCGGCACAATAAATCCCGATAGCACCTCAGCTGGGGAGCATGTCTGGTTTCCAGCACGGAGGGGGAATCTTCCTCATCGGTTTTGAAATCCAAAACGGTCAACCGGTCGCCTTGCAACATCACACGGTCGGCAATGCCATTGACCGGATTCCCTTCAATCATGCCTGCCACCGGACATTCACGCCACAATCTCACATCGCCCTCGGGTCTTATGAGCCACTTGCGGAATTCATCGGACTCCAACGCGGATTTCACCATTGCTGCGGCTTCAGGATCCGCCCCATCCTGAGGGAACTCTCCGGTGAACCATTCCAACTTCTCGAAAAGAGCATGAACCAGCGTTCCCAGGCGACGAGCATCCTCCGCCCCCCTCTCCGGCAAAACAATCCCCCCCTCTTCCAGAACGGAGGGAGACAAGGAACTCTTCCGGCGTACGGGAGAAGGAAGACGGTATGCAACCGATTCCCCGGCCAATTCCGCATTTTCTCCGATAGGGAAGCTTTCATACCATAATGCATGCCCCATGGTTGCCAGATTGGACAAAGCCGAACCATCCAGAGAATCTTCCTCGCTATCCAGCGAAGAGCAGGCATGACGAAGGATCGTTCTCACTCCGCACGAGGCAGCGGCAGTCTTCGGTTCCGGAGGCAAAAACAGATACAAAGCCCTTTTCGCACGTGTCATGGCAACGTAAAGCTTGCAAAATCCTTCATACTCCTGCTCTTCCGCCCAGGCACGCGTCATAGCAGCCAGAGTCTCGTCCTTGTCGGCCGTATCGGAGGGCGGAGCAAAAATCATGTTCCTGACATCGCCGGAGACATCCTCCTCCCGTAGAATCTCCAGATGGGTCTTGTTGGCAAATGCCTTCATGGGCCCTGTCGGTAGCACCACCATGTCGAATTCCAAACCTTTGGCCTTATGCCAGGTCATAATCTGGATGCTGCGCGAAGCGGTATGTTCGCGCTTCTTCATCGTTTCCGCCATGCGCAGCCAGTCGTCCAAACTCCCTCCCCTGGCATCGAATACGGCAGATTCGCTCTTCCAAATTCCCAATCGGTTACGTTGAAAATCCGTCAAAAGTCCCGGCAATTCCCGATCCAACAGTCTTTCCCATTCAGTCAGCACAGCCGACACACCGCTGCATTCATACAACCGTCTCCATGTGCGCCAAACCGTATGTTCCGTCCCGCGGGACAACCAGTGTCTCAGAGGAGACTGGAGACAATGGTTCCAGGCAAATCTGTCTCCCGGATGGCTCAGCCATCGGAAAAAATCCGTCAAGACCAACCCGATGGAAGAATCCGATCCTACGGAAACGTCTGCCTCCACATCTGCTGCAAAGCCCCCGCCCGGTTCACTGGTCAACCACTCCCGCATTGCGGCGGCATGGGCATTGGAGCCGACGAGGATGGCACACCCGAGCCCGCGTTCCAGAGGGCGGACTCGTTTCAGCAATGCCGTCACGGCACGGTGTTCCGGTTTGCCAGGCAGGATATCGTCACGGTCGGTTTTTTCAACCTCCCATACCTGGACGCAACCGTCCAGATCCTCCGCCGTTCCTTCTGCCCGATGCGGATGAAAAATCCAACGGTCCAATGCCCCCGGAGAGGCATCGGGAGCCGTCCGTTTGAAATCGCAGACGTGGTTGACAAACGAAAGTACCACCGGCGATGAACGGTAGCTGACATCCATCGACCATTCCTGGAGCACATCCCGCCATGGAGACTGAGTTGCCAGCCCTTCAAAAATCTTCGGACTTCCTCCGCGCCACTGATAAATACTCTGTTTGGCATCTCCGACAACAAACAAAGAACGTCCTCCTCCGGCATCCTGGACAACCTCGTCCAGAAAAGGTTCGACAATGCGCCACTGCATCAGCGACGTATCCTGGAATTCATCCAGCATCCAGTGATCGTACCAGCCATCCATCCTGAACTGCAATCCCGCCATCGGCTCGGCCAGCTCTCCATTCATGGACGTTCCACCGTATTCCTCAGGCAAAAGCAAACGGGCTACATCGCTGAACATAAAACGCCCCGCAGCCCTGACCCGCGCACTGTACAGCATCTCAAAGCGGTTCATCAACGAATACATGCCTCGCATCCGTTCAGCTCCGGAAAGGACCAAATCCTTCACCACGGCTCCACATACGGCAAGAAGCGACTCCACCAGCACGGGATCCAAATGATATTCCTTTCTGGAATATGAAAAATCCCCGATTCCTCGCCGCAGATCCTGCACGAATTCAGTAGAAAAAATCGACGGCCATTTGAAGGTTCCTCCCGTCAGGGAAAATTCCACGAACTTATCTAGCTGATTGAAAAATCCGGCAGGCAAATCTCCTTTTCGCTCCTCTACCAAATGCCGGAGCAATGTGAAAATTTTCCAGCGTTCCGGAGCGCCGTTCCACCATGCTCCCTGCCTGATCCATTGCTCATTCCCCCATTTCTCCCGTTCGGGGTTCTGAAGGTAAAGGTCGTGGTACTTCTCGACAAATTCTCGTAAGCTGGTATCCAGCCTCTCATTCTCGCGCCCGGCCGTTGCCAGCTTGAACCCGGTCAGGAAGGCCTCTCTTTCACCCTCATCCAGCAGAGCATGGGAATACAACTCCTGCAGCACCCGGGCCCGGTCGTCGGCAAGACGGTCGTCTTCCAGCACTTCAATCGCAGCCAACCCGAGGTCCAGACTCAACGCCATAGCCATCCGTGCGAAAAAACTGTCCAGCGTACTCATGTTCAGACGCCCCAGGTTGGACACCATGGAGCGCAGCAAGGAGAGGAAAACTCCCCGGTCAGGCAAAGGGCCGTCCCAGGTACCTTCCGGAACAAGCCCCGGATGGTCGGAACCTCCGCGAATCGTTTCCGCTACTTCCCCGGCCAGACGAGCCGCTTCGTTCTCATCCGCCGCCCCCTTTGCCAGGCGGAACATGATACGGTCGGCAAATTCGGCGGCGGCCTTGCGCGTAAACGTCAGGGCAATCATCCTTTCCGGAGGGACACCCAGCACAAGAAGGGCAATAAACCTCAGGGAAAGCTGGTAGGTCTTCCCGGAACCGGCAGACGCACTGATACGCGTACTGATATAAGGACGAATATTCATGCCCGGCCTCCTTCCTTGACCGGAGACGCAAACAAATGGTCCAGACCGTCCGGAGAAATCTTCGCAAACGGATCATTCGGGTACGTCTCCCACCCCAGGGACTCGGCGGAAGGCAAAACGGACAAATCGCGGTTCAGCAGGATATCCGCAATGAAATGCGCCCATGCTCCGGCAGATTCCAACAAATCACGGTTTAGCCCCCCCCATTCCACAATACCCGTTTGTTCCGCAAGAATCGGCAAATTGAAATAGGCGGAAACAACATCGGAAACACCGTACATCTCCCTCAGCATATTTTCCGCGGCCAGAACGTAAAGAGGAAGCTGAAGATTGCGCCAGCGCCGCAGCGATTTGCTTCTCCCTTCGGCAGGCAACGGTTCCAAACCGGGAAACCACTCGGCCAGCATGGACACGGCCCGAGCGCTTAGATTCGCCAAATGGGCCTCTTCCGGTGTTTTACCCTTGCCCGTTTTGAAGTCCACCACACGGAGAGTGCCCGTATGCTCATTGACCTCCAACCTGTCGATGCGCATGTTCAACTCAACAGGAAGATCCGTCCAGGGAACCCAGACGATCTTTTTCTCCACGCCAACCACGGACCAACCTTCTCTCAAAGCCTGGAGATGGATCGCCGCCATACGTTCCAAACGCTGCAATGCGTAATCTCTCTGCACCAGCAGAGGCAGGGTTAGTTCCTGCCCGTACTTTCTGGAAAATTCCTGCATCAATCCCTCCTGCAAAGCACGGGACAAAACTTCCTCCCGGCGTTCTTCGTACAAATCTCCGCCGGGGCCAAGACGTTCAACACACCTGTGGATATCCTCTCCGATCTGCATCGCATTGGCCTCCTTCCCCAGATCAAGCCGTTCGAACCGGCATACCTTCTCCAGCCAGAACCGCTTGGGACACGACAGGAAGGATGCAAACAAACTGGGAGAAAAGCTGACTCTCCGCACCAAAAGATCCATCTCCCCGCCGCTCTTCCACTCCGCCGCCTGATCGGCCCACGGATTCCTTTGAACGGGAGGTACGAGATGCCACCCCGTCTCGTCACGGGAAACGCTCTTCGGCGGCTCCGCGGCATCGCCGAACAAGAGCAGAACCCTCTCCGGCAAATCTTCAGCCGGGCATTGCAGCAGGAGGGAAGACGGCTTGCAGGGCACGCCAGACGGATTTTCACGGGCGACGAGCACGCGCACTCTCCCGCACTCGCGCCGGGATTCAATCATCCCACGGTATAAAAACGCATCCCGGTAAAACCGCTGGGTCCGGCTCCTTAGCCGGAGCTTGCGCTTCATTCCCTCCGGCAAAAGGGGATCTTCAAATTCGTTGTCGGGGATGCATCCCTCGTGCATGCCGGCAAGGACGAGAGTACCGGCCGGGTCGTAGGCCAGTTCCATCCAGTCCTGCATGGACACGTCACGGTCGTCGCGGTCGGCATACACGCGAACCGATTTCATGGCACGACACAACAACACCATAGCATCCCGGACGGAAAAACCGGGGATTCCGTCCTCCAGGGAAGCCACCACCGACGCCATATCTCCCAACCTGTCGAGAAGAGCCTCCTGGAACTCTCCGCCCCACCCTGCGGACTGTAACCGTTCCACCAGGGAAGCAGCTGTAGCGCCGACTCCCTGTTTTGTCCATTCTTCCAGCCATTGCAGAATCTTCTCGAAGTCGCGCAGTTTCCATCCCCCCGCGTCTTCTCGCCGCATCAGTGTAAGGACAAAGGAAAGGCTCTGCGGAATATGCTTATCAGCCAATTCGTCCAGCATGACGGACAAGCCGAACGGATCCTGCAACTTCAGAGCGGCAGCCAACACCCCCGAACGGCACAACTGATCGACAGGCAACCAATCACCCGGGGCATTCATAGCATCCTTCACTCCTTCCAGCAGGCGTACAACCCCGGTACGGACGGATTCGTCCCCCCCCGAACGATACACGCTCCATCCTGCCGATGATACGCCGTCCCGCACGGCAGCCGCAAACGCCGGATCACACAACCCGATAGAGCAATCGGAATTATCCGAACCGGATTCCGCAAAAAAACGGACGATTTCCTCCACCATCCCCTCCGGTCCCTGACGAAGAACGAGCGGTTCCTCTCCCGATGGAAGAGGAATGACCATATCCCCGGCACCGTCATCTACATTTCGGCCAATAGGCCTTCCCCAGGGATCTACGGCAAAATCTTCCGGTCCATGCACCCAGCATTCCACTATCCGGTTTTCATAGGAGGCATCCGGAGCATCGGCCCATTTCTGCAAAGCCAGCATCGCCAAAGGCAGGGGATCAGGCACACAGGCGACAACCACACGACATATACCTTCCGGCAGCCGGGGGCTCCGTACCCAGTCGAGTTCTTCCAAAAGGGGGTCGTGCCCCCCCCAGGATTCAACCATGGACACAGCCTCGCGTTCCCAATCATCCAGTACCTGCCATCGTTCCGCCTCCTCGGGCGGTGTCTCCGGATGACGGACGACATCGGCGAACCGCATCATGCTTTCTCCCAGCGTCCTCCGTGCCCGCAAACAAATATCCGCCATGGAAAGCCCCCACGAAAGAGTGCGCTCGACAGGAGCTGTCCGAATCAAGGCATTGGATTCCCGATGGGAGCAAATCACGCGCGCCCATGCCAATTCCGTCAGAAGACGGTCACGGACGGAATTCCCGTGCGCCCGTTCCAAAAGCATTTCAGCCGTCATCATCAGGGGGGGAATCACGGCGTGGCCCGGAGCCAGCCGAACCAGCGCCTCCCGCAAGCGTTTACCTGATTCCACCGTCGGTATTAACAACAATAGGCCGTCCCAGGAAGAACCCTCCTCAAGAAGACGCACCGCCACTGTTTCAACCAGCCGGCGATTCCACCCTAGATGGACGCATTGCATCATGCCGGATCTTACCTCGTTTCCAGCACATCGTCGCGGAGGAAACGAACCTTCGCCTCAGCGGCATAAGTATCTTCCGGACTTCTATACCCCAGGGCAACCCCCAGCACAGTGCGGTACGGAGTCTTGTCCAATCCCAGCAGAACATCGCACTTCGGACCGTCCAGGCTGCCGATGGCGCAGGAATCGACTTTCATCAAAGCTGCTGCGCTCAGTAGGAACCCCAAAGCCAGATACACTTGATTTTCCGCCCAAGCGGCACGCTCCTCGGGAGTGCGAGAAGACAGGACTCCGGAATAAAACTTGCGGGAGGCTTCCATCTTTTCTGCAGACGGCGCCCTCATTTCCTCCACCCGGGCCAGATAGCGTTCCACATCCTCCGCAGACGGATCGCGAAGGGCGCACATCACGACAAACCGGGAACAATCCTCCACTTGGGACTGGTTCATCGCTATCCCGCGCAGAGACTTTTTAAGCTCCTGGTCTGCAACGACTACGAAATACCAGGGTTGCAACCCGATGGATGACGGGGCCAAACGCAGGCTTTCTTCCAGTGCATCCATCACACTGGGATCAATGGATGCCGACGGGTCGAACTTCTTGCATGCATAACGCCATTCAAGAACCTCCAAATAGTCTTTCGGATTCATGATGCAAGTATGGGCCGGAATGAAGAAGGAATCAAGCAGTCACTTCTCCACCGGCGGAGGAATCCTCCGAAGTATCGTCATACGAAATCCGGCACAGTTCCACGCCGCGGTTCTCGACATCCAGTACCTGAAAGGAAAATCCGGAGTAGCAAACCTTGTCTCCGATGCGCGGAGGACGTTCCAACAGGGAAAGAATCAAACCGCTGACCGTATCGACGGATTCATATTCCAACTCTCTGCCGAACAATTCCCCCACTTCGTCCAGCCGCATCGTCCCCTCAGCCTGGCAGGAACCGTCGGGCAACATGACGACTTCCTCCTTGCGGAGGGAATTGCCGTTCGTCTCCCCGATCACCTCGGAAAAAATATCCTGGATCGTAATCAACCCCGACGTACCGCCGTGCTCGTCCATTACCACCGCCATGCGGGAGTTCGCTCCGCGCATCGTTTCCGCGACGTCATCCAGCTTCATTGTCATCGGAACGAAGGGAACCGTATGGACGACAAACTCGTCCAAAGACTTGTTGCGATTCATCAACAGGAACACGTCACGGGCATGGATCATGCCGATAATATGATCCAGATCACCCCGGTAAACAGGGTAGCGGGTCCGCCGCGTTTTACGAACAATGGTACGGATTTCATCCGTGGTCGCCCCGAGACGCAACCCTTCGATGCGGACGCGCGGCGTCATCACCTCGTGGGCCGTCAAAGCATTGAAATCGAACAAATCCTGCATCAGTCGCCCTGGTTCCTCATTGAGAGCGCCATGGCAGCGGCTCTCGTCCACAATGTAGCGGATCTCCTCCGGCGTATGGTAAAACCCACTATCCAGGGAACGCTGAATGCCGAGACCTTTCAACAGGAAATTCCCCGTTGCGTTCAGCCCGACCACCAGCGGATACATGGCGAACTTGATCCATTGCATCGGAATGGTAATGATCAGGGACAATCGCGCGGCATACATCAGTGCCAGGGATTTCGGCACCATTTCTCCCAGCACGATGTGCAGATACGTCAGGAACGAAACAGCCAGAATACTGGCAATGCCATGAGACACGAACCAGTTTTCAGCCCCGAATTGCTCGAGAAAATCGTAAATCCAAACAGCTACGGCATGCTCGCCGAACATGCCCAGCCCCAGGCTCGCAAAAGTAATGCCCAGCTGCGCCGTCGCAATATAGCGGTCCTGAAGCCGGGGATTCTTCAAGATTCTGACGACGAGAGCGGCCGTTCCGCTGCCGAACCCACCCTGTAAAGACCGGCGTTCCAAAGCGGCCCGGGGAGCGCCCAGAAGCGTAAATTCGGCTGCCACGAACAATCCGTTCAGCAGAATCAAAACAATAATGATCCCTATCGTTTCCCAGTCCATGGGTTAACGAACCTCCTTTCCATCCTGCAAACTCCCGGTACCCGGCAGGATAACGACGGAGTCGATCATGTTGTTATTCACCCGCTCGATCAAAATGCGCTTGCCGGCAAAATCAATCGTCTCCCCCGCCTTGGGAAGCCGGGAAAGGGCCAGAAGGATACAACCGCCCAGCGTATTGGCATCGTCTTCCATGTCCTCGATCCCGGGGATCCACGACTCGACGGCGTGTCTCCGGATCAAACCGGACAACCTGACAGCCCCATCCGGCAATATTTCAACGGACTGGCGGCCTGCGTGGAATTCATCTCCGAATTCGCCCAGCATTTCGCTCAAGATGCGTTCCATGGTCACCATGCCGACAAAACGTCCGTATTCATCGACGACAAAGGCCTGCTGGGCCCGTTTCTCCCGCATCAGGGGAAGGAACTTGTCCATCTTCTGGTACTCGGGAACAAACGGAACCTGGGCAATCAACTTCCTCAACGGAGGCAGTTCACCCCTCGCCGCATACTGGGCAGCCACTTCCTTAATGTGCAGCATGCCCACGACATTGTCACGCTCCCCTTCATAGACGGGAATGTGCGTATAGGGCGATTTCTCCATCAGATGTTCCAGATCCCCCGGAGGAGCATCCATCGGCAGCATTCCCAGATGAATCCTCGGAATCATGATCCTCCCAACGGTCAAATCCTCCAGATCCAGGGCCTTTTGCAAACGGTCATGTTCATCGGGTGGCAACAGACCGCCGTCACGGCTTTCCTCCAGCAACATGTCGATTTCCTCGCGGGAGTGGATATGGTGGTGGCTGCCGTGCGGAATCCGCAGCATTTTCAAAATCAAAAGGCCGCTCCCATTCAGCAAACTGATGAACGGGGAAAACACCGCCAATGACCACTTGAGCGGCAGATATGTGTACAAGGCCGCCTGAACCGGGAATTGCAACGCCACGGATTTGGGCACCAGTTCCCCGGCAATCACCTGGAACACAGTCAAAAAGACAAGCACAACCAAAGCCGATACTGACAATGCCGCCGCAGTCCCCATCCCCATGTGTTCCAGAAGCGGGTACAGATAAGCCGTCAGGGACACTTGTCCGTAGGCCCCCAGGATCAGACTGGAAATGGTAATGCCGAACTGGCAGGCCGCAATGTACCTATCCAGGCGGGACGTCTCGGACATAATACCGAGCAGCCCGGACGCCAGACGGCTCCCTTCATCCGCCATCCCGCGGATCTGGCTGGCACGGACGCTGACGACGGCAAATTCGGCCGCCACATAGAGCGCATTGACGACAATGAGGAAAACGATTACGGCGATTACAAACGCTGGCATAGATGAGAATGTTCCCTCTTGCGGGAACGAATTTTTGAAAGGTCATAATATGGGAAACATCCCAATCCTGTCAAGATTCTATGAATTTTTGTAACAATCGGCATGACGCGGGTCATCCGGGATATTCCCCGGATTCGGCTCGCATCAGCAGACAGAATCGTTATGCTTCCGTGCATGGAAGATCAATCAACGCGGATTGCCGATTTCGGGACGGGCTGTTTTTGGTGTTCGGAAGCCGCCTTCTCGCAACTTCCCGGCGTTCTCTCCGCCACTCCGGGATACATGGGGGGGAGCAAAGAAAACCCGACCTATGAAGAAGTCTGCACGGGGGAAACAGGCCATGCGGAAATCGTCCGTATCGTGTACGACCCCGCCGTCATCACCTACGAAACCCTGTTGGAATGGTTCTTCAAACTTCACGATCCCACCCAGC
Organism: Akkermansia sp. N21116; assembly: GCF_029854705.2. Lineage (NCBI taxonomy): Bacteria > Pseudomonadati > Verrucomicrobiota > Verrucomicrobiia > Verrucomicrobiales > Akkermansiaceae > Akkermansia > Akkermansia sp. N21116. The sequence goes on from NZ_CP139035.1 coordinate 2,744,831, forward strand.
TCAACCGTCAGGGGGAAGATGTCGGCACCCAGTACAGAAGCGTCATCTTCTACCATGACGAAACCCAGAGAAGCGCTGCGGAAAAAGCCGTTGCCAATGAAGCGGCACGCTATGACGTCCCCGTCGTCACCCGGATCGGCCCGGCGGAAACGTTCTATCCTGCGGAACAGTACCACATGGACTACTACCGCAACAACTGGCAGAAGAACGGCTACTGCCGTCTTGTCATCCGTCCTAAACTGGAAAAACTGGGACTGGATCATCATTGATCCATCCAAACTTCTTCACGTCTCCGCATGGAATCCTCCGCCATCCAGGCCTTCATTCTGGGAGCCGGTTTGGGAACACGCCTCCGCCCCTTGACCGACATACGCCCCAAACCTTTGATTCCCGTCTTCCAGGATCCATTGGTCGTTCATACGATGCGCCGGCTCAAGGCACTCGGTATCCGGAACTTCATCGTCAATACCCATCACCTTCCGCATGTCTGGGATGAACTCTTTCCGGACGGTCTCTGGGAAGACTGTACGCTCCGTTTCCGTCACGAACCCGTCCTGCTCGACACGGGAGGCGGCCTGAAAAACATCGCAGACCTTCTGGACGAAGACTCCCCTCTGATCATTCACAACGGGGACATCGTCTCCAACCTGCCCCTGGACACTCTTGTCCGGGGACACCTCCTGTCCGGTGCATCCGCTACGCTCGGGCTCCGCAGTACAGGCACCACGCGCAATGTAGGTTTCGATCCCGCCAGCGGACGAATCACGGACATGAGACATGCCCTGGGCGTTCATCCAGGCACCCACCAGTTTACCGGCATCTATTGTGTCCGCCCGGCAGACATCCTCCCACTGATCCCCCCCGGAGAAATCGTTTCCATCGTCCCCGCCTTGCTGGCGTTGATCAAACGCGGCCAGGTCAACGGCGTCGTCATGGACGATGGAGACTGGATGGACCTGGGAACTCCGGAATCCTATATTGCCGCCCATCGGTCACCCGTCACCGCCCTGCCGGCATCATCCTGCATACGCCTGGCCCCGTCCGCCGACATCGCCGGAGCCGAACTCGACGCCGACTGTGTCGTCGGTCCCGGAGCCATCGTCGGCCCCGGGAGCCGTCTCAATTCCTGCATCGTCTGGCCCGGAGCCGTCGTTCCGGAAAATACCCGGGCCGATTCCACCGTATTCCTCCCCTCCCGCTCATGATGTCTCTCTGCCGCCTCATCATACCTTTCCTCGTTTGCGCCGTCTCACTGGCCGCTCACGCGGAACACAAAACATTCACGCGCAAAGAAGGAATCTTCTCCGTCAGCGACCGCATCAACGCCTACTTCTTCAACTCCAAAACTCACCGGCTGGTCGTCCTCGACGAAGGCGACATGCGGAAACCCAAATACGGTTCCCTTGACCAGGCCATGAAGAAATCGCCCTGTGTCGCAGGCATCAACGGCAGCTTCTTCGGCGCAAATCCCGAAGGCAGCCCTCTAGGCATCGTCATCCAAAACGGGAAAAAAAACTTTCCTCTAGCCACCGGTTCCTTCACGGTCTCCGGTATTCTCTGGGACTCAGGCAAAGGCATCTTCCTGCAGCGTTCCAAAGCCTTTGCCTCACAAAAGGGGGCCGCTCCGCGCGAAGCCATCCAGGGAGGTCCGTTCCTCGTCGAAAACGGCAAACCCGTCGCCGGACTCAACAACACCAAATCAACCTACCGCACCTTCGTCGCCACGGATCGCCGGGGCAACTGGTGCATCGCCATGACTTCCCCGCTAACGCTCGCGGAACTCGCCTCCTGGCTGGCCACACCGGGGTGTCTCGGCCAATTTTCCGTCAAATCCGCCCTTAACCTGGACGGGGGCAGTTCATCCTCTTTCTGGTGCCACGAAACCGGCGTCTATTTTCCTTCGATGAAAAACGTACGCAACTATCTCGGAGTCGCTCCCAGATAACCCGGAAAGCCGAAATCCGTCACCCTTCCCCCGGAACAAGGCCATCCGCCAGTGCGGCGCAAAAAGCCACACACCGTTCACACGGACGGGAAGCATAATACGCCGCCGTCCTCACGGAGGGACGGGCGCTTTCCTCAGCCGATTCCAAATGCAGCAAATCCCGGCAGTACATGGAACCGAACTCACGTTTGAATGCCTCGGCAAATTCGCGGATCAGGGAAAAAATACGTTCCTTTTCCTCCGGCGAAGCTCCTGCATTGCCTTTCAAGGCGCCGCCTACCATCGACGCTCCGCAAAGAGCCCCGCACACCTCCCGCATCCGCCCGATACCGGCTCCGAAGGGCGACGAGAGACGCAACGCCGCATCCGGCGACAAACCGCAGTAATCCGCAAATGCCGCAAACACGGACTGCGAACAATTGTACCCTTGGTGAAAATAATCCAGCGCAGCAAGGACGCGCGGAGTCAGGGGAATTCCTTCCAATTTTGATGCAACGGTTTCCATCTTTCCTTTTTCGGATTTTCCGGGGAAAACTTATTCTCCTTGCGCGGGTTCTGTTCCTTCCGTCCTGCTTTTGCGGGTCAGCGCCAGCATCCCGAAGTACAACAAAGCGAGAATGACTACTCCGATAATGATCATATGGCTTTCAGCCTTCACGGCGGCAATTAACTCTTCCGGGCTGTTCATCACACCGGGATTCTTCTCTTTAACCCACTGCCCGCACCAGGCCAGCACCGTACACCATGTCAAAGAACCAAGAACAGTCACCAGGGAAAATATCCAGAAATTCATCCGCACCAGACCAGCCGGAATGGAAATCAAGTGCCGGATCACAGGCAAAAGACGGGCAAAGAAAATTCCTCCCACTTCATATTTCTGCATAAACACTTCCGCCTTTTCCACCTTTGCCGGAGGCATGAAGAAAAACTTGCCCCACTTCATCACGATCGGCCTGCCCAGCCACCTCGCTACGCCATAGGTAATCGAGGAACCCAGCCAGGAACCGAATGTCCCAGAAACAATCACGCCGACGAGACTCATGTTGTCATGCATCACGGCCGGCGGTATCACCAATTCACTCGGCACCGGGAAAATCGAACTTTCCATCGCCATCAAAATCACCACCCCGGCATACCCCCAGTCCTCCACCCAGCTCATCCACAGTACTAGCAAATCATGAAACATACGCGCACAGTCTGCACAATAAGCAGGGCTTGAAAAGTCTTTTATTGCCCCAAGGAAACCATTCCATTATCATTCTCACGAAAACGAGATTCGGTTCAGTAGCCTACCATGAAATTTTATATCATCGCCGGAGAAATGAGCGGGGACAAACACGGTGCCCTCCTGATGCGTGAACTAACCCGGCTGAATCCCGATATCGAATTTTCCGGTCTCGGCGGAGAACGCATGCACGAACTCTGCCCCCAGGTCGAAAACTGGGCGGATGAAGCTGCCGTCGTCGGGCTTGTCGAAGTTTTGAAACGCTACGGATGGTTCAAAAAACACCTTCTCGGCATGCTGGAACGCATCAAACGGGAAAAGCCCGAATGCCTGATCCTCATCGACTATCCGGGGTTCAACCTGCGCCTTGCGGAACGCGTCCGCAAATACTGCCCCGATACCAAAATCGTTTACTTCATCTCTCCGCAGGTCTGGGCCTGGCACAAGGGCCGCATCCCGAAAATGGTCAAGATGCTTGACCTGATGATGTGCATCTTTCCCTTTGAAAAGCAATTGTTCGAAAACGCAGGTCTCCCTACGGAGTTTGTCGGACACCCTCTCGTCGACGACATCCTGGCAGACCGCCGGACGGACATTCGGGAACCGGATCTCATCGGTTTTTTCCCCGGAAGCCGTACCCGCGAAATCGAACGCCACTTCCCCGTTTTCATTCAAACCGCCATGATGCTCCGCAAAACTCACCCGCTTTGGCGTTTTGAAACCGCCGCTTCCAATGAGAGGCTGGCGGACATCATGCGCGCCATGGTCGTCGATGCCGGTCTCAGCCCGGAAGCCCTCGACATCCGCGTCGGCAACTATCACGACCTTATGGATCGCGCCGCCGCCGCCGCCGTCGCCTCCGGAACCGCCACCCTCGAAGCCGCCCTGCACCGGCTTCCCTATGTCCTCGTTTATAAAGTCGCCTATTTAACCTATCTCGTCGGCAGAGCCGTCATCAACATCCAGTTCCTGGGCATGGTCAACATCCTGGCACAACGCCCCGTCGTCCGGGAATTGATCCAGCACGACTTCACCCCCATTGCCGTCGCTTCCGAAATCGAACGCCTCATGGATCCCAACGTCCGCCGAGAAGTTCTCGGAAACATGAAGGAAGCCACCGACAAGCTCGGTCACGGCGGAGCAGCGGCCAAAGCCGCCCAAACAGTCCTAGGCTTGTTCCCGGACACCGGAATTTGATTTTTTCCCGTCCTTCCGGCAAAATTCCGTCCTCTTGAGGGAGAAGGGTTTTTATCTTTTATAACTCTTCCTCGAATAGTGGCGAGGACGCTTATATGTCACACCGATATTTCTGAAAATATACCCGTTTCTCTGGAGTCTCTGTTTTCAGAATCTGCTTTCTTTCTCTTTCCTTTCCCTCTCTCTATGTGTCTATTATACACGATTAACGATAATTTTATACAACCGTTCACGTCCTGTGAACACAATAGGAATACTCGGGTTCCAGGATACGTATCACATACAATATCAAATCCTGTTTTTTTGTAAAATAACTCGTGATAATTGCGATTCATTTATGATCTAATTCATTTATAATAAGCACATATAGCAGTTAAATAACTTTACAAAATACAATTTGCAAGCATCAAGACAACCCATCAAAAAAAAGTCAACTTTCCGCTTGTCAATGTATTTTGGATACTATATCAGAGAAAGGTAAATTCTTTCTTCTCTTTCTCATGAAACTACGCTTACCCTCGCTTTTGCGTGCGGCCGTTGTTGCCTGCATGCACACCGCTACAGTATTCTCCTCCGTCGCTACCGGAACGGCCGTGATCGGAACCTGTCTCATCTCCTGCTTCGTCTCCGAACAGGCACAGGCGGCCGACGAAATCGCCTATGAAACGATTACACTGACCGCCAATCCATCGGAAACACTGACCGCCGACAAGGATACGGACTGGTTCCTCAACTACAATGCATCATCTTTGAAAACCCTTCCGGGAATCAGTGCCGACGGATACAATGTCAAGCTGAGAGGCAATGCGACCAATTCGTCGTTCAAAATTAATGCCGGAGTTACGTCCAAATCGCTGTCTCTGGAACAGGGGCGTTTCCAAATTACCAGCTACGACATCATCAAAAACGCGGGAACAATTATTCTTGATGGAGGTCATTTATGGCTCAATTTTGACAACACGAATATTACCAATGACTTCATCCTCGGACAAGGTACATGGAGCGGGGATAAAGAATCGAGCTATCCCGGCTATTATCATAGCGCTTTTCGTACCGATTCCGGAGCAACCTTCGTCGGCAACTGGGAGATCATGTCCAAAGGAACCCGGATCGGCGTCCAAGCCAATACGATCTATATGACCGGTACTGTCACAGGTTCCGGTGAAATCCTGAAGGAAGGAGCCAAAGACTTGTTTTTCGGTAGCGATGACGGAGACAATACGAAAGTCTTCAAGGACTTCACCGGATATCTGAAAGTCCAAAGAGGCATGGTGCTTCTTAAAACGGGCATTGTCAATGGTGCCGGAATGAAAAATACCGTCCTTGCCGGAGGTACGCTGGCCATCGGATACAGCGGTTCCGATACTCTGAATACCTATGACGCCGGAACCATCGACGTTTCATCCAATTCAACCCTCAACTTCCGTGGAGGCGCCATCATCAACCTGAATGGGCTGGGAACAACGGAAGGAGTAACGGACAATGGAGCCTCCATCACCCTGAATGTCACTCGAAACAATGCGGACGACCTCAGGAAATCCCAGCTCAACGTCAGTGGTACAAGTACCTTCTCGGGAACATTGAATGTCCAGAACAATAATGAAAAGGCTGGAGAACTGATCTTGTCCCCCACATCGGCCAATGCCCTGGCCAGTATGACGGTCAACCTTGCGGGCAAGGCAGTGGACAAAGGCAAGGCTATTCTGGAACTTTCCAACGATGCTACCATCGGAGGATTGAAAAACAGCAATGCTTTCGTAACCGTCCGCAGCGCGGACAATACGGCGAGGGTTCTGACCTTCAATAATGCTGAAAACAGCACGACGGAATATACCGGTTCCATAGGAGCCAACATTTCCCTGGTCAAACAAGGCAAGGGAACGCAAACGCTAAGCGGCGACTTGTCCGCCATCAACAAAGCAATCACCATTCAGTCAGGCCGTTTGTCTCTGGGGGCATCGACGGGACTGACACAAGCTGTCAATATCGGAGCCCAGGGTTCCCTGCAACTCTCCGGTTCCCTCTCTCTGGCTGCTTCGACAGATCTTTCCGGTCAATTGCTCCTGATGGACAATGCCGAAGTATCCGGTCTTCTCGGCAAAACGCTCGGAGCAACAGCCCTTTCCGGGATCTCTTCGATCAATCTGGATCTGACCGACGGTTCCAACACGCTGAATATGGGTAGTCTTTCCCTGTTGGAAGATTCCACGCTCACCTTCAAATTGTCCGGCGCCAAGATTACCGACGGTCAACTGACCAACTTCGATTTGACTGCCTCACTTGTGGGAGACACTTCCTGGGTCGACAAGTCCATTCTGGCCGATATCGACGGAGTCTTGTATGGAAGTTCTGTTTCCGGCAACAAAATCCTGTTTGCCCAAATCAACAATCTCGTCGACGGTTCTCCGTCCGGAGATAATCTGACCTATGCACGGCCCGGCGGTGTTACGACCTTGAATCCCAAAGGAGCAGATACCATCTACTCCATGAAGAACCTAATCGTTACCCTCGACACGGATGAAACGACGGCTGATTCCCTGATGCTAAACGGAGTCACTCTGAATGTTAAAGAAACTTTGTCTTTTAACGAAACCACAGGGACATTTACGATTGAGGACGGGAGTAACGCGGGGTTCCTGCTCGTCTCCTCTCTCAACATGGGGGGAGGGGATTTGGTTTTGTCGACTTCCGGAGAGACCGAGATAGGCAATGTGACGGGTGCGGGCAAGTTGATCTTCCAGAAAGATGCGACGATTTCCGGAGACGTTGACGGGGATTTGGTCCTGCGTTCCGAATCCGGGGCCGTCGTCACCCTGGATGGCGGGACCAAGAAGTTCGGCAACGGCATTGGGATGCTCAACAATGCGACGTATCAATTGACCGGAGGCGCGAAAGTTTTCGGGAAGGAATATAACGATTTAGGTAGTACATACCTTACCAGCCGCATCTATTTGCAACAGGGGAGTACGCTGGAAATGGACAAAATCGGAATGGCTTACGGTCAGATTGATTTTGGTCGGAGCGATGTTGAAAACAGCGGGGCCGTCATTATCAATAAAACCATTCTTTTGTCTCCCTATTCGAGAAGTAAAACCAATATAATCAATATCTATAAGGGGATTGTGTTTTCCGCGCTCGGCACCAGCACCAGTTCAAGCAATACGGGTGACGGGGCCTTGTTCCTCGGGATGTACGACAATACGGAGATTAACATTTTCGGTGAATTCAATCTCGTCAATGCGTTTATGGGAATGAATAGTTCCGGTAAAAAAACAGGGACGATTAACATTAAAGAAGGGGGGATCGGCAATTTCAACAAGGGTGTAAACGTAAGCGGGGGAGGTACGGTGAAGGTCAATGTTGCCGATGGTGTTGCGTTGAACATCGCCGGGAGCAATGGCATTGCCAATATCGGCAACCTGACCGTGACCCTGTCTTCCGGTTCGACTTTGGGTTTGATCGATGACGCGACGGTGGCGAAGGGTTTGACGCTTCCTGACGGGACGGTGACGCTGCATACGGACAAGTACGTGCTCAACACGACCGACGCGGCCGGGGGACAGCGTTCGACGGACGGGGCGGCCATGACGATTTCGGGGACCCTGACGGGGTCTGCCGATGCCTCACTCCGCATTGAGGGGCACGGCAGCGTCGTGCTGGCGGGCAACAACCTTTCCTATCTGGGCGGCTTTACGATCACGAAGGACGCGACCCTGACGGTCAATTCCCTGGTGGGGGTTGTGGAGGGCGACGAGAGCGGCGCCCAGGTGACCCAGAGCATCAACAGCGCCTCGGCCATCACCTTCGAAGAGGGCGGCCGGCTCGTTTTCGCCGGTTCCAAGAACGACAATTTCGCCTATGCGGGGAACTTGAGGGGGGCCGGATCGATCGGTGTGGATACGACGGTGAAGCTCTCGGATCTCGGGGTATCGGGTGAAGTGACGGTGGGCAAGGACGGGAAGCTGGTTCTTCAAAAGGGCATCGACCTGAGCGGCCAGACGGGGGCGGTGACGATCAACGGCGGCACGCTCAATTTCACCAACCAGGTTTCCTTTGGAGACAACAAGCTCGACATCAATTTGAACGGAGGCACGATCAACCTGGCGGAGAAGGAAGGTTCGGACACGTCGGCGAAGGTTCTGCTCAGGGCGGGCAAGCTGACGGTGACGGACAATTCGTCGATTTCCCTCAACAAGGTCATCGGGATCGTGTCGGCGGATTCCCTCGACGGGGATGCCGCGGGCAAGACGCTTTCCCTGCGGAAGGACTATAACAATGATGTGGACGGGATTTTCGAATTGAACGGTGCCGGGACGTTCAACGGGACGGTGACGCTGCTCAACGACTGTGGCGGAGCGGCCGGGCGGGAGCACTTCATCCTGCGCCTCAACGACACCAATGCCCTGAAGAACGCGACGGTGGAGCTGCAGGCCGATACGTCTGAAAGCGCGACGAACACCTACGGGACCTCGAAGCTGGAGCTCGGGGTGGAGGAGGTGACGATTGCCGGGTTGAAGAGCCGCGGCTACCACAACAACGTCGCCCGGGGAAGCGGCGTGGACAAGGCGACGCTGACGATCGCGACGGCGTCCGGCGTGAGCAACACGTACACCAGCGATATCGGGGATGGGGTTTCGATCATCCACGACGGGGCCGGGACGCAGATTTTGACGGGGGACCTGGGCACGTTCGACTCGGTCATGACGGCCCGCCAGGGCATTCTGGACGTGAGCGGCGCGACGAATCTCGGAGCGACGAACGCCGTGACGCTGAATCTTGACGGAGGCGCCCTGAAGCTGGGGACGCTCAGCGGCAAACAGACGCTGACGACGAGCGCGGCCGGTACGGGGACGCTTGCGGGCGGACTGGTGCTGGGCGGCGGCGTGATCGTGGCGGACTATTCGCTGAAGAACGATTCGAAGGCTCTCTACCAGGTGGACGGAGCGCTCTCCCTGGGGACGGGCGATACGGTGCTGACGCTCGACCTGGCCTCGTTTGCCGGATTCGGGGCGGGCACTTACACGATGAAGCTGCTGGGTGCGGCGAGCCTCGGCTTCAGCTCCCTGGACGACAGTCAAATTGCCGTCATCGGGATGCAGTACGACAAGACGGCCCGCAGCAAGCTGAGCTTCGATACGTCGGGCAACACGCTGACCCTCAATTTCAAGAAGAGCGATCCGGTGAGCCTCTCCTGGGCCGGCACCTCCGGCTCGCACGCCTGGGAAGTCCTGAAGGACGCCTCGTCCTGGACCAACACCCAGGGGCTGACGGGCGAAGAGGCGGCCTTCCACACGGGCGACTCGGTCGTCTTCGGAGCCGATGCGGCCGACAAGACGGTGACGGTCAACGGCACGGTGAAGCCCGGTTCCCTCTCGGTGACGGGCGGCAGCTACACGTTTGAGAAAGGTACGGACGGGGCTCTTTCCGGCAACGGAGCGCTGACGGTGTCCGGGACGGGCACGGTCGTCTCCATGAAGTTCGCCAGCTCGGACTGGTCGGGGGCGGTGTCCCTGCAGTCGGGCGAAGTGCAATTTGTCTCCGGCGGCCTCGGCACCGGGAAGATCTCGGCGGGCAGCGGCGCGAAGCTGACCTGGCTGGAAGGCAACGAGGAAGACATTTCCGCCCGCCTGAAGGACGGTGTCGCCGCCGGGACCTCCCTGGCGCTGAACATCTCCGGAGCCGGCGACGAAGTCACCTTCGGCACGGCGGTGAACAATGCCGCCTCGTATGCGAAGGAAGGAGCCGGGACGCTGACGCTCGACGGGACGGGGATTTTATCCGGTTCCCTGACCATAAACGGGGGGACGGTGGAACTCAAGGGCAACGGCGACGGCGGAGCCGGCGGCGTGGTGAAGGGGGCTGTGTCCGTCGTCGACGGCCTGCTCAAGATGGGCAAGGACGCGACGGGCTGGGGAGGTTCCTCCGTGAACACCTCGGCAATCCGCGTGGAGGAAGCGGGCCGCGTCGAACTGGCCGGCAGCCAGACCATGAAGGGGCTCGTCCTGACGCTCCGGGGAGGCTCCGTGGGGCTGGCCTCGGGAGTGACCGGCAAGGGGATCGACCTCTTCGGGGGCGGTGCGAAGATTCTTACGGAAGCGTCCGGAACGACGGCGACGATTTCCGCCGACGTGGGTCTGCGCCAGAACGACACGGTCATCAGCGTGGCCGACGGTTCGGCGGATGTGGACCTCCTCATTTCCGGCACGGTCAGAAACCACCTCGGAGGGGACGAAGGCAACCATGCCCTCATCAAGCAAGGTGCCGGTTCCCTGAAGATTACGGGCAACTATGAAGCCACCGGCGCGGTGCGCGTGGAATCCGGCGTTCTGGAATTCCAGTCCGCCTCCCTCAGGGCGGGGGACATGGCCATCGCCGGAAGCGGCACGGTCAGGTTCAACGGAACGGAAGCCGGAGGCTACGTCTACGGAGGTTCCCTCTCCGGGTACGGAGGGCTTACCGGGACGGTGGAAGTGGCCGGCGGTTCCCGTCTGTCCCTGACGGGGGCGAACGGCGATTTCGGCGGCACGGTCGTGCTGGGTTCGGGAGCCGGCCTGACGGTCGGCGGAGCCTTCGCGGCGGGCGCCGTGAACACCGGGGACTCCGCCTCGTCGCTGAGCTTCGGCGGCACGGGAGATAAAACCATTTCCGGGAGCATGACCGGAACGGGCGCCCTGTCGGTGACCGGTTCCACCGTGCTCCTGTCGGGCGACAACTCGGGCTACGGCGGCGCCGTCTCCATTTCGGGGGGCACCCTCCGCGCAGGATCCGCCTCCGCCCTGGGGACGCAGGAGGCGAGCATCTCGGGCGGCGTTCTGGACATCAACGGCAACGCCCTGGCCAACAACGTCTCAATGACGGGCGGCTCGCTCAAGGGCGGCGCCGGTTCGGGCGTCGGCAAACTGGATATCGCCCTGTCGGACGCCACGGGCACCGCCACGCTCGACGGCACCCTCACGGCCGCCTCGCTCTCCCTGGGCGGCGGCAACACCCTCTCTTCGATGACGCCGGGCTCCACGCTCTCCGTCACCGGGGGCACGGTCCTCAAGACCAACTCCCGCCTGAAGGCCGACTGCCTGGAACTGGGCACGTCGCTGACGATGGACAACCTCAGCATGTCCGCCGGGGACGCCCTCGTCAGCGTCGCCGGAGCCCTCACCTCGCAGGGATCCGTCGCGCTGAACTTCTCGGCCGACTTCCTCCAAAAGCTCTCGGAAGGCAACTACACAATCGCCTCGTTCGGCAGCGACGGGGGCAGCCTCACGGAAGGCATCGCCCTGGGAGAAGGAGGGGTGGAAATGGACTGGGACGACGTCTCGCCCATCTACTCCTACGCCCTGGAACGTTCCGGCGACGGAGCCTCGTGGGTGCTGAGAGCCTACATCAACACCGACACCAAGACCTGGATCTGGGCGGGCAACGCCCGGGCCGACTGGGTGGACGGCAACACCTTCAACGCCAACTGGCAAGGCAAGGAGGCCGAAACCGACGGGCCGGCCAACCACGCCGTCTTCTTCGGGGCGGCGGGCGACACCTCGCTGACCGAGCATACCGTCGATATCGCCGCCGAGGGGGTCACCCCCGTCTACGTCCAGGTGGAATCCAACGGTACCTACATCTTCCGGGGAGGAGCCATCAAAGACGGCCTCAATGCCGCCGGAGCCCCCCTGGCCACCACCATGCTCGTCAGCGGCGTGGGCATCGTCGAATTCCACCAGGCCAACGAATTCACCGGCGGCACCACGCTTCGCCGGGGTACCCTGGTGATGAAGGACGCCCGGGCCCTCGGCACGCAGGGCGCCATCACCTTTGACGGAGGCACCCTCGAGTTCGGCACGGCCATGGCGAAGAGCGTCTCCGACGCCCTCTCCGACCGCTTCAGCGTCAACACCACCCAGGACGACCAGGGCAACACCATCCTCAACGACCTCAACCTCGCCGTCGGCGGGGAAGCCGGCAGCGTCTCCCTCGGCCTCAACAGCGTGTTGAACTCCAACGCCGAACTCGTCCTCAACAAGTTCGGCACGGGCGACCTCGAACTCACCGGCGACTTCGCCGGGAGCATCCGCCTGACCGACCGCGATGCCGACACCTACTCCAACATCCGCCGCAGCGACGCCGGCCAGGGAGGCACCCTCACCCTCTCGGGCGAATCCTACAACCTCGTTACCGTCGACGCGGGCCACACCCTGCGCATCAACGGCGCTGCCGTCACCCTGCAGAAAGCCGTCGCCGGGGAAGGCGGAGTCTCCATCCTCGGAGGCAGAAGCCTCGCCATGCTGGAAGAAGACGCCACCGTCTCCGCCTCCGTCGCCTACGGGCAAGGCTCGTCGATGAGCGTCGGCAACGGCACCGTCCTGTCCGGGGACACCTCCCTCTCGGGCACCTCGGCCACTCTCTCGGGCAACGGCGGTCCCATCACTCTCGCGGGAGCCGTCCGGAGTTCCGGAACCGCCGGAAGCGCCTGTGAATTCGTCCTCGACCAAGCCGTCTTCAACCTCTCCGGAGCCGCCATCGACGGGGACGCCGTCACCATCGTCCTGGGCAACGGAGTCCCGGGCGCCGGAACGCGCGACACCTCCCTCGTCCTCGGGGACGGGGAAGACGCCCTCCTCGCCCTCGACAAGCTCCGTCTGAACGCCGACGCCGCCATCACCGGCAGCGAAGGCCAGCGCCTCGTCCTGCAAGACGCCGTCCTCTCCGGAGCCCTCGAAGGGGACTACACCCTCGTTGCTGCCGGAGGAGTCGACCATGTCGTCCTGCTGAACGCGGGAGTCGACACGGGCAGCGTCCTGATGGAAGTCGACGGAGGCATCCTCGACCTCAACGACCTCGCCCTGGACAACGACATCACCATCAAGGGAGGGGCCCTCCGCCGCGCGGGCGGCTGGTCGGCCTCCGGCACCGTCACCGCCCTGGGAGGCGCCATCGACGCAAGCGGCTTCATCGGCGGCCCCGCCGTAAGCCTCGACATGGGAGGGCTCACCGGCAGCGCCCTGCGGAACGCCACCCTCGCCTCCGGCAGCAGCATCGACAACCTCGGCCGGGGCAACGTGCTCTTCAACCGGGCCGACCTCGTGCTCGACTCCATGAACGCCACCATCAAAGACGCCTCCACCGGGCAGGAAATCCCGCAGGGTCCCGGCGGCGCGGCCACCGCCCTGATCAACTTCGCCGCCCCGCAGGGCAGCGAAACCACCGTCGGGATGGCCGGAGACGGCGTCATGAACATCCAGCTGGGCGAAGACCTCCAGACCAACATCCTGCGCGCCCTCACCGTCAAATACGACGCGAGCGAACTGCTCCCCGACTACGCCGAACCCCAGCCCCTGGGCGACCGCGTCTCGCTGAGCATCACCAACGGCACCCTCGACCCCGGCACCGCCATCCGCTTCAACCCCCTCTTCCGCGAATGGGGCCTGCAGATCGTCGGCATCCAGGGAGGCAACGTCATCGTCGACGGCAACCTCTCCGTCTGGCTCGCCTCCAGGCACGGCGACATCACCGGCAACGGGGATCTCATCGACTACCGTGCCGTCTACGTCGACCGGGACATGAACGTCACCCTTCCCGCCTCCGGCAGCGACGGCGACAACCCCGCCCTCGTCATGAAATACGTCAGCGGCGTCCGCGGAGCCAACCTCAACATCTCCTGCGGCGACGCCTCCGGCACGGCCCGCGCCATCCTCTTCAACGGGCGCGACAAGGACGGAGACCTCGTCCACTCCCGCCTCGCCGGCAACCTCACCGGCGGCGAACGCACCCTCATTGAGAAAACCGGAGAAGCCACCCTCGCCATCGGAGGCACCCTCTCCTCCGCCGGCACCGTAGCCGTCCGCGAAGGCCGTCTCGAGCTCACCGCCTCCGGGCGCAGCCACAGCGTGGCCGCCCTCGAAGTCACCGGAGCCGGAACGGGAACGGAAGCCCTCCTCACCCTCAGCGGGCTCGACTCCGTCCTGGAAGCCGGCTCCCTGAGCGTCGGAGCCAACGGGCGCATCGCCCTCGACGGAGACGGCAGCCTCCTGAGCGCCGACACCCTCGACGGAACCACGGGAGGCGCCATCGACCTGGGTGAAGGCACCCGCCTCAACCTCGTCCGGGGCGGCACCTGGAAAGGAACCATCCGCGCCGCCACCCCCGGGGAAGCCCTCGTCACCCTCCGGGGAGGGGAACTCCTCCTGAGCAGCCCGGACACCTCCGGAGAAACCGGAGAAGCGGCCCGGTCCGGCCTCGACGGCGTCACCCTCGACCAGGCCGAAGGAGCCACCCTCGCCCTCGAAAGCGGCGCCGAAGCCCGCCTCCGCGACTGGTACACCTCCGACTCCTCCGGCACCCCCGGAGCCGTCGCGGGAAGCCTCTCCGGGGCCGGCACCGCCGCCATCACAGGCACGGCCACCTTCGGCGGCAGCCTCGCCTCCTTCACCGGCAGCCTCAAAGCCGCCGGCGACGGGGCGCATCTCACCGTCACCACCCTCGACGGAGCCGGGGCCGCCCTCGCGGCGGACTCCTCCGGCACGCTCACCCTCGACTACCGGGCCGGCAGCGCCGCCTACGGCTCCCTGAGCGCCTCGGGAGGCGGCACCGTCCACCTCCTCGCGGGCAACTCCGAAGGGGCCAACAACACCCTCACCCTCAACAACGGCGGAAGTATCGCCGGAGACTCGGTCCTCGCCTTCACCCTCAACACCTCCCAGGGAATCAACAGCGAAGGCAGACCCCTCCTCCACGTCGCCTCGGCCGAGGGAGAAGACGCGGTCCAGGCCACCCTCGGCATCGGCAGCGGAGCCACCCTCCGCCTCGCCGCCGCCCGGGGCCAGGAATACATCGACGGGGACCTCCCCCTCCAGGTCGCCCTGGCCGACCACGTCGTCCAGGAAGGCGACGTGCGCCTCGCCTTCGACGAACTCTTCGGCAAATACTTCGACACGGCCGCCTCCAGCGTCCGCACCGTCAACGGCATCCTCACCCTCACCACCGCCGCCAACCGCAACGGCTTCTACATCCACCGGGGGCAGAGTGAAGTCGCCACGGCCGGCGGCTCCCTCCTCGACCGCGTGCTGACCACCCTCAACCCGCAGGCCCAGGACCCCGCCGGAGAACTCGCCGGACTGCTCAACGCCGTCGACGCCCGCATCTCCGCGGGCGACGCCACCGGAGCCAGCCGCCTCATGGCCGCCTCCGCCGGCAGCACCGTCACGAGCCTCCTGACCGCCCAGCGGTGGGAATTCCAGAACCAGCAGAACATGCTCCGCAACCGCGTAGCCAACATGGGCCTCAACCCCGCCTACACCTACGCCGGGGACCTCCCCCTCTACAACATGTGGGCCCAGGGCACCGGCAGCTACAACCGGGTCGACGGAGACGGAGACTGCGCGGGCTACCAGCTCAACACCTGGGGAGGCACCTTCGGAGCCGACATCGACCTGAGCCCCAGCCTCACCGTCGGAGCCGCCTTCAGCGCCAGCTACGGCGACCTCACCTCCAGTGCGGCCGACACCCTCAGCGGCACCCTCGACGGCTACTACGTCAGCCTCTTCGGGCGCTACCAGCACAAGAACTGGGGCCATAGCCTCATCCTCACCGGCAGCTGGAACAACGCCACCTACGACCGCAGCGTCAACGGCGGGGCCGGAACCGGAGGCTACGAAGGCCACGGGGAAACCAGCGGCAGCGCCTACGGAGCCCTCTACGAACTCAGCTACGACATCTCCCTGGGGGATGAAACCTCCGGCATGATCCTCCAGCCCATCGTCACCGCTCAGGTCGCCCGCTACACGATGAACGACTACAGCGAAACGGGAGCCGGAGCCGCCGGCCTCGGCGTCGGCGGCCTGGAAGGCACCACGGCCACCGTCGCCGCCGGAGCCCGCTTCCTGAGCCTGATTGGCAGCAACGTCTTCGGACGCCAGTCCCAGGGCGAACTCCGCCTCCAGGTGGCCCAGGACATGGGCGACACGCGCACCCGGGCCGACGTCGGCTTCACGGGGCTCCCGCAATACAGGACGGGAGTGCGCGGAGCCGAACTGGGAACCACCTCGCTGCAATTCGGGGCGGGACTGAGCATCCCCAGCGGTGAACAGGGCACCATCTTCGCCGAAGCCAACGGCGATATCCGCTCCGGAGCCACAAGCATCAACGGATCACTCGGATACAGGTACAACTTCTGATTAGGAACAGAAGACGCAAACACACAGGAAGCCGCCCCGGGCAACAAGAGAGAAGAATGGGGCGGCTTCCCATTTTTGATTTGATCCTCCGCATGAAACAAACCTTGCGGAGGATTCATTTTTATACCATCCGGCAGACCGGGTAGAAGAACCAGGCTGAGAAAGGGGGGAAATGCCCAAGAAGTAACCGGGATTATATTTTAACGGGCAGTCCGACTTCGATCACCTGATTGGGAAGAATGCTGTAGTAATCCCGCATGGGCTGGGCATTGCGTGAGAGGAAGGCATAAAGCTCCGCCTGCCATTCGTAAAGATGGCTTTTATCCCCGTGAATGACGATTTCCCGGTTGAAGAAGAACGTCGTTGCAGGAAGAGCAAGAGGAACGCCCGCCTTTTTGATCCCATGGCATATTTTTTCGGCATCCGGCTGTTCCATGTAGCCGTAGGAACAATGGACACGCCACAGGCCGCTTCCCTGATCTACCACCTGCAAACGTTCTTCATCAATGACGTACGGTTCTTCCGTCGTGACAATAGTGAGAATGACGGCAGTCTTCTGGATGCACTTGTTGGCCTTGACGTGATGAATCAAGACAAGGGGAATCCCCTTGCCGGAAGACGACATGAAAACGCCGCACCCGGAAACCCGGACAAGTTTGGGATCCTTGATGAGAAAATCGACGGACATGCTCTCCAATGTCGCACTGGAAATAGCCTTCTCGACAGCCATGCGCCCACTCTTCCACGTATGCATGATGATGAACATGAACAAGCTAACCAGCAAAGCTATCCAACCGACATCCATAAATTTATGCATGGCGGAAATAAACAGGAACCAATCCATCAGCCAAAAGGCACCGCACAAGGCAAGCGCCTTGGAAGGAGTCCAGTGGCGACGGTTCACCAGAACGAAGTAGTAAAGAACGGTCGTCACAATCATGGCCCCGGTCACGGCAACGCCATAGGCAGCGGCCAGAGACGTACTCGTCCTGAACAAAATGACGATCCCCAGAGAAAAGGCCAGCATGGCGAAATTGACGATGGGAACGTAAATTTGCCCGGGAACTTCCGGATTTGTATGCAGGATTTTCAGGCGGGGGAAGAAGCCCAGGTGAATTGCGGAACTCGTCACGGAATAGGCCCCGGTAATCACGGCCTGGCTGGCAATAACAGCCGCTACAATGGCGAACAAGGACAATCCACCTTGCCAAATGCCAACGGGTAAAAGCTCGAAAAACGGGTTTTCCGCTCCGGGATGCCCCAAAACATAGGCACCCTGTCCGAAATAGTTAAGCAGCAAGCCGGGCATGACGAAATAATACCAGGCGGCAGCAATCGCTTTGCGCCCAAAGTGCCCCATGTCGGCGTACAATGCCTCCACACCTGTAACCGCCAGGACGACGGAACCGCACAACATGGTCACGCCGCCGGGAGGAAGTCCCGTCAGCAAGAGGCGGATGCCATAGCCGGGGTTCAGGGCTTTAATGACGACGGGATTGCCAATAATATGGTACAGGCCTATACCGCCGAGCACGGCAAACCAGACGAGCATCACCGGCCCGAACACCTTGCCGATCGCATGCGTCCCTTTCCTCTGGACAAAAAACAGCACCAGCAGCACCACAAGGGATATGGCGATGCACCAGTTGGTACTAAGGAAAATATCAAACCCCTTCAACCCTTCCACGGCGGACAGAACCGTGATAGCCGGCGTAATACTGCTTTCCCCAAACAGGAGAGCCGCCGCAAACAAAGCCAGAAGGACGCCGCCGCACAAGCCGCCTTTCCCTTTCGTCCAACCATTCTTCAAGCCGCTCAGTGCCAGCAAGGTAAAAATGCCGCCCTCTCCCTTGTTATCGGCTCTCATGATGTTCATCACGTACTTGAAACAGACCACCAGGGAGATCGTCCAGAAAATCAGAGAAAGCACTCCCAAAATATCCGCCTGGGGATCGCCGTTCGTCGGCAAGGCGCGCAGACATTCCCGCATCGTATAAAGAGGACTCGTTCCTATGTCTCCGAACACCACTCCAAGAGCACCGATGCAAAGACCGGCCTTCAACTTCTGCTCATGATCCTCCGGATACAATTCACTGCTCATAATTAACGGGATATTCTAGGGGGAACGGAACCGACATGCTACATATCACCGCCAGGTATGCAAGCCTGCTTATTACATTCAGGCTTCGGACGAATAAAAAGACGAACCGTCCATCCCGGTCATGGAATGGACGGTTGCCCGTAAAAAACATTCTGTTGAAAGGAAAAAATCACGCGTGGATCTGGAGCCCGTCGGCAGCCAGAGTCGCTTCGTGAATTGCTTCCGAAAGCGTCGGATGGGCAAAAATCGTGGCATGGATATCGCCGTCCGTCAATTCGGCCTGAAGACTGATACCGAGGCCGGAAATCAATTCCGTGGCATTTTCACCCACGATATGGGCTCCGAGCAATTCTCCATACTGTTTACCGTAAAGCAACTTGACGAAACCGTCCGTTTCTCCGGCGGCCACAGCCTTGCCGATAGCGATCAAGGGGAACTTGCCAACCTTGTATTCTACGCCTTCTTCTTTCAGAGAACGTTCCGTCCTGCCGACGGAAGCCACCTGGGGATGGCAATATGTACAGCTGGGGAAGAACTTCACCTGCTTGGGCTGGCAGCTGTCAACAAACATGCCTTCCACCGCCTGCACAGCCTCGAAAGAAGCCGTATGGGCCAGCAGCACGCCGCCAATCACGTCACCGGCGGCATAAACGCCTGGGATGGACGTTTCGTAGCGGTCGTTTACCTTGATGAAACCTTTGGGGGTCAATTCGAACTCCTTGCCTCCCGGCACGACGGGTTTAACCCCGATAGCCACCAGACAGACATCTGCCGTAATTTCCTCTTCGGCGCCGCGGCTCGTCTTTACCTTGGCCGTCACCTTGCCGTCTTCCGTTTCCTTGAGTTCTTCCACGGAAGCGCCCGTCAGACATTTGATGCCCTGCTTCTTGAAACAGCGTTCCAGCGCCTGGCTGCACTCGTCGTCCTCGTTGGGAAGAATGCGCGGCAATGCTTCAATCACTGTGACCTTGGTACCGAATGCGTTGTAGATATAGGAAAATTCGATGCCGATAGCGCCGGAGCCAATCACGATCATGCTTTCGGGACGTTCCGGCAACACCATGGCGTCACGGGAACCGATGATATTGCGTCCGTTCAACGGCATAGAGGGTACCGTTCGCGTGACAGCCCCCGTACAAACAAGAATATGGGAACCTTCCAGCGTCGTTACCGTACCGTCTCCCGCCTTCACTTCCACCTTGCCTTCTCCAAGGATGGAGGCTTCTCCGGTCACGGACTCGATCTTGTTCTTCTTGAACAGGAAGCCGATGCCCTGGGATAACCGGTCGCTCACCTTGCGGGACCGCCCGATCACCTCGCTCCAGTCAAAGCTGAGCCCTTCGACGGCAAGGCCGAATTCCTCTGCACGCTTGTCGATGGAGTGGAACACTTCCGCGTTCTTCAACAAAGCCTTGGTTGGGATGCACCCCCAGTTCAGGCAGGTTCCCCCTACCCGTTCGCGTTCGACACAGACAACTTTTTTGCCAAGCTGCGCAGCACGAATAGCGCCAACATATCCAGCGGGACCGCCGCCAATGACAATCAAATCATATTGCATACAGTACTCCTAACTTATTTGCCCGTCCGGGTAAAGGAAAAGACTCGCAATAATCCGGAGCCGTCATTTTCCGGCGGCACGATCGCGCACCCAGCCGACCAGATCTCCCAGAGCCAGTCGGGTATCCTCGTAACAGCCATCCAGATAACAACCTTTTTCATACAAGATTTTCCCATCGACCATCGTCATTATGCAATCCTTTCCGGATGCTGAATAGACGGCATGAGACACGGGATTAAACACCGGGATCATGTTCGGTTCGGTCAAGTCAAGGGCAATCATGTCCGCAGGAGCCCCCACGGAAAGTGTTCCCAGACCCGGCGTCCTAAAAATACGGGCTCCATCCACCGTCGCCATCCGCAAGGCATCCGCTGCTGGCATCGACGTGGCATCCAGCGTACTCCCTTTGGACAGAAGGGCAGCCAGCTTCATCGTTTCAAACATATCCAGAGTATTGTTGCTGCACGCGCCATCCGTTCCCAGAGCCACGGAAACCCCGGCACGCCGCATTTCATCCACCCGGGCAAAACCGGAGGCCAGTTTCAGATTGCTGGCCGGATTATGAACCACCTGGGCACCGGAACGCGCCACCAACTCCAGTTCGGAATCCGTCAAATCCACCATATGCGCCAGTACGGACCGTGAAGACAAAAGGCCCATATCCGCCGCATAGGAAACGGGACGCCGTCCTCCATGCTGCTCGCACGACTGGGCCACTTCCCCGGACGATTCCGAAAGATGAATGTGCAGCATCAAATCAAGTTCTTCCGCCAGATCCCGGCAGGAGGCAAGCACATCGTCATTCGTCGTATAAACGCTATGGGGCATCAAGGCGGTCTGGACGCGGGAACCGGCCGGGTATCTTTCCGCGTGGTTCCGATACAACTCGGCTGCCCCCTCCATCCCGGAATAAGCCGGAGACGGGAACGCGAACACGACTTCCCCTCCCACGCAACGCATGCCCATGGACAGAGCCGTCTCCAAAACAGATTCCTCCAAAAGATATGAATCGACAAACGACGTCGTCCCCGTCCGCATCATTTCATACATCCCCATCCGGGCGCCAAGAGCCACAATTTCACGCGTCAAATGAGCTTCCACCGGAAAAATGTGGCGAGTCAACCACTCCATCAGAGGCAAATCATCCGCAAATCCGCGCAAAAATGTCATCGGAACATGGGTATGGGCATTGACAAGTCCCGGCATTAGGAGGGACTCCCTCAGATCGCGGACATCGCCGGATCTCCACTCAGTCAAAACTTCGCTCCGTTTCCCGAATGCAGTCACTTTCCCTTCCTTGACGGCGACAGCCACGCCGCCTGTCAGGACGGGACGGGATTCATCCTGGGAAATCAGGCATTCGCCCGTCACGATCATATCACAAAGCTCGGATTGCATAAGCAGTATCCTAGCAACCAAGCCGGATTCAGGAAAGGCTAAACCCCGCCGAAACGGGTCTTGTCATAATAACAACACTCATGAAAGGAACACCAGCAACAGAACGTATTGGCTAACATATCAACCCCTAAATGGCCGGAAAATACCGGGGAATCCCCTGTCCTTCCCGGCCGTTCCCATCCATCCAAGGATTTCCATATGAACAAATTCCTCATCCTGACACTCACGGCCATCTCCCTGGGCAGCGTCTTCGCCGCCAATACGCAGCAGGGCCTTGAAGCCGACATGAAACTTTTTAAGGACTCCACCTGTACGGCTCTCAAAGATGGAGTCAACAGTACCCAGCAATTCCAATCGGATGCCCTGAAGGCCCTTGCCGACAAAATTCTCGCCAATCAATTCCAGCCTGCCTATCTGTCCGCGGAATACGAAGCCTACCCCACTCCCCAAGTCATCGGACAGACTCTGCGTCTGGGAGACGGTTTCAGCAAATACGAAAACATGACCGGCGTGTACCTCGACAAAGGAGAACACATTGTCATCGTCGGCAAAACCCAGGGACGTGAGATCAAACTCCTCCTGCCCAACCTGACGCGCAAGCCGGCCCCCGGCATCGAACCGACCAAGGACCCCAACGGATGGGGACTTCACAAAGTCGTCGTGCCCCTTCATGAAGGAGTCAACATCGTGCAGGTGGAAACACCGACCAACGCATACATCAGCTACTTTGCCGACGACTACGACAAAGCCCCCAAAATCCCCGTTACTTTCGTCACAGGCAAAGTCAACGGATACTTCGACACCACCCGAGGAGATACCAACAAGGACTGGGACAAACTTCTGGACCATGCCGTCAGTCCCTTCATGGATGCCCGTGGCAAGCACATTCAGGTCGCCTACCCCGTCGAATTCCTGAAAAAATTCGCTTCCGGCAAAGGAGAAGAACTCATCAATGCCTATGACCGCCTCATCGGTATCCAGTATGAGCTCATGGGCCTCGTCAAATACAACAAGGTTCCCAAGAACAGGGTGCTTGCACGCACTAACTACAATTACTACATGTTCCGGGACGGAGATGGCGTCGCCTACCTCGGCAACAACGGCACCATGCGCATGGTGACGGATCCCGCCGCCGTCGTCAAAGGAGATCCGTGCTGGGGATTCTCCCACGAAGTAGGCCACGTCATGCAAATGCGTCCCATGACCTGGGGAGGCATGACGGAAGTCAGCAACAACATCTTCTCCCTCCAGGCCGCCGCCCTGATGGGTAACGGCAGCCGCCTCAAGGATCAGAACAGCTTCGCCAAGGCCCGGGAAGAAATCATCGGCAAGGGTATCTCCTACCTGCATTCCCCAGATGTCTTCAACAGACTCGTTCCCTTATGGCAGCTGCATCTCTACTTCACGAAGAACGGCTACCCCGACTTCTACGGAGATGTCATGGAATACCTCCGCAACAACGCCGGACAGTATCAAGGCAACGATACCATCAAGTACCAGTTCGAATTCATCAAAGCCTGCTGCGCCGCCACCAAGACCGACCTCACCGACTTCTTCGACAAGTGGGGATTCTTCTGGACCGGCAACATCACATTGAACGATTACGCCAAATACAATTTCAATATCACCAAAGAAATGGTTGACGAAACTAAAAAGTGGATCGCCGACCAAGGCTTCAAAAAACCCGCCGCCGACATCACGCTGACGGACGAATAACCCAACTCATCCTCTCGTTTTCCTCCAAAAAACACAACGGCTCATGGCCCTCCTCTGTTTTCAGAAGGCCATGAGCCGTTTCATTTTTCCCCCTTTTATCACCGTAGCAATAACGCCATACTTCCATGCTGCCTCCGTATAGGAAGCGACTGCAAGCACAGCAAATACCTCGACGCCATATAGCCGTTTCAATTCACGCCTCCGTATAGGAAGCGACGGTTTCCTTCGTCTTCTCCCAAGCATTCCAGGCGGTTTCAATTCACGCCTCCGTATAGGAAGCGACCAGCTCCGCGTACCCATCCGCCCCAATGCTCGACGTTTCAATTCACGCCTCCGTATAGGAAGCGACGCGCTCAAACCGAATGGACGGTTAAGCGGTTCCAAGTTTCAATTCACGCCTCCGTATAGGAAGCGACCCTGGATCCGCATGGGATTTGCTCTTGCCCGCGCGTTTCAATTCACGCCTCCGTATAGGAAGCGACCTCCCGGCTTTTTTTGTGCGGGCGTTCGGATATCGCGCGTTTCAATTCACGCCTCCGTATAGGAAGCGACGGCGGATTTTGGAGGTATTGAATATAAATGCCCCGGGAGGGAATTTCCGCCAACCTCCCTCTGGGAATACCTGCCGTTTGGTATTCTTCGTGAAATAGGTTGTATAAATATTCAGAATCAAGGAGAAAGCAATCCGCCAATCCCTTGGCAAAATCGTGTCCACTTGGGGTCGGCGCCGGAGCATCCTTCCTAGGAATAATCCGAGAAAATACCCTACGTTCAAAATGCGAAATCATGGAGCAATTGAAAAGATCTTTCCTTTCAAAATCCCGAATGAACAGCAAACAAAAACCCCGGGCCACATAAAATGACCCGGAGTCTGCAAAACAGGATGAGCCTGCCCTTTACTTGGTCAGAGCTTCCTGAACAGCCACGGCGACAGCCACGGAGGCGCCAACCATGGGGTTGTTCCCCATGCCGATCAAGCCCATCATTTCTACGTGGGCGGGAACGGAGGAAGAACCGGCAAACTGGGCATCGGAGTGCATGCGTCCCATGGTGTCGGTCATGCCGTAGGAGGCGGGACCGGCGGCCATATTGTCCGGGTGCAAGGTACGCCCCGTACCACCACCGGAGGCAACGGAAAAGTATTTCTTGCCCTTTTCAATGCATTCCTTCTTGTACGTACCGGCCACCGGATGTTGGAAGCGGGTCGGGTTGGTGGAGTTACCGGTAATGGAAACGTCCACACCTTCATTCCACATGACGGCAACGCCTTCACGGACGTCGTCGCAACCGTAGCAGCGGACAGCAGCCTTAGGTCCTTTGGAGAAGGCCTTTTCTCGGACGATGTTGAGCTTGCCGGTAGCATAGTCGAATTTGGTTTCCACGTACGTGAAGCCGTTAATTCGGGAGATGATGTAGGCAGCATCCTTGCCGAGGCCATTGAGGCAGACGCGAAGGGGTTCCTTACGGACTTTGTCGGCGTTGCGGGCGATGCCGATGGCGCCTTCAGCGGCGGCAAAAGATTCGTGACCGGCGAGGAAACAGAAGCATTTGGTTTCGTCACGCAGAAGCATGGCGGCCAGATTGCCGTGCCCGATACCCACCTTGCGGTCATCGGCTACGGAACCGGGGATACAGAAGGACTGGAGACCTTCACCGATGGCTTCGGCAGCATCAGCAGCCTTGGAGCAGTTCTTCTTGATGGCGATAGCTGCGCCGACAACGTAGGCCCAGCCGGCGTTTTCGAAAGCGATCGGCTGAATGCCCATCACGATTTTGCGGACATCAATGCCCTTGTCGAGGCAGATTTGTTCCGCTTCTTCAATAGAGCCGATGCCGTATTTGGCAAGGGTTTCATTGATTTGCTTGATGCGGCGGTCGTATGATTCAAAGAGTGCCATGTTAGTTATCCTTTCTCAGATATGGTTTTCCGGGGGTGGGTTTATTCGTGGCGCGGATCAATGTGTTTCACGCCTTCTTCGTCAAAGCGACCATACTGACCGGTGCACTTCTGAACGGCTTCGTTAGCATCAACGCCCTTCTTGATCATTTCCATCATGGGGCCGATCTTGATGAACTGGTAGCCGACGATTTCACCTTCGGGATCAACGGCAAGCTTGGTGATGTAGCCTTCGGCCATTTCCAAATAACGAGCGCCTTTGGCACGGGTGCCATACAGCGTACCCACTTGGGAACGCAAACCTTTGCCGAGGTCTTCCAGACCTGCGCCGATGGGCAGGCCGCCTTCGGAGAAGGCACTCTGGGTACGGCCATAGGCGATTTGCAGGAAGAGTTCGCGCATGGCCGTATTGATGGCGTCGCAAACGAGGTCGGTGTTGAGAGCTTCAAGAATGGTTTTGCCGGGAAGGATTTCAGAGGCCATGGCTGCGGAGTGAGTCATGCCGGAGCAGCCGCACGTTTCCACAAGGGCTTCCTCAATAATGCCGTTCTTGACGTTGAGCGTCAATTTGCACGTTCCCTGCTGAGGAGCGCACCAGCCCACACCATGGGTAAGACCAGAGATGTCCGTGATCTCCTTGGCCTGGGTCCACTGCCCTTCCTGGGGAATAGGAGCCGGACCGTGATTGCATCCCTTTTTGACGCAACACATTTGTTCGATTTCGTGAGTAAACTGCATGGTTATCTGTTTGCTGTAGGTGTTTGGGCAATCCGGCATGTCCCCGATCGGGAACGAGCCAAGCCCTCTGGGAAATAGTGTAAACGATTTCAAGCCGATTGGCAAACAAGATTCTAAGGATTCCCGTCAAATACGCAGTTCGGGACAAGGAATGCCTGGGGGAGCCCTCCGTTCCGGGTATTCTCCCGTACAACGTTCTCGGTAAGGAGGAAAATTCGCTTCACTTGACACAAAGCTCTACGAAGGGTAGGAACAAGGGGCTTGCGTTTCCAATGCCCGTCGAACAGGACAACGCCAAACGACCTTTTCCTTCGATATGTTTGATTGTTTTCACACCTCGCTTCTCGCCACGCTTCCCATAGAGGAATGGATCCATAGTTCACCCGTCCAGCAATGGATAGTCGGCATCCTTCTGATCTTTATTTTCGTTTCCTTCGTCAAAGAGTGGCTGCCCGTTGAAATCACGGCATTAAGCGCAACGGGATTGTTAATGGTTTTCGGCATTCTGAACACAAAGCAGGTACTCTCCAGTTTTGGCAACAGCGGTCCTCTGACGGTTGTTTGCATGTTCATTCTCAGCGCTTCCCTGGAAAAAACAGGCTTGATCGCCGATCTGTCCAAAATCTTCAACCGCGTATCTAAAGGAAGGGAAATATATGCCTTGGTCGTCATCACGCTCGGGGCTTTCGCCGTATCTCCGTTCGTCAACAACACTCCCGTCGTCGTCATCCTGATGCCCGTCGTCCTCTCCTTCTGCCGGGAACACGAAATTGCCCCGTCCAAACTGCTCATTCCCCTCTCCTTTGCCACAATTCTGGGGGGTACCTGCACGGTCGTCGGCACCTCAACCAATGTCGTCGTCCTCGGACAGGTTCAAAAGCTGGGTTACGATGCCATTAAAATGTTCACACTGGCCCCGATGGGGTTGCTCTACGCCGCATTCGGACTCATCTATTTGTGGACGATCGGGCGCAAGTTGCTGCCCAACCGCGAGACACTTTCCACCCTTCTTCCCCAGGGATCCCAAAAGGACTTTTTGCTGCAAATGCGCATCATCAAAGACTCTCCCTTCATCGGGGAGTCCCCTCTGGAATTGATCCGCCGGGAACTCAGCGGGATGAAAATCGTCGAAGTCCGGCGCAAAGGCGTTACTCTCCAAGAGGAACTCCCCAACATTCAGCTTCTTGAGGGAGACCGCGTCCTCGTCCTTTGCGGAACCCGTAAAATAGCCCAGGCTCGCGAGGCCAAGGGCGTCGATCTCGGCTGGGATGAAACGCGCGGTCTGGAAGCCCTGGAACAACGCGATGTGCTTATCGTCGAAGGCATGGTAGACATCGATTCCGAATTCGCGGGACACACGCTCACCGAGCTCAAATTCCGCCAGCGCTTCAATGTCCTTGTCCTGGCCATCCACCGCCACGGCAAAAACATCACCCAGAACATAGGTCAAAGCACTCGCCTCAACGAGGGAGATACCCTCCTTCTGGAAGGCCCAGAAGACGGCATGGATCGCATCCTCAAAAAGCGCCGTCTTATCCCCCTGAGCCGGAGATCGGCCGAGCTGCACAACAGGCACAAACGCGGCTGGGCCATTACCGCCATGGGAATCTTCATTCTCTTCGGCCTGCTGGGATCCTTCGACAAATACGGAGCATTCTTCTCCTTCTTCTCGCAGTTCGATCCGTTCTACCTGTCCTTCATCGCCGCCTTGCTCGTCGTTATTACGGGATGTATCAAGCCACGAGAAGCCTACCGATCCGTAGACTGGGGCATCATTTTCCTCATCCTCGGCATGCTCTGCATCGGCGATGCCATGAGCCAGACCGGTCTGGCGCGGACCATTGCGGAAACCGTTGTCAGTACGGTCGGCCCCTTCGGCCCCGTTTTCATGCTCTCCGCACTCTACCTTCTCTGTTCCATTCTGACGGAGATGGTCTCCAACAACGCCGTAGCAGCCGTCATGGCTCCACTAGCCTATGAAATGGCCGTCAAATTCGGCGTTGACCCGATGCCGTTCATCATGGCAGTCATGTTCGGAGCCAGCGCGAGCTTTTCCACCCCCATCGGTTACCAGACCAACACGTACGTTTATAATGCGGGCGGGTACAAATTTTCGGATTTCCTCCGCGTCGGCCTGCCGCTGAACATCGCTCTTTGGATTCTCTTCACATTGACGGCCCCCTTCTTTTTCCCGTTTCATTAAGTACGTGTCTTATTGTTGTCGTGACATCCCGGAGGGAGTCATGTAATGATACAGGATATGGCTTATCAAGCGGACTCCTCCAGATACCGGCACTTCGATTACGTGCGCTGCGGGCGGCGCGGCTTGCTCCTGCCGCCCCTGTCCTTGGGATTGTGGCATAACTTCGGCACCGGCACCGACGCCGAGGTCAGCCGTCAGATGATTTTGACGGCCTTTGACGCCGGCATAACCCACTTCGACCTCGCCAACAACTATGGCCCGCCCCCCGGCTCCGCCGAGGAATGTTTCGGACGCATCCTCTCCTCGGATCTCCTGCCCTACCGGGATGAAATCATCATTTCCACCAAAGCCAGCCACCTCATGTGGGATGGTCCATACGGAGAATGGGGCTCCCGCAAGCACATGCTCGCCAGCCTCGACCAATCCCTGAAACGCATGGGACTTGATTACGTGGATATCTTCTATGCCCACCGCTACGATCCGGATACCCCGGTGGAAGAAACCATGGGAGCCCTCATTTCCGCCATCCGAAGCGGCAAGGCTCTATACGCCGGGATTTCGAAATATCCGGACTATGCAGCGCGAACCGCTTGCCGCATTCTGGAAGAAGCGGGTGTGCCGTGCCTCCTCCACCAGTTCCGTTACAACATGTTCGACCGGGAAGCGGAAACAGCCCAATTCCCCGTTATCCGCCAGGAACAAATGGGGGGCATTGTCTTCTCGCCGCTGGCCCAGGGCCTGCTTACCAATAAATACCTCCAGGGCATCCCGTCCGACTCCCGCGCCGGAGGCTCCTCCGTTTTCCTCACAGAAGACCGCGTCCGCGAAAAACTGCCCCAGATCCGGCAACTTGCCAAAATCGCAGACAACCGCGGTCAGGATCTTGCCCAAATGGCTATCTCCTGGGTTCTCAGATGCCCCGAAGTGACATCCTGCATCATCGGAGCCAGTCGGCCGGAACAGATTACGGACTGCCTCAAGGCACTGAATAACAATTCATGGTCGCAAGAAGAACTCGACAGTATCGATTCCATTTCCAAATTACCCGAAAAATAATAGCATCCATCCTGAAAGATGATACATCCCAGCCCCGTACTAGAGAAAATTATGAAAAGCCGCTCTCTTCCCCTGATTGCCTCCCTGACATTGGTTACAACCGCCCTAGCCGCACCTTCGGGACCGGTACAGGAAGGCAGCGCCATCATCCCCAAACCGGTCTCGCTCCAGGAAAAACTGGGCGAACCCGGCTTCAGCCTCTCCCAAGGTATCCGCATCGCCCCCGGCTCCATCTCCGGCATGGCCAGCCGTGTTCTCCAGAATGTTGGCATCAAGACGCAAATCAGCGACAAAAATCCGGAACTGGTCTTTTCCACAGATGACAAGCTCGGCAAGGAAGCCTACCGGCTGAATGTCACCCCCCAGAAAATCACCGTCGAGTCTTCCACTCCCCAGGGAGCCTTCTACGCCCTGCAAAGCCTTGCCCAAAGCGTTACCAAAGACGACAAGGGAACAATCTGTTTCCCGACAATGGCTATTGAAGACGCCCCGCGTTTCTCCTGGCGAGGCCTGATGGTGGACAGCTGCCGTCACATGATGCCTGCCGAAGACATCAAAAAAGTCATTGATCTTCTGGCACGCTACAAGTTCAACACCCTGCACTGGCACCTCACCGACGATCAGGGCTGGCGCATCGAAATCAAGAAATATCCGAAGCTGACGGAAGTCGGCAGTTCCCGTACGCATTCCCCTATCATGGGCCAACGGAACAAGCCGGATGGCGTCCCCTACTCCGGTTACTACACTCAGGATGAAATCAAGGATGTCGTCAAGTACGCCAAACAGCGTGGCATCACTGTCATCCCGGAAATCGAAGTCCCCGGGCATGCCGCCGCCGCCATCACAGCCTACCCTGAACTCGGCAACAAGGACATTGAGAACTACGACCCGAAAGTCGTATGCAGTTGGGGTGTCTTCCCGTACATCTTTGCCCCGACGGAAGAAACCTTCAAGTTCCTCGACGATGTGTTGACGGAAGTTGCCGAACTCTTCCCGGACAGCCCCTTCATCCATGTCGGCGGAGACGAAGCCCCCAAGGATCAATGGAAAAAGTCCGCGACAGCTCAAAAAATCATGAAGGAAAACGGGCTGAAGAACGAAGAAGAACTCCAAAGTTACTTCATTAGACGCGTCGAAAAACTTGTCAACAGCAAGGGCAAACGCCTCATCGGATGGGATGAAATCAATGAAGGCGGACTTTCCCCGACTGCCTCCATGATGGTCTGGCGCGACATCCGCTGGGCTCGCCATGCCATCGAACGCGGCAATGACGTCGTCATGACCCACACCGATTCCCTCTACCTCGACTACTCCCAAGGCCCTGGAGCCCCCAACAAGCCCGAATACGAAGTCATCGGCGGGAATGTTCCCCTGGAAAAGGTCTATGCCTTCAACCCGGTTCCCTCCGGCATCACCAAGGAACAGGAAAAACACGTCCTCGGCTGCCAAGGCAATGTCTGGTCGGAGTACATCCCGGACATCAACAAGTTCCAATACCAGGTCTTCCCCCGCGCACTGGCCCTCGCTGAAATTGCCTGGACCCCGCTGGAGTTGAAAAATGAAGCGGACTTCAAGAATCGCCTCAACAAGCAACTTCCCTACCTCGACGAACAGAAGGTCAACTACCGCCGTCCCGACACAGGCGCTCCAGCCAGACCCGATGTCGTCATTAAAACGACAGCACCCGAAAAATCGAAATAAACGACGAATTTAACCGTCTTTTCCTATCTTCAAGGCTACTTTGCGTGGGATTCGCGGAGTAGCCTTATTGTCATCTTTCGCACAACTGATATCTCCTTGTTATTAACTAGTGGGAAACATTTCTTGTACAGTCCTCCAGCCTCTTTCCTCCTTCCCCTCACGAGAGCAGGACATTGTCAACCCCGCCGTCTTCCTCCCAAATCCCCTGTTCGACCATAAAAGTATCCCATTCGCTGAGGAGAAACTCAAAGTAACGGGCATTCACATTGAAATGATAATAGGAATGGTCGGCAAGATCAAGGTAGGCGTAATGCCCGACATTTTTCTTTTTCGTCCACTCCCGGCAGAATTCCTCCGTCATCCGGGCAGAAATCATCCTGTCCTGTCCACCGTGCGAAGCAAACAAGGGAGGCAACCCCTTCCGAAGGCGACGCGAGGGAGACAGAGCCTTGCGTTCTTCCTCGTTCATCCCGTGCAGAACGCGGTCTGCGATCCGGGCATCGGTATCCACAATTCCCCGGAAAAGAGCCACACAAGCAGGCCCCGGAGGCAAAGGAGGCGCTTTGCGGAACCAACGGCGGCGTTTGGGAACATCAGGAAGAGCTACATGCAGAGCCATCAAGCCGCCAACATCGCTCCCCGCCACCGTAATGCGGGACGGATCCATTCCCAACTCGACGGCATTGCTTCTCACCCAGGCCCAGAGCTCGCGGGCTTCATATAAGATATCACGCGGAGCCACATCGTAATTCACCGGCATACGGTACTCCGGAAGGATGCAGGCAACACCCCGGCTCACCAGATGCAGAGCCCAAGGAACAAACTCAACAACATTGTATGACGACCACAAGCCGCCGTGAAAAAAAACGACTCCCGGAACAGAATCCTCGCTCTTGTGTTCCGGGGGAAAAAACACCCGAGCCTTCAATACTTCTCCGTCCCCGAATTCACGCCAGACAAACTCGGGTTGCAAACGAAGCAATTTTTGATACCGGTGTTCAGCCAGCCGGTCGGAGGGAGACAGCAAATCCATAGGAAACGACATCATGATGCATTTGTGTTGCCTCCAGGGCAAGAGTCATGTCATATTGCCGAGCAGAATGACACATCGCATTTTTTTATCCGTCCTTTGTTCGGCGGTTTGCTTTGCCGCTTCAGCATTTGCCGCACCGACACCCAACCAGGCGCAGCTCAAAAACGACTTGGAAACCGTGTACAATACATGGCGACAGCACATGATCCGTGAAAACTACGACGGCTGGCAAAAGACGACCGCCGCCTACCGTAAGGTCAAAGTCCGCAACCTGGCCGTTTCGGAAAAGCGTCCCTGGCCCCAGTCCCTCTTCAACCAGCAAATCAGCCCTCCCTCCCTCCTGCCGTTGAGATACATCGGTACTGTCGTCAAAGGGCCAACGGCAGCCGCCACCTACTTCGGCAAAGTGGACTGGGGGATCGGCGGAGCTCCCTCGGAAAACGCCTATGTCCTCCTTTTCACCAACGAACGAGGTGAATGGAAGTACGACCAGGCACGATTCTTCAACCTCGCCCAACTTCCCAAAGTCCGTGAACGCCTGCGCAACCACGATACATCCGTCCTTGAAGAACAAGACGGATTCCAACCCCTCGGCACCGTCCCTCCCGTACCGGTCGTCTGCCCCGTACCGCAGTACATCGGTAAAATCTTCGTAGACTGCCCCGGCCGCACAGTCAAGGCGCGCATCAATAATGTATCCGATCATGTCTTCGAAGACGCCCGCATGGCAGAAGTCATCTCCGGAGGGTTGAGGAACGGCGTCAACACCATCGATCTATCCATCTCTCCCGCTCCGGGGGGCAAGCCGGGGCCCCTCGCCGTAATGGTATACGTCATGCCGGAAACCGTGGGCAACTTCCCCGGACTGGCTTATTCCTACACGGTTCCCGCCGACCAGACCGGAACCAGCGGCCCCACGACGTTCACCATCACGCCCGATACCATCCGCCACATGGCTCCCCAGTTTCACAAAAAAGAAACATCCGAGGCTGCCAAAAAATAACTGACCAATCGAACGTTCATCTCCTCCCTGGTGTCTATCCCTTCAACCAAGTAAGAAACCATGACAGAAAAGACATCATCGGAAGATCCCCGTTTTTCCATCCTCACCCCATGGGTTGCAGGTACGATAGGCATTGTTGAAATCATCCTCGGCATCATTGCCCTAAGCATCCCCTTTGCCTTGGGGGCAGCCTCCATGTGGGTCATCGGGATCCTGTTTGTCGCAGCGGCTCTGCTGCGCCTGTTCCGGGTGTTCAAAACCAACACATCCGCTTCTCGATGGTGGAACCTGGTTTCGGCAATCATCTATGCAATCGTGGGTGTTCTGGCAATTCTCAATCCGATCCTCGCGATGGCCTCGTTCACTCTGGTTATCGGCTGGTTCCTCGTATTCGGAGGAATCTTCCGCCTGTTCGCCAGCATGCGCGTCGGCAAAGTTCCGGGTAAAGGATGGCTGATTTTCAACAGTATCATCACCCTCGGCCTCGGTATCATCATCGTTGCAACCTTTCCGCAATCGGCCGCATGGTTTCTGGGAACCGTCATCGCCTGTGAATTGATCTTCTCCGGATGGGCCATGTTCTTCGTCGCCTTTGCCTCCGGCAAAAACAAGGACTAACCCGGGAATATCCATTCCTTTCCTGCCAAAGGGCTGTCTCACTCACAGAGGCAGCCCTTTGTTATCATCCATAAATCCGGACTGATTCCACATCCACCGGAAATAAACCGCCTCCTCGTCATGCAATCGTTTAGAACGGTGCTCCTCTTAAGGATCAATAAAAAAACAAAGGCTGCCCTCCGAAAAACGACCTGATCCTTCGAAAAATCTTCTCGGGATTCATGCCAGAAACGCATAGAAAATTTGACCTTGAGACAAATTAACAGCATCATGGAGGGGAACCATGAATCATCTCAATAGAGCCCAAGCTGTATTCAATATGGAGATCGAAGAACTCCAGAGTGTTGCCTCCAGATTGAACGAAAATTTTGATAAAGCCATCACCGTCATGTCTAAAGCCCTCGCCAAGGGACATAAGATCATCGTGGTGGGCGTTGGCAAGTCCGGCAATATCGGTCAAAAAATCGTCGCTACCCTGAACTCCACCGGAGCCCCTACCGTCATGCTGGATTCCCAGAACGCCCTTCACGGAGACCTGGGAGTCGTCTGCGACGGGGATGTCTGTATTGCCATGTCCTTCTCCGGCGAGACGGTTGAGTTGCTCAATCTTCTCCCCTTCCTCAAACGCTTCGATATGCCCATCATCGGCATGACGGGGCACATGGGATCCTCGCTGGCCAAGTACTCCGATATCGTACTCGATACTGGAGTCAGCCGTGAAGCCTGCCCCCTTAACCTGGCCCCCACGTCCAGCAGCACCGCCATGCTCGTCATGGGAGACGCCCTTGCCATGGCTCTCCTGGAAGATCGCCATTTCACGGCGGAAGATTTTGCCAAACGCCATCCCGGCGGTTCACTCGGGCGAGCCCTGCTTACCAAAGTGGGAGATATTATGCGTAAACCTCCGGAAATCGCTATCCTTCCGGAAGACTCCACGGTCACCGACTGTCTCCAGGCTATGACGGACAGCCGTGCCGGTGCAACCATTTTGATTACACCGACCGGAGAACTGGCCGGGGTCTTTACCCATGGAGACTTTGTGCGAGCCTACCAGAAAAACGTCAATGCCGGTGCCATGCCTGTCAGAGAACTCATGACCCGCGAACCGGTCTTCGTTCTGGAAGACGATCTCGCCACCCAGGCCATCCGCGCTCTCAGCAGCCGCAGGATCGACGACCTCGTCGTCCTCAACGCCAAAAAGAAGCCGGTCGGCATTGTCGATACACAGGATCTCGCCCGTCTGAAGCTCATTTAAACACCACCTGCGGAAACCATGGCCGGCTACCCCTCCGAAATACCGCCCGGGCTGCCGGATGCGCACACTCATCTTCCCCGCCCGTTTGAGACGAACGGGCGGGATTTTCCCTTTCCCGGAGCCGCCTCATCCATCGTTTGTTCTGCAGAGCCCAACGACTGGGACACTCTGGCATCCCTGGCAAGGCAGTACCCGGAACGGATCATCCCCTCATTCGGCATCCATCCCTGGCACGCCGGGAACGCCAGCGACATCCACTGGCAGCGCCTCACCGAACTTTTGGATGAATTCCCCATGGCCGGTGTCGGAGAAACAGGCATGGACAAGGCCCATCGCCCACGCATTCCCCAGGAAGCTCAGGAAAAGTCTTTTCGCACTCATCTCGGTATCGCCCGGGAAAAAAACCGATTCGTTACTTTGCATTGTGTCCGGGCTTGGGGACCGGTTCTCAAAATCCTTGATGAACTTCCTCCTCCCCGACTGCTCGTCCACGCATGGCATGGTCCGTCCGAACACGTCTCCCCTCTGCTCAAACACAATGCCCTTTTCTCCGTCGGCAGCCGCCAACTCATGGACGAATCCTTCCACGCCGCTATCCGCAGCCTTCCTCCGGAACGCCTCCTGCCGGAAACAGACGGCTACACCGGGAATCTCATTCCGGCATTCCGGTATCTTTGCTCTCTTTTCCGTGACTGTCCTCCGGAATGGTGGCTGATACAAATCCGGGAAAACTACATGAACCTGTCCTCTCCCTCAATCTTCCTTCCCTGACGCATTCCACAAAAAAGCCGGCAAAAGATTCCGACAATCCTGCCAAACCATGAGATGCCGGAAACTCAACTCTCCGGTTCCTCCATCTTCCACCGGGGCCAGAACGGTACCAGCAGCATCCCTACGGAAAGAACCACTTCCACTATGCCGACAAAAACAAGCAGGGACGGCACGCCGATATGGTCCAGAAGAGCCCCCCACCACAGGGCGGCCAACGGCTGGGCGCCAATCGTTACTATGGTGAATAGTCCCAGGATGCGGGAGCGGTGCCCGGCAGGAGATAACAATTGAACTGTCGAGGACGTCGTCACAAACAAGGCAGAAGTCGCCACACCCGCCAGGAAAAAACAAACTGTTTGAACCTGAAGCATCGGTACTATGCCAGCCAAGGCAAACATAGCGCCCATCCACAGCGTGCCGCAGGACAAATTCAAACCGATCCGGGGACTATACCGCAAAAACGGCATCACAAACAAAATACTCGAAACGGCACCAGCTCCGACCGCTCCCAGAAGAGCCCCCGTTGCCGAGGGATTGCCATACGTCAACGCCGGGACAATTTGGTACAACGACTGCCCCAGAAGATTCTGGATCAAGGCACTGATGAGAATCATGCGCAAACGTCCGTCCCTCCAGACAATCAATAGGCCGGATCCCGACCGCACGTTTTCCCCGACCCTGCGCCCCATACCCACAGACTCCGGAACATACATCCCCCTCAAAACAGCCAGGCAACCTACCAGGGGGATACAGCACAGGGCATTCAGACCGAAGGCATAATTCGCCCCCAATCCGGCAATTACATATCCCCCCAAAGGGGGGCCGACAGAACGGCACACATTGAACACAAGGGAATACATGCCCACGCTTTTGAGCAGCATCCCTTTCGGAGACAAATCCCCCACGAAAGCCTGCTGGGACGGAAAGGCAACGCACTGCATCACTCCCAGCAAAAACACAGCCATATATAAATGCCATAGTTCCAGAATCCCGCTCCATCCCAACAACCACAGGATGCCCGCCACGGCAATCTGGACAAGCTGAACCGCCATCAAAAGTTTCCGCCGGTCAAAACGATCCCCCAGAGCACCTAGAGCCATGCCGCCAAACAGGAAAGGAGCCGCATTCAACGCCGCCAAAAACCCGACGGCCGTCCCCGATCCATGCGACAAATCGTAAACAAGAATCCCCATAGCCGTCACCTGGAGCCACATCCCGATCAGGGAACACGCCTGTCCCAGCCAGTAAATGCGGAGTGCACGCACATTCAGAGGCACAAAAAAACCGAGCCAGCCATGATTGGGAATCTGCAAAACGGAACGGAATCCTTTCCGAGAGAGAGTCTACCGTAAATTTTCCCATCCGGCACGGCCATTCCGTGTCTTTTTGACCTTATAGCGTCCCATGTACATTATAGATGAAAGAGATCCTGTCCTGTCGCCGTAGTACCGTTGTGAAATTGAAACCCCTCGGCATATCCCCATTTTTGTTGCTGCTCGGAATGGCAGCAGTTCCCCTTGTTCCACAATCCCAGGCCCGACCACCGGAAGCAGTAGTCTCTTCGGAATCCGTTGACTGGCTGATTGACGGCAGGCCCTACAAATCCACCACCCGCACAGACAGTAGCGGTCAACTAGTGATCGGAAACGGCCTCATGGAACGAGTGTTCCGCACTACCCCCAACTGCGCCACTGTCGGTTATAACAACCTCATGACAGGAGAATCGGAAATCCGCGCCGTCCGTCCGGAAGCCGTCGTCACCATTGACGGCAAAGAATACAGCGTTGGAGGTCTCACCGGACAGCCCGTCAACAATTACCTTTCCCCGGACTTCCTGGATACAATGAAGGCCGACCCCAACGCCTTCATTTACGAAAGCCACAAAGTCGAAAAAACAGTAGAACGCTTCCCGTGGAAAAAAAATCCCCAATGGCTCTCGACCGCTACCGCATGGCCCGCTCCGGGAACGCGCGTCACTTTCACCTACAAAGCACCGCCGACAGCCCCTGACAATCTTAGGAACACAACAATCAACATCG
Organism: Akkermansia sp. N21116; assembly: GCF_029854705.2. NCBI lineage: Bacteria > Pseudomonadati > Verrucomicrobiota > Verrucomicrobiia > Verrucomicrobiales > Akkermansiaceae > Akkermansia > Akkermansia sp. N21116. The sequence goes on from NZ_CP139035.1 coordinate 2,782,449, forward strand.
TTTACGAACTCTATGACGGAGCACCTATCCTGTCCAAAAAACTGGAAATTACAAACAAAGGAACAAGCCCTGTCACTCTTAATTCATTCAAGGCGGAAATCCTCGCCATGACGGATACCGCCCCCAAAGTCCACTACGGCGAGCCGCACGAAATCCGTATGCTGGCCCAGCCGCCCGGTACTTACACGAAAAACTACCGCAAGTCTCCCGTCCAGACGGACGCTCCCCGCGATTACATCGACCGTTTCACCCAACTCTTCGTCGTCACCGACTACGCCATGGGGGGCGACATGGAGGCCATGAAGGACAACCCCGCCGTCCGCTGGGTCTTTGACCATCCGGAATACGAATACACCGGTATCCGCTACTACGGCCAATACAAGCCCGCCCGGCTGGAAACCACCCTGCCCATCGGCCCGAATACGGATATCGCCCCGGGTGATACCTGGAAATCCTTCACCACCTTCGAGATGATGCGCGATTCCACCGATCGTGAACGCCGCGGCCTGGCAGAATGCAAATTCTGGCGCATGATGTCCCCGTGGGTTCAGGAAAACCCGGTTTTCATGCATGTCCGCAATGCCGATCCGGCTGCCCTGCGCAACGTCATCGACCAGTGCGCCGAGGTCGGGTTCGAAATGGTCATCATGACATTCGGCAGCGGCTTCAACATCGAAAACACAGACCCCGGGTATTTGGAAAGCATGAAAGAAATTGCCGGGTACGCCAAGGCCAAAGGCATCGCCATTGGCGGCTACTCCCTGCTGGCCAGTCGTGGAGCCAAGGACGCCGATGCAGCCATCAGTCCCAAGACCGGCAAACCCGCCGTCTCCCGTGAAGAAGGTTCCCGCTTCGGAAAATCCCCCTGTCTGGCCTCGGAATGGGGAGACACCTACTTTGACCGCCTGCGCAACTACTTCATCACCACGGGAATGAATGTCTTCGAAAACGACGGTTCCTACCCAGGGGATACATGCGCCTCCCATGAACATTCCGGTCACAAGGGATACGAAGACTCCCAATGGAAACAGTGGAACATCATCAAAGATTTCTACCACTGGTGCCGCAGTAACGGCATCTACCTCAATGTCCCCGATTGGTACTTCCTCTCCGGTTCCAGTAAAACACCGATGGGATACGTCGAAACAAACTGGTCTCTGCCGCGAGCCCAGCAAGAAATCATCGAACGACAAAACATTTATGACGGTACGTGGCAAAAATCGCCGACCATGGGATTCATGTTCGTCCCTCTGACCCAGTACCATGGAGGAGGAGCGGCCGCCACCATCGAACCGCTCGACGAACACCGCGACCATTACGAACAGCGTCTCAAAAATCTCTTTGGCGCCGGCGTCCAGGCCTGCTACCGCGGACCAAGAATTTACGACACCGACAGGACTCGCGATCTCGTCAAAAAATGGGTTTCCTTCTACAAGAAATACCGCCCCATTCTCGACTCCGACATCATCCATCTGCGTCGCCCGGATGGCCAGGACTGGGACGGGATCATGCACGTCAACCCCTCTCTGAAGCAGAAAGGCTTCATTTCGCTCTACAATCCTCTGGACAAGGAAATCACCCGTAAAATCCGCATCCCCCTGTACTACACCGGCCTAACAGACTACGCCACCCTTAAAAAGGAAGATCTTGATCCCATCCGCCGCCGCCTTAATCGGGACTACAGCATCACCTTGGATGTCACCTTCCCACCCAAAGGCTACGTCTGGTATACGGTCGAGTAGTATTTAATTTACGGAACAAATATTTCAAAGAGTCCGCCTCGTTCCGGAAGGAGGACTCTTTGTGGATTTACCTGCCATCAGATCAACTTTGCTTGCTTTGAAAGAAAGCATGCTTTATCAGTGTTAAAGAACAAAGATTCAAACGGTTTCTCTCTCCCCGTCTGTTTTTATGAATATCCGTACCTTCATCCTAATTCCCCTTCCCCGGGCCTTTATTTACCTCGTATTCACTATCGGGTCGCTCTGTGCCGCTTTCATGTTCATGATGGACATGATCTTCCCCCTATTCCACCATCCTGAGCTGGCATATGCACCCAACGTCGATCCACTCGTCTCGCTTTACCTCCTGATTCTCTATCTGGAACGGTTCTCCAACCTGTTATTCCTTTCGATCCTGTTCATCTCCATGTACCAGCTTCTTTCTCTGGAAAGGCACCTTGACTATTGTACCCCGTTCATGAAGAGGTATTCTCCCACCTTTTTCTTCGTCCTGATACTGGCAACAAGCGCACACTATCTGATGCACATCTTTCCCGCCCTGGTCTCCATCCCCTATATCAATTTGATTCAAGGAATCATCCTCTCCTCGTATTGTATAGCCTGCGGCGGAATCCTTTATATTCTACATGCAGGAAATGTACGAGGGTTCAGACAAATAAACCATAGTCTGTTTTACTGGATGCTCTTCACTCTATTCAATTTCGCCTATCTCGGAATCTCGGCCTGGTACGACTTCAAAACCATTCCCCCGTTGCCATACAACATTCTCTCTTGTTCCAAAATCATCATTGCCCTGTTCTTTATCCTCTCGACAAACAAAGTCATCCTCAAATACAGGAAATCTCTCGAAGGTAAGGAAGAATTGCCCGATCTGATTGACGATGAAGATGAAGACGATTAGTGCCGTCACCATATCCGAGGAAATGAGGCAAAGCAATTCGGTCGTACGTTGAAACCTTATCCCGGAACTGCACTCCCCCGACAATCCGTCTACAAATAACTACTCTGCCCCAATTTTGAAAGTAGGTGAGAATGCCATGGAACTGAATTGTCTTGTCTCGTTCCGGCTTATGGCTAGAGTGACCGATAAGGTTCAATTCCCACAAACTATAATGAACGATACTTCCATTTACTCACTTGAGGCATCCCGTGAAAAAGTTGCCATACATGCATTTCTCCAGAGAGTCTACCTGTGGATGACCATCGGTATCGGACTAACGGCTTTCGTCGGTTTATGGGCTTCTGAAACGCATCAGGTTGCTACTTACCTGACATCCAGTTTCACACCGATGCTTGTACTTATGCTCGCAACTCTCGGCATGGTTATTGTTCTTTCTGCGGCTATCCACAAACTTTCGGCTCCTACCGCCATGGTCCTTTTTCTGGTTTATTCGGTATTGGAAGGACTTTTCCTGACACCGGTGTTCCTGATCTATACCCAGGCGTCTCTGTTTACAACCTTCATCTGTACAGCCAGCATGTTCGGAGCCATGACCGTTTATGCGTTCACAACGAAAAGAGATCTCTCCGGCTGGGGACGTTTCCTCTTTATGGCCCTGATCGGCCTGATCATTTCCATGGTCGTCAATATCTTCTTTATGAAGAATGGCATGATGGATCTCGTCCTCTCCGGAATCGGAGTCGTCGTCTTCGCAGGATTGACCGCCTACGATACTCAGAAACTCATCAAAAATCCGGATTTTCTCGGCATCGGATTTGCCAAGGCATCAATTCTGGGAGCCTTGGAACTTTATCTGGATTTTATCAACCTATTCCTATACCTCCTGCGCTTTCTGGGGCGCAGGAATTGACGTCTTCGTCCGTCATCCGGCCGCCTCGCTTCTCAGCCTTGAGCAGGAAAGCTTTCCTGTAAATCGTGTATTCGGTAACACACAAAAAGGGCATCAAAAAATTGCCTACAATGGGCAGCAGGCGGAACAGGTGGCGGCATACAAACAGAAGCATCATCAAAGAACTGTCCTTCAGCAACGTCATGTACAGCGAATAGGGATTGACAATTGTCCGCTTGTACAGCGACGACACCAGCAACGGTCCGAGAATCGGAACGAAGGAAACGAGAAATACGATCGGATAGGTCCAGTACCGTCTCCGGCTCACGAATTGATCGTATCCCTGCACAAGAGAATTACAGGAGAGAACGGGAGTCCCGCATGAAAGACAAATCTGATTCAGAGTCGGCTTGGTCAGGATTTCCCCACAATTGGCACACCTGCGAAAACTGCGCAAGACATTCGCATGCCTTTCCCGGCCATCAGAAGGAATAGAGGTTCCTATTTTGGAATACCCGATCATGTTCAGCTTGGCCGGATGCGGATTGGGAGTACCGCAGTACGGGCAATTGAGGGCACAAGGATACATCATTGTCCCGCAATGCCCGCATGGAAGCCTGTGAGCATATTCCCTTGTCCGGCTAAAACGGAAAAACATCCAGACTCCCATCCCTCCCGCAAGGGCGAGGAGGATGACGATACCGGGATACCATAAAAGGTAAGCCATGGCATACTCCGACCAGGAATGATCCGATTCCCGCAGGAAGGAATCAGGAGTCAATGGATCCTGCTTCACATCGGGAAGATTGGCAAAATACTCCCGTCCAAAGTCTCCGACGGGACCTGGCGGCAAAAGGTCATCAAGAGGTAGCTTCTTGTCTGCCATAGGATGATTCCCCTCCTAGCGATTCATCCGTTACACCCCCGAATACCACACTCCCGCCAACACCGCAGCGGTTACCATTCCTAGAATCCATCGGCCCCACCAGGGGAAAACGTAATGGAACACCTTGCCGGGCAGCAGGGCCAGAATAACGTGCATCACGGCATACCCGGCAATCCATGCCCACAAAAACGGCATACCCCACCCATATCCTTCACACATGATACCGATGCCGTTCAAAAAGTATGCGGCCGAATTGCCCAACAATGCGCTGAACACCCCGAAAAACACGCAGGCGACCACGTTCTCCGCTCCCTTCCCGGGATGAACCCGCATCAGCAGCAAACCGTACACGGCAACAAGAGGCAGCAAACCGTACAGAGTGAAACTCCAATACAGCGAAGAAGACAAAAAGGTAAGGCCTTCTTTCATGCCGCCTGGGTCCTTGCTTTGACATTCACCCGCATATTCCTGCTGCCGAGACGCTGCAGGAAATTCACTTTTCGGTCTCCTCCGGGAAACCGACGCTTTGGACAAACGTAACGAATTTGTTTTCCGGAAGATTCAATTTAGCCCCCAGAGCCTTTCTGTCGACAAGACCTCGGATGACGGTTGACATACCGGATGATGCGCAGAAGAGGTAGATATTCTGTCCGATGAAACCGGAATCCACAGAGGGATAGTCCACCAGTTCATTGCCGGAAGCCGACCAGTTGACTTTAGACTTGTCCGCTACCATGATGATGTTGACGGCAGCCTTGCCCGCAAGAGGCTGAGCCCCGGTCAAAGCCCGGATGTCTTCCTTCATGATGACTCGGAGGGAATTAGAAGGAGCATCGTATTCAAACACGCCGTCGCGAGTGGAAACATACAGGGTAATTTCCTGAATATTCCGGGCGGAAGGAGCTGTGCGCCGGCCATCTTCTCGATTGACTCCCCAAGCTGCCCAAAGCAGGTTGGACATTTCCTGCGGCGTCAGCTGACGGTCGGAAAACTTACGGCCCGAAGCCCGCTTTTGCAAGGCCTCCATCAAAGGCATGCCTCCCGTCGTAACAGGTTTAGGCAGGGAAATTTCCTCGGCGGAAACGGAGGCAACAGAGGAAACAGCCATCAACATAACGGACAATCCGGCAAACAGGCGATACGTCTTCATATAGGAGATACTATCCCAGATCGTTTTTCCTGCGCAAGTCTTCATTGCGTGTAACAAGCGAAGCATAAAAAAGGCCCGTTCCTTTTCCATGACAGGATGGGAACGGGCCGCAGGTCGATCAAACCAGGAATGAACCGGATGTCAACTAACCGGCGAATCGTTCTTATGGGCAGCCAGGTATTCCCGAGCCCCCACTTCGTCCGGATCCTCCTTCAATTCATGAAGTGAGAATTTAATGCGGAACAAGCGCATGATAAACACGTACGAACAGGGGATCAAAAATACGCCCACCAAGGTTGCCATTCCCATGCCAATGACCACGACGGTACCGATGGCATTGCGGGCCAGAGCTCCGGAACCGGACGAAATCATCAGCGGAATACACCCCAGGATGAAGGCAAAGGACGTCATCAGGATCGGACGCAACCGCAGCTTGGCTGCCGCCAGCGTCGCATCCATCAGGTTCTTGCCACGCTCCATCTCCAAGTTGGCAAATTCGACAATGAGAATCGCATTCTTGGCGGCCAGCCCTACCAGCATCACCAGGCCGATCTGGGCATAGAGAGTCAGATCCATTCCCTGCCAGTAGAGCCCGAGATAAGCGCCCAGCACGGCAATCGGCACCGTCAGGAATACGGCAAGGGGCAAGGTCCATTTTTCGTACAGAGCCACCAGGATCAGGAAGGCAAAAATGGAAGACATGGTAAAAATCGCACCGAGGCCGATACTGTTGCGCACCTTGTTTTCCTGGAAGCTCATGTCCTGGTAGTCGAAACCGATCTTGGTCGGATCCATCGTTTCATGGAACACCTCTTCCAATGCGTCCATCACCTGCTGTGTAGAGTACCCGGGGTTGGGCATCACGTTAAGTTTAGCAGCATTGTAGATGTTATGGTGCATGACGAATTCCGTATCCTCAATCTCCTGGACATTCACCAGAGAAGAGAGGGGAACCCGGACCCCATCGCCATTGGTCACAAAGAACCCGTCCATTTTTTCCAGATTGATGCGATCTTCACCCTGAGCCTGGATGTACACCTGCCATTGCTGGCCGAAAGCGTTGAAGTAGTTGACGAAAGAAGACCCGTTGTAAGCGGCGAGGATGCCGTTGGCTACGTCGATGTCCACTTTGTGGAACTTGCATTTTTCTCTGTCCAGATTGATGTATTTTTGCGGCATGTCGGCCATCATCATGTCCATGCACATCATGATTTCCGGACGCTTGGAAGCCGCTTCCTCAAAGGCCTTCACCTGGCCGTACAGGAAGGGTACGCCCTGGCCTTCCAGATCCTCCAGCACCATGGTCACGCCGTTAGCGGTACCGACGCCGGGAATGGCCGGAGGTTCCAGCACCATGGCCATTCCATCCAGACCGGCCATGGCAACCTTCCCCTGGAATTTGCGTGCCAGTTCCGATGCGGATTCGGCTCGCTCGCTCCAGTCTTTGAGTTCGACGAAGGCGATACAAGCTCCAGGAGTCTGGACACCGTTGAGAATGTTGATCCCCACAACGGTCGTCAAATTTTTGACGGAGGGGTCCTGAAGGGCTTCTTCAAATTTCTTGTCCTGTTCGTAGGCAACCTGCAATGACGTATTAGGCTTGAGAATCAAACACGCAAGCAGGAAGCCCTGGTCTTCGTCCGGGAGGAACCCGCCGGGTACATGATCAGCCACGGGCTTGATCGCACCCCAGAACAAAAACAACAGAGGAATGGACAATACCAGCTTGCGGGCCAGCCCCCCGCAAATGCGTGTGTAGCCATTGGCGGTTTTGCCGTAGCATTTGTTGAACAAACGGTGAAACGGCGCCAGAATGCTATGGGATTTCCCTTTGGGCTTGAGCAAAACGGCACACAGGGCGGGAGATAAAGTCAAAGCATTGAAAGCGGAAATCAGCATCGATATGGCAATCGTCACCGCGAACTGCTTGAATAGCGTACCGGTTATCCCCTCCAGCAAAAGGGAAGGAAGGAACACTGCCGCCAGTACCAAGGCAATGGCAATCACCGGACCGGAGACTTCCTGCATGGCGGCAAACGAAGCCATGCGGGGATTCATCCCCTTGTCGATGTGCTCCTGTACGGCTTCCACCACCACAATGGCATCGTCCACGACAAGGCCGATTGCCAGCACAATTCCCAACAGGGAAATCGTGTTGAGCGAGAATCCCAGTAGCGGGAATATGCAAAACGTGGAAATCAATGACACCGGCACGGCAATCAGCGGAATCAGGGTCGCCCGCCAGTTCTGGAGGAAAATGAACACCACAAACGCGACAAGAATGATGGCCTCGATCAGCGTATGCTTGATTTCCTCAATCGAATAACGAACCGCCGTCGTCGTATCCAGAGAAACCCGTCCTGAAATACCTTCCGGCATCAAAGGAGCTTTGGCATCCAGCAACGCTCTCACACGATCCGCCGTAGCAATGGCGTTTGAACCGGGTGCCTGGAAAATGGCGATGGCGGCAGCCATTTTTCCATTCAGGCGTCCCATGGCGGAGTAGTCTTCCGCCCCGAGTTCCACCTTGGCAATGTCCCGCAGATAGACAATCTCTTCGCCGTTCTGCCGGATAATGATATCTTCGAACTCATGCGGTTCGGAAAGACGTCCATGGGTACGTACGGTAATGGTCTGTTCCTGTCCGTCCGGTACGGGATCTGCCCCGATCTTGCCGCCGGGATTCGTCGTATTCTGGGCGACGATAGCGCCCCGGACTTCTCCGATGGAAATGCCGTAGTGAGTCATCTTCGACGTATCCAGCCAGATGCGAATGGCATAACGCCCCGCCCCATAGACCTGAACTTCACCGACCCCCTCGACGCGTTTGAGTTCGTCGATCAACTTCACCTGGGCATAGTTTGCCAAGTCGACGGAGTTATAGCTTCCGTCTGGCGACGTCAAAGAATACATGAGCAACGGAAGCCCCGGCTGCTGCTTGATCGTCACCCCGGTACTTTGCACTTCCTGGGGAAGCTGGGAAGAAGCCTGCCCGTATCGCATGTTCGTCAGCACCTGGTCGATGTCCGGATCGGAACCCGGCTCGAACACGACGGACAAATTGTAAACCCCGTTGTTGGAAGACACGGATGTCATGTAGTCCATCCCCTGCACACCGGAAATCTGACGTTCGAGGGGCGTCCCCACGGAGTCGGCTACAGCCTGTGCATTGGCCCCAGGAAACATAGCCTGCAACTGAATCGTACGGGGCGTAATTTCCGGATACTGGGAAATGGGAAGATTACCCAGGCATACCAGCCCGAGCAGGGTGGTGACAATAGCAATTACCGCCGCAATGGCGGGATGTTTGATAAAAAACGCACTCATGGCTTACTCGGCGGTAATGGAGGGAGTCGTGGAAACCGGCTTGGTGTAGACAAACGGAGTCGGGATGACAGTACCGAAGCCCCCCTGGGCTCCCTGCGCGCGCATCATGTCGTTCACTTTGGAATACTGGGCGGCCATCATGCCTCCTTCCACGATGACCGGGGCGTCGGAGGGCTTGTCATAGCCGATTTCCTTCAAGGATTCCGAGATCGGCTTCACCGTTCCCGTAACAATCTGCATCAGCATGGGAGCCGTACCGCCCTTGCCATCGGGCATGTCGAGAGTTAGAGTATCCCCCAGCTGGACATCGATGCGGCGAGGAGTCTGGTCCGGAGCCACGACGTAAATATTGCGGTGGCTCATCGCCGACACGAGAGCACGTACCGGCACCAGCAGGGCGTTCTCTTCCTGACCGGTGACGGCACGCACGCGGACTGCCATGCCAGAACGCAGCTTGAAACCGGGATTGGGAACATGGCCGATGAAATTCACGGTACCGCTGGCTCGGCTCACTTCACTGTCCACGGAAACAACCGTTCCCTTTTCTTCAAACACGGTTCCATCTTCCAAAATCAATTCGAACTTGCCCATATCTCCCATGCGTCCGTTCTTCACGTCCACGCGTCCATCAAGCAAACGGTTGAGAACCTGTTTTCCCGTTACGGAAAAGTCCACGCGAATAGGATCGATCGACGACATGGTCGTCAACGGAGTTCCATTGGCCGAGAGCAATTCTCCGACACTGGCATTCGATTTAGAGGCCAGCCCTCGGAACGGAGCTTTCACTTTGGTGCGTTCGAGGTTGATTCTGGCATTATCCAAAGCCGCTTCCGATTGTTTGATACCGGCTTCGGCTTGTTCCAAAGCAGCCTGGGTTTCCTTCAGCGTCTGCTGGGCATCCATGAACAGTTTTTCCGAAATGGCTCCCGTCTTAATCAGCTTGTCATAGCGCTCCACATCCTGGGAGGCGCGGTTCCGTGCAGCTTCCGCCTGCATCTTGCTGGCCTTCGCTGCCGCCAGATTGCCTTCAGCCTGATCCACTGCAGCCTGGTACGTGGACGGATCAATCTCGAACAGGAGTTCTCCCTTCTCACAAATCGATCCGTCCCAATAAATCTGGCGAAGCAAGGTTCCCGATACCTGGGGTCTGATATCCGCCTGCTCCACACCCCGCAAATGCCCGAACCACGACGACTTCAAATCCACCGTCTGCTGGACCATATTCATCACGGATACCTTGATCGGATGCATCTCACGCTGCTGCATGGATGCCGTTTTCCCGCCTCCGTCCCTGCACGCGCCCAGCGTGCCGACAACCAGCCCGCTCAGGGCTATCACCAGTATGTGTTCTACTTTCATATTCTTGAATGGAAAATTATAGGATCGAAGCGATCTTCATGTTTTTTGCTGCCGAAACAGACATTGCGGAAACCGTTATTTGATATTGTCGTACATGTCTTGCAACATTTTCCCCAGAGCTTTCCTCTTTTCCGGGTTAATCCCCCGCAGCAGGATATCCTCAATTGCGGCAATCTGCCTGACGACAGCTTGGTCCATCATGCGACTGCGTTCCGTCAGATAAATATTTTTTACCCGCCCATCTTCGTTATCGAAGGATGTTTTGACCAAATCCTTCTCCTCCAACCGACGGACAATCCCCTTGGCCGTCGTATGCGAAACACCGAGGTATTGCTCCACATCCTTCTGTGACACCAATTCGCCATCCCTGGAAATCAGATAAACCAATACCCTGCCCTGCGCGGCCGTCACATGCTCCAATGCCAATTCCCGGGTAATCATCGTTTCCACACGATCCGTGATCATCTTGAGCAAAAATGAAATTCGAGGATTGTTATTCATAATAATTATGAAGCATGCTTCTAAAGTGCGAAATGATTTACCCGAATTTTCGGGGGAGTCAAGTCCAATCGGAAAATGTCCCGGCAATTTTTTTTGTCTCTTGACGGTACGCAACGAAGGGTTAGTCTCTCCGCAAGATGACCTTGACCGCTTCCCTTCTTGACAAAGTATTATCAGGCCAGTCCTGCACCCGGGAAGAGCTTCTCCAGCTTTGCACGGAACCCCTTGAAGAACTCTGCCAGGCAGCCAATGCAATCCGCGAACATTTCTGCGGCAATACCTTCGACCTCTGCACCATCATCAATGGTCGCAGCGGAAGGTGTTCGGAAAACTGCAAATACTGCGCCCAATCCGCTCACTACAATACAGCCGTGGACGAATATCCCCTGCTCCCCCGGGAAACCATCCTAGACGGAGCCAGACGCTGCGAAGAAGCCGGCATTCTCCGTTACTCTGTCGTCACCTCCGGCAAACGCCTCACTGATGCCGATGTCGACCAGCTCTGCGACGCCTACCGCCTTATGAGCGACGAGTGCAACCTGGGACTCTGCGCCTCTCATGGATTGATCTCACTGGAACATTGTAAAAAACTCAAAGCAGCAGGAGTTTCCCGCTACCATAACAATCTGGAGACCTCCCGCCGCCATTTTCCCGACGTTTGTACGACGCATACGTACGATCAAAAAATCCAAACTATCAAATGGGCCATGGAAGCCGGCCTTGAAGTATGCAGCGGCGGCATCATGGGACTCGGGGAAACCATGGAGGACCGCATCGACATGTTCATGGACATCGCCGCTCTCGGAATCAAATCCACCCCCATTAATTTTCTCTCCCCCATCCCCGGAACGCCTTATGAAAATCTCACCCCGATGACAGAGGAAGAAAAACTCCGTATTATCGCCATCGTCCGGTTCATCATCCCCGATGGAGCTGTCCGTATCGCCGCCGGGCGCAACACCATGAGCGACCACGGTAAAAAAGCCTTCCTCTCCGGTGCCAATGCCGCCATTTCCGGCGATATGCTGACAACGGCAGGCGTTTCCACACGCGACGATATCGCCATGCTGCAGGAACTCGGCTATGAAGTGCGAATGAAGTAACCGCCGACCCGGTACACCGTTCAAATGCAACAAGCGACCGTTCCGCATGTGATTGCCGGAACGGTCGCTTGTTTAATAATTGAATTCAAATTACAGGATTAGTGCTTGCAGCAGCAGTCGTCGCCGTGTTCGTGGCCTTCGCCTTCGCACTGGCAGTCACCGCCGCAGGAGCAGTCGCCGTCACAATCGCCACCACAGGAACAGGAAGCGCTGGCTGCACGCTTGGCGGATTCTTCCACTTCTTCGGGAGTTGGTGCGCGCCCCATATCAATGGACATACCGAGGTACTGGTTGATCGTGGCAAGAAGACCGTCTACAGACTGGCGGGCTTCCAGGAAACCGCGGGCCAATTCATTTTCGATGACAGAGGCACGAAGTTTGTCGAATTTTTCGATTTCCTCTTCGGTCGGAGGCATGCCGGCAAGATGTTTGGAACGAAGTTCTTCTCCGTAAGCATTCACTTCCTCGAACAACTTGGTTGCGTCGGGGTTCTGGAAGAACAAGCCGATGCGGGCCTTGGCCGCAATAATCTGGGGGGATTGGGCAAGAGCGTTGCAAAGAGTCGTCGTTGCATCAAGCAAATCTTGCTGTAAAGGGGTTGTATTCATATCTCGCGGGATTAGATCATACTCATCTGTTTCCCGCAACGAAGAATCCTATCATCCATGACATGCCGGATACGCAATTTAGAATATCTCAGTCACCGACTCATCCGGGAAAGTCCGGTACGTTGATCCCTTCTTAAGAAAGAAAAAATCAAGTCAGGAGTCCTCACCGGGAAGTCCGTACTCGAGAATCATGGCGCACTCGCGTTCTACTTGTTCTTTTTCGTGAACCAGGCAATCGCGTTCGAGTTTCATGCCCTCCTCCATCTGCCTGCGGAGAGTTGCCGGTTTCCTGTCCTCCATCCGGGAAAGAAATTCCTTGTACGATACCATCGTATCCCGCCATTCCTCATATTCCTGTCCGCTTTCAACCAGAGCCAATATCTTCTCCCGACGATCCAGAAGAGTATTGCGCAGTGTATCCAGCAGAAAGGAATATTCCTTCTTCGCTTGTTTCAAGGCTTGGTAATTCTTCAACTGCGTATCCAGACGCAAATAGAAATTCATATCCATCCGCACATCGCTACCGCCGCTCATAAACCCGGAATCATGACCTCCGCTCATGTTGAACAAACGCGGGCTGTAAAAATGGACATCCGCAACCGGCCAATAATTCAACGTAATACCCAACTTCCTCAGCCGGGATGCCTCCAACTCCAATGCCATATTCATCAAAACCAGCCGATCGGGTTTCCGAGAACAGGAACGGAACCGCCTCCAATTCATCCGGGGAATAGACTCAGACTTGATTTTCCAACGAAAACGGAAATCATTGAAAAGAGTTCCCCACTCCTTCCATTCGGAACGCAGGGAAATCTCACGCTGTCGTTCCAATTGAGTTGTTGATACATGCCTGTATTCCGCATCCGTGCAATCCGCCCGGTACTGCTCTCCGGCCAAAGCCGACAAACGGGCCAGCTTGTAGAGGCGGGCGGTTACATCGCGTCGTTTCAAATCGTAATTTTTCTCCGCTCTGAAGAGGGAAAGCAAAGCCGTGTAGCGGTTCATCGGCAACTGCGTCAGGGAAGGCAGATTGAAAATCACGTTGATGTCGTAATCGTGATCACGGGAGTCATAGTAGTTATTGCCGCCGCCAAACAGATACTTGTTATAATAAAACCCTAGATTCACCAAGGGTATCACATCCAGATATACCTTACGCACTTCGTAACGTGCCTTCTCAATGTCATGTGCCGATTGCTGCAGCTCAATATTTTGAGCCAGGGCAAGCTTGCATGCCTCAGTCCATGTCAATTCCCGGAAAGAGGTTTTCTCGTAATCCGGAAGGTTGTCGTATGTCTGCCGGAGAGTTTCATAGGCATCTTCCACACGACGATCCACGGAACAACCGCACATTATCGCGCACAACATGACACTGACACAGGAATTCAAATGTTTCATGGCATCTCGCAATCATTTCAACACACACCCCACGGGGCGGAAAACAGCACATACAATCGGAATTGTCGAAACGGCAATACACGTCAACAGCGATACGGACAGTAAAACGATGTCATCCCGCATATCCACCACAGACAGAGTCATCCCCGGCATTTTCAGAAACTCTTTCACCAAGAAACCGCTCAGACCATGGAACAAAGTCACGGCACACGCCAGAGCCCCGAAAACAAGTACGCAATTCTCCACCATAAACACAGCCACCAGCAAGAGGCGATTCACCCCGAAACTATTCATCAACGCATAAATGTACTCATTCTGCCGAAACTCCATCGAAGAAATCGACGTCAGCAACACGCACACGATCACCCCGATACCGAGAGAAATCCCCATGCGATACACCTGTTGGCTGGCTCGGGTAGTCTCCAATTCCTCCAACAACTCAAGACTGCTGCGTACCTGGGCGCTCCAACCATCCAGTTCAATCAGCTTGAGAAGCCGTTTCTCCAATACCCTCATCGAAGCTACTTCCGTCTGTTCGAACCGGAACATATACATTCTTGTCAACCCCGTCCGCATCTTCAGAGCGGACAACACGCCTTCCGGTACAAACACACCGCCATTCGGATAAATCTTCCGTAATGCCATAGCCGCATATTCGGGTACCACGACAGCCCGGACACGATGGTTGGTCACCATGACTTCCTCCGGTGACGCTCCCGGTTCCGAACGCGGAGGAAGCACAAACACGCCGTTATCCGGTCTCACGTCCATCCCCTGGAACAAGCCCGCACCCCATAACGGATATTCCACCAGTTTGAAACGCCTGTCCCGAATCGTTGCATTCTGAAATAACTCATTCAGGATCACGCATTCGCGTCCACCGGCATACCGGGGCATCCCCTCCAGAGGATCCAACGCAGCAACCTCCGAAGAAGGACAATACCGCGCCATCACAATCATATCTCCGCCATTCTTCCTGATCTGCCCCTCTAGAGTACGTGCGGAAAGAAGGTAATGCGACAACACCGTCAACGCACAAAAGACCAGGCAAAACACCACGAGAAAACGTGCCAGAGGATTGGACACCCGCATCACCCAACGGTGCAAAGTATCCACGGTTAGATAGAACAAAACCGATGGAAAAGATTTCATACCCCTTCCCGGAAACCAACCTTCCGCTCCTCTACGGGAACAAGGCCCAAATGAGTATCCCCCTTGAACTCAATCCGGTACCCCGGATACAACCTGGAAACCAACTCCTCCCAGGAGTGATAATCCGACTTCTCCGCCTGAACAATCAAGTCCAGTTTATGTTTATACAAAAACGGCCCCTTTACAACATACGCCAGAGAGGCCACGCAATTCGCCCCAATCATCCTGGATGCTTCCTCACACTGACTGTTTTCCAAGCGGAAAAAATACGTCAACACCGGTTCGTTCCGTCCCTTTTCCACCTTTTGATAGGCAAACTTCCCCACCAGGACATTCCCTCCACCGGAGTGGACGCGCGCCTTCAAGCGATCCGGGGCAATATGGATCAAATCCGGATCGAACATCACCACCGCAATATACATCCTTGAGTCATCTATAACCGACACCACCGGATCGGACGATGAACGCATCACCGGTTCCAATCCATGTTCCGGAAGAACGAAGTGGTACTGGAACTTGCCATCGAACGGCATCTCTACCACATAACGTTTTTTCTTTTCTTCGAACTCCGACAATGCATTTTGTCTTTCCGACGCGGCCCGTTTCTTCTCCAACTCGATTTTCCCATCGATAATTTGCAGGGATTTATGATTCACCTTCGGAGAATCTTTCTGAAGGAATTGTCTCTGCTTTTCGTTCAATCCGAGCAAAAAGGCCAATTCCTCCCGCTGGCGCTCCAATTCCACCAGGTTTTCTTCCATCGTCAAACGATCCCGTTCCAGGCGCAGCTTCAAATTGGCTTCATCGCGTTCCAACTGCCTGGGATTGATCCTCAACAATACATCTCCTTTCCGGGCTCTTTTTTCCCCAGATATCCACCCTTCCACTTCACCGCCTTCCGGCATTGTAAACGTATAGTGGTTCTCGGGAACTATTTTGGCTTGGAGCCGTGAAATCACATACTCCTCCCCTACCGCCATCTGCATCTGGCAGACGACGGCTCCGACAACGGACAGCAGATGAAAAAACAACGACTTGATACCCATACAATTAATCCCGCCTAGGAAGACGTTATCACACCTTTAATAGAAAAAGTTCGTTCGGCGTCATCTCGATTGAATAGAGAAAGTTCCTCTGCCGGAATACGTTTGACCGTTGCCGGCAATTCCGTTCTTGGATGAGATTTTGAGCGTATAGGAAGAGCAAATCCCTTCTATACGCGCAGGGAGTTTTTCCGCCGTTGCGTCGGTAGGCTTCAAGTCCAGATGAATCTGCACATCCGCCTGCTTATAAACAACCGGAGCTTCCGGGCTACCGGTACTTTCAGAATAAACGAATGAAGTTACGAAATATGCCTGTGTACCGGATTTTTGAAACAAGAACGCCGAACTTCCGGAAGAACCGGTGCCATCGTTCAAACGCATTCTTCCGGATGAAGTCCCGCTGCTTGATTCCACTTCGCAGGAAAAAGAAATCAATTCCCCCGAAGCATCATCCGGAACCATCGACAAAACGGTTCCTGCCGGTAAAGTTGCCCATTCCTTCCCGGACGGATTGTCTTGTTCCTCCCGAGGCGGTTCGCCAGGTTCCAATTCACCAGGCGACGAAGGAATAATCGTTTGAGAACCATCATTTAACACCGTCATATGACCACGGATGGCGACAGGTCCATCCTTCGTAAACTTAAGGGCAAGTTCCAAAAGGACCTGTTTTTTCACATTGTCATCCGCATATTCGATCAGCATGCGCAATGCCGATTCTTCATTCGCAGACGCAGCACGCACATATTGATAACGACCGCGGTAAACAACCATCTTCCCGGAACTATCGCCAATCTGCCCGGTAACGGCTTCCTCTGAGAAAGTCATCGTCATCGGCACCTTCCCGTCCTTCCAGGAAATACTCAATGACACCAAGTTGTCGGGAGCAGGATTTTCCGATACTTCTTCCTCCGACGTACCGGAATCGTCCGTATTGTCTTCGACGGATGATGATGAACCGCCACCTCCGCAAGCCGCCAGCATCATGGTGCACGCACATGCCAGCCCAAATACATTCAACAACTTTTTCATCAGACAGATAGAATTAAAATTCGCCAGGAAAACAGAATAAAGACGAAGGCAGTAATGGTATTTTTTCCATAAAAACATGATTCCTTACCAACATACACGGCAGGACTATCCGGTCAAGACAAGACGGAATGGCTATCCAATAAAAACAAATAATTATATGTATTCCAAAAGAAAAAGTGTCGTCCAGAGCGGATACTGGACGACACTTTGAAAATCGACAATGCCGAACGGTAAATCCGGCATGTTGCTAAAGGAGTTACTTACAATTCGGAAGCAGCTCCCTTATCCAGAAGGAAGCAGGCGTTTTTGTGCTTCTGCAGGTAAGAAGCGGCAACATCGGGAGTCACCGGACCTTCCACAGCCTTCTTGACGATGGAAGCTTTCTTTTCTCCCCAAGCCATGAGGACAACCTTGCGGGCGCTCATGATCGTGGCAACCCCCATGGTAATAGCCGTCGTCGGAACGTTTTCAATACCGTTAAAGGCAGGAGCGGCATCGGAACGGGTCAAATTGTCCAAGAGTACCTTACGAGTGATCGTCGTATCGTCGGAACCGGGTTCGTTAAAGCCGATGTGCCCCGTACGACCAATACCGAGGATCTGCAGGTCGATTCCTCCGCAGTCCTTGATTTTCTGTTCGTAAGCGGCACAATGGGCATCAAGGTCTTCCGGCTTAACGAGACCGGAGGGAAGATTGATGTTTTCCGGCTTGATGTCAATGTGGTTGAACAAATTCTGGTGCATAAAGTACCAGTAGGATTCCGGATGTTCGCGTTCAAGGCCGCTGTATTCGTCCAGGTTAAAGGAAATCACGTTGGCGAAAGAAAGACCTTCTTCCTTGTGCATGCGGACGAGTTCCGCATAAAAGGGAAGCGGAGTAGCTCCAGTGGCCAGGCCGAGAACAACGGTCTTGCCTTCCGCGGCGCGGGAACGGATCAATTCTGCAACTTCCTTAGCCAATGAATTGGCTGCCTCTTGAGGTGTTTCAAAAACTTTGACAGGGATCATATCGGAGAAAACTTTAACGCTCCTGACGGGGGATTCAATCAGAATTTGGCATCAAAAGAGACTTTTCCCCATCTTTACCTGGAAAAACATCACTTCTTCTTCACCGATCCCTTGTTTTCGGCAGGCGGTGCCGATACTCCGCCGGAAAACGGAGCCGGAGTCCATTCCACATTCGACAGAGGCCCCGTTCCGCGCACTCGGAACAATCCGCCGGCAATCATAAACAAGGGAGAGGTCACCAGGCCGGGGAGGCCTCGTAAACTGACACGCAAATCCGCATTCACATAGAGATCCGACAAACGTATCCATCCCCCTCCCGTCAGCCCCATATTGCTTCCTTGCGCCTGAAAACTCTTCCCATTTTCGCTGGCAGTCTTGATGTATCCGTTCTCAATTACGAAATCGCACCTGGCAGTTGTGATATTGTAATTAATCAAATGCTTGACTCCGGGAACAACCGAACCGATCACCTTGCCCAATGTGCCGAAAAGAGGAATTTCAACAAGGTTCCCCTGGGACAGGGTCGCCATCCCTTCTCCCTTAAGGCTGTTAACATTCCCTCCCTGGGATCGGAAATTGACATCTCCGTTGACATAGGCGGGAGACATTTTTTCGTCATAGGATTGCCCAATACTCTTCAAATCCAGGTTTTTCACGGAAACGACGCCATTCAGGTCATCCCTTTCGTCAATCCGCGCATCGATCTTCGCCGTAAAAGAACCGCCCCAAATCGTACCGGAAAGGTTGCTTACCTTCACCCATGCGGGATCGATGTTCAATGTTCCCTTGCCATTGCGCATTTCGAGCGTCGTCCCCAAAAGAGGATAAGTCACCAAACCGGAGTACGCGTTGAAGGTGATCCTCCCCTGCATGAGGCGCATGTCATCCCCCATCGGGAACACGCCTCTACCCTGCAACTGGACGGGACTGTAGAATTTGAAAGTAGAAAGAACCTTCGTTGCCGAATCGGAAAACATCCTGATCGTGTAATCAGGATACACCCTGCCATTGATGCCGACAACTTCCACAGTATCCTTCAAAAAATCGAATTTCACCGTATCGGCCTTAACCGTACTTTTCGCAGTTCCTCCACGGATGTTCCGGCTATCGAGAAATCCTCGGTTGTCACAGACCAGTACGGGATTTGTGAGTACGACGGAACCGGGAACAACATGGGCTTTCGCGGAGGCGGATGTCAGCAGCACTTTTTTGTACTCAACGTTGGCAGCGGACAAGATGGCATCCAGATCGTACTGGTTTTCCGGATCCGTCAGGTTGACGCTCGCCTGGAACGAGAGATCCATGTTCGTATCCTTATTGAATCGGAAGCGTTGGATAAAGAAGTCATCATCATCCAAACCGAGAATTTTATCCCACACGTCGAGCGTAATGGTATTGCGCCCCATCAAGAACATGTCTCCCCCAAGATTGCCTCGGCCAAACAATTCCAAACTCGTTCCCGTTGAACGGGTCAGGCGGCAATCCTTCACGACAAGGTCGCCGTTTTCGAATTTGAAGGCAAGGTTCAATTTGGAGAACGGAACCTGGTTCCAGGAAAACTCGCTAGCCTCCAAATCGACATTCAACAAGTGAATGCCTCCATAGGTCAAATCATTGAAATCCAGGCTTCCCCTAGCGGAAAGACGGGCACTCTGGGGTAGTTGAAGCTGCTTCGGAAAAGAGGCCCTGCCTTTCAGCAATTGTTCCAGCACCTTGGGAGGAAACGAACTCGTTGCTGAAAAATAAACTTCCTTGCCCATAATGACTCCTTTCAGAGCCATCCCATGCCCATCACGCTCCAATGCACATCTATTGATGACAAAGCGATCATCCTTGTATTGTGCATCCATGACGATAGAGCCCATATCCACATCCATCACGGCAAAATCCTTCAAGTTCAATTTCACCTCGGCATTCCGAAAGACGGGCTCCCCCGTCCAGCCTTGGGGGAAATCCGCCGTACCGCGCAGGACGAGATCAGGATCTCCCCGCAGCGTCAATTCCTTCGGCATCTCAAACTTACTATCGCCAAATGAACGGACAAGGTGCACGAGAGCTCCAACCCCCAAGGTACTGCGGACATCGAATTTGAGTTCTCCGCCTTTGCCCATCACCTGTCCACGCAAAGAATCCTGTTTGTGAATCACGGAAAAATCCGATATGTAAAAATCACCGTTATTATAGCTGAAATCCGTCGAAAATCGGTCATAGGCATCTTCTCCGATTAAAAAGCGGGGAACCGATGCACTGCCAACAACTTTGATACTTTCCAGATCATTCCATGCCTCGTTGAAACGCAATTCCGATGCGACATGAAATGATGGAGAACTCTTCAGTTCCAATCCATAGGGGAGATGAACAGGAGAATTGGAAAATGCCAGGACCCACTTCAACACCGGAATGGAACTCTTGACATAAACCTGCACGGCACGCGAGGCCAGATCCGCCCGGGAAGATAACTCGAATGTCCCGTTTCCCAGGCGTTCACGGCACGACAACTTCTTCAACCACACGAGTCCTCCCGCATATTCCACAGACATGGTCAAATCCCGTACCTGCAGACTGTCATAGGAAACAGAAGGTACATCCAAATCTACCGCAGCCCGGATACCGCCCCCTCTTTGCCTGTCATCAGACACCGTTATCCTCCACATGGGAGGATGATCTTTCGTCCAGTGTACCTTCTTCATTTGTTCCAGGACATCCTGAAGCACTTTGCCGGCGTCCATGCTCCCCGTACTGCTCCCACCGGGAAAAAACAAGGAGGACAAATCACCGTCTTCCGGTAAAACAACCCGTCCATTCAGCACAAATCCCATTCCCTGGACCTTCCCCCGCACATTCTGGATATCCATCATGGAGGCTCCGGACGGAAACGAACACACCCCCGACTCAATGCCGGCGTCCAGATAAACACCCTGCATCATCTTGCTGAAATCCACCGGCACCTTGGCCGAAACATGCCCTATCTCAATCCTTCTCAACGTTACGATTCCATCCCACAAATCGGAAGAATCCAGATCGATTCTCACATTTCCGATACTTCCCAGCGGTTTGCCTTCCGGTAAAAATCCAGGGAAAACCTCAATATCCGAGGCCTTAACTGTCACACCGGACCACAAACTCACCTTCAAAGAACCAATGTGAACCTTGACCCCCTGCTTCTGGATTTCCTCTTCAACAAAATTCACCAGAGGACGGGGCACCCCCCAGACGGATATCCAGACAACCATCCCGCCACACGCCAATATCAGAAGAATCATCAGCGCTGGGATCAATCCGCGGATCCATCTCATGAGGGCAAAACGAAACATGGGGGAAACTCCAATAAATGACGAAGGGGATTATAAGGGATCTTGCCGGAATTGCACCATTTAATTCTCTTCTCCCGAAACATCATCGGCATGAAGACGGCTTTTCCACCAGTCAACCAAAGACCAGATCCCATATGTAAGGCCGTAACACAAGACTCCCAGCAAAGAACACGACAAGATCACACCCAAGGAAAATTCCACTCCGAACATCCAATAATTCACCCCATCCAAAGGTGCTAGGAAAAAGTTATCGGCAATACCGGTTACCACTTCTTTCAGCATGGAGATACTCGCTCCGGAACCGTCAAAGCCCAAAACCCTCAAAATCCACCAGCCAAGCCACCACTGGAGAGGTACGGCCACAACAATGAATCCGGGAGGAGACAACCAAGCCATAAAAACGGCGACAGGAATATTGCCTTTCTTCCACAAACATGCGGCAATTCCCCAAAAGGACTGCATCGGAACGGGAGCAATCGCACTCGCTGCCCCCCAGCCGGCTCCGACTGCCACGCTATGTTTGCGCCACAGCCAGTACCTTTCGTCAAAAATCTCCGAGGAGAGACACCGCCCCATCCATGTATTTTTCCGCTTTTCCGATTTGAGGTACTTTTTCACCTTGAACCGGAGTGTTCTGTAACGACGCTCCATGCAGGAGCAAGCAAACACGTTCGTACACCGTCCACGCAATCAAATTAACGTTCGTTGACACAAAAACGCCGTCATCCTCCCTAGTCGCCTTCCTGAGGGGAGCTTTTCCTTGCAGTCGACCACCATTCCATGGATACATAGTGGCACACACTCCTCCCCATGCCCAAAGAACGTCTTGATGTCCTCCTCGTAACACGCGGCCTTGTCGAATCCCGCCAACTGGCCCAGCGCCTGATCCTGGCCGGTGAAATCAAAGTCAACGGACATCCCGCAGGTAAACCGGGCGTCAAAGTAAATGAAGACGCTGAACTGGAAGTCAAAAACAAACCTCGCTACGTCAGCCGCGGTGGCTTAAAGCTCGAAGGCGCCCTGAAGGCATTTCCCGTATCGTCGGAAGGAAAAGTGTGCCTCGACATCGGTTCTTCCACTGGCGGATTTACCGATTGCCTCCTCCAGCACGGAGCTATCCGGGTACATGCTATTGACGTGGGCACCAATCAACTCGTCTGGAAATTGAGAAACGACCCCCGCGTCATCGTCAAAGAACAGTTCAATGCCCGCTACATGACCCCGGACGACATCGGCGAGGAAATCGACTTAATCGTCTCCGATGTCTCATTCATTTCCCTGACGAAGATACTTCCGGCAGCCTTCCCCCTGCTACGCGAAGGAGGAGATGCCCTTGTTCTCATCAAACCTCAATTCGAACTCCAGCCTGAAGACATCGGCCATGGAGGCATTGTCCGAGATCCCTTGCTTCACCGCAAGGCCGTCGACTCCATCCGCACATTCGTCACGGAAACACTGGGGCGCCAGTGGATGGGATGCGAAGATTCCCCCATCACCGGGACAGACGGCAACAGGGAGTTCCTGGCTTGGCTCAAATAAGTTTCACAGCACTCCGTCGCTGTTGCCAAGTATCCAATTGATCTTCCCGGGGCCAAAAGAAAAGCGCCCCGCCTTGATGGACGGAACGCTTTTCCTGATCAGTCTCTCTTACCGGGCAAGAAAATCTTGCCGATTCGAGAAGCAACCCATTAAAACGGAAAACTGATTTCCCGGAAATTTTACATTCCCATATCACTGTAGCCGCCATCGACATAGATGACCTGGCCGGTAATCGAGGCAGCGCCATCGCTGGCAAGGAACACGCCCGTTGCACCGAGTTCTTCACCGGAGCAGGAACGCCCCAGAGGTGCGCGGTCTTCGTACACTTTGAACATGGTCGAGAACCCGGAAACGCCCCGAGCAGCCAGCGTCTGGACAGGACCGGCACTAATGCAGTTGACGCGAATCTTGCGGGAACGCCCCAAATCATAGGCGAGGTAGCGCATCGAACATTCAAGGGCAGCCTTGGAGACGCCCATCAGGTTGTAGTTCGGTACCACTTTGACAGCACCCAGATAGGTCATGGCAAGGATGCTGCCGCCGTCCGACATCATGGGTTCTACGGCACGAGCCAAGGCAATCAGGGAATAGGCGGAAATATCCAGAGAGATTTTAAAATCTTCGCGACGGGTTTCCACAAAACTGCCACCGAGGGCTTCCTTGGGGGCAAAAGCCACAGAATGCAGCAGGCAGTCCACTTTGGGCGTTATCTTCTGCACTTCTGCAAAAAAACCGGCGATGGATTCATCGCTGCTGACGTCACACTCAATTACGGGAGTATCTTCACCGAAGGTTTCCTGGATGAGTTTGATCACTCCATCCTTCAGACGTTCTCCCTGATAGTTGAAAATAAGCTTGGCTCCGGCATCATGCCATGCCTTTGCGATATGGAATGCGATGCTGCGCTTGTTCGCCACACCCACGACAATGCCGACTTTGCCTTCAAGTAATTTGCTGGACATAACTGATTCCTTATTGCCTGATTTCCTCCGGCTTTTCCAGCTAAATTTTTTACAGGAGTCCACGGAAGGACTCCATAAATATGCAAAAAAAGGACACCGACATCACCGCAGTTCCTCATCAAACCGGGCAATCAGATCCTTCAGGGAACTATCTGTTTTCATCTTGGCCTCAATCGTTTTATTGGCGTGGATAACGGTACCGTGGTCACGCCCGCCGAAGGCTTCGCCAATATCCTGCAGAGAAACATTCGTCAGACGGCGGCTCAGATACATGGCAATCTGCCGGGGAAAGGCAATGCTGGCAGGACGGCGGCGACTCGCCATATCGGAGAGCCGGATATCGAAGTATTCCGACACGCGACGCTGAATGGCATCAATCGTGACCTGTTTGGCATTTTCCTCACGGAGAATGTCGCGCAGGAGACTTTCCACACGGGCAATATCGGGGGTATCCCCCGACAGTGAAGCAAAAGTAGCCACGCGCATCAGCCCCCCTTCGAGGCGGCGTACATTCTTACGGATGCGCTCCGCCAAAAACAAGAGGATAGAGTCGCTCACTTTCACATTCCACTGCTTCCTCTTCTGCTGAAGAATCGCCAGGCGGGTTTCCAGATTGGGGGACTGGACTTCCACAGTCAGACCCGACTCAAAACGGGATGAGAGGCGAGGTTCCAAATTGGAAATTTCACTGGCCGGTCTATCGGAACTGAGCACAATCTGCTTGTGACCGTTGAACAGAGAATTGAATGTATGGAAAAATTCCTCCTGGGTACGTTCCTTGCCTCCCAAAAATTGGACATCATCCAGTAGCAGGATGTCCACCTTGCGGTATTTCTTGCGGAATTTACTCAGATCGTTCGTCCGGATAGAATCAATGAATTCGTTGACAAACTGCTCGCAGGAAAGGTAGAGGACGACCGATTCGGGACGGCGGTTGACAATTTCATTCCCAATGGCCTGCATAAGGTGGGTTTTCCCCAGCCCGGAACCACCGTGGATAAAAAGGGGATTGTATTGGCACATTGGAGACGCCGCCACGGCAATTCCGACGGCGTGAGCAAACTGGTTATTAGCACCAACCACAAAATTCTCGAAACTGTAGTTCGGATTAAGGTTCGTTACCCCCCTGGCCTTGCGTCCCGTTTTACCGGAGACGGACAGTACCGCTGCTGGGCGAGCGTCTCCCGCTGCCTTCAGGGCATTGTCTCCCCAACCTTCCTTAAGTTTTTCATCATGGGAAGAAGAATCATTCCCTTCCTCCCCCAAAAGGCGAAATGTCAGGGAGCGGGATCCTTCCAAAACCGTCAGGGCGGCTTCCTGGATCAAATGGGCATAATTCGTTTCCACCCATGCCAGGCAAATATCGTCATCGGCAGCTATAACCAGATGCGTTCCGGAATCTTCTACGAGAACCAGCCGGGTAAACCAGCGCTCAAAAGTGTCCTTATTCACCTTGGCGTGGATGAGACCGGTGATTTTGGACCAAAGAGCGGTATTCTGTTCCTGGGGAATCTGCATGTTCGTAGAAGTCTGTTTCGTCGTGTTCGGTAAGAGCCGGGAGAGGGATGCCTGGACATGCCCGCCTCCCTGCCGGGAGAGCCGGATCAGGTCGGGGCGTTTCCGCCTCGGGAGCCACACAATACCCAGACAACCGGAGTGCGTGAACATATTTTTTCCCCCCTGCCAGGTGTCAATTCTGTCGCATCAAGTTCCATGGGGGTTCCACGGAGAAAAAAATTTTTTGCTTGCCTTCGAGATTACTTAAGAAAGATTGATATTCATTTTTCAAAATTTCTAATTTCCTATTTATTATTAATGGATTACGGATTCATAAAATTTTCATTCAAGGATAATTTATACCTAACTAATCGCGATTCAAAGAATTACGGCGGAGCCCGTTTCCTGGGAAATGGAGAGGCTGGAAAAGAACAAAAAAATCCTCTTTTCGATCATTTTTTCTCGGCAGGCAAACTCTTGTTACCCCAGTGTCAACGAACTGTGACAAAAACAGGGATAAGTGACCGGAAATGGAAGGAAGCGCAACGTCATACATCTCTCTCCGAACCCCACGATATAGAGCTCCTCAACCGACCGAAATACACATATCCCAAAAGACTCCGAAAGCCAGTCGTCTCCGATAGATCACACTTTCTTTCAACAGAATCCGACGAGGCACTGTCTCACACCGCAAAGGACGATTAGATATCATACTTGAAATAATTGCCCGGACGCGCAGAATCATTGCCAACATTGAGACAACATTCCCGGAGATATGAATACCCAACAATTCAACGAAGCCATCGCCATGCACTCCGCATGGATTTCCCCCTTGCGGGCTGAAATTGGCAAAGTCGTGATCGGACAGACAGAACTTGTCGATCGACTTATTCTAAGCCTCTTGTGCAAGGGCCACATCCTTTTGGAAGGTGTCCCGGGTCTTGCCAAGACATTATCAGTCAAAGCCCTTTCCGGAGCATTGGATGCAGCATTCGCCCGTATTCAGTTTACGCCGGATCTTCTTCCCGCCGACCTTCTCGGCACGATGGTCTACAACCCGGAAGAACGGGTTTTTACCGCGAAAAAAGGGCCCATTTTCGCCAATCTCATCCTTGCGGACGAAATTAACCGCGCCCCGGCCAAAGTTCAGTCCGCCCTGCTGGAAGCCATGCAGGAGCGCCAGGTAACGCTGGGGGAAACCACCTATGCCCTGCCCGATCCCTTCCTCGTGATGGCTACCCAGAACCCAATCGACCAGGAAGGCACCTATCAGCTTCCGGAAGCCCAGCTGGACCGTTTCCTCTTCAAAGTCGTCGTCTCCTATCCCGACCGCGAAGAAGAACTCCGCGTATTGGACCTGATGTCCACATCGACACCGCCGCCCAGCACGACCCCCGTTTCCACTCCGCAGCAAATCGCCGACAGCCGTGACCTCGTCAACCAGATCTACATCGACGATGCTGTAAGAGGATACATTGTCGATCTCGTCCGTGCTACGAGAAATCCCGAACGCGTCGACATCACCCTCAGCGGCTTGATCCGTGCCGGGGCATCCCCGCGAGCCACTATCAATATCGCCCTGGCTTCGCGCGCGCTCGCCTTTATGCATCACCGTTCCTTCGTCACGCCGCAGGATATCAAAGACCTGGCCCACGACATCCTGCGCCACCGCATCCTGCTCTCCTATGAAGCAGAAGCGGAAAATGTCACCACGGATGATGTCATCGACCGCATCATGTCCAAAGTGCCAGTGCCGTAAACAGCGTATCCGAGGGGACACATCCCAAGCGTCCTCCTCGTCTCCGGCCTTGCCGAAATACAATAGGCACTTATCGGTGATGAACTCCTAACAATCTTACAATCAATATGGACAAAGCAGCGGAAATCCTCAAACGCGTTCACCGCATCGAATTGCGAGCCAGGCGACTGGCTGCGGAAAACTTTGCCGGACAATATCAGTCCGGTTTCCGGGGCCAGGGATTGGACTTCGACGACTTCCGGGAATACCTCGCCGGAGACGATCCCCGCTTTATCGACTGGAAAGTCACGGCACGCATGGGATCCCCGTTTGTCCGCCGCTTCAAGGAAGAGCGAGAACAAGCTCTCATCCTGGCAATTGATACGAGTGCATCCATGAGGTACGCCTCCGCCGGAGCATCTTACTCCAAGCTGGAATACGCGGCGGAAATCGCCGCTGTCCTGGCCTTCAGCGCCGCTCAGAGCGGAGACAAGTGCGGTCTCCTGCTCTTCGGACGCGGCGACCTCTTCTATGTCCCCCCCGCCAAGGGAGTCAAACAGACGCTCCGCATCGTCCGGGAAATCATCAGCTCTCCCGCAGGACAGGAGGACGAATCTCTTTCCGACGTTGCCAACACCCTGCTCCGCACTCAGAAAAAAACGGCTATGGTCGTCATGATCAGCGACTTTCTGATGGAGCCCAATCGTCCGGCTCTGGGAAAACTAGCCTTCAAGCACGAACTCATACCCATCCGGGTTTACGACCCTCGCGAACTTGTCCTGCCGGATGCCGGACGAATCATTGCCCGTGACCCGGAAAGCGGAGAACTCATGTCTCTCAACCTGTCCCGTCCGGATTTGAGAGCTGCCCACGAACACGCCGTATCACTCCAACGCGATGCATGGGTCAAAGATTTCCACCGCCTTGGTCTGGACTATCTGGACCTGAATAACAGGAACCAATTCCTCAGCCCCCTCAAAGCCCTCTTCGGACGTCGTGCCCGTAAATTTGCCCACTGATCATCTTCTGCAGCCATGATTCCACCGCCACCACAGCTTGATCCGTCCACATCTCCCGATGCCTATCTGCACACGGCTCTTTTAGCCTGGTGGCATTGGATGATTATCATTGTCGGCATCGCCCTCCTCATCCTGCTGGGCTTATGGATCGCCAAAAAACTGATCAAGCCGGTTCCGCCGCCGACACCGGCGCAGATTGCCCTGCAACACATCGATGCGGTGCTGGCCTCCGGCAAAGACCTCCGCCAGTGCGCCACGGAGCTATCCCTCATTCTAAGAACCTACCTCACCGGCACCTCGGAAGATCCCACCCTGTTCGAAACTCACCAGGAGTTCAGCATGCGGGCCGATGCCCTGATGAATCTCCCCGTCCAGGAACAGATCCCCGTCCGCAACCTGCTCCAGCGCATGGTACAACTCAAATACGAACCAAACACGACCGACGACGCCTCCGTTGCCTCCGAACTGGCCCGGGAAACCAAAGACATCATCGAGCGGCTCGAATACCTCTCACAACTCAAGGGCAATGAGGACGCCCCCCTTTCACGGGACACCTCGTCACCCAAGCTCAGCTTCACCAAATGACAGGCATGTTTGACAATCTTCAATTTGCTCATTCCGCATGGCTTTACGTCCTGCCTTTCCTCCTCCTGCTGGTGCTTCTCCGCAGGAAACGCGGGGCGGAAGGTTCCATCGACCACCCCACCATGCGCTTCATCGCCACCTTGTCCCGCAATCCGGAATCCCTCGCCGGACGCATTGGAGCCATCCTCCTTGTCCTGGCTACAGCCTCCCTGGCTATCGCTCTGGCACGTCCACAAATCATTGATGAAAAATCGCACAAGATCGTCAACGGCGTCGATATCATGATAGCCTTCGACCTTTCCGGCTCCATGACTACGCTGGACATGATGCTTCAGGGAAGGCGTGCCGACCGTCTCGCCGCGGCTAAATACGTCATTTGCAACTTTATCGACAAACGCCCCGACGACCGTATCGGTGTCATCGGTTTCGCCGGTAAAACCAAATCCTTCTGTCCGTTGACCCTGGACCACGCCCTGCCCATTTCCATCATCCAGCGCTTCACCGACAAATCAATTTCCGCAGACGGTACCGCCATCGGCTCGGCTATTGCCGCTGCTGCCACCCGCCTGGAAGACCGAAAGGACACCAAGTCCAAAATCATCATTCTCATCACCGACGGAGCCTCCAATTCCGGCCAAATCTCCCCGATCGAAGCGGCCACTGCCGCCGCCAAGCTGGGTATCAAGGTCTACACGATCGCCGTCGGTACGGAAAGCGGCCGCCTCGGAGGTTCCTTCCAAATCGCGGGAGACAACTTTGACGAACCCACTCTGCGCAAAATAGCGGAAATTACCGGTGGAGAACACTTCCGGGCTACGGATACCAACAAACTCCTGCTCGCTTTCTCCTCCATCGACCAATTGGAAAAAAACGAAGCCAAACTTTACGTCATCCGCAAGGAACAGGAACTCTTCATGTATTTCCTGGCCGCCAGTGCCATCCTCGCCGCTCTGGGGCTCTCCCTGCAGATCCTGAGACCCACCCCTGCACCGTAATTCTCCCAAGTTTATGTCATTCCTTTACCCCCATGTTCTCTATGCGTTGATTCTCCCGGCACTCCTTCTGATTGCCTCCGGACTCCTCATGCGCCGCCGTTCCCGCAAATGGGAGGAGCTCGTCTCCAGAGACCATGTCCAGGAACTCGTCGTCCGCCCCTCCGTCTGGAAAAGGCTGCTTACTCTTACTTTCGGTCTACTCGCCCTCTGCCTCCTCATTCTGGCATTGGCCCGGCCCTATTCAGGAACAAGAGAAGTCCCCACCATACACAAAGGCCATAATATCATGCTTGCCATCGACGTCTCCCGCTCCATGCTCACCCGAGACGTCACCCCTTCCCGCTTGGAAAGAGCCAAAACTGCCGCTTTCGATTTGCTCGACGCCTTGCCGGAAGACAACTTCGGCCTTATCATCTTCTCCGGAGAAGCACATCTCCTCATTCCCCTGACCCACGACCATAGCGCTGTCCGGGAAGCCATCGAACAACTTGAATTCGGCTGGATTTCCTACGGCGGAACCAACATGAAAAACGTCCTCCAGCTTGCCCTTAATACCTTCAAGCGAGACAAAGGAGAATCCACAAACGCCCTCGTCATCCTCAGCGACGGTGAAGATACCGTCAACCTTGACTACAACACTGCACTCGACGCTCGGGAATCCAAACTCATCGTCATCGCGGCAGGTATCGGCACCGTCAACGGAGACGCCATCCCCGACTCATCCAATCCTGATGGGTTATACCGCGATGCCCGAGGGCAGCATGTCATCTCCAAACTCGTTCCGGAATCACTCGAAACCCTGGCTCGTGAAACCGGAGGACAATACATCCACCTTGGAGCAGGCACCAACCTCTCGGCTCTCGTTAAAGACGTTTCACGTAAACTGGATGAGCAGGAAAACAGAGACGAAGTCCACACAATTCCAAACGACAAATATTACCTCTTCGCCATACCTTCCCTCCTATGCTTCATTCTCTGCCTCCTGGCCGGAACCAAATGGAGAAAATGGAGGATTGCCACCCGCAACTCTGCAGCAATCCTGCCCTGCCTGCTTATCATGGCAGGATTCGGACTGACTACCGTCCATGCAGCCGAACTGGCCCCCGGAGTACGGGAATCTCTGAAACAGGGAAAATACGATGAAGCAGTCAAACTGTTGGACACCTATGGGACATCCTCCAACATGACACCGGAAGATCAAGCCCGCCTCGCCTTCGCTCGCGGGTATGCCCTGCTCAAAAAAGGCAAGGATGCCGAAGCCACTCAGTCGTTTTCACAAGCGCTTCTTTCCGAAGACGAAGCTCTTCAATCTGCGGCTCATTATAACATAGGAAACACGGTAGCTGAACGGGCATTCCATTTACTCGCTCCTCCCCAGCCTGATCAAAACAAGGACATTGAAGAAGTATCCTCGAACCAAGCACCTACCCCACAGAGGCCAGGCAAAGAACAGATCGAAGAAGCACAAAAATTAATCCAGGAAGCCATCGAACATTATGATGATGCTCTCAAACTTAATCCTTCTCTCAAAACTGCCGTTAACAATAAAAAAAAGCTGACCGAATATCTGGAGCAACTTAAGCAACAACAGCAGGATCAAAACAAGGACCAGAATCAGGACCAGAACAAGGACCAGAACAAGGATCAGAACAAGGATCAGAACAAGGATCAGAACAAGGATCAGAACAAGGATCAGAACAAGGATCAGAACAAGGATCAGAACAAGGATCAGAACAAGGATCAGAACAAGGATCAGAACAAGGATCAGAACAAGGATCAGAACAAGGATCAGAACAAGGATCAGAACAAGGATCAGAACAAGGATCAGAACAAGGATCAGAACAAGGATCAGAACAAGGATCAGAACAAGGATCAGAACAAGGATCAAAACAACCCTCAGAATAAAACGCCCAATCCTATTGATTTAAAAAAAGACCAGGAAAAGGAAAGCGTCTCCGGTCAACAGCAAAGTGCGGAACAGCAAAACCAGCAACTTCAGCAAGCCCAAGTACAGGAATCCAAGGAAGAACAGGAGAAGAAAGAAGCAGCCCGCATTCTGTTTGAACGTCGAGACCAAGAAAAAGGTTCTCCTATCCCCCAAAACCCCTACATTTTCACTCCGGACAAGGATTATTAATTTATCACTACTCAAGCAAACATGAACAAACTATTATCCATCATCATCCTCATATTGGGGTTCGCTTTATCCGGCTGGACTCAGGTGATTACGCAATGGTCGTCCCAAGCCGTTGTCCCGGGAGAGAAAACGCTCATGCTTGTCATCATGACCAACGGAGAGATGGTGCAACCGTTGCCAACCAGCAGGATAGAAGGGGCCAGTGTCCGGTTTGCCGCCCGCAACTATATGGTATGGAACGGTTCCCCTTCCCAACGCGCCTTTTACTATGTCGCCTTCGAAGTTGTTGCCGACAAGCCAGGCATCGTCACCATTCCCTCCATCGAATTAAAAGGCAACAACGGAGCTATTTACAAGACAGCCCCCCAGTCCCTCAAAGTGTATCCATTCGATGCCATTAAATGGACTCCCATTCCCCAATCAGGAGGACGCCGACAGTACGGTACCCTCTGGCATATTGACGACCAGACACCCTACGTCAACCAGCCTACCATGACTGAGCTGAAATTCTATGTTCCGCCGGACATCGTTGAATACCAACTTCCATCCATTAAGGCAGACGGCCTCGCCACCTGGCGTTTCGAACCTCAGCCATCCAATATCAACATCTTCCAATTCGGATCGGCCCTTATCAGCGGTTACGACTGGAAAGTCTGTTCC
The DNA here is from genome assembly GCF_029854705.2 of Akkermansia sp. N21116. Classification (NCBI taxonomy): domain Bacteria; kingdom Pseudomonadati; phylum Verrucomicrobiota; class Verrucomicrobiia; order Verrucomicrobiales; family Akkermansiaceae; genus Akkermansia; species Akkermansia sp. N21116. The sequence goes on from NZ_CP139035.1 coordinate 2,814,990, forward strand.
TTCCACAGTGCCTTGACCCCCCTCCGTAGCGGCAAGGTCAAAATCGGCGGCACGGAAACCATGTTCGCCCTCGATAGTTCTGCGGATCCTATCCTGGCCCAGTTTACGCGCAACATGATTTCCATTCCCATGGAAATTCCGGAATTCAGTTTTGAGGCCCGCCCCCTTCCTCCCGGAGCTCCCGCCGGATTCAAAAACGCCGTCGGTCAATTCACCATCAAAGCCACGACCGATGCCCGCGATCTCAGCGCCAATGAACCCATCTCCGTCCAAATCACCATTTCCGGCACCGGCAATATCAACACTCTCAGTGCCCCGGAGCCCAAAGATCCCTCCCGCTGGAAACTCTATCCCGCCAACAAAATCGGCAATGATGAGGCCCGCAGCCTGAGCGGAAGCGTCACATTCCAGCAGTTGCTTCGTCCGACAGCGGAAACGGATGCCGTACCACCTTTCGAACTCGTCTATTTCGATCCCTCAACACAACAATACGAACTCATTTCCACTCCGGCCATTCCACTTCCCTGGAAAGCCACTGCTCCTGATCTCGTTCCCGCCTCCATGGCAGCCGCTGCAACACCTCCACCTGCCGGAGATGTCCCCGTCGCCAAAATGACCGACATTTACGGACTCGTTCCCCTCACCATGGCCACCAGCCTCAAGACGCCGGATTCCTCCTCGTGGTACCTGCTCGCTTATTTGCCTGTACTACTCATCCTCGCGTTTGCCGGAGCATCGTACATCCGGAAAAAACGCCTCCAGACGGAAGAATCCCGCGAACGCATGGCTGCCTTCAAGGCCATTCCCGTCAAAGAATCCACCCCGGTTTTCCTGCGTTCCATCGGTTCCTTCATCGAAACATACATTCCCGAATCCAAACAGGATGAAACATTGCGGAAAATCCTCGCAACGCGCGACGAACTTGCCTTCCTTCCCCAGGACACCAGCGACAATATTTCCGACGCTGAACGCAAGTCCATGGTGAAACATGTCCGGACAATCCTCACCAAACTCCCCGTCGTGTTCCTGCTGACCTGTCTCCTTCTGCCCATTGCCATGCAAGAAGTCCAGGCCGCCCCGCCTATCCACACGAAAGCAGCACCCAACCTCCTCTACGAACGAGGAGAATTCACGGAAGCCGCCAAGGCATATGCCCATGCAGTCACCGAACCGAACCAATATCCAGGTCAAAAGGCTCTCGACTACTACGGCCTCGGCAACAGTCTCTACAGATTGAACAAGCCCGGAGAAGCCGCCCTCGCCTACAACAGAGCTCTCAACATTTGCCCGGGCTTCACGGAAGCCCGTAAAAATCTCGAGTTCATCGAACGTAAGGAAGGGGCCATCCTTCCCATCAACGACCAAGCCTCCGAATGGCTGACCTTCGTCGGCTACCACTCTCTGCCACCGATCATCATCCTTTCCGGAGCCGTCCTGCTCACAGCCCTCGTCCTGCTCCTTTTATATCACCGCTACGTCATCCTCCTGACCGTATTGTGCGTTCTGGGAGGCCTCTCCATGGCGGCAGCCATTGCCAATAGAGCCATGTACCCGGTCATTCCGGAAACTGTCAACCCGTCCAGTCTGCTCATCGTCACGCAAGCCACCCCGGCCCGCCATGCGGCCGATGCCAGCAGCCCCACTCTGATGACCCTGCCTCCTTCTACGCCGCTCATCCTCCAAGCCAAACGCGGATCGTGGTATTACGTCCGTACGTTCACCGGTACCCCTGCATGGATCCACGCAGACTCAGCCTCTCCGGTTCTCACGAAAAAATTGCCCCTAGTTCGCCAGGAAAACTAAATAATTCCTATTTTAATTCAACGATCCTGCCGAGAAAGGAATCCAATCTTCATGTATATATCCCCGTATCCCGGGGTTTATTCAAACCGTAACCACCCGTCATGAATTACAATACGAAAACCGTTTATGAAGGCCAGGGCCGTTGCCTGACCACCCATATTGCATCCGGCAAAAAATTCGCCACCGACCTGCACCGGGATCTCGGTGGGCTGGAGGATAATCCGGCTCCGGCCGAATTGCTGGGAGCAACTCTTGCCTCCTGTATGATGAGCTTGGTATCTTACCTCGCCGGGCGCAAAGACATTGACGTCAAAGGAATGAGCATCGAAGCCCAGCCGGTTACAGAAGGTTTGAAAATCACGGGATTCAATCTGTTGATTACCATGCCCCTATCCTCCAACCATCCCTCTCGCCAGGCCCTGGAACAATCCGCCCAGACTTGCCCGGTCAAACAAGCGCTGGATCCTTCCATCAAAATCACGCAAGAATGGAAGTGGATCGGCTAAACGCTCCTCCTCACTCTTTCGCAAAACTGCCCCTCGTTGACCCGGGAGGCAGTTTTTTTCGTTTCGTACATACTATCTGTAAAACAATAGAAAATTTTTTACACAAAAAATGCCGGATGGTACGCTACGCAAGAAGGAACCGGTTATGAACAACACTCTTCCACAGGACGACGAATACGAGAATGGCAGTGCCCGGGACTGGGAAGCCTGGCTCAAGGAACATGCCGCCCGCATTTACCTCTTTGCCAGACAGCAGGCACGCACGCAGGAAGACGCAGAAGACATCGTCCAGGAAGCTCTCGTCCGGCTGGCTCGCAAAGAAGCATCGGGCGAGTTCATCGGAGGAAGAGAAGCCTGGCTGCCTTTCGTCTATACCTCTATCCGCCGTATTGCCATCGACTTCCGCCGCCGGGACGACCGCCGCACCCGGAGGGAACAAACCAGTGCGGACGACACAACGGATCTCTTAAACGATCCCTGGTTCAGCAGCGAATCCGGAGAAGACGAACTACGCAACCTGCTGGACCGTCAATTGAAAAAACTGCCCGGTAAATTTTCCGAGGTCATTATCCTCAAGATATGGGGAGAACAAACTTTCCAGCAAATAGCCGATACTCTAGGCATTTCGCTGAACACGGTTGCCTCCCGCTACCGATATGGTTTGGAACAGCTCCGCAAAGCTATTTCAGGACAAAAAGACGATTATCAATATTAACCGATTTCCCGCATCAAGATGACTCATCCACTCGCCCCCGCATCTTCACCCGGAAACGGTCTCTCCGCTCTGGAAGAAGAAGAACTGGTCGAAACCCTAAAAGGGATCCGGCCCAGCATTCCCACACAGGATAAAATTCATTCCTGGGCGCTCCTGATGGCACGCGCCTCCCAAGAAGCGACGGAAGACAGCCTCCGCCAGTTGAAACCGGCCTCCCCCGGAGAAATCCCGTCCATGAAATGGACTCTCGCCATGGAGGAAGCAGCTGGCCCTGTCATCCACCACTCCGACGAAAAACGGATACCGGAAGACCACGCTCCCGTCATCCCTGTAAAATCAGGTTTTTCGTTCAAGCGACGGATGACATATGCCGCAGCCGCCCTTCTGGCACTGACGATGGGTATACTGGCCTTTCTCTATAATTCACCAGAAAAAAACTCCATGGCTGCCACAGGTGATTTGAACAGACAGGCTGTGCGAGTTGTCCCACAAGGTGTCAACTGGAATAAGGAAAAAGGGATCGCGGAACGCCAGTTTCGCGTAGATTTTGAAGACACCATCGAACTACGCGATAAGAACGGCAACAGGATTTCCGTCTCCGTACCGTCATCCCGAACAGTCGTTGTTCCCGTTGAAACCTATTAATTCAAATTTTTCAACAACATGAACTCCTATAACCTCAAATTACTTGCTGCAGGATGCGGGCTTTGCATTGCTACAGCATCCGCTATTGATCGTCCCTCTTCACAAGCCCAAGGAGTCCAGGTCGCTCCGGGAAATGCTCCCGCCCCTACCCGGATACTCCCCAAGCAGGATACTCCCCAGACACCCCAAACAGCGGCACCTCAAAAGGCGGGACAAGTCAGACTGGGCATTATCCCTGGTGAAGTCCCGCAAATTGTTCGCGCCCAGCTTGCCATGAGCGGCTACCCCGGTGTCGTCGTAGAAAGTACGGAGCCGGGCGGTCCGGCTCAAAAAGCAGGCCTCCAAGATCTCGATATCATCCTGAAAATAGGCGATACCCCTATTCTAGGCGTAGCATCGGTCAAAGAAGCAGTGGCTGGGAAAAATCCCGGGGACAAGGTCAACATCCAATACTTGCGCGGAGGAAAACAACAGGATTGCACCCTCACTCTGGAAAAATCCCTCTATGGCGATTATCCTCATGGGAATCTTTCTACCGACGGAACTCTTCATAACGATATCGATAGAGCCATCGGAGCCGGACGTAGAACATTCCAGGGAGGCCCTTCACCGCTGGATGACATAAACCAGGCATTCGATATGATGGATCGCCTCATGAACGGAACGGGCGCCAACAATCCCTTCGACAGGATTGATCGGCTCCGTTCCCTGATGAATCAGCGCATGGGTATGCCGGCACCGCCTCCCAACGCCCTCCCCAATACGCAGGGAGCCCCCCTGCAAGGGAACTTCAGCTCGTCTTCATCATCCACGACCAGTTTTTCCGATGCCCAGGGCACCATCCGTATCACGACAAGCTCCCAGGGAGGAACCAGACTTTACGTTACGGACGCGAACGGCAAGCTTCTATTCGAAGGCCCGTACAACACTGATGAGGAAAAAGCCAATGTCCCTCCGGAAATTCAAAAAAGGCTCAGCAATCTCAACATCGAAATCGATGTGAGATAATTTTTCCTTCCTTCGCACGTTTCCAACGAGTGCTGGTAGAGTGAAGCCCCTGCTCCGTTTGTCCCGTCAACGAAGCAGGGGATTGAATAATTACTCTAGACATCACCCCTTTTTCCGTCAATTCTCTGTCCTATGAAATGGAAATGCCTTTTTCCCATCGCCTCGCCGAATGCTGAATCTATCACAGCCATCTGGCTGTCGTCACGCAACGGATACGCCGACTTCTCCTCCTGCGGCAAACCGGCTCTGGCCGCATCCTACCTTGCCGCCGATGCTGTACAAAAACGCCAATTGATCCAATGGATCGCCGACCATGCCGACGAAGCCACTCTCATTGACGAAAGCCTCTACACTCTGGCTCCCTCCGTACCCTGTCCCGGAAAAGTCGTCTGCCTCGGAAAGAGCTATGCAGACCATGCCCGGGAATTCGATGGCAGTGCCCCCACGGAACCCTCCATCTTCCTCAAAGCGACAACAGCCGTAGCGGGAGCCTTTTCCCCCGTCCTGATCCCCCCCGGATGTTCCAGGCTTGATTATGAAGTAGAACTAGCCATCGTCATCGGAGAGAAACTCAAAAATGCGGATTCCATCCAGGCAGCCCAAGCTATCGCCGGCTACACGATGATGTGCGATTACTCAGAACGCGACCTTCAGCTCAACCGCGGGGGACAGTGGACCAAGGGCAAGAGCTACGACACCTTCGCCCCTCTCGGCCCAACCTTCGTCACTCCGGATGAACTGACTGATCCGGATAATCTTCCCATCTTCCTCAAAGTCAACGGAGAATCCCGTCAGGCAGGCAACACGAACCAGCTCATCATGCCCATGGCTGAGCTAGTCTCTTACGTTTCCAGCTTCATGACACTCCTGCCGGGAGACGTCATCTCCACCGGTACTCCCGTCGGGGTAGCCATCGGCATGGATCCTCCCCAATTCCTGCAACCCGGCGACATCGTCGAATGGGGAACCCCCTCTATCGGTTTTGCCCGCCAGATCGTCGAACAGGATACAACGGCATCCTGAAACACACATGCCCGATTCACACAAGACTGAGGCGGATACCCGTACCCGGGCAAACTCTGCAGCCGCCATCACGGCCAAGTTGCTGGAGCTGTTCGGCAGTATCCCGGTCTCCCGGGAACTACACTCGCCCACACCGGACGAACGCGCAACTGCCATCATCAAGTCTGCCTGTATTAAAGCCGCCGCCACCTCGGCCACGCTCACGCTCCCAGCCGGACCTCTCGGTTTGTTGACGATCATTCCCGAACTGGCCGTCATCTGGCAAATCCAAAGGCAAATGGTATCGGACATTGCCTCCGTGTACGGTAAAACCTCCAGCCTCACAAACGAATCCATGGCCTACTGTCTGTTCAAGCAGGGGCTTTCGGTCACTTTGTCCGCCCTCGTCGTCAAAGTCGGACAAAAATACCTCGTCCGCCATGCATCCACCCAGTTCATGCAGAAAATACTCCAGAAGGTGGGTATCTCCATGACGGAAAAACTGCTCAGCCGAGGCATTACCCGCTTCCTGCCGGGTGTCGGAGCCGCCCTGATGGGTACCGTCTCCTACCGGGACACTTTGCGCGTAGGGCGTTCCGCCAGGGATTTTTTCAGTTCCGATATCATCTTCCTGGAAGGTGTTGCCAACGCCCCCGAACCGCAACACTCCCTGCCAAAGCCGAAGACAGACGCAGCAGAACTCCCGCATGATGCGGACATGAAACCTTGATTTGCCTCCCGCCCTACCTGTATAGTCCACCCAGCATCCCATGAATCTGCAATCTCACCGTACAGCTCCCCTGGCCGGAGAACTTCTCGTTCCCGGAGATAAAAGCATCTCCCACCGCGCCGCCATCCTCGGAGGTCTGGCAGAAGGCACAACCGAGATTAGTAACTACTTATGCAGTGAAGATTGCCTCAATACGCTCCGAGCCATGGAACAACTCGGAGCTCGTGTCGAAGTCCTTGAAAACCGGGAAGGATACGGTCCTACACGCTTCCGCATCACTGGCGTCGGCATGCGCCCTGTCCCGCCGATGCAGCCGATTGACTGCGGAAACTCCGGTACCGGCATGCGCCTGATGGCCGGCATGCTGGCCGCCTGTCCCTTTGATTCCGAAATGTTCGGTGACGCCTCCCTCTGTTCCCGACCAATGGGACGGATCATGATTCCTCTTGCTCTCATGGGCGCCCATATCGAAGCTCAAGGCGCCAAGGAAGGCTGCGCCCCCCTATTCATCCACGCCGGGCATGTACATCCCATCAATTATACGTTGCCTATGGCCAGCGCGCAGGTAAAAAGCGCCATCCTTCTGGCTGGGATGTTTGCCCATGGCACCACAACCGTCTATCAGCCCGCCCAGACGCGGGACCATACGGAACGCCTCTTCCGACATTTCGATATCCCCTGTACCGTCAACGGGCTAGACGTTTCCGTACACGGTCCTGCTTCCCCACAAGCCCGCGATCTGACTGTCCCGGCCGACATCTCGTCTGCCGCATTCTGGATAGTCGCCGCCGCTACGCGCCCGAATTCCGAACTAACCCTCCGCAATGTGGGATTGAACCCGACACGCGATGCAATCCTGCATGCCTTGCGCCGCATGGGAGCCGACATCACCGTCTCCGCCACCTCATCCCCGACAGAAGGAGAACCCTACGGAGACATCACTATCCGAGGAACAGGCCGTCTCCACGGAACGGAACTGCTCAGAGAAGAAATCCCCAATCTCATTGACGAAATCCCCATTCTGGCCGTAGCTGCCGCCCTGGCTGACGGAGATACCGTCATCCGCAACGCCCGGGAACTCCGGGTCAAGGAAACGGACCGGATTGCCACCACTGCCGCCAACCTCCGAGCCATGGGAGCCGCCGTAGACGAATACGACGACGGCATGGTCATTCACGGCAACGCGTCACTCACCGGATGCTGTCTGGACAGTTTCGGCGACCACCGCATCGCCATGAGCTTCCTCGTAGCCGGTTTCTCGGCGGAAGGAACAACCATCCTGGAAAATACAGACTGCATCGCCACCTCCTACCCCGGCTTTGCAAGCGATCTGGAACGTTTCCTGCGTATCTGAAAAACGGCGTCTTGTTCAAGTCGTCACATAAAACCACCCTGTCAGAATCAGGATGGAGGCAACCGTACAAGGCAGGCCGTACATAAAGAATCTCCTCATAGAAATCCTCAGTCCCGCTTGCTCCGCCGTCTGGATCATAATCAAATTCGACAGGCTGCCGACAAGAATGAGATTGCCTGTCAGTGAATTGGACAAAGCCAGAGCATAAGCCGTACGCGGATTGGCTGCCAAATCCGTCACCTGACTGAGTAACATCACGGCCGCCGTGTTGTTAATCAGGTTACTTAGCCCGGTTGCCGCCAGAATCATCGTCATGGGCTCGTCCAAATTCACGTTCCAATGCTGGAGCAAATCAACCATTTGACATCCCAGGTCATTGATATTGAAAGCTCCTATAATGACGAAGAGGCCCATGAAAAGCAAAATTGTCTGCCAATCCACACGCCCCAGAATAATACGGCTCGACCACGTATGGCTGCAAAGCATGATCCCCGCCACAAACAAGGCCACAATTCCATGATCCCAGTCCGTCAGGATAAAAGCCAAAATCAGGAATAACATTGCCGACAATCCCTTGACCGATCCCTGCATGCTGAACGGATGCTCCAATTCCGGCAAGGCCGCCTGGCTACCCTCCTGTAGCTGGAAGTTCTTACGTCCCAACAGCCAGCAAATCCCAAAACAAGCGAGAGCACATGCCATCACCGGAACAAGGGCAAATTTCGTATAATCCAGAAAAGACAATTTGGCATATTCCCCGATAAACACGTTCTGCGGATTGCCAATGATCGTCATACTTCCATTGTTGCACATGCACAGAGCAATCAGAAACGGAGAGGGATTCAACTTCTTGGCCAGAGCAACGGATACCAACACAGGCGCTACAGCTAGGGCAATGATCGTATTGTTAAAGAACGAAGAAAACACAGCCCCGCACATCATCAGGATGAACATCGACAAAACAGGACGATCCATATACGCAGAAAGCCTGTTGCCCAGCATGGTGTAAAACCCTGAGTAATGAAGCTGCGCCGAAATCACCATCAGGGAAAACACAAGTGCAAGAGTATGGAAGTCAATACTTTGAATCGCCTCAGGAAACGTTATGCAACCGAACACCATCATCGAAATGGCTCCGATCAAAGCAAACCCCGTACGATCCAGCCGCAGGGAACGCCCGTGACCAATACCGACCCATAGATACGTATTGATAAAGAGAATCAATGTAATCGGCTCCTTCCATGCCAGTAAGAAGGAATGAAGGGCATCCATGTATCCCATGTTCATGGCTCGTTGTTCTCTCGTGATCTTTCATCCGGAACAGCCCGGCACCTGTCCCTCCATCCCGGGAAATTCCACCCATTGGGGAAATTGCGGCATTGAACGGGCTTGACCGGATTAATCTTGCAGTCGTTATGCTCCAGCATGATGCAAGCACCGTCGGGGCCATCCTTGAGGGAAAGCCCCTGTCTGTTTTCCCTCAATTGGCAGTATTGTTCAATGAAGAAATCTTCGTCCATTCCCAAAAATCCGGCAATTGCCTCAATCTCCTCCGGCTCCACACAGACATTCCCCTCCCAGCGGCAACAAGCCCCGCATCGGACACAACGGTAGAGCACCTTCCCCTGGATATCTTCACACATGACAGGTGCAATATAGCAGGATCCATAAAAAAAATCAATCCGCCGATGTTTACCCCTTGCATGCAACACTGATTTGGGGTTTTATAAACGTATCTATAGTCGTTATGGATCTACCCGCCCACCATCAACACGGACAAGAGGTTTTCACCTGGGATCAGGTCAACCTGGCTCTCGAAGCGGCGGAAGAAGGTTTTTTTATCTGGAATATCGAGAAAAACGACATCCATTACACGGATCGCTGCCTCAAAATGATGGGGTACGGTCGTGACGAACTGGCACCGAACATTTTTACTCAGTCCGACCAGGTCGTCTATGAAGAAGACAGGGCATTCTTCGACCTTGAAGTAAGACGTTACCTCGAAAGCCTCAATCCGATCATACCCATGAGGATCGAAATCCGCATCCGCAACAACCGTTCCAGCGGCTGGATGTGGATTCGTGTCAACGGTAAGGCCAAGTACGATAAACACAGAAAACCGATCGAACTCGTCGGGGTCTTCGTCGACATCACCCGACGCAAGACCTCCGAACTCCGGGCTCAAGAAGAACGCGAACTGTTCCGTACCCTGATCGACCATATTCCCAACAACATCTACGTCAAAAACAGGGACTCGCGTTTCGTCATGGCCAATGCCGCTACCGCCCGCAAACTGCAAGTCCCCACCCCGGCCGACGTCATCGGTAAAACCGATAAAGACTTTTTCGACAAGAGCATGAGTGACATCTCACGCCGTGAAGAAAAAGAAATCATGGAAACGGGCAAATCCATCATCGGACGACTCCATCAGGAAACATGGAATGACGGGAAGGAAACATGGGGCATGGTCAGCAAATTCCCCTGGTACGGCAGCTCCGGCCAATTGAAAGGACTTGTCGGCATCTCCAGCGACGTCACCAAACTCGTCCGGGCCGAGCAGGCCATCAAAAAGACGGCTCAACTGCTCAAGGAACGCAACGATGCTCTGGAAAAAGAAGTCGACCTCGCCCGGGAAATCCAACTGGCCCTGCTGCCATACGAAATTCCCTCCCGCAGCTACCAGGCATCGGACATTCAGCGCAAACTCACCTTCCACCACATTTTCGCTCCGTCCGAAGGCGTTGCCGGAGACTGGTTCGATGTTTTTCCCGTTGGAGAAACGGGTGTTGGAGCTATCGTCTGCGATGTCATGGGACACGGCATCCGGGCAGCCCTCATCGCCTCCATGCTGCGCGGTATCATGGAACAACTGATCCACTTGGCCATGCATCCGGACCAGCTCCTGGAATCCTTGAATCATCAGCTTTCCAAAATCCTTTCCCATGCCAACATCACGATGTTCGCAACTGCCGTCTATGTTTACATCGACCTGCAGATGAAAACCATTTCGCTGTCCTCCGCCGGCCACCCAATGCCGATTCTCATGCATCAAGACGGTCATGCGGGCACACTGTCCCTTCCCCGGGGACTTGCCTTGGGAATCCTTGACGGTTCCAAATACAGCAGTGTTGAACTTCCTCTTGAATCCGGAAGCCGCCTTCTTCTGTATACAGACGGACTCACCGAAGCCCACAACGACAAGGACGACGAACTCGGCGCAGCCCGGGTCATTTCCTATCTGGAAAAGAGGGATCCGCAAAGTATCCGCGACTTTGTCCTGAGCACTCTCAAATGCGCAGCCAAATTTACCGGCTGTTCGAGTCTCTCCGACGACATCTGCCTGCTAGGCATCCGCTACGATGAAAAAGCCGACTCGGAACGGGGCGATCTAGGACTCGGTCTCTAACAGATAAATATATAATCCGCCTCTCCGGGGTCATTCGCGACCTCCATGAAAATGCCCGGACATCCCATTCTGCTACCGTTTTTTCACTCCTCTTCCTTCAAAAAAAGGATATTTGACTTGCTCCCGTAGACTCAGTGAGCATAATCATTGAGCACTCCTGTATCCAGACAGGCACGGACCATTCCCATGAAGACGAGAACCAAAACTTTCGTAATGCCCGATCCTACGGCAGGCGCGGATTATCTTGCAGAAACCCTTGACACTTTAGGAGAGACAGTAACCCTGAACATGGGGCCATCCCACCCTGCCACCCACGGAGTACTGCGCTTGATCCTGGAACTGGACGGGGAAGAAGTCCTCTCCTGCGATCCTGTCATCGGACACCTTCATCGCGGCATAGAAAAAATCGGTGAAACCATTCAATACAATCAGTTTGTCCCTTACACCGACCGCTTCGATTACCTGGCTCCCATTTCCAACAACATCGCCTACGCCTGCGCCGTAGAAAAACTGCTCGACTGGGAACTCCCGGAACGCGGCCAAGCCCTGCGCGTTCTTGCTCTGGAACTTTCGCGTATCGGTTCCCACCTTTTGGACGTCGGTGTCGGCTCCATGGACGTCGGTGCCATGACCGTCTTCCTCTACACGTACAACGAGCGTGAAAAAGTACACAACTTCTATGAACAGTTGACCGGAGCCCGCTTCACCTCGTCCTTCACACGCATCGGAGGCCAGATCCACGACATGCCCGAAGGCATGGACAAGGAAGTCCTGCGCTTCTGCGACGAATGTTCCAAGACACTCGATGAGGCCGACAACCTCCTCCTCAAAAACAACATCTTCATGAACCGCATGAAGGACATCGGCATCATCTCACGCCAGGATGCCCTCGGATACGGCCTTACCGGCATCCACCTTCGTGCCAGCGGCGTCCAGCGGGACCTCCGCAAACTCAATCCCTACCTCGGGTACGAAAACTACGAATTCGACGTCCCGGTCGGCGAAATCGGAGACTGCTATGACCGCTATCTCTGCCGCCTTGAAGAACTCCGCCAATCCATCCGCATCATCCGACAAGTTCTTCAAACCATGCCTCAGGGGCCCATCAACATGGTGGATCAAAAAGGCACTCTGCCGGAAAAACGTCGCGTCCTTACCGGCATGGAAGAACTTATCCGCCAGTTCATGTCCACGACGGAAGGCGTCAACGCTCCGGCAGGCCAAGTCTATTTCGCTGCCGAAAACCCGAAGGGAGAACTTGGTTTCATGATCGACTCGAAGGGAGGCGGCATACCGAACCGTCTGCGCATGCGCTCCCCCTCCTTCTGCACGCTTTCCATCCTGCCCAAACTGATCCCCGGCCACCTCGTCTCCGACATTCCGGCCATTCTCGGCTCGTTCGACTTCGTGCAAGGCGAATGTGACCGTTGATTTTTCCCCGCCATCCACTCCATTCATCCTTTCATACCCTTCATCTCTTCAACACGTTCATTCCATGTCCGAACATACAGAGAACGCCATTGAGGCAACTATCGCCCACCAGCCCTCTCCCGGTGAACAGTATTATCCCCCGTTTGCCCCTTCCCCGGAACTTGACGCCGAAGCAGACCGCCTGATCGCTCAATACCCCGAAGGCCAAAGCCAGTCGGCCGTCCTGCCCGTCCTGCACGTCATCCAGAAAAAATTCGGCTACATCTCCGGTGAAGCCATGACATGGACTGCAGCTAAGATCGGTTCGACTCCCGCCCACGTTCTGGGCATCGTCACTTTCTACCCCGGACTTCGCCAAATGTGTCCCGGAAAATTCCATCTCCGGGTCTGCAAAACGCTGACATGCGGAATGTCCGGAGGAGAGGAACTCGTCGATGTCCTCTGCTCCAAACTTTCCATTGACCGGAAAGCCATGACGCACGAGACGCCCATTGCCGTCAGTCCCGATGGAAAATGGAGCATCGAATTCGTAGAATGCCTAGCCAACTGCGGAGAAGGCCCCAACATCCTTGTCAACGACAAGCTCCACTCGCGCATGACCCCGGACAAGGCTGACGAACTCATCTCCCTTTACCAGAACGCCTGATCCGCCACATCGCGCAAACAATCCAACCAATTTCGCCTTCCGACCATGAGCATCACTTACCTTCCCGGCAAAGAGCCTCACTCCAAGGAGCACCGGATGATCTTCAAGAACGTGGACCGCGCCGGATGGGATACATCCATTGAGACGTACCTTGCAGACGGTGGCTACCAGCAGTTGAAAAAAGCTCTCTCCATGGAGCCCAAGAGCATTATTGACGAAGTGAAGAAATCCGGTTTGCGCGGTCGCGGCGGCGCAGGTTTCCCAACCGGAGTCAAGTGGACTTTCATCCCGCCGAACAACACCAAGCCCGTTTACCTCATCTGCAACTGCGACGAATCCGAACCCGGTACCTTCAAGGACCGCTTCGTCGTCCATCAGGATCCTCACCAGCTTCTGGAAGGGATGATCATTTCCTGCTATGCCGTCGGTGCACACCTCGCCTACATTTACATGCGTGAGGAATTCCCGATTGCAGCGGAAATCGTTAACAAGGCATTGGATGAAGCCCGGGCCAACAACTTCCTCGGTAAAAATATCCTCGGCTCCGGGTACGATCTGGAAATCCATCTCCACCGCGGTGCCGGCGCCTATATCTGCGGCGAAGAAACCTCACTTATCAATTCCATCGAAGGTCTGCGCCCCTACCCGCGTATCAAGCCTCCCTTCTTCCCTGCCGCCATCGGCCTCTATGGATGTCCGACCATCGTCAACAACGTCGAATCTCTCTGTCACGTCAAGCACATCATCGGCATGGGAGGTGAAACCTACTCCCAAATGGGAGCCCAGCGTTCCCCCGGTACCCGTATTATCGGAGTATCCGGCGACGTAAAGAAGCCCGGCTATTATGAAATCATATCCGGCTCCATCACCTTCGGCGAACTGCTCTATGACCTCTGCGGCGGTCCCCGAGATGGACACACTTTTAAAGCCGTCATTCCCGGAGGTTCTTCCTCCAAGATTATGCGTTGCGACACCCCATTGAAGCTCAATGGAAAAGATATCACCTTCTTCGATATCCCGCTCGACCTCGACAGCATTGCCCAATGCGGTTCCATGGCCGGCTCCGGCGCGGTCATCGTCATGGACGACTCGCGTTCCATGCCTTGGGTTCTGAATAACATTAACAAGTTCTATGCTCACGAATCCTGCGGACAGTGCACTCCCTGCCGCGAAGGATGCCCCTGGATGGTCAAACTCACCAACCGCATACTCGCCGGCAAGGCCTCAGCGGAAGACGTCGATCTCCTCCTGCAGGTAGCCAACCAGATCGAAGGAAAAACGGTTTGCGCCTTCGGCGAAGCCGCTTCCTGGCCGGTTCAGGCCATGCTCGCCAAATTCCGTGAAGAATTCATCGCTCTGACCCAACCGATCAACGCCCTGCTTCCGCACAACCCCGAAGCGAAGGAACAAGTTAAATACCTTGTTCGAGACTAAGCCCCAACAACTACCTTTTGCATTCACGCACCATGAGCGAAGAAACTCTCAAACTTCCCAAGGACATCGCCGCTGAACAGGGCAAAGTAAACGTCCAAATCAATGGTACCTGGTACATGTTCCCCCGCGGCATGCGTATCATCGAAGCCTGCCAGTCCGTCGGCATCTACGTTCCCCGCTTCTGCTACCACCCCAAGCTGGTCATCTCCGGTTCCTGCCGCATGTGCCTTGTTGAACAAGGTATGCCTCCCCGCCCAGCTCCCGGCCAAGCCCCTCAATACAATGCGGACGGTTACCAGACTATCCAATGGATGCCCCGCCCCATCATTTCCTGCGCTAACACGGTAGCGGAAAATATGGGAATCAAAACGGACAGTCCCCTCGCCCGGGAAGTCCGTCGCGGCGTGCTGGAATTCTACCTTACCAACCACCCCCTCGACTGCCCGATCTGCGACCAGGCCGGAGAATGCCGACTGCAGGAATTTTCCTCCGACTACGGTCAACCCACCAGCCGCTTCACGGAAATGAAGACCAAGAAGGGCAAAGATCTGGAAATCGGTCCCCGCGTCAACCTCGACCAGGAACGCTGTGTCCTCTGCGGTCGTTGTGTCCGCTTCATGCGAGACGTAGCCGGCGATGAAGTCCTCAGCATGTCCCAGCGCGGCACTCACAATGCCATCACGATTTTCCCCGGTCGGCAACTCGACAGTAACTATTCGTTGAACACCGTTGACCTCTGTCCCGTAGGAGCGCTGACATCCAAGGACTTCCGTTTCAAAATGCGCGTATGGTTCCTGAAGTCCACGCCGACTATCGACGTAAACTGCGGTACCGGCACCAACATCAACGTCTGGTCCCGCGGCAACGAAGTCTTCCGTATCACCCCACGGCAGAACGATGAGGTCAACTCGTGCTGGATGCCGGATTCGCACCGTCTCAACTACAAGTATATCAATTCCGACCAGCGTATTCCCCAGCCCGTCATCCGCACAGATGCAGGAGCTCCGCATCGCCACACTACCTGGGAATCCGCCATCGCATCCACAGCGGAATCCATCCGGCGGGTCGGTGCAGGCAAGATGGCTATCATCGCCTCCGCCCGCATGACCAACGAAGAACTCTACCTCACCCGGAAGCTGACGGACCTGATCAGTACGACGACCCTCGCCATCGTTCCCCGCATGGGCAAAGGAGACGACATGCTGATCTCCCCCGACGGCAACCCCAACACCACGGGAGCCGGACTCCTTTTGGGGCTAACCAAGTCCAGCAAGAAGCTTCCCTCCATCATCGAAGGCATCCGTAACGGTACCATCAAGGGGCTCCTCGTCCTGGGTGAAGACCTCACGGAAGCCACTGCCGGTTGCACGGAAGACGACCTCGCCAAGCTCGATTACCTGGCCGTTGTCACGCACTCAGCCAACCCAACGGCCAAGAACGCAGACATTGTGCTGCCCGGAGTAACCTTCGCTGAAAAATTCGGAACGATGATCAACACCACAGGCCGCATCCAGCGCCTCAACCGCGCTATCATGCCCCAGGGCCAAGCCCGTGACGACTGGCAAATCCTGCGCGACCTTTGCACGGCATTCGGAGCCGATGAAACGATTTCCAAGCTTTCAAGCTCCCAGGAAATCCTCCAGCTCATCGTCGGGGAATGTCCCGAGTTTGAGGGAGTCACCTGGGGGGCCATTGGAGACCAGGGCAAACAACTCATTGAAACCGGCGTTACCATCCCGCTGATCGAACGGGAAAAAGCCAGCCGAGGCCGTTAATCCACAACATCTGCCAACATTCACACGACAATGGAAACCATTCTCCGCTTCTTCGATGAACTGCTGAGCACCCCCGTCTGGTTCTACCTGATTACGACCATCGCCAAGCTGGTCATCTGCTTTGCCATTACCATCGCCTTCGTCCCCGTCTCCGTCCTGATCGAACGCCGCGTCTGCGCCTTCATTCAGGATCGTGTCGGTCCCAACCGCGTCGGTATCCCCCTCACTATCTTCCGTCGCTTCGGTAGTAAGAAAGAAGTCCCTTTCTCCTGCCTGCTGGACAAATTGGGGCTTCCGCACGACGGTCGTGCCGCCGAATTGCTCAAGTTCCTGAGACTTGACCGCGACATTGCCCTGTTCGGTCTGTTGCAGCCCGCCGTTGACGGAGCCAAGCTCTTCCTTAAACAGGACTTCACTCCCCCCTTCGTCCGCAAAGTTTATTTCTGGGTTGCTCCCGCCCTCGTCATGGCGGCACCCCTGATGTGTGCCGCCGTCATCCCGTTCTCCGGCAATCTGGAAACGCCCTACGGCAACATCAACATGGTCGTCGCCAACCTCGGCGTCGGGCCTCTGTGGATCTTCGCCATCGCCGCCATCTCAGTATACGGCCTCGTCCTTGCAGGCTGGGCCTCCAACTCCAAGTATCCTCTGATGGGCGCCCTCCGCACATCCGCCCAGATGATTTCCTATGAAGTCTCGATGGGACTCTCCGTCATCCCCCTCCTGATGATCTACGGCTACCTCAACCTCACCGACATGGTTCAATACCAAGCCGACAACGGTTGGATGCTTCTGCCGCTGTGGGGCGAAGGCCTCTCCTGGCAGCGTTGGATTCTCCTGCTGCCTATCGGTATCAGCTTCATCATCTTCCTGACCTCCGTTTTCGCAGAATCCAACCGTACACCCTTCGATATGTCCGAATGCGAAACCGACCTCGTCGGCGGCTATCATACGGAATATTCTTCCATGAAGTTCGCCCTCTTCTTCATGGGCGAATACGCAGCCATGGTCGTCGGTTCCGCCTTGGTCATCACACTCTTCCTCGGAGGCTGGTCCATGGGCTTCGGACTGGACAGTTTCGTCCCCGCACAAGCCAGCTGCCTGGCTTCCCATTGCGGACTGGACGGCACCTGGGCCGGCTACGTCGGCAACTGGGTCACCGTCGCCCTGCAACTCATCGCTTTCCTGTTGAAGCTTTTCTTCTTCGTCTTCTTCTTCGTCTGGGTGCGTTGGACCCTTCCCCGTTTCCGTTACGACCAGGTCATGAAACTCGGCTGGCTCGTCTTCTTTGAAGCGGCTCTGGTCAACATCTTCATCACTGCCGCCATCATTTACTTCATCCCGTAATCTCCACCTACCCCACAACCATGGCCTACAAGATACTCAAGCGCCCCAAGCTTTCCATCTCCGACAGGTTCTACCTGAAAGCGGTGTTTGGCGGCCTCGTGATTACGCTGAAACACATCTTCCTGTCCCTGATCGGCAAATCGCACGGTAAAGAAATGCTCGGCGGTTCCGGTACGGGCGTTACCATGCAGTACCCCGAATACAGATGGGACAAGAACCTGCCCAAGTACTACCGCGGCATGCCCTCCCTGGTACGTGGCGACGACGGACGCGAACGCTGCGTCTCCTGCCAGCTCTGCGAATTCATCTGCCCGGCCCGCGCCATCACCATCACTCCGGGGGAAATCGATCCTTCATCGCCCTATGCCAAGGTAGAAAAAGCGCCCAAAGAGTTCGAAATCGACATGCTCCGCTGCATCTACTGCGGCATGTGTGAAGAAGCCTGTCCTGAACAAGCCATCTTCATGTCCCAGGAATACCTGCTCACTCCGCAAAGCCATGAGGAATCCATCCATAACAAGGCCAAGCTCTACGAATTGGGCGGTACCCGGAAGGGATTGATTAACAAGTGGAACCAGTACAAATAAAACCTGCGTCCCTAGACATCGAGAATATCTGACACTCAACTGCTTTCACATTCATGGACACTTTTGTTAGCGACATGCTCTTCTACGTTTTCGGGCTCTTGGCCGTCATCACTGCCATCATGGTGATCGTCAAGAGAAATCCCGTCACCTCCGCCATTTTCATGGCTCTCTCCTTCGCCAGTACGGCGGCCATCCTGTTCATCCTTGGAGCCCATTTTCTGGGAGTTGTCCAGATCATGGTCTATACGGGAGCCATCATGGTACTCATCGTCTTCATCGTCATGATGATGAACATCAAGGAAACGGAAACGGCCTACAGAAGACCCCTTCCCATCATCCTCGGCGTCCTCGTCGCCTTGGGATTCGTCTCCCAGCTCTCCGGCGTCGTCTCCTCCATCCCGGGGGCTTCCAGCGGCAAATGCTGCCCGCTCTCAACCTTTGGCAATGCCTGGGACGACATCTTCACCCTGCAACCCGGAAAACTCACATCCGTGCCGGAAACTCAGGGAGCCATCAAGATCAACTCTTTCCTAACCCTTGCCGAACAAACTCACCTCCTCAAGGAACCCGGACGCATCACGGACGTCAACATGAAGACGGTCAAGTCCGAAAAAGACGGTAAAGACATCGTTGCCATCCAGGCGGAACGTGAACCCATCGTCATTAAAAAAGATGGTAAAGCCTTCGTTGCCTTGGAACGCATCAACGCCGCCACCGATGGCGAAGCCGCACGCATTCAGCGCAAAATCACCATCATGAACACCGATGGAGATATCGTCTCCGCTCTTGTGGAAAACACAACCAGCACTCCCGACGATGTCAGAATGCTCACTGCCGGCAGTACCCCGGTCAATAAAAAAATGGCGGTTCAAAAGCTGCATGCACCAAAAATTCATCTCCCCGATATCGCCCCAGCCCTAGCTGTCGGAGAATTCCCTCAGGATTCCCGTATCCGTAAACTCATTGAGCAAGGAGAATTCCCGGATGCGGCACTTCTGGGCAACACCCTGTTCACCAAGTACAACATCGCTTTCATGATTGCCGGCCTGTCCCTGCTCGTCGCAACGATCGGAGTCGTCTCCCTCTCGCGCAAACCGTCATCCCGTCAATAACACCATCCGCGATAACCAGTAACCCGCAAGTTTTTCACTATCATGGTTCCGCTCACACATTACCTCATTCTATCCGGCATCCTGTTCGCCATCGGGCTAGCAGGCGTCATCATCCGCCGGGACATTATCGTCATCTTCATGTGCCTGGAAATGATGCTCAGTGCCGCCAACATATCGCTGGTCGCCTTCTCCAGAGCGCAAGGCACCATGGGACTGCCTAACTACGATGCCCAGGTACTCACCCTGTTTGTCGTCGCAATCGCTGCGGCGGAAGTAGCCATCGGCCTGGCGCTTATCGTAGCGCTCTACAGAGCGCGCCATACGGTAAACACCAGAGACCTGAACGTATTGAAAGACTAACCTCCTTCCTCTCCCATCTTCATCATGGATACGAAATACACCTGGCTGCTGCTCTTCCTGCCTCTGACAATCGCCGTCGTCAACTGGCTGTTCCTGAAAAAGCGAGGCAACATCGCCGCTCTGACTTCTACGCTCAGTGCCCTCGTCACCCTCGTCATCTCCATCGGCTTGCTGGGGCAAACCGGTACCGACGCCATTTCCTGGCTGACTCTGCACGGGCAGGACGTCAACTTCAGTATTGGCTTCGGGTATCTGCTTGATCCCCTTTCCACACGGATGATGGTAGTTGTCACCGGCGTAGGATTCCTCGTCCACTTGTTCTCCCTTGGTTACATGGACGACGATTCCGCCAAGACGCGCTACTATGCCGGATTGAGCCTGTTCATGTTCTCCATGACCGGCATCGTCCTGGCCAACAATCTGGCCATGACCTTCATCTGCTGGGAATTGGTCGGATTCTGCTCCTACCTGCTCATCGGCCACTACTTCACCAAAAACTCCGCGGCGAACGCCTCCAAAAAGGCCTTCATCACCAACCGCGTCGGCGATTTCGGATTCCTCATCGGCATCCTGGCCACATGGGCTCTTGCCGGGACGCTCTCCTTTGCCGACATGGAACTGCCCCAGGGGCTCAGCAATGATCTGCTCACCATCGTCATCCTCTGTCTCTTCTGCGGAGCGGTCGGCAAATCGGCCCAGTTCCCGCTCCATGTCTGGCTTCCCGACGCCATGGAAGGCCCGACACCCGTATCCGCTCTCATGCATGCCGCCACCATGGTTGCCGCCGGCGTTTACATGATGGTACGCATCCAGACCTCCCTCGGTACCGAAGTCTTTACGGAAACGGCCTGCATGGTTATTACCTCCATTGGCGCCATCACCGCCATCCTGGCCGCTTTCATGGCCACCCAGCAGAATGACATCAAGCGCATCCTGGCCTACTCCACCCTTTCCCAGCTCGGGTACATGATCATGGCCGTCGGCCTGCTGGCCGGAGAAGCCGCCATGTTCCACCTGTACACCCACGCCTGGTTCAAGGCACTGCTCTTCCTCGGAGCCGGCGCCATCATTTACGCCTGCCATCACGAACAGGATATCTGGAAAATGGGTGGTATCCTCGGACGCATGAAACTCACTTCGCTTTGCTTCCTCCTCGGGACCGCCGCCCTGATCGCCATCCCCGGAACATCCGGATTCTTCTCCAAGGAAGGCATTCTGACCGCCGCTCTGGAAACCAACCCGCTCTTCTTCTGGATCGGTGCCGGAGTCGCCTTGCTGACCACCTTCTACATGATGCGGCTCGTCATGGTCGTCTTCTTCGGCAAACCCCGTACCCAGAGTGCGGAACACTCCCATGAAGTCGGAACCGCCATGTGGCTGCCTCTCGTCATCCTTGCCATTATGGCCGTCGTCTCGGGATACGGATTCATTGCGGACAAACTTGTTCCCGCCAACGATTTCCAATCGGAAGGCCTCCACATCGGCCTGCCCTTCTACGTTTCCCTCGGAGCTCTCATCATCGGCGGCATCCTCGGTATCGTCTGCTACGCCGGAGTACCGGCCAAGGACAGGCTCTCCTCCAACCCTATTGCCAGGCTTTTCGCCAACCGTTTCTACATCGACGCTTTCTACGACAAAGTCCTCATCCAGGGAGTTCAGGGCTTTTGCTCGGCACTCATTGACTTCCTTGACCAATTCGTCTTCGGCATCATCGTAGGCGGCTGCGCCCGCCTGACAGCCGGGGCCGGCTGGGTTCTCCGTTATCTGCAATCCGGCAGCATCGCCGCCTACACGGTGCTTTTCGGAGCCGGCATCCTGCTGGTTATCTACTTCATGGTCTTCCACTGCTAACCTCCACCCACACCAACTACCA
The DNA here is from genome assembly GCF_029854705.2 of Akkermansia sp. N21116. NCBI lineage: Bacteria > Pseudomonadati > Verrucomicrobiota > Verrucomicrobiia > Verrucomicrobiales > Akkermansiaceae > Akkermansia > Akkermansia sp. N21116. The sequence goes on from NZ_CP139035.1 coordinate 2,836,724, forward strand.
TGCTTATCTGGCTCGTACTTATTCCCCTGATTGCCTCGGGACTCATCGGTATCTGCAAGGCACCCGCCAAGCCGACTGCCATCCTGAGCGTTACCCTGACTTTGGTTCTGGGCATCTGGGCTCTGGTTAGCTACGACTCCTGCTCGTCATGCTGGACGCAGTTCATGGATACGGATCTGCAGCTGACTCTTGCCCCCGCGCTAGCCAAAGTCATGCTTCTGCTGACCATCCTCGTCACCTTTGGCACCATTCTGGGCGTTTGCGCACCGGAAGGCAATAAAGCCTCCTGGTACATCTCCCCGCTCCTGATCTCAGCCGGGGCAACAGGAGCGTTCCTCTCGGACAATATTCTCTCCTTCTTCGCCTTCCATGAACTGGCCCTCATTCCCACATTCGTGATGATCGGCCTCTTCGGACGCGGAGACAAGCGCACGATCGCCTGGCGCATCACGCTGTACCTCGGCCTGGCGTCCATGGTACTCCTGACCGGGCTTCTCATGCTTGGTTCCCAGCTCGGTTACACCTTCACAGCCATCCGTGAAGCCGTTGAGGCCGGAGTCCAGTTGAAGCATGCCTGCACCATCGGCGCCCTTCTGCTGGCCGGGTTCGGCACACTCGTTTCACTCTTCCCCTTCCACTCTTGGGCAGCGCCCGCCTACGCCTCGGCTCCAACTCCGGTAGCCATGATGCATGCCGGCGTACTCAAAAAGTTCGGTCTATACGGTCTGTTCATGTTGCAACCCATGATTTCCGGAGCTTTTGCCCCGTGGAACAACCTCTTGATGATTTTCCTGGTCTGCAACGTCATCTGGGTCGGTTATGTCACCGTCAACCAGAAACGCCTGGATCTCCTGCTCGGCAACTCCTCCGTGATGCACATGGGCTACATCTTCCTGGCCTTTGCCGCACTAGTCTCCACGGAAACGAATCCCTGGGCGACACAAGGCGCCGCCCTGCTAATGCTGGCACACGGACTTTCCATCGCCCTGCTCTTCCTGCTTTGCGGACAAATCGAAGCCCGTACGCAAACACTGGAACTCGGAGCCCTCGGCGGACTCGGCAGCAAGCTTCCCCGGCTGGCCTTCATCTTCGGCATCGCTTCCATGGCCTCTATCGGCTTGCCCGGCCTAGCCAACTTCCCCGGCGAATTCATGATCTTCTTCTCGGGGTTCGCCGGATTTGCCGGCCACTTCGGTCCGGTTCAAATCGCCACGGTCCTCTGTCTGTGGGGCTTGGTCATCAGTGCTATCTACATGCTCCGAGCCTACAAGGACATCTTCCAGGGAGAACTTTCCCGTTCCTGTGAACGCGTCGAGACCCAATGTTCCTGCAAATGCGGTTCCAGCCATACCGCCTGCCTGGCCGTGCTGTTCCTGACGGCCGCTTTGGTTCTTTTCGGTTTCGGTCCCAACATCGTCCTCAGTTTCTTCGGGAATTGACCCTCACGTCCAGTAACCCTTTCCAACGATTCATCCCATGCAAGTTCTTACGCCTGAATTCATTCACGTGGTACATTCCATGCAATCCTACACGCCTGAATTCATTCTCGTCGGTGTCGCCCTCGTCCTCCTGCTTGCGGACGCTTTCCTGAAAAACGTCCCCAAATGCGCCTTCGGCCTCATCGGGGTCCTGGCCTCACTGGCAGTCATCCCGTACTACACGGCGGAAAACCTCTACGGCAACATCTACGCCATTCTGGCACTGATCTCCACAGCCCTCACCCTGCTGTTGGCCGTTGATTTCAAAGCTGTCATCAACCTCTCGTCCAACCAGGGCAAAACCCAGGACGGAACCGGCGAATTCTTCATTCTTCCCCTCATTGCCTGCGCCGGTATCACCGCCATGACAAAGGCTACGGACCTGATCACCCTGTTCGTGTCCCTGGAAGTACTCACGCTGACCTCCTACATCCTCGTCGGCTACTTCCGCCGCAACATCGGCTCTCTGGAAGCCGGAGTCAAATACCTGATTCTGGGTGCCATCAGCACGGGTGTCCTCGTCTTCGGCCTCGCTTGGTACTTCGGCATGACCGGTACGTTTGAAATCAGCAAGAGCGCTGTCCTTTCCGCCATTGCTTCAGGCAACTCCGCCGGCATCCTCTTCGCTCTGGCTCTGCTCGTCATCGGAGCCGCCTTCAAAATCGGTGCCGTACCGCTCCAGATGTGGATCCCCGACGTGTACCAGGGAGCCCCCCTGCCGACGACGGCTTTCCTGTCCGTTGCCTCCAAAGTAGCCGGTTTTGCCTTCCTGAGCATTATCCTCGTGCCCTTCGCCAACATTCCGAGCGTCCTGCTCATCCTCGCCCTGATGGCTGCCGCCACGCTCCTCGTCGGAAACCTGGGAGCTATTCCCCAGACCAACCTGAAACGTTTGATGGGTTATTCCTCCATCGCCCAGGCCGGTTTCATCCTTCCCTTCTTCCTGACGGACGGTTCCTATAACGGCGCGCCCGATTCGACGATAGCTCCGAATGCCGCCCTTTACCTTGCCATCTACATGCTGATGACCTTCGGCGCCTTTTTTGCCCTCAGCCTCATCCGCATCCAGCGCGGCAGCGAAGAGATTTCCGCCTTCCGGGGGCTTGGCAAGACCAATCCCCGCCTGGCTCTCGCCATCACCATCATGTTCGCTTCTCTTGCGGGTGTTCCGCTGACGGCTGGGTTCCTTGCCAAGATGGCATCCTTCCTGCACGTCATCCGCTTCGGGACTTATTCATCCTGGCTCCTGCCCATCATGGTCATCTGCGCAGCCTCCGGTTTCTATTACTACTTCAAGGTCATCCGCGCCATGTACTGGGAAAAGCCCCGGGAAGAAGACGAAGCAATCATTGTCACGCCCATCACCGCTATCGTGATGACCGGCTGTGCAGCTGCAATCGTCATTGCCGGAATCATGCCCCTCTTTACCTCCGGACTCTCCAACCTGTAAGGATACTCCACGACGATTTCTTAAAAACCGGTCGGCCTCCGTGGCTGGGCGGTTTTTTTGTTTTGCTAAAACCGATGGGCTCCCCCTCTTCGTCTCTTTCCCGCAGAGATGAAAAACGGAGGAGTATCAAATTTCCGTTCGCGATATTTTGAACATGAATCATGAAAGAGATTCTCCCGGCGAGCCGTTCTATTATAAACACCCATCAGCACGCATGATCAAAGCCAACCTCTTTTCCGTCCTGCTCCTCATCGGAGTTCTTCCACTGGTACCTGCTTTTGCCAATCCGGAAGAATCGACCATCCTGGCCTCCCCGGTCGGTTTGTCTCATTCTCTGGAAACCGGCCCGGTCTGTTTCCATCTCGGAATCTCCAAAGACGGACAGCTTTTGGGCAACACAAAGTTCCAGGGAAAGCCTGCCGCATTGGATTCCCCCCTCGGCCTCACCGTGGACGGGGTCGACATCGGTCAAAAAATTCAATCCATCAAAGAGCAACACAAGGGTAGCGGAGAAGCCACCTACGCCATCACAACACAAGGGGGACAGAACTACTTCCTTGACGTCAGGACATATCCTGACGGGCTCGCCATTCGGTACAGAATCCCCTCCGATACGCCCAGAACCATTGAGCGTGAGCAAACATCCTTTTCCTTCCCCTCCTCCACCCGGGCCTGGTATGCCAGTGGTCCCTTCCAATACGGGTGGATTCAATCGTATCAAGATCGTCTGACAGATACCATACAGGGAGAACTACTTGCCCCTCCCGCCACATTCCGTCTGCCCTCCGACACCTACGCTGCCGTCACGGAGGCCAATCTGACCCATTTCCACGGGGCTGTCATGTTCGGAGATGCCCCCAACCGCATCCGATTTGGATTTGTTGACAACAAAGGTCACATTGAATCGGGCATACCCACCGGCATGCCAGCCATGCAATATGCCCATTCCGAAGTTCGCGACATCGCCTGGAAAGCATTCCCCGACGCCTCGCGGTCAGAAATCATAACACCTTGGCGCATCCTGATGCTGGCCTCCGACTTGAATGGCCTCGTCAACAACAACATCATCCGGGAAGTCTCCAATCCCCCCGATCACGAACTCTTCCCGCAGGGATCAAAAACAAGCTGGATCAAGCCGGGCCGGGCTGTCTTCACATGGCTTACCCAAGGAGGAGCCAGCCGACTCAGCCAGGAAACATACAAAAAATATATTGATGGAGCCTCTGAACTGGGACTGGAATCAGTCGTCATCGATGATGGATGGGAGCACTGGCCTGATAAATGGAAAGACATTGCCGAACTGGCCGAATACGGGAAAAAACGCCACGTAGGCATCTGGTTATGGCGGCCCTCGTCGCCACGCTTTGGCAACCGGAACGACATCGGACTGGAACAAGCGGAAGAAAGAACCGCATTCATGAAAAAATGTGCCGAATTGGGTGTACAAGGACTCAAAATCGACTTCTTCCACACAGAAAATGCCTACACCGTCCAATTGATGGAAGACATCTTGAAAGAGGCTGCCCGCAACAAATTGATGGTCGTCTTCCATGGTGTCAACAAGCCCACTGGGGACTACTTCACCTACCCCAATCTATTAGCCAAGGAAGCAGTTCGCGGCCTGGAATGCGTCGGTGGTGAAAACAATTGGGCTCCCGGTCCGCCCTGGCCCTATCACAACACCGTCCTTCCTTTCACCCGCTGGCTGGCAGGCGGAGCCGACTATACCCCTCTCAACTTCCGTCATTCTTATCCCCCCTCCGTCACCTTTGCACACCAGTTCGCCACCATCTACGTGCTCACATCACAGATGTTGATTCTGGCCGCAGATATGGAAGACATGCTTTCCTCTCCCGGAAGGGGATTTATTGAAAGTGTCCCCGTCGTATGGGATGAAACCGTCGTCCTGCCGGAAAGCAGTATTGGAGAACTGGCAGCCATCGCCCGCCGCAAAGGTAATACATGGTACCTCGGCGTCCTCAACGGAGAAAAGCCCAGGGAACTGAAATCCAGGCTGGAGTTCCTCAGCGCCGGTATCTATGATTTGGAAATCCTGGCCGACAGTCCCAACGACAGGAAAAACATCCAAATTCGCCGTTCCACATTCCGTACCGGAGACTCACTGACCGAGGACCTACACTCAGGAGGAGGCCTCGTCATCCGCATCACCAGACGTCCATAAATCTGGGAGCGGCACAGATCTTCGCCGCCGCACCGCCATGTCCAGCTTCGATCCTTCCATCCGTTTCCAAGGCACATTCCGCAGTTATCAGCAAGGCATACTCGACCGGGCGGAAGACTACTGGGACGACGGGCAAATCCATATTGTGGCAGCCCCCGGAAGCGGGAAAACAATCCTGGGACTGGAGTTAATCCGCCGCAAGAATGCCCCCGCGCTTATCCTGTCGCCCTCCGTCACCATCCGCCAGCAATGGGGAGAACGTTTCCGCGGCAACTTCCTGCCATCGGGACGGGATGATTCCGGCATGATATCCTTCCGTCTCTCGGAGCCCAGGCTCATCACCTCCGTCACCTACCAGGCTCTTCACGCGGCATGGACGGGTCGCCCCCTTCCGGCAGAAGACGATGGCGACGAGCAGGAATATATGGAGGACACCACTTCCGAAGAAGACAATGCCCCCTCCGAATTCTCCGCTAGAAACGAACTCATCGAAGCCATCCACAAGGCAGGTATACGCACCATCTGCCTCGATGAAGCCCACCACCTCCGCAGCGAATGGCAAAAGGCTCTCGAAGCCTTCCTGAAAGCCCTCAAGGCAGACGTCTCCATCATCGCACTCACGGCCACACCTCCCTACGACAGTACGCCGGAGGAATGGAAACGCTACATGACCGTCTGCGGAGAAATCGACGCCGAAATTTTCGTTCCCCAACTCGTTTCGCAAAAAAGTCTTTGTCCTCATCAGGACTACATCTACTTCAACTATCCTGCCGCCCCCGAGCTGGATGCCCTCCAAAAATACCGCCAAATAGCGTCCGAAACCACGCACACCATTCTAACCGGCCCCATATTCGGAGAAATACTGGAAGCCAGCGCTCTTCTGACTCGGTACCGGGAAATGGAGGAAACCCTTCTGGAATATGCGGATCAATTCTCATACATTCTGATTCTGGCTCACGCCAGAGGTGAAAATATCCCGAGAAAACTTATCCGTCTCCTCACCGGCAGAAAGAGCCTCCCCTCATTCACCTCGATCAAATATGCCGAATGGGTCTTCAATTTCATCCTCGCTCACCCGGAACTCTTTTCACCCGCCAGCGTTGAGCACCTGCACACCGCCCTCTCACATGCCGGCCTCATCAAGCGCCACCAGGTCTGCCTCCTCTTCGATGACAAACTGAAGCGCACCTTCATCTCATCAGTCGGCAAGCTGGAGAGCATCACCATCATCGCCGAGGAGGAACACAAACAACTCGGGCGCGATTTGCGCCTCCTCGTGCTGACGGATCACATCAAGAAAAACCTGCTCTCCACCATTGGCAGTGATCGCCCACTGCAAGAAATGGGAACGGTACCCATCTTCGAAGCCATCCGCCGCAAGATGGGAGAACAGGTCGGCATCGCGCTCCTGTCCGGCACCCTCGTGCTTTGGCCGTCCAATACACTGGGGGCATTGATGGAGACCGCCCACGACATGGGGATTTCCCTCACGTCGCGCCCCCTGCCCAATGTGCCATATTGCGAACTAAACTTTAGCGGACAAAATAAAAACAAGGTTGCCGTCATCACGAAAGCCTTCCGCCAAGGGCATTGCCAAATCCTCGTCGGCACCAAATCCCTGCTGGGGGAAGGATGGGACTCTCCCTGCATCAACAGCCTTATCCTGGCCAGTTTCATCGGCTCTTTCATGCTCTCCAATCAAATGAGAGGGCGAGCCATTCGCATCGATCCCGACAAACCAGATAAAACCGCCAATATCTGGCACCTCGCCACGCTGGAACCCGAAGCTGCCCTGAAAGAAAACACCATCGTCAGATTCATCCAATCACTCAATGAGGAACCGTCCAGGCTGGAAAGTGAAGACTACGACATGCTCACACGCCGTTTCGAAAGCTTCATGGGGCCTTCCTACAGGCAAGGACAATACATCACCAACGGTATCGAACGCCTCGACATCATCCAGCCCCCGTACACCAAAAAGCACATTCAGGAAATCAATGAACAGATGCTGTCCATGGCCGCTGACCGTGAAGGAATGCGCAAACGTTGGGAAGAATTATTGCAGGGATCAGACGTCAATAAGGAGGATATCCTCGAAACCGTCGAACTGAATCCTCCCAGAGAACCTACAAAATTCATCTTCTTCAATTTACTGTATCTTCTCCTACTGGGCGGCACTCTTGTTGCAGGCTTTGCATCAGCCGGATCGGCAATCATGAAAGCCGCCACAATTTGGCAACTCATTGCCCTCATCGCCACATTTTGGATTCTGCATAAAATTTACATACTCATCATCTACCGGATTCTTCCTCTGCTTTCTCCGGAAAAAACAATACGCAGCTTTGCGACAGCACTACTGAGCACCATGAAGGAATGCGGGAAAATCGCCTCACCAGATACGATAGCCCGCGTCGCCTCCTTCAACTCCAGCCTGATCATCACCTGCGAACTACAGAACGGCTCTCTCCGGGAAAAAACCCTCTTCCGCAACGCCATCGGAGAACTCCTCTCCCCCATCGACAACCCACGCTACCTCCTGATTCGCCAGGACTTCATCCTGGGGGCCCTTTTTCTCGACTACGACCGCAGCTATGCCTGTCCCGCCATCCTCGGCAACAATAAAGAATCAGCTGAAGCCTTCCAAGAGCATCTGGACAAGCTCCACTGCCCGTACAAACTGGTCTTCACCCGTAATGAGGTCGGTAGAAAAATCCTCCTGAAATGCCGGAACAGGTCGCGCATCAATCGAACTGGAAAATTCATCAAACGCTTCCGCATTTTCGACAATTAGACGCCGACAATCTCAAAAGACGAAGGGCTGCCCTGCGCATTGTTGCAAGGTAGCCCTTCTGTACTGAGAATCGGCAGCTTATTTCATTTGCACAACCAATGGCGTCTGGACGGCCCAGGCTTTGCGGGAGACGACCTCCGTCCAATCCTCCGCGGATTTCACAGGAGAAGCCTTGCTCCACATGGCTCCCATGTACCAAACGAGAGGCTCGTTGCTCTTGAGCGGGCGGAAAAGATAAGTGTTGCCATCCTTGTCCAATTTCCCCTTGGCATTCGGCACAATCAAAGCGCTTCCAATGATGCCGTCCTTGCCATCCTTACCGCTTGGGGTACCCCAGACGGCCACATAACCGGCTTTCGGATCGACATTGGTGGTTTCAATACCGTTGAGTTCCGGATTGGTGTTGATTCCGGCAGCGAATTGAGGAGTCGGAGTCCCCTTCACTTCAAACCGGCTTTCGGCCCGGGTAAACGGAGAACCGGCATCCAGAGTCATAACTCGCTTCTCTTGAACGGTAACGCCGCTACCCGCTTTCCAAGGAGCATAAGTCACTTCAAACGCAGTGCGGATGGGGCCATTGTAAAGGTTTTTCCCTGTAGCCCAGTTGACGGAAGCAAAGGGAGTACCGTCCCTCACGACGGCCGTAGCGCCGCAACCACGATTCGGACCAACCTTATACATGTCCAGCCCCTTGCCATGATCGGAATGGTAGTTGCCCTTCTTGTAGAATTCGTCGATAACGAGTCCCGGACCGTACTTGCACCAGATATCGGATCCATTGGAGAAGAGGCCTTCCCCCTTCGGAGCCGGTTCCGACACCTTGGGACCGTAGATACGGTGAGCGGTCACGTCATTCTCCCAGGCAAAGTCATCCATGCGTTCGGGGACATAACGGCTGTAACAGACGGTATCTTTGGAGGCAGCTGGAAGAGTCTTGCTGGAAAACACCCAATAGTCACGGGAGACTCTGGCGGGGAAATCGCCCTGGAAGAGGAGGGCATCCGTCTTACCGTCACCGTTTTCATCCACAAGCTGATGGGGGATGACGCGCCCGTCGCGCACATCGAAGACACGCAGGTTTTCGGCATCGGCAGCAGGCATATCGGGCCATTTAATGGAAATCGTTTCATGCGAACGATACACCGGCAGAGGATTCGTCACCGTGACTGTCCGGCGTCTTGGATTTTCCTTCGCCACGACGGCCTTGCGCAATTCGGTACCGGCAAGCAGGTAAGCTCCAGGACCATAAACTTCCGTAGACTTGGCTGAATAATGCCCCGGTTTGTCGGCAATAGGCTGAACCCAACCGAGGAGTCCGTCCTCTTCGACACATTCATTGGCAGCTTTCCAGGCTTTTTCGATCACGGGCATATATTCCTTGGCATCAAGAAGGCCATTGTTGACGCCCCAGATCAGGCCGTAGGTAATAAACAGGGTACCGCTCATTTCCTTGAGGGGCGGATCCTCCGGGTCAAGCAGACTGGCGTGCCAGGAACCGTCTTCGGTCTGGCAATTCTTGAGGGACTTGGCGAGAGTCTTCAACAGGTTTTCATAAAACGGGCGCGTCGGCCAGTCCTGCGGCATGTCGCGGAGAATCAGAGGAAGGCCGGCAATGACCCAGCCGTTGCCACGGCTCCAGAACATTTTTTTACCATTGGCCGCCTTCTGGGTAAAATAGCGGGAATCGCGGGAAAAGAGGCCGGCCTTTTTGTCGAAAAGATAGTCGTAGGTAGCCTTGTATTCCTTGTCCATGAACTTCAGGTACGATTCGTCACCCGTATACGCCGCTAATTTGGCATAGGACGGAGGAGACATGAAAAGGGCATCGCTCCAACACCAGCGGTCCTGGCACTTGGGTGTGCCGAATTCCAGTTTGGCCTGGGCAGGGTTATCTTTGACCTTATCCAGAACTTCTTTGATATTTTTCACGGCAGCGGGGTTGCCGTCGCGGCCGGCCATTTCAATCCAGGCATGGCCGACACAGTGGTCGTCGGCATGGTAGTGGCGTTTGCCGACACCCCAGTTGGTTTTTTCACCGACTTCCCGGATGGCCTTCAGACCGATGCCTTCCGGCACAGCCAGCCCGTATTGAAGCAATCCGGAATACAAGGCGCCGTTGGTCCAGTCCGTTTTCGAGTGTTTGGGATGCTTGACCTGCCATTCGGCAACTTTACCCATATTGTCGCGAATAACCTGTTCATTCAATTGATCGGAAGCGGCCCATCCGGCTCCGGTTCCGACAGCAAATAAGGCCAGCGCATGCGCGGCAATCACCTTGTTGTATAAAAAGTAAGTCTGCATAAGAAAAAGAGGATGGTAAATAAGATAGCCGGTTCGACACGGATAGTCCAACTCCAAAATTTCATGTGCCGCAAATATTCCCTAACTTTCTCTTCTCCGATACCTGCGCAGACGGTACACGATGACGGCACAAGCGATGATCGCCAACTCCAGAAGAAAGGACCAATTCAGGATAAAATTCAACCACCACGGCTTGTAAACGGAGGGAATGTGGTACATGGCATACAGCTTGAGAGAAAAAGGAGCAAACCACGGAATATCCCCGACAAAAGAATCCAGGACAAGGTGGAGAACTCCGCTCAAACTGAATGCCAGAGTCGCCCAGGCGACCGAAGAATACCTCCGGCACAAAACCCAAATCCCGGCTAAAACGCTCAAGCTGACCCAGAGGAGGGGAAAGTGTGTCCAATACGTATGGTGGTGATGCTGACGACCGTCTACCAGATAGAAATACAACAGGTCAAAATCCGGAAATACGGATCCAAGCAATGCGGCGAACATGACCAGTTTCGCCTGGCAGCTCCGAAATGTACATCCTAGAAGGTACCCGGCAGGAAGATGAGCAATGAACATGATTCTCACCCGTTACCATGAAAAAACAAGCTGACCGGTACAAGGCAAAAATTCCCCTGTCCATGCCCTACCCGGCACAATTCGTGAAAGATTACGCATCATCCGAAAGTAATATCTCTATTACCATTTCCCATGAATACCCGGAACCTCCCCCTGAATGGAATAGTCTGCGGCCTTGCCCTCCTGGCAGCCAACGGAACTCTGGCCGGCCTGATGCATCCGGACATTCCCCTGCAAACATACAGGGACTTCGCGGAAAACCGAGGTCGATTTGCTGCGGATGCCACCAATGTTCCCGTTTACTACAAGGACGGAACGCCGTCGGGAACCATCCCCAGAATGATGAGTTTTGAATCCGTTGTGGACGAAGGTTTTGCCGCTCTAACCGGCAATCCCCAGTTCCTTGCCACTGTCGCCCACAACGGCGGCTACCAAACGGCATCTTTCACCAAACGCTTTGGCGGCCAAGACAACTACCGTGTCGTCAAAAAAAACAATGGATGGGGAGAAAAAACCGACTACACGTATGACATCCAGGTAGCTCGATTGGACAAGATTGTCACGGAAGCCGAACCCGTTCCCTTCGTGGAAGATGAAGAATTACTTCTCAATATCAAAGGAAAGCCCGTCCTCCGAGCCGGAGGAGGCACCCAAAAAGTAGCTGTCGACAAAGACAATTCGAACGATGTGGCGGGAGCCTACTCCTTCCTGACGGGAGGCACGGTCATTTTCACAAACGTCCTGTCAACGCCCCCGTCCAACAACCCGGAACACCCTGCCAGCAAATACAGAGCCTTCCAATTCCAATATTCCCTTCAGCTTGAAAAGAACCCTGACCTCCCCCTGCCCATCTGCATCCTCGGAGGCGACAGCGGAAGCGGCAGCTGGATCTACAATGACAAAAACAAGCGTTGGGAATATATCGGACCGGGGCAATCCGGCGGAGGCGGCGGATTTAGTCAGATGCGCAGCAGCAACATCTGGAGCATTGATGTCATCCGATCCTATTTCGATCCGGAAATCACCTCGTCTTCGTCTACCCCTATTCTCTGGAAACCAACGAACACCGAAGGTCAAGGAAAACTCGTCCAGGGAGCCAGGTCGTGGGCATACCATGGACTGGCTCAGGGAAAAGCCTTCCCGGATGCCACCATGGATGAACTGGAAAAAACGCGTAATCTCGTCTTCTCCGGCACGCCGTCCGAACTCCGTCTGGAAGCCCCGGTCGATATGGGCGCCGGCAGCCTGACTTTCAAGACAAACATGAAACTCACGGCGGCCCAGCCATCCCATACCCTGTACTCGGCAGGCATGGATATCCGCAAGGGGACTACCGTCACATCAACCCTGACGGCCAAAGATGGTCAGGAATGGCGCAAAGTCGGTAAAGGAACCCTAATCATTGAAGGGAATGGAGATAACCCGGCTTCCCTGAACCTGGGAGACGGACAAACCATCCTGAATCGCGAAAACGGCAAGGCAGCCTCGTCCGTCATGCTGGTATCCGGCCGCCCCGCTCTGCGCCTCCAGGGAGACAACCAGCTTGCCGGACCCGTCCACTTCGGAGCCAAAGGGGGATTACTTGACCTCTACGGTCATTCCCTGACCTGGAACACCCTGCCCCATCTCGACGAAGGAGCCCGCATCACCAACCTAAAACCCGGCACTACATCCACCTTCACCTACACGGGCTCCGGCTCCTTCTTCGGTGTGTTGACCGACGGAGGAGATACCGCCAAAGGTTTGCTCAAAATCGTCTATGCCCCCGAAGGAAAGGATGATCAAGCCACTTGGACCTGGAGCGGAAAAATCACGAACAAAGGCGGTATCGAAATCCGTAGCGGCCACATTTCCATCACCGGAAGGCCCACCCCGCATGCCGCCAACTTTGTCGATCCTTCAGACTGGATTACTTCCGTCGTCCAAACAGGGAAAGCCCCTATTATCCTCCACCCCGGTACGACATTGACGATCGGAGCCCACACGGCAGTCCAGGCCAACTTCATCGTCATGAAAGGTGCCACCCTGACTGTGGATAAGGATGCCGCCTGGCAAGGCATCGCCTCCGTGGAACAAGGGGGAGCCATCAATCTCTCCCCGGAAGCCAAAGGGAAAAATGTCATCAAAAACAAGTCCTGAACCTCCCTCATCCATCACAATAAACTCAATTTCAAGCCAACACCGGGAGGCCGTTCCGCCAGTACGCGGAGCGGCCTCCTGCCGTTTTTTCCCGTCTCTCTCCCATCCCCGGTGAACGGAAACACCTGTTTCCATGTATATCTTTAGTAGGCTCATTCCTAACTCCTTACCATCATCTCCACATGGACCAGGCATCATCATCCGGCATCCGGCAGCAGGTATTCCTCATTCTGGCGATCATCCTCATTTGTTTCAACCTGAGACCGGCCATGACGGCTCCCGACCCTTTACTGGGGGAACTCAGACATGATCTGGGACTTTCCATGGACGATTCCGGAACCTTTGCCCTCCTGCCCGTTTTTGTCCTTGGCATCGCAGCGGCCTTGGCTCCCCGTGTCGCCCGTCTGCTCCTCCCGTGGAAAATCATCCTTATTTTCCCTCTCGTCGCCGTTGCCGGAATCCTCTGGCGCAGTTACGGTGGCATGATCGGTCTGTATGGTGGCATGATCGTCATGGGCCTGGGACTGGGCATTGCCGGAGCAGCCATTCCCGGATTCATCAAACATACCATGCCGGACAAAGCGCCGTTCATGATGGGAATCTACAGCGCCCTCGTCGGCCTGGGTACATCCGTCGCCGCGGCTACCGCCTACCCCATCGCCGCCAACCTCGGAGGATGGAAGGAAGGACTGGCTTTCTGGGCTGCTCCTATCCTGCTGGCTTGCGCCATCTGGGGGTGTTACTTCAAAATCTATCCCAGCCACGCACGCCAACAGCCCCTTGAAACGAATATCAGCCGTTTGCTGACCCACCCGCGAGCCTGGCAAATCACTCTCTTCTACATGAGCCGAGTTGCAGCGGCCTACTTCCTCTTCACCTGGTTCCCCATCCTGCTCAAAGGCAGGGGCATGAACGGCGATGACGCCGGATACGTGCTCTCCCTGATCACCCTGTCTCAAATCCCCGCCACTCTTGTTGCCCACTGGGGAGAAGAAAAACTCGGAGGGCACGGCAGGCTCATTACACTGGCCCTGGCATCTTCCGTAATCTCTTGCTGGGCCATCATGTATGGACCGCTGGAGTGGGTCATACCGTTCTCGATCATATGCGGACTTGGAACGGGAGCCGTGTTCAGCAGAGGCATGAGTCTGATGGTAGAACGAGCGGATAACGAAACAACGGCCCTGGAACTATCCGGCATGTCGCAGGGATTCGGATTCACCTTGGGGGCCCTCATGGCGCTTGGTGGGAGTTTTGTTCTCCAGCACGGTAGTTCCATCCTTCCATTCTGCCTGATTTACACGGCATTCTGTATCATGGGCATCGTCACGGGTCGCCTTTCGGCACGCCCGGGATACGTCTAAATACAACCGGCAAACCGGATTGAGTAATAGAATCATGGCACCTCGCTTGATTTTTTGAGCATTTTATCTTCTCGTTTTCAAAAAATGCCTAATAAGACGCTTTATTGGAATTCGTATTTGCCCTTGTGAACCTGCTGTTGAAGAGAAAATCCTTCGGGATACACCAGTAATTCAAATCGTAATCGTTTGTTCATGGTTAAGGAACATGGATAGCTTCCAAAAACTATTCTAAAAAACATTTTTTTGCTCATTCGTGACCGTTTCTACCAAAAAATCCGGCGAGGTCTTTTTTTGATTCATGGAGAAACGGGCGGATCGAATTAATTTAATCACAAATCATTTACTATCAAATCATAATAACAATCCATTCATAGATAAAGATGAAATTGAAAGCCTTCTTCTATCGGGAAGAGAGGATAATCATGATCGTTGACAAACGGATTATCAATCCGCTATATTGATTCATTATAAGCTTATTATGAGAAAGTAACATTCCCAGGCAAAGATGATTTATTGAATGTAACTTAACTCTCCATGGCTCTTGGAGCTATTTTTCTTCTTTATGATTTTTCTGCTTGATTGCGGATTGATAATACGCTATTTTATAGAAGTATTTATCATCTTTTACCATGAAACTACGACTTCCTCTCTCTTTGAAGCTTTTACTTCTTACCGCTTGCTCAAACGTTATATTTTTTTCACAATCAGCTGCTTACGCTTCAGATGGTTTAAGCCTGAACTTTTATAGAAGCGGCGATGACGCCTACCAGGTATCAGGTACCAATATGTTAGGTTTGGATCAGGTTATCGCCAATAATTGGAATAACTGTGCTCTGACAACAGGATCAAACGCTGTAACTTGGAACAATTTACACGATAATTTCGGTTCTGCTCTTTCGGGAGTAACTGCCAGTGTCACAGCTATTCACGGCTGGAGCCATCCCGGAGTAACGGCAGATTCCTCCTTGAATCAAAAGCTCTTGGCTGGTGCCATTTCCGCGGGAGCCAATTCGTCTCAAACGGTGACGATTGCGAACGTACCTTATCTGACATATAAGGTATATATCTATTTCGGGGGCGATGCCGATGATGCTAATAACAAATTTACAGCAATGACCGTCAATGGCACCAGTTATACAGCCGATGGGACAAATGCTGCAAAAATTGGTACGAATACATGGGGAACAAGATCTTCAGTCAATAATGATTACAATCTGACAATCGGGACAAATGTTCTGGAAATTAATGGCTTGACCGGAACAACACTGACTCTTGCTTCCGTAGCGGCATCAGGTGCCCGTGGTACGATTGCCGGGATTCAGATCGTGAATACATTCATCGGTCAATACAGGAGCATATCCGAAAATACAATATGGTTGTCCAATACATGGAGTCCAACGGAAGCGGGCGCCGACAGCGGCACAGAGGCATGGAAGGGAGCGGAGGCTTCCGCCGTTTTATTGTCGACAGCGACCGGTGATGCCAGCCATGTGGTCACGATGGGTAATGTAGAGGCAGCGTTCGTTTCGTTAAAATCGGGTAATGTGACATTTGACGAAGGTTCTCTGACTCTCGGAAATACGGCTATTTTGAACATTACCTCGGCTGATAGCATTCTTTCTCTGGGGACAACCGAGCTTTCTTCGTCCCAGTCCATTGCTTTGTCCGGTGAAGGAACATTGAAGATCAAGGAAGACCAGTCTGTACATAGTTTTTCCGGTTCCTTGGGGAACATCATAGTGGATGATGGCAAAACTCTGACTATTGAAAACAAGAGTGGAAATTTGTCTGCTCCATTGGTTCTGGGAAGTGGGAGCAAGGTGAAATTGGAAGGAAATGCCGAACAAGGGTTTTCCTCCATTGCATACGGGACGGGAGCTACAGTGGAACTTGTAAGAGGAACAAAACAGAGCGATTATACATCACTGGCATTTGGCGATGCATCAAATACATCCGGAACCTACACTATTTCAGGGGAAACAGTCAAAGTGACTGGAGACGGTCCGGGATGGGCGGGAGTATCCTTGTGGGGTATCGGTAATTTAAGTATTGACGGCGGTAGTAATGGTGACCGGACAAAGGTGACCCTTGAGGAAGGATATACGGGAGGCGTGGGAATGCGTTCCGGCCTTCTGGGATGGGATGATGCCGTTAATGTCATGCAAAATGAAGGTGATTCCGACGGAGTTGTAATTTTTCTGAATGGAGGAGGACTTTTAACTTCGGGATCAACAAATTTTGATATCTACAATGACATCATGATCGGCTCCAACGGAGGAACGATTCGTTTGTATGGTAGTTCGGCATCAATCTATCACGGTACTATCTCAGGAACGGGGACACTGAAGCATACGGATGGGGGAACATTGAAATTTACCGGAGATATAGATATTGACGGTGCATTTTATCAGTATGGTCGAAATAGTACCATCACGATGGAAAACAATACCGTCCGTATAGGTGGTAACTATTGTGTAAACCGCTCCGGCGTGACGTCGGCGCTAAATCTTGTCAATAGCAAGATGACGGTGGAAGGCTCTGGCAGCATTAGCGAAAGCGGCGTCAAACATACCATCAATTTGACTCAAGGTTCTTCCTTAAAGTTAACGACTACGACATTTCAACTCAATGTATGGGGATGGGGAAATTCGCATACAACCATCAATATCCAGAATGGAAGCGAACTGAATGCTTCCGGAGTAATCAAAATGGGGAATGACGGATATTCCGTCATTAATTTGATCGATGGAGAAATTTATGTGAAGGGTATCGATTTCCGTAAAACTAGTAACAATGGTAATAACGACCGCAAAAACAATGCTTTGATCATGGGCAACCCCGCCGACGGATATTCCGGTAAGGACAATTTGTTGGTGATAGGAGGCGACGGCATCAAGAATATCCGGGATCAGTTCACGGGAACACCTCAAGGAGGAGATGTGTCATCTGGACTTTATGAAGCTACGAATATTCAATTGGGAGAAGGAACTGTTCGAGCTTCTGCCAATTGGTCGACAGAAAAAGATACGGACGAGAAAAACACTGCTGCAGAGGGCTTCGATAATGGCAATGTCAAAATCCATTTGATGAGTGTCAATGGAACGACGTTCGATACGGGCGTCTATACCATTACGATGAATCATGGGTTCGATGGTGTCGGCAAGTTGATTAAGAGCGGGACCGGGACTCTTGTACTCAATCATGACAGCAATTTGACTACAGAAACCTTGATCCAAAACGGTCGGTTGACGTTAGGAACTCTCAAGGCGGCGGGAACGGGAGATTTCAGGATTGCCGCCGAAAATGGTTTATCCACAAGGCTCGATTTGGCTTCAAGCCAAAATAATATGGTGACGACCAACAATATATTTGTCGATAGCGGTAAGGATAATACAATCTGGTTTTCTCAAGACAATATCCAGTTGGAAGGAAAGTTGACAATAGCCGAAAATGCTGTTGCTCAGATCAGTGGAGGTTATCAGAATTATATGACGGTGAAGGAATTGGAGGGTCTCGGTGAACTGGTGTTGATTAATTCTCATCGGGATGGGACCTGGGGATGGGGCGGAGGAGCAACGCTGATCACGGATAGCAAAAAGAAAACAGGTTGGGGAGCTTCTGTCCTTTTAAATGGAGCCAACACAAAGTTCTCCGGTAATGTCACTGTCCTTGATTTGATGAACAGCGTTGAATCGAAGAATTTCGGCAATCAGATTGTTATTGGACATGCTTCCGCTTTGGCAAGATCCGTTGTAACCCTTACCGGTTATGGTTCTGCATTAGCTCTTGGTTCTGATACCGGAAGTATCAAGGGGCTCAATGGCGATGGCTGGGTTTGGACGGCAACGGATTCTGACAATAAGTTATATAGGTTAACAATAACTCCAGACGAGAATCACGTCTTTTCCGGGATTGTAAAGGATCAGAATGGTTCCGGTCTTGGTTCCGGCAAGCTGTCGTTGGAGATGAACGGGACCGGGAGCCAGGAGCTGACCGGCGAGAGCACCTATACGGGCGGCACGACGTTGACGGCCGGGACGCTGAAGATCGGCAAGGGAAGTTCCCTGGGCAACGGCGGAACGGTGTTGTTCAATGGAGGGACGCTGGTGGCGACGGATACGCTGGAGCTTGCCGGTCATACGGTTATGGCCAATTCCGGCAAGAAGATCCAGGTGGCTGCGGCGGACGGCAAGACGATGACTTTGTCCGGGCTGCAGTTTGCCGGAGATACCAATTCCAATAACATAACGGTCGGACAGGCCGGAGCCAAGGGCACGGTGGTGCTCGGCGGCCTGGCCTCCGGCAATGTGCTGGACGGGGCTTTGTCCGTCCTTGAGGGAGCGACTCTCCGCCTGGCTAATGATGATGATTCGGGGTCGGTGACCGTGCGGCATAACGCCTCGAACGGGACTCTGGATGCGATCGCCGGCACGCTGTCGAAAGCGGCGGGTACCCTCCTTGTCGAGCTGGATGCCGATGCGTCACTGTCCGGTCGTCTGGAGGCGACGGCGGGTACTCTGGAGCTTGCCGGTAAGGGTTCGTCCCGTGCCTTGTCGCTGACGGGTGCTCTCGCGGGGGCTTCCCTGAACCTGGGGGCGAACGTTGCGGTAACGGTCGGTACGGACGCACAATCCGGCACGGTATCCGTCGGCAATATGCTGGCGCTGGATGGCGGTTCCTTGAATTTGTCCAACGGCTCGGTTTCGGCGGGAGGAATCTCGCTCGGGACGTCGGCGTCCGCGCTGGCCTTGACCGGCGGAGAATTGACGGTGGGAGCTTCGGGGATCACCGGTTCGGCGGGGACGCTGGAACTGGGCGGCGGTACGCTCAAGTCGTCGGCTGCGTGGAGCACGACCCATGTCGCCGTGCTTTCGGCGACGGGCTCCGATGCGACGACGATCGACACGACGGGTGGGGACATCACCCTGTCGGGAAATCTTTCCAACAAATCGGGCGTGGCGTCCGTGAACCTGGTGAAGTCGGGTTCGGGCGTACTGGAGCTGGGCGGAGGCAACGCCTCGCTCTCCGGCAGCATCAAGGTGACGGGGGGAACGCTCAAGGCGGCCTCCTCCACGGCCTTCGGGGCTGCGTCCAACGAAATCCTGGCGGAAGGGGCGAAAATCGACCTCAACAGCCAGTCCCTGTCCAACGCGCTGGTCTTTTCGGGAGATTCGACGCTGTCGGGAACCTCGGCGGGCTACGCCGGAGCGGTGCATGCCAAGTCGGGAACACTGACCTTGTCGGACGCCTCCGCCGTCCTGAAGGACGTAAGGGTCTCGGCGGGAGCGACGCTCAAGGGCGCGAGCCTGACGACTGGCGGCACGCTGACGCTGGACCTTTCCGACATGCTCACGAGGGACAATTCCCCGTATGTCCAGTTGACGGGGGCATGCAATTCTCTGGATTCCCTGGTGCTGGAGAACTTCCAGCAGACGGAATCGGGCCATGCGGGCGACTACGCCCTGCTTTCCCAGTCGGCGCCGTTGCCGGAAACCTTTACGTGGTCGCATGAGTCCGTATCGACGGATGCCTATTACTACAAGCTGATCAGTGCGTCGGAAGGCGGTACGCCGACTCTTTACCTGCAGCTGGCGCGGATCGGGGAATGGGTCTGGGCGAGCGGAGCCGACGGCTACGGTACCTCGGTCGAATGGAGCGACGCGACCGGAGGCACTAAGACTCAGTGGAGCCACGATAGCGAATTCGCGACAGGGCCGGATGCGCAGAAACTTTTGTTCTCGAACGCGGCGGTGAATCGCAATATCACGATCATCGGAACGGTGAAACCCTGGTCGGTGACGGTGAACAACGATACCGGCAAGGACTACGTGTTCAACGGCGATACGTCTGCCGGAATTTCCGACAACGGGACGGTAAACGGCGTGCTGACGAAGTCGGGAGAAGGAAACCTGACGATAGGCTCCGATTTGCGCAATACCTACACGGGCGGCACCCTCTTGCAGGGCGGGACGATTCTCGTGCGTTCCGGCAGCGTCACGGACGGTTCCGGCAATATTGAATACGGCTCTCTGGGCAAGGGGGAACTCCTGTTCCAGGGAGGGACTCTGTCGGCGAAGGGTGAAGTGTCCTTTGCCAACGCCTTCCGCGCGGACGAAGACTCGGCCATCCGGCTGAAGACGGAAGATGCCTCCAGCGTGCTGACGGTCGGCGGAAGTCTCGCCCCGTATGCCCTGGACATCCAGGGAGACGGCCGGGTGCAAGTGACGGAGCTGGGCTCCGGAGACATCCTTGCCGGGGATCTTACGGTGGGAGCCGATGCCGTCCTTGCACTTTACAACGCCGCTTCGCAAACTTCCGTCACCCTCTCCGGGAAGCTCTCCGGCGTGGCGGGTACCCTTGAAAAAACCTCCGGTACTCTCGTTCTGAACCTCCTCAACGAAGGGGATACCTTCGGCGGTACGTTGGAGGCCGACGCCCTTACCGTCAGCGCCGTCGGTTCGACGGCTACCGACAAATCCCTGGGACTTTCCGGCACGATGTCGGCCTCCGGTCTGATCCTTTCCGATGGAGCCGAACTCAAGCTGCTTTCCAACGGAAAACTTGCCGTTGATGGGACCATCTCTGTCAACTCCGACTCCGGTATCACCCTCGCCGGCGGTACGCTGACGCTGGGCAACGCCGCCACCTCCTCTGCAACCGACGTTCTCGGCGGCACGGATGGCACGGTCATTTTGGGCAACGGAACTCTCACCGCGGCCACAGGCAGCTCGGGCTGGACAGCCTCCCACGCCATGACCCTTTCGGGCACGGGCGAGAACGGAACTCTCGTCAGCCTCGGCGACGGACAGACTGTGACCCTGGGCGGAGTCCTGAACGGCTCCGGCCTCTTGACCAAGCAAGGGGGAGGCACCCTCGTCCTCGGCAACGGCGGCAATACCGTCTCCGGCGAGATCGCGCTGGAAGAAGGCCGTCTCGAACTTGCCGACGAAGCCAGCCTCGGAACATCCCATGTTACCGTCTCGGGCGGTACTCTCGAATTGAACGGCATGGCCTCCTCCGGATCCTCTCTGACGGTACGGGGCGGCGCCCTGTCCGGAGCTTCGAACTACGCTCCCACAGGCGGAGTCGCGGTCAAACTGACCGGTCAGGCGGCTCCCGTCGACCTGGGCGGCCTCGACGGCAGTGCCCTCACCAGCATCCATCTTGGCGCAGGTGCCTCCTCCGGCGGTCTCGACTACGGCAGCTCCATCACCGGGCTCACGGGCAATATCTCCATTTCCGGAGACGGAGCTACGCCCAACGTTCTCCTGACCGCCGGCAGCGGCAATGCCCTCATCGGCGGCAGCTCCGGCAGCGCTCAATCGCTCATCTCCTTCGAGACGCCGGGGGCATCCCACCAGGTCTACCTCGGCGACATGCAGATCAACCTCACCGACGGCCTGCTGGAAGAACTCCACGACCTCCGGGCGGAAGGCACCACCATCCTCCTCCAGCTCACCGACGGAGCCCTCGCCGTCACCGATCCGCTGACGCGCACCGCCAACGGCATTAGCGACGCGGCCCACGCATGGCTCAGCTCCATCCGCTTCAACCCCGTCCTGGAATACCTCGGCTATGCCGTCCAGCGCAACCTGGATGCCGACGCCCTGCAGGCCAACCTCGACGCGGGCCGCCTGGCCGTCACCGCCGGCGGGGAAATCTACTACGCCACCGACGCAGCCCTCGACGGAAATGCACAACATCGGGTTGATCTGACCAAAGAAGCGACTTCGCAAGATCCATCCACCACCCACTACGTCTACTTCGACGCCTACAAGATGGTGATGATCAACGCCGACCTCAACGTCGTCATGAGCGGAGCCCCCGGCGACGCGTCAACCCTTGGCCTGCACGTCGAAAACCTCTCGGGTGGCCTCAACTCCGCCACCGGGGAACGCTACACCCTTGAGTTCGAAAACAACCTCGGCACCGACAGCGTCGCCCGTGTCGAACTGGTCAACGGCAGCTACAACGGGCGCAACCTCGACACCGTCTACGAAGGCAACCTCAAGGCAGGCATCGTCGACTTCGTCAAGACGGGCACGGGATCGCTGACCATCAACGGCGACGTGACCATCGACGGCGGTATCGAAACGCGGGAAGGCACCCTCGTCCTCAACGGGCATAACAGCCTCGAAAGCCTCACCGCCGGCACCGGAGACGGCCTGACCGTCATCGGAGGAGAAACCCTGGTGAAGGGCGTATACGGGCAGGGAGGCACCCTGGAACTGCGCGGAGTGGACTCCCGCCTGGTAGTCACCGGAAGCGACACGATGGACCTGGCCACCCACATCACCGGAGACGGCACCTTCTCGATGGCTTACGGGACGCTGCGCCTGGTGGACGGAGGCGACTTTTCGAGTGACTCGACGCTCGAACTCCAATCGGGCTCCGTCCTCGACGTGGCCGGCGGCAACGACGTCACCGTCGGCCTGCTGACGGGAGCGGGCATCGTGCGCTTCAACGGAACGGGCAGCACCCTGACCGTGAAGAGCGACCGCGACTCGAACCTCAGCATCGCCTTCGAAGGCCGGGGCACCCTCGCCAAGGAAGGCCTGGGCACCCAGACCCTCGGCGTAGCCTCGAAAGACCTCAGCCTCGCCGTGCGTGAAGGCACCCTCGTCCTCGCCGCCCCCTCCGGCAGCTACGACCGGGTCACGGTCGGTACAGGAAACGGGAACGCCGCCCTGCGTCTGGCGGAAGACACCCTCGTCAACAGCCTGACCGTCACAGGCGGGAGCCGCCTCGAC
The DNA here is from genome assembly GCF_029854705.2 of Akkermansia sp. N21116. Lineage (NCBI taxonomy): Bacteria > Pseudomonadati > Verrucomicrobiota > Verrucomicrobiia > Verrucomicrobiales > Akkermansiaceae > Akkermansia > Akkermansia sp. N21116. Next base: position 2,859,752 of record NZ_CP139035.1, read on the forward strand.
CTGCGCGGCGGGGAAAGCAGCGGAGAAATCCGCCCCGGCATCCTCTCCTGCGCCGGCAACGTCGACCTGCAATCCGGCTCCACCCTCGACCTCGTCCTGCCCAACCCGATCGCCTCGATCGACGCGGACGGACACATCGCCCTGGGCGACGGCGTCACCCTCAACCTCGTCAACGGCAGCCGCGACGGGAGCTGGAAACCCTCCGACACCGACTCCCTCGAACTCATGGCCGCCCACGACGGCTTCCTCGACGCCTCCGGCAACACGCTGGGCTTCGGCAGCAGCCTGACCACCTGGACGGTCAACATGGAACAGAGCCTCGGCCTCTTCTACACGGGAGCCAACCTGCACGTCAGCGACGACGGGCGCCGCCTGCTCGCCGACCTCTCGGTGAGCTCCGGCAACCTCCTCGAAGAAGTTGCCCGGAGCGGAGTCGCCAGAGCCGGTGCCGACCTCATCTGGCAGGCGGGCCTGCAGGAATCCGGCACCAGCCTCGACCGCGTCCTCTCAAGCATCATGGACGACGTCAAGGCGGGCAACCGCAGCGGAGCGAGCCGCAAGCTGGCCGCCGTCGCGGGCAGCACCGTCACGGGCATCCTGGCCGCGGCGAAGAGCGACCTCGCCTACCAGCAGAGCATGCTGCGCAACCGCGTAGCCGGCATGGGGCTCAACAACAACGACTACACCTACGAGAACACCCTGCCGTACTACAACTTCTGGCTGCAGGGGACGGGGAGCTACAACCGGCTCGACGCGAGCGGCGACTACGCCGGCTACAAACTGGTCAACTGGGGAGGCACGGTGGGAGCCGACGTGAACGTCAGCAGCACCGTAACCCTCGGGGCAGCCTTCAGCGCGAACTACGGGGACCTGAGCAGCGACGGAGCCGACCGCCTCAGCGGAGACCTGGACGGGACCTACATCAGCCTGTTCGGGAAGTACCAGGGACGCAAGTGGGGCCACTCACTCATCGTCACCGGGAGCCGCTACGACGCGAGCGTCGACCGGACGGTGAACTTCGGAACGGACAGCTACACCGGCCACGGGACAAGCGACGGGACAGGCTGGGGAGTCCTCTACGAAGCGACCTGCGACATCAAGCTCAACGACGAAGGGACGAAGATCCTCCAGCCCCTGTTCGGAGCCTCGCTGGTACACGTCGGCATGGACGACTACCGCGAGAGCGGAGCTGGGAACGCGGGATTGGACGTCAGCGACCTGGACGCGACGACGGGGAGCGTGACGGCGGGTCTTCGCTACCTGGGCCTTGTAGGGAGCAACGTCTTCGGACGGGAGGCGCTGGGCGAACTGCGGGTGCAAGTAGTGCAGGACATGGGAGACGACCGCGCGAGCGGCCAGGTAGGCTTGCAAGGCAACCCCGGCATCCGCCGCGAGGTGGAAGGAGCGAAGGCGGGGATGACAGGGGTTCAGTTCGGAGTGGGGCTGAGCGTTCCCGTAGGAGTGAACGGCACAATCTTTGCGGAGGCGAACACGGAACTCCGCAGCGGAGCGACCTGGGCGAGCGGCTCGCTGGGTTACCGGTACAACTTCTGATAGGAAGTCGGAAGACAAGAAAAACAGGAGTCCGTCTTTCCCGCGTGGGGAAGGCGGACTCTGTTGTTTTAGAGACTGAATAGGGACATCGTCAACATCATGGATTTCGGCATGACCGAAGAATGCGAAAATGCTTGAACGCCCCTATGACAGCAACTGTCAGACCTTGAAACGCGTTAACCATTTTTCATCCCATGAGCAATCGAGAAGAACTCAGGCTAAGAGACATTGAAACGATATTCCGTCCCTTTCATTCCCGGAAATTATCACTTCCCTCCCGTGTCGTCATGCCCCCCATGACCAGAGGATATGCCCCCGGCGGCATCCCGACAGATGAAATTGCCGAATACTACAAACGCCGAGCCCGGCAGGAACTCGGGCTCATTATTACGGAAGGCACATTCATCGACGAGCCCAGTGCTTCGCCTTGTACCTCCTACCCCAATTTCTTTGGAGGACATGCCTTAAGAGGCTGGAAAAAAGTCGTCCAAGCCGTTCATACGACCGATTGCAAAATCGTTCCCCAGCTCTGGCACGTCGGCATGACTCGTCCGTTTCAAGGAGACAGTCTGCCCAATCCGGAGCTTCCTCCGATCGGCCCTTCGGGAATTGATGTCGAAACACTCCAACAAACGGCCGATCCCATGAGCATCGCCAAGATCGAAGAAGTTATTGAAAGCTTCACACGTGCAGCAGTCAGCGCGAAAAAGCTCGGTTTCGATGGTGTTGAAATCCATGGAGCACACGGATATCTGATCGACCAATTTTTCTGGGAAGAAACCAATCGAAGAACAGATATTTACGGAGGAGATCTCGTTGGGAGAACTCGCTTTGCCTGCGAAATCATCCATGCCATCCGACGCGAAGTCGGGAGTCGCTTCCCGATTATCTTCCGCTTTTCGCAATGGAAAAATAACCATTACGATGCCAAACTAGCCAGGACTCCCGCTGAATTGGCCGATTTCCTCCATCCTCTCACGGAAGCCGGAGTTGATATTTTCGATTGCTCCACACGACGCTTCTGGGAACCCGAATTTGAAGGTTCCTCCCTCAATTTGGCAGGATGGACGAAAAAGCTCACCGGGAAACCTACCATTTCAGTCGGCTCCGTCGGATTAAGCGAAGACTTCACTCATCTTTTTACCAATGGTCCGGAAGCGGGAAGCGCTCTTCACCAACTGAACTCTCTCGTCGAACGCATGCAGGCAGAAGAATTCGACCTGATTGCCGTTGGTCGTGCCCTGATCGGGGATCCCGCATGGGCTGCGAAAATTCATCATGGCCGCGAAAATGAAATCCATCATTTCTCAAAAGACGACCTGAACGAATTGATCTGATACCGCTACAAACACGCACGAAATCAGAAGGAGGGCCTCCTTGCGGTCCTCTTCAAGTTTACCGATAAGGGGAAAAGAAAACCGCGTATAGCGTCCCTTACTTCCCGGCGATCCTCTTCCCCACCCACCGTTCCAAAAGGAAACTGACAAGGAAGAAGGAGGCAATGATCCACAGAGCTCCCGGCTGGGTTCTGTAAATGTGTCCCAGAAATGCCAAAAAAATAACCAACATCAGGATAAATCCGGTGACAATCGGCCACGAAGAGGAAGAAGTTTCACGCCGCAGTTTCCAGTGTGCCACAAACACGGCGAGATAACTGACCAGGAAGGTAGCACTGGCAATGTTGGCGATCGCTTGCAAATTGAATAAATTGGTAACAACTAGAATACCGCCGATCGTCCACGCAAAGCCTTTGGTTCCCTTCCTCCAGAAAGGGATGGAGAACGCGGGTAGAAGCTGCTTGCTTTTCGACAATCCGATCGATATGTTCAACAAGCTGAAAAATGTTGCATTAATGGCTGATGCAGAAGCAATCAAGGCGGCAATCGATACTGCTGCGCCGCCCCATATTCCCAGTAAAGGCCTGGCAACCTGCGCCATCGCCGTATCGGCGTGAAGGGCCAAAGCTTCTGGAGATATATTTTCCACAACCACATAGGAAAGGATCACATAAAGAACCAGTACCAGCCCGATCGCCAAGAAAATGGCCCGAGGCAAAGTCTTGGCTGGATCTCTGAGATTTCCTGCCGTATTCGCCATCATTCCATAGCCGGCATACGCCAAAAACGACAGGCCAACACTCCCGAATACTGTCAGGGGATCCGTTTCCTTCAGTGAGGGTACGGCAGAGGGTGACAGATTGCTCAATCCTGCAACAATCAATACAGCCAGAATCAATAGCTTAAAGCTGACAAACAAAATCTCCGTTTTCCCGACGCTTCCGGCGCCCCGCATGTTGACATACCCGAACGTCAAAATCACCAAGGATGAAAAAATAGCCGTCGCCATCATCCCCCAATACCCTTCCCACCCCAGTAAATTGCTTGCGTAGGCTCCAAAGGATTTCCCCACCAGGGCAATCGTAATAGCCAGGGTCAGAAGATACACGATCGACAATGTCCCCGAAAATAATTTACAGGGGAAAGCCTTGTTGAAATAGTCCATAATCCCCCCCGAATCCGGATATCGGGATCCTAGTTTCGCATAGGAATAACCGGAAAGCAGGGCAACCACCCCGCCAATCAGGAAGGAGGCAAAAACACCCTTCCCGGCAGCCAGAACCGTCTGGCCCATCAGAGCGAAAATCCCGGCTCCGATCATGGAGCCAATGCCGAGAGAGGCTACTTCCCACAGTGAAAAATACTTCTTAACAGGTTCTGTATCCATGAAAATTCCGGTAGGTAAATCGTTGTGACCTGATTCTTTTGACCTTCTATCCACCCAAAACGATCATTCTAAACATCAATTTTCTCATTTCCCCCGTAATCGGATAGAGAACGCAAAGACTCTGACGGATACGACGGATTACTCTTGCCTCCTGGTGCAGGAACCATGATAATGCACTGAACAGTTCCATGTAGCAATGTCCAGCCTCAGCCGATATATCGACCATTTTTCCAAAGCAAAAATACTCTGCATCGGAGATTTAATGCTCGATATTTTCATCTACGGCAGTGTCAACCGTGTCTCACCCGAAGCTCCTGTTCCCGTGTTGCTGGAAAGCAGAGAAAAAAACATGCTGGGGGGAGCCGGCAATGTTGTCGCCAACCTGAGAGCCCTCGGTTGTCAGACATTTATGGCTGGAATCGTCGGAGAGGACGCCAATGGACAGTCTTTGCGCAGTTATCTTGACAATCTGGGGGCGGATACGAGGCTTCTTCTGGAAAAAAAGGGGTACACAACATCGGTCAAAACGCGCTATGTTGCCGGTAACCATCACCTGTTGCGCGTAGACAAGGAAGAAATGCTCCATCTGGACAGCGAGCTCTCGGAGCAATTGTTGAATCTTGTCGACCAGTGTCTGCCGGATATGGATATCGTTCTCCTTTCGGATTATGGCAAAGGTTTTTTCGACGACAGAATCACCCCGGCCCTCATCCAAAGATGCCGGGCATTAAAGAAAAATGTTATTGTTGACCCTAAGCGCATCGACTATTCCTGTTACCGGGGAGCCGCGCTGGTTAAACCCAACCTCAAGGAATTCATCGCAGCAGCCGGTAAAGAACTCCACCCTTCCGATCCGGATTTCGAGGAACAAGCCGTTACCTGCGGTCAGGCCCTCTGCCGCAAGTACGACATCGGCAACCTGCTTGTCACCCTCAGCGAATACGGCATGATTTTCATCCCCGGCACCAAGCGGACGAAACCTATCCGTCTCGCCACGGAAGCCCGGGAAGTCTTCGATGTTTCCGGGGCAGGAGATACTTCCCTTGCCGTGCTGGGAGCCGCCATGGCTTCCGGTACCTCCATGAAAGACGCCATGAAACTGGCTAATGTCGCTTCCGGAATCGTTGTCGGAAAATTCGGGACAGCCTGCGTCACCGGAAACGAACTCAAAACCCAGCTTTCCACAACAACCTCTTCCCGCCTGCTCACGGTTCGGGAAGCGGTCAAACTCACGAAATCACTTCAGGAACAAGGCAAAGTCGTCGGTTTTACCAATGGATGCTTCGACATTCTGCATCCCGGTCACTTGCATTCCTTCGACAAGGCACGGGAGTCCTGCGATGTCCTGTTCGTAGGACTGAATAGCGATGCCTCCGTCAAACGACTCAAGGGGAATGCTCGGCCTATCAATAACGAGAAATCGAGAGCTGCTTTGCTGCTTGCTCTCAAATCGGTCGATTACGTCGTCATTTTCAACGATGATACCGCCCTGCCCCTCCTCAAACAATTGCAGCCCGATGTCATCGCCAAAGAAGGGTACCCCCTGGATCGCTGGCCGGAAGGCAGATATGTGGTTTCGTACGGAGGCAAAGCCCTGGAACTTCCTCGAATCGAAGGGTTTTCAAGTACCGGGATTATTTCCAAAATGAACGATCCATCCTGTTGACCTCTATGAAAGACTTCATCCATGCGGAACTATTAGAAATTGCCGAACATTTCAAACTCCTGGCCTCGTATTCGGGCATCATTGCCGATGCTGCCCTCCATTGCCGACGGGCATTGGAGAACAACCGCAAAATCATGTTCTGCGGCAACGGGGGATCGGCTGCCGACTCTCAGCATCTTGCCGCCGAACTCATCGGCCGTTACAAATTGAACCGCAAAGCCATGAATGCTATTGCCCTCACGGTGGACACTTCCATCCTGACGGCAGTCGGCAACGACTACGGCTACGATACCATCTTCCGCAGACAAGTCGAAGGCCTGGGACAAGAAGGTGATGTCCTGGTCGGCCTATCGACAAGCGGCAACAGCGAAAATGTCGTCCAGGCTTTCCTGATCGCCCGCAACATGGGTATCTCCACCATTGCTCTCACCGGACAGGGCGGAGGAAAAATGAAAGAGCTGGCCGATTTCTGCATCAATGTGCCTTCGGATGCCACCAATCATATCCAGGAAATGCACATCGCCGTAGGACACCTCATCTGTGGATTGGTGGAACAGGGAATCTACGGTCATGCGTAAAGCGCTTTTCCTGGACCGCGACGGGACGGTCAATGTGGAAAAAAACTACCTCTACAAACCCGCCGATTTCGAATTCGTCCCGGGTATTCTCGAACTCTGCCGTGGAGCGCAATCACTAGGCTATGACCTTGTTATCGCAACCAATCAGTCGGGAATTGCGCGCGGATATTACACCGAGGAAGATTTCCAGACCCTTACCCTGTATATGAAAAGCCAGTTCGGACGACACGGTATCACCATCCTGGACATCTTCCACTGCCCACACCTCCAACGGCATGAGGACAGAAAACCGGAACCGGGCATGTTCCTGAAAGCTGCCTCTCAATACGGGATCGATATGGCATCCTCTCTCAGCCTTGGAGACAAGGAACGCGATATTGAAGCCGGTATCCGCGCCGGAATCGGGTTCAATTGCCTTCTCTCCCGGGACAAAACAGTCCCTACGCGAGCCGATGCCATTGTCGCAAGTCCTGACGAGTTGCTCAGCATCATCCAGTCCCGGCAATAATACCCGGAGGGCCAGCTTCTGCGGACAATCAACTATGCATCTTGCAGGTCTTCATCCAGTTTGGGAAGAAGAGTTTCCCAAACTTGATCCACCGTAATTTTAGTGATCAGATCCGGTGAAATGAGATTGACGGAATTCGCCCCTCGCAAAGCCCCTTGCTTGGTTCTGTTATCGTACAGGGCAATGGCAAAGCACCCGGACAGGGAAGCCATATGGGAGGGTCCTGTATCATTGCCGACGCAGGCAATCGCCCTCATCGCCAATTGCGGTACGTCCAGCAGGGACGTCTTGTTCAACATATTTACAGCCATGGGAGAAGCCCCCGCAATAGCATTGACCTCTTCCGCTTCAATGTCGGTTCCGATCACCACGGAATGAATACCCCGGTCCGCCAGACGGCAAACCAGTTCCTGAAAATTCTCAATCGGCCAGCGTTTGTAAGGATGATTGGGAGAACACCCGGGAATCAATAATACGTACCGTTCCGGCAATGCGTCGAAGTGCTTCCCCTCCCCCTTCAGAAACGTTAAGTCACTTATCTTGAAAGGAGCATGAATACCATTCCGATGTTGAGCACCAATGCCGACGGGGCATTTTTTCTCAATCTTGTATTCAACGCCTTTCCTGTAGTTTACCCACACAAACGACCGTGGCATCATCCACCGAAGCAGAGGATAATACCTGTACCGGGTACGGCTGGATGCCTGCAAATCGTAAATATGAGAAAATTTACCCCGGGCGATCTTCGCCAAAACCTTGAACATGTACGGCAGATTCCAGGCAGATGGCCTATTATCGATAATATACTCGTCGAACATGTTCATTTGACGAGCCATAGCGACGAAAGGAGACATGGTCATCAAAGACAAACTCGCCTCCGGATGCATTTCCCGAATGTGGCACATCGTCCCGACAGACAGGACAAAATCCCCCAAAGCACCATGCTTGATAATGAGTATCTTTTCTTTTTCCATATCCATGAGAGGGGGTTACTGTCAATCTTCCGGGAAACAACATGATTGATTAAAAAAGCTTCCTGCAAAACGGCTCTACCGCCCGCATGCCGGGAACATCCGCCAAAGCTTTGTCCCGGAATTCCTGCTTCTGGAACAAATACAGGGCATATCCTCCGAACCCGCCTCCGCAGTACTTCCGGGCGATCGAGCCTTCTATATCAGGCAGGCGCGCCATCCCTTCGTCAAGCTGAACGCTATGATAAAGGCAAACACCGGCCGCCAACGTAGCGATATTGTGTTCAATCACTCCGGCCCTGGCAATAAGGGAAGACTGGGCAATACGTTCATAATCGCGGGTACAATCGGCCATCGACGGCGTATTATGCTGGGAATTGGTATAATAAATAGCCATGCGCCCATTCAGGAAGTCACCCGTACTCTTGATGTCGAGAATTGGTCTGTCTCCGGAACGCCAGACACACAGGCCGGTTTCGGAAATAACGGCAGGATCCTGCCACCCCACTCCGAGAGCCAGCTCCGACTGGACGGGATCTCTGCCTTCAAGCATGGCCCATGCTCCACTGCCTCCCATGCCGGCACACTTCTCGTACGTCCATTCCATCAGGGATACCATTGGCGTCACCGCACAATTGACAACAAAAGCTCCCGCCCTGGCATAACGGGGTACATCCAGCCATCCGCCGGCGAAGTCTACACGCAGGGGAACTTCATTAGGAGCCTTAATCCGATTCACCAGCATACTGGTAGAAACCGGCTGGAAACGCGGAGGAGTCTTGGGCAAAATGACATATTGAGCTCCAATGCGGTTACAGAGTTCACGCTTCAAGTCTCCGTACTGGTCATCTTCGGTCACGGCAAGGATATCGGGTTTTTCAGCCAGGAAGTCATCTTCAAAATCAAGGCCTTTCTTCAGGCTCTTGCCAACGACCACCTTATCCACCATCCTTAAGCTTTCCAGCAAAGCCTTCTTATGTTCATCGGGAATGGAAGCCTTGCGATGCTTGTGGATCCATAGGACTTCCGACGACGCAAATGATACAATCAATTGATCTCCAAGGCACCGTGCTTCTTCAAAAAACTGGATATGACCAGCATGAAGAATATCGTAGCATCCGGATACAAAAATCTTTTTCATAAAAACCTAACTCGTTGGGGTATGCAGTTAAAACTATTCAAAAACGGGGAAATAATCAATTTATATGGATTGTTTATCGTAAAGTTCCTTGTACAACGGACAGGAAACGTATAAGTCATCGTGCGTTCCATCCGCAATAATGCGTCCGCTCTCAAACACGAGAATACGCTGGGCAATACGAATGGAACTAAAGCGGTGGGCCACGATAAAGGTCGTACGGCCCACGACAAGTTTATCGAGTTCTTCCTGAATCTTATTCTCGCTTTCCGAGTCCAGAGAAGCCGTCGCTTCATCCAGAATCAGAATGGGGGCATCTTTCAAAAAGGCTCGGGCAATGGCCACGCGCTGCTTCTGCCCTCCGGAAAGTCCGTCGCCGTAGTCGGCCAGCATCGTATAATATCCCTGCTCTTTCTGCTGGGCAAAATCATGTACGGAGGCTTTCTTCGCCGACTCGATCACCTCTTCATCGGAAGCGCCGGGTTTACCAAGGCGGATATTCTCTATGATGGAATTGCGGAAAATGAACGGGCTCTGCGATACCAGCGAAATATTGCTTCTGACGTCCGCCTTCGTCGCATCCCGGAGATCGACTCCGTCCATATGCACGCTACCGGACGAAACTTCATAGAAACGCGGGATCAAGCTGGCAAACGTCGTCTTGCCCGCCCCACTTGGGCCGACAAGCGCCACAACCTGTCCGGCCGGAACATCTACATTGATGTGTTCCAGAACCTTGTGCTTTCCATCGTAAGAGAAGGATACGTCGCGGAAACTGACATTCCCTTTGACTTTTCCCAGCGGCACAGGACTCTCCGGATCCGGCATATTGTCGGGCTGATCCAGAATGAAATTCAACCTCTCCAGGGAAGCCTGGGCCTGCTTGAGCCGGTTGTAGGTCATGCCAAGCCTTTTGATTGGGTCATAGCACATGAACAAAGCCGTCGCAAAAGACATGAAATCAGACTCTTTCATCCCGACGGAATTACAGCGCACCAAAAGATACCCCAATCCGAGGGCACAGACACCTTCCAGCACAGGCACAAGAAACTGCTTATACTTGACGGCCTTCATCTGGATGCGGATGAAACGCTCCGTCAGTTGCCGGAAGATAGCTACCTGCTGGCCCTGCATGCCATAGGAGCGGACTTCCCTCTGGGAGCACAGATTTTCCTGGGCCACGGCCATAATGTCGCCCAATTCCTTCTGTGCCCTACGCGCCTTCTCCACCATCCTCTTGCCAAAGAAGTAAATCGGCCAGATGGACAAAGAGACGAAGAACAAATTACTCAATAAAACGGAAGTCTGGGATGTCTTGGCAGCCTGGTACCCCAGGAAGCATAATGCGCTCACCAGAGTCATCGGCTGCTTGATCAAATCGTTGGACACCTGAGTAATCCCGGCTTGCACGTTCTGAGTATCCGTCAGCAGGCGGCTGATCAAGTCGCCCTTCTTCTGGCTCTCATGGAAAGACAATGGAAGCATCTGCAAATGAGAAAATGCTTTCATTCGAATTTCTTCGAGAACTCGCATCCCGACGAATGCCGTCAAATATCCGTTGATAAAAGTTGCCACGCCGCGAATCGTCATCACCAAAGGCAATATCAGACACGCCGTGATCAGCACGACCATATGCAGACGGTCCGGAGCTACCATCTCGACCAGTATATCCTGGATAAACGGGGGAAGCTTGCTGTTGTCGAATACAACAGGAAACACCTTGTCGATCATCATCGGAATCCCGAATCCGCTCGCAGCGGAAGCGACGACGCCGGACAACAATGCCAGAATAAAAGGCAGCAACAGAGGCTTCAAATAAACCAGGAATCGGAAAAATTGTTTCATCATACTCCCTTACCTCCCGATCTCATCAGTTGTTTATCGTACAAATCCCGGTAGAGTGCGGAATTTTCGTACAACTCCAGATGTGTTCCGTCCGCAATAATGCGGCCCTGCTCGAAAACGAGGATGCGATCCGCAAGGCGGATCGTGCTGAATCTGTGAGCAATCACCAAAGTCGTCCTGCCTTGGGTAAGTGACTCCAACTGCTCCTGGATCATTGATTCGCTCCGCATATCCAGCGAAGCCGTCGCCTCATCAAGGATTAGGATGGGAGCATCCTTCAAAAAGGCACGGGCAATAGAGACTCGCTGTTTCTGCCCACCGGAAAGCCCTTCCCCGGATTCTCCGATCGGTCTTTCATATCCGTTCGGATCTTCATCGACAATGGTATCAACGGCAGCTCTTTTACCCGCCGCGACAATCTGTTCCATCGTTGCCTCCGGATTGCCGATGCGAATGTTGTCCGCCACCGTGCCGCTGAACAAAACAGGGTACTGAGAGACGAGAGCGATGTTCTTCATCAAATCCTTCTTCCTGTAATTACGGACATCCTCACCATCAATTTTCACGGCACCCTCATTCACGTCGTAGAAACGGCATACCAGATTTGCAAACGTTGTCTTTCCTGCACCGCTGGGGCCGACAAGGGCCACCACCTGACCGGCAGGAATATGAACATTGATATCGTTCATCACCATTTTGTCGGCATCATAGGCGAACTTGACATGGTCGAACACAATGTCACCCCGGCAGCGGGTCATCTCATGAGGATGCTCCGGATCCGGCATATCGTCAGGCTGGAAAATGACCTCATTAAAGCGGTCAACGATCGCCATGTTCATCGCCAGCCTGTTATGGACGGACCCCAGCCTCTTGACCGGTTCATAGCAGAGATACATGGCTGTTGCCAAAGACATGAAATCTTTGACTGCCATCCCGTTCTGATTGCCCACATACAACGCGAATCCCAGAGCCAGCGCACTGGAAATCTCCACCATGGGCGGCAGCACGTTCTGCCATTTCACCACGTTGAGCATGGTTTTAAGGAAATTGCTAATCTGGAAACGGACGTGTTTAATCTGTTCCTCCTCCATGGCGTAGGCACGGATATCACGCTGGGAAGAAAGGTTCTCCTGAAGAGAAGCCGTAATGTCTCCCAATCCGGCCTGGGCCTTGCGAGCCTGTTTCAACATGATTTTGCCGATTCTCTGAATGGGCACGATACAAAGCCCCACCAGCACCATATTGATCAGCAAGATAAAAAACTGCTCGCTCTCGCTCGCTTTGTAAACAAGATACCCTAAAGCGCCCAGCATCGTCATCGGCTGGAGCACCAAGTCATTGGCCACTTGGAGAACCCCCTCCTGAAGAAACTGCGTGTCGTGCATCAGGCGGCTGAGCAAATCGCCGCTCTTGTGCCTTTCATGGTAGGAGAGGGAAAGGTTTTGAAACTTTGTGTACAATTGAATACGAAGACGTTCCAACACCCTCAACCCGGCAGCAGTCAACCAATATGCATTGAAAAATCCGGCGATTCCACTCACCGTAACGACCAGCGGCAAGAAACAGGCCGCCACCCAGACCATGGCACTGTGCAGGTTAGCCTCGCCGAATATTCCCACAAGAATAGACTGTATTTCCGGTGAAAGTTGCGCATGCCCGAACACTACGGGGAAAACCTTGTCGATCATGAACGGATATCCGAATCCGCTCGTCGCCGCCGAAACGACACCTGCCAAAATAGAAGCAAAAAGCGTCCATTTGTGAAACCGTATGTAGTTGCGCCACAAATACAATAAACGCGAGCCCATGGTCGCCCGTGGAAGAACGGGGTCCTGTATTACGGGTTCATTATTCATTATTCATTCAATCCGGTAGCTGTCTCTGAAAACCAAAAACTTTGCCGATTATACAGATCCTCACGCCATGTTCAAGTGTGGAAGGAATCTTCTTCGCGTTACCGTTCGCTTCGTAATGCATCAAAAAGAAAATCACCGAAGGCCCTTTCAGGGAAAACCGGTGAAATGAGCAAAAGGGTGGATGCATCAAAATAGTTTCTTCAAACTATTCATATGCCTCTTAAAATGAGTAAACAATCACGACTTGAGTTACTAAATGGTGCTCGAGAGGTCTACGCTTCAAAAAAGACGCGCAAGGACAAGTATGGCTTCCTCTTGGAAATGCAACAACTTACAGGATATAAGTCAACTAAGACGATTATCAGAGTTCTATCCTCGACAAAGGAAAAGCCCGTCAAAGAGAAACGCGGGATAGAGTTCTCAAACCTTACAAAACATCGGCATCCAGAACTCAGTCCAATGGAACGACCACCTCCTTAAAGGCACTTATCTCCATTGTCGATTATCGAAGACGCATCGAAAAGCCAGGTTATCTCTACGCCGACACAGTCGCCCACTGCGGCACAACAATGAAAGGTGACTTTGCCTGGACCTTGACGATCACAGATGATTATACCCAGTGGACATCCAACCGTGCTATTTGGAACAAAGGGCAGTATGAAACGTGCCGAGCCTTGGGGCGTCTGATGAACCAGTTTCCCTTCCCGGCTTGAGGAATCAACACGGACAATGGAACGGAGTTTATCAATTACCATCTTCAGAAGTATCTGAAAGATAAGCATCAAAAGATGGAAATCACCCGTTCGCGTCCCATGATGAAAAATGACAATGCACGAGCCGAAGAGAAGAATCGTCACCGAGTCAGAGATGTGGTAGGGTATGGTCGATTTGATCATCCCGGTTATATCAAGTTGCTCAATAGGGTATATCGAGCCAACAATTTATTGACGAATCACTTTTATGCGTGTAGCCGGGTCATATTCAAAACGAGGCAAGGAGGAAAACTCAAGAGACAAAGCGATCAGGCACGGACACCCTACGCCCGAGTCATGGAAACGCTAAAACCTAGTCGCAAGAAGGAAAAGTTAGAGACCTTACATAAGAGCCTAAATCCATTGAATCTAAGAGATCAGTTGGAGAATGCACTAAGGACTCTTTTTGACCTGCAAGCTCGTCTTGAGAAAGAAGACGAGGGGCTTCTCGCCCCCCCTTTCCCCCTCGACAGCGTGCGACGCTGCACCCGGGAGTATTGATATGGTTCAAAAAAGCCTTGCCCAGGAGCTTCCCACGCGCCAGCTTGGGTGACCGTTATTTTGATGCATCTACCCTTCGGTGACCGTTTTTTTATGCATTACGTCAATTGAAATACATCAAAATTCAAAATCTTCGGAAATCTCCGATTGACCATGAACACGACATCAAGTCTGCTCCGGTACGGTAACCGGGATTTTAACGCATGCCGGAGTCAAAGGCCTCCTATGCCATAGTCCTCGGAGGACGAATTACGGTTGCTTCGTCTGAATCAGCCACGAATATTCCTGCGGCAGCTCAAAAGGCAATTCGATTTCACCTGTGTGAACAAACCATGCAAGAGCAACAAGGGCAATCAAAATCAGGAGGATCACGATTTTCACCACCGGACTTTTCTTTCTCTTGTTCAATGAACTGGCAATTTTCAACCGCTCGTTGGCTTTGGGATCGGAGGTCGTTACCAATTGAACGCCGGCTTCATAGGCATCCATATATTCAATCCACATTTTGGCAGACTTGAAACGTTTTTCCAGAGAAGGTTCCAACGCCTTGTCAATACTGGTCAGAAGAGGAAGCGAGTACTTCCTGCGGAAACCTTCCACGGAAGCAATCTTGACCATTCTGTCTACGACGGAACGCTTATCGCCAGGTTCCGGAGTTATGCCCGTCAAAAGTTCGTAAAATGTCGCTCCCAGCCCATAGAGGTCGCACCAGGGGCCAATCTCGCGAAAACGCCCGGGATAGAACTCGGGAGGGGTATAACCGGGAGTCACCTGTACAAGTCCATCGTGCTGGAGCACTTTGGTTCGGACGGCTCCGAAGTCGATCAACTTCGGCATGCCGTTGCCCATGATAAAAATATTGCCCGGCTTGATATCACAATGATAAATTCCGTGGTCGTGGAGATGCTCGAGGATATCAAGCATATTAACCAATAATCCTTCCGCCTGGGCCTGGGTAAAGGATCCGCCGGACTTTTTTAAATTTTCCATGATCTCGAACATCGTTTGTCCGATAATCAATTCCATAACGTAATAGACGGTTCCGTGAGCACGGAACAAATCAAAAATCTGAACGACGCCCGGATGAGAAAATCCAGCCAGCGTCTGCGCCTCCTGCATCGTATTGTTGATGCAATTTTCAAACATGTCGCGAGTCGATTCATGGCGGGGCAAAACGGTAACGCCATCCTCACTGCGCGCCGCATAATCCCCCGGCAAACATTCCTTAATGACCACATGACGCTCATGCTTCATGTCCCATGCCATGTAGGTAATACCGAAACCTCCCGCGCCCAAAACACGCACGATCTGGTAGATATCGTAAAGAACGGTTCCTTCTGCCAGGGCCGGCACCAATGTTTGCTGTTTGTCCATAACTCGTGCGGTTATAATAACCAAGGAGGTCTATACCCCGGCTTCTCTGATCAGTCAAGAAATCTCATTCCCCCCCTAAAGAATGGAATTGTCTCAGTACGAATCATTGATCTGCACTGAAAGCTTCTTGTTCACAATTCACCCTGTTTGGGCATCCCTCCCGATCCGGGCGTAACCTCACCGCTCGGCGGATTATTCCCGGTCGCGGCCTTTTCCTCTTGTTCTTTCTGCAGTTTCAAGGCGCGTTCTTTCCAAACCCGGCCGATTTCGGCATCAGCCTTAATACCCAAGCCACTGCTGTAACAGATGGAAAGCAGAGCCATGGCACCGACATGATCCTGACCTGCAGCCAATTTCAACCAGGAAACGGCTTCTTCGGGGTTTTCCTTCGTCCCTTCCCCCTTCAAGCACATCATCGCAACAATGTATTCCGATTGGGGATCTCCCAGACGAGCAGCCTTTTCATACCATTTGAAGGCCTTCTCGGGATTCTTTTCTACACCATCCCCGTTGTAATAAATCCTGCCAAGAAACTGGGCAGCCGTAATGTCCCCCTTCTTGGCAGCCTTCTCCAACCATTGTTGGGCTATGCGGGCATCTTTTTCCACGCCGAACTTTCCTTCCCAATAAAGATTGCCGAGAAACCCCATCGCTTTAGGAATATTGCTTTCAGCGGATTTCTTGATCTCCTCCACGCCTTTCGCAGTATCGCGCGCAATGCCGTCCCCCATCAGATACATCAATCCCAGGTAATAATCGGCTTCCCTGTTGCCCGCCGCAGCAGCTTTTTCAAACCACTCCTTTGCCCGGGAAGAATCGCGACCGAGTTCCACACCGTAATAATACATGCCGGCCAGGGTCATCTGGGCTTCGGCATAGCCCTTGTCGGCAGCTTTCTTGCACCATTCGACGACCTGTTCCACCTTTGCCTTTCCTGCTTTGAGACGCTCGGCATAAAGTTTGGCCACCGCATATTCATGTTCGGCAGTACTATCGGTCGCATCCCGGATAGCACGGTCCAGTTCATCGTCACGTTCTACAGGTTTCGGAGCATCGACGGTACGCTCCCGCCCTGCATTCCCGGGCATGGGAGAGTCCTGTTCGCTTAGTCCGACAACCTCCCCCTTCTTGTCATCATCGCATCCAGACAGGAAGACTGCAGACATGACGCACAATACACCGAAGGAAAATACCCGTTTCATGTTCGCATCTTAATGAAAATGAGGAAAAAATCAATCTCCCTCTACATCCGCCAAGTGATCATTGCGACATTCGTCAAGAGTTCCCGCCGGGTTGCCTTCCACTACCATCTTCCCCTGCACGTGGAGAGGCAGATATTCCCACGATATAATCCTGTTGTGACTACAGTCGAAATGCCAAGACACTTGTTCCGGAGCGCCGCGCAAAGAACGAAGAAGGTTATAGCTGCAATCGAAACGCCACGTCACGCCGGAAGCCACGTAATCCAGGGTTTCCAGACAATTGTGGCTGCAATCGTAACTCCCCTCCACACCGAGAGGGGCACCCTTCAAACTCTTCAAGCGGTTGTGACTGCAATTGAATCCCTCCTTCGTGGAAAGAGGAGCAAACTCCAAGGATTCCAGATTGTTATGGCTGCAATCGAAGTATCCCGTTACATCTTTCGGCATCCCTCGGAGGGATGATAACTGGTTGTAGCTGCAATCCATCTTTTCAAGAACCCCTTGGGGAGAACCTTCCAAAGATGATAATTTGTTGCGAGAACAGATGAAACTCCCCTGTACGCCGGGAGGACAACCGTTCAACGACGACAATTGATTGCGGCCGCAATCGAAAGAGCCCTCCACTCCGGCAGGAACCCCGCTCAAAGAACGAAGCCTATTGTCCGCACAAGAAAAATTACCGAGAATTCCCGGTGGACAGGAGTCCAAGGATCCCAATTTATTCGATGCGCAATTGAAATGGCGGGAAACGCCAAGCGGTACATATTCCAGCGTCGTCAGTAAATTGTCACGGCAGAAAAAATCGCGTGAAACACCGGCAGGACATCCCGCCAGAGATCTCAAACGATTTCCGCTGCAATCAAAATCCCGTTTCACTCCCGGAGGAGAGCCCTGAAGGCTAGTCAGGCAATTGTCGCTGCAGAAAAAATCCATTTCCACCTCCTGAGGGCAGAAATCCAGAGAATCCAGCTTGTTGGAAGAACAGTTGAACGCCAGACGAACGCCTGTCGGTGCTCCTTTCAAGGAAACAAGCCTGTTGTGACTACAATCGAACCGGCCTTGCACAGCAGGCGGAGCTCCAGTCAAGGACTCCAGCAGATTGAACGAGCAGTCCATCTCCTTCTTCACTCCGGGCGGAGCCCCTTCCAGGCTTGCCAGTCTGTTATGACTGCACACAAAGCGTCCGGCAACCGATTGAGGACAATGTGCCAGAGAAACGAGCTGGTTTTCCCGGCAGTCGAATTCTCCTGTCACATGTGGAGGAGCCCCTTCAAGAGAAACAAGTTCATTATTCCCGCACTTAAACCCCGCCTCCACTTCCTGCGGAGCCCCGCGAAGACTCGTCAAACGATTCCAGCAGCAATCAAAACTTCCGCGGACATCGTCCGGTGCCCCCTCCAACGACTTCAACTGATTAAAAGAACAAGTATAGGAAACCTTGACGGAAGAGGGCCCTCCCTCCAGAGACTCCAACCGATTGAAACTGCAGTCAAACTCCCTCTCCACAACCTGCGGTGCGCCAGCCAGGGATTCCAAACGGTTATCCATGCACAAGAAGGCATCAAGCGGGCCGGCAGGCGCATATTGCAAGGACACCAGACGGTTCTTGGAACAATCAAACGTACCGGAAACCTCCGGAGCGCCCTTCAATGTCGTCAGGCGGTTGTTGCTGCAGTCAAATTCCGCTACGCGGCACCCTTTCATATTGGGAAGACGGCTCATTTGCAGTCCTCTCAACGAGACCTTTGCAAAATCCGTATAGCCTTGATCAAGAAGACCCCATAGGACTTCATCATCAGTCACTTCCTCATTATACCTTTTCATATGGAAGAGTCATGCCCCCCTTCTTGGAACAAGAAAGGGAATGGCCCACCAATGTAGGGGAATATCCCATCAGAGCAATACCGGAACGCGTACTCATTCATCCTTCCTCAGACAACCTTATTGTCATCAATACATCCAACATGACCGTCTCTTCCTTCCATAATAGGCAAAAAACAGAAAAGAAGACTTTACTTCAGACGTTAAAATAACTCATAGTAGGGTTCCAAAAACCAGACATTGCACACCATACGACGCAATAGCCCAGCCATGAAAGATTTCAAGCACATCGCCATCAAAAGTATCCATGATCCCCTGTTTACGGAGGCGAACGAAATTTACACGCAAAGTTTCCCTCTGCACGAGCAACGCACCATTCCTAATCTGGAAGAAATCCTCCACAACCCGGAATTTCACTATGACGCCCTTCTGACATCCGACGGGCGCGTTGCCGCAATCCTCTGCTTCTGGAATACTCCCGACTTCGTCTATCTGGAACACTTTGCCGTCTCCCCGCACATGAGAAATAACGGATTCGGCAAAATCATACTCGACGAAATCAAGCAGCACTCCAATGTCCCGGTCATCCTCGAAATTGACCCCGTCGTTGATGAAATTTCCCGCCGCAGGCTGATGTTCTACGAACGCAATGGATTTATATCCAACCAACAGTACGACTATATCCACCCCCCCTACAAGGAAGGTGATGCTCCCTACCCCCTCCTCGTCATGAGTTATCCGTCCGCTTTGGATACGGAACAGTACAGCCGGTTCGAATCCTACCACCACAATACAGTCATCCAACCCGCACAGTAACAGTAGTAGAAGTATTCCCAAGTCTTATTACAGATTTGAGGGTTGATCACTGCAGAGAATCAATTACTCTCGGCGCACGTGACTGCACTTTTTTCACTATTGGCAATATGGGACACCCCCATCCCCATCGGGTTCTATAGCGAAGCCCTGCAAATCGTTCTGGGATTAATCCTCATCGAAGGCCTCCTGTCTGTCGACAATGCTTTGGGAATCGCCGCCATGGCATCCCACTTGCCCAAGCATCAACAAAAAGCGGCTCTTCGCTGGGGGCTCATCGGCGCCTACGTATTCCGGGGTATCGCTCTGGCAGCCGTCGCCTGGCTCATGCACAACGAATGGGTCAAGTGGTTTGGCGCAATCTACCTGATTTATCTGGCTGCGAACCACCTCTCTCTCAAACATGTCGAAAAACATGAAAATCATTCCGCCGGCAAATTCGCAGGTAAAAGTTTTCTGGCGACCATTGCCGGCATTGAGCTCATGGATCTTTCGCTTTCGCTCGACAATGTCGTCGCAGCCGTCGGACTCGTTAACAATGCCGCACACATCCCTGAAGAATACCATATATGGGTCGTCTGTACCGGCGTCTTCATCGGTATCCTTGCTCTCCGAATCGTAGCCGGATGGTGCATCGGCATCCTGGAAAAATTCCCCGTTCTCAACTATACGGCCTTCGTTCTCGTCGGATTTGTCGGGGTGATTCTTGTTGTCGATATGGGACAAGAAATCCTTTATGACCATGGCATGATCGACAGCATCTGGAAAGGGGGAATTTCTTTCAAATTCACGAACATCGTTCTCATCGTCGCCCTCAGCATCATGTATGAAAAATACGCAGGACTCCATCGCTTCCTGCAAAAACCGATTCACATTTTCCGATTAATCTGCCAGTATTTCTCATCATTCGTCCATTTGATCCTCTGGCCGATCTCCAAACCGATTCAATTACTCCTCCACAGGAACTAACTCTATCATGACCGATTCACAACAACCACTCACGCCGGAACTCATCCGGGCCGCTTTGACGACGGTCAAATATCCCGGATTCAGCCGGGACATCGTTTCGTTCGGCATTGTAAAAAACATTGCCATCGACGATGACAACAATGTCGTCATCAATCTCCAGATCGAAAGCCGCAACGCCGATATCCCCCGTTACATCTTCGAAGGGGTGCACAACGTCATGAAGCACATCCCCGGAGTCAAGCACTGCGATGTCAACATCGACCACAAAACGCCCGCAGCCAACAAGCCGGTCAATGATGATCCCGCTTCGTGGAAGTCCTCCATCCCCGGAGCCAAGCACGTCATCGCCGTCGCTTCCGGCAAAGGCGGTGTCGGTAAATCCACAGTCTCCGCCAACCTCGCAGTCGCCCTCTCGAAACTCGGTTATAAAGTCGGCTTGGTCGATCTGGATATCTATGGTCCTTCCATGGCTCTCATGTTCGGCACTAAGGAACGTCCCGGAGCCAATGAGAACGACGAATTCATTCCTGTCAAAGCGCACGGTATCCGCTTGCTTTCCATCGGCCTGATGATCGACGAAGCCTCTCCCGTCGCTGTTCGCGGACCATTGGCCACCCGATACGTCCAGCAATTCCTTCGCAACGTAGAATGGGGTGACATCGACTTCCTGATCCTTGATCTGCCCCCCGGAACGGGAGACATCCAGCTGACCATCGTGCAAACAGCAGATCTCGACGGAGCCGTCATCGTCACAACCCCGCAGGAAGTTGCCCTTATCGATGCCCGCAAAGCTGTAGGACTCTTCGAAAAAGTCCAGACACCCATCCTCGGCATCATCGAAAACATGAGTTACTTCGAATGTCCTTCCGACGGAAAGGTCTATCACATCTTTGGAGAAGGAGGTGGCGCTCGCGAAGCGGAAAAACTCGGAGTGCCGCTTCTGGGGCAAATTCCCATCGACATCCGTACCCGCTCCTGCGGAGACGAAGGCTCTCCCGTCGCTCTGCTCGATCCTGCGGAAAACAGTGCTTCCGCGGCCTTCCGCAATCTCGCAAAGCATTGCGCGGACATTGTCCTGAATAAAGAATAACGGATATACGATCCGCTTCATCATCAACAAATGAGCTCCCCCGACTTTCGACTGAAGGCCGGGGGAGCTTGTTTTGGAAGCGACCCAATCTACGGTTTTGCAAGAGAACCGTCCTGAGCCTACTCCCGTTTCCGGATCTCAGAGAATACCGCAATTCTCTTCGAACGGAAAATCAAGAATCCTCTCCTGGTTCTCCGGTGAACCGGAGAGGTATCCGGAAGAAACTCAGAATTCGTAAATGAGACTGACGCTTCCCGTCTGCATGAGGCTCTTCTCGGCCGCTTCAAGATTGTAGTTCGCCGAGGCGCTCAGACCTTCCGTAAGCTGCAAACGCATGCCCGACGCCGTGCTCAGCGACGTCCTTCCCGGTTTACTGCCGCAGGCTGTCCAGAAATGACTGTTGCCCTGGACATCGACCCGGGGCGTCTTACGGCTCAAGTCCTGGATTACTCCCGCCTTCGCGTAGGCCGTGAAGGCCTTGTTTCCTAGATAACCCCGGTAACGGAGACCGGTTCCCACGGTAGCGCGCAGCTCGTTCATGCTGCCGTCCGAGAGACGGTACTGGTACTTCTCGCCCCTGAGGGTGTAGTCGTTCTGGTCGGCGAAGGTGTACTGGAGCCCGGTGAAGGTTTCCAGGAAAAGCCTTTCGTTCAATTGATGGCTCCAGATCGCCTTCACGTCCAGCATCCAGGCCTGGTCGGTCCATTTCCCGCCCAGGTTGTCCTCGGATACGGCCTGCATCCTCGTTGTACCTTTGTTGCTGGAGCGGGCATAGCCGGCCTGCATGTCCAGGATGAAGGCATTTTGCCGGTTGAGAGCCATCCCGTAGGTTCCGTAGAGGAGGCCGATGTTGGTGTCTTTGTCGATGCGCCCCAGGCCATTGTTGACGTCATGGTCTCCCCAGAGGGTGCCGACGGCCATGCCCATCGTCCAGTTGTTGGCGAAGGCGTACTCGCCGCCCGCCGCGTATCCCAGGGAACGGTAGCGGTACCCCGTGGAAAAGTCATGGTTTTCCTGGGTGTAGTAGTTGCCGATGCCGGAAACCCAGAAGGCCACGTTGCGTTCCAGCTTGAGGTTGTACCGGGTATTGGTCCGGGCATTGTCGGAGAAGGACCAGAGAGACCGGACGGAGGTCCAAAGCGTGTTGACCTGGACGGTTCCGACGCCGAGGGGGGCGTTCCAGGCCGGAGCGGGAGGCGTCGGTGGATCTACCGGGAATTCAGGGTCGACCGGGAACTCCGGATCGATGGGGGATGGTGGCTGGGGGAGTTCCACTCCGTATTGACCGGACAGGAAGTCGAAGCGGTCGTAGGTCGTCCCGTTGGCGGTATAGGGTTCGTATTCGAGGGACCATCCATCGTCATCGACGAGGTAGACGTGTTTGGCGCCGGCCACGCTTGCCTGGGTGGTTTCGGTGGATAGCGTGTGGGAGAAGATGAAGGGGTGGAGTTCCTCCGGCCTGGACTGGATGCCGCTGATGTCCAGCACGAAGACGAGCTTGCCCGGCTCGGCATTCAGAGAGGAGCCGTCGGCGAAGTTCCAGACGGGGTTGGTATCCGTGGCGGCGACCATGGCGTCGTTCATCCGGACTCGGATGGTGTGTTCGCCTTCCGTTCCCGTGACATTGTAGTTTCCGTCCGTGCCCGGAGTTGGGGGTCCCAGGATTTCCAAGGCGAACTTTTCTCCCTGGGCGATGGTAGTGAATCCGTCGATCAGGAGGGCGGTGCCCGTCCTTGCGTTGACGGTTCCCTTGATGAAGGTCTTGTCGCCGACGCGGAGGGAACCGTTGTCCAGGTTGACCGTGAAGTTGTTGACGGTTACGCCGTCGTTGAACTGCACTTCCCCGTCATGGGAGTACGGGTTGTCGACCTTTTCATTCGTTTCGTTGTTCAGAGCGATGGTATCCGGGTTGATGTTGAGTGGCGTGTCATTATTGGCAGCCATCAGGGAGTCGTCGAAAACGATTTTGGCCTGGGAGGCGGCGACGAGGTTGAGGAAACCGCCGGCACGGGTTGTAATGGCGTTGGAAAGGCCATCTTGAGCCTGCCCGTTTTCGACTTGGGTGACGAAGTGCCTGTTGCCGCTGAAGACGACGTCCTTCGTTTCCGCAATCAGGTTGAGAGGTCCGGCAGTGTCGATGGCTCCACCGTAGTAGTTGGAAGAGGCGTTGAAATTATTGAAGAAAGAACTGTCGATGATCGTGTTGAGACCTGATGATCTGAAACAGATGGCTCCCCCCATACCCTGTGGCTCGGAAGTCTGAATGTAGTTGTTCTCAAAAATCGAATTGCGAATGGTAAGAGAATAAATAGTGTTTAAATTAGTTTCAGACCAGATAGCCCCGCCGTAGAGGGCAACACCCCCTGTGGAAAGGACATAATTGCCAGTAAACGAGCAATCCTCAATCTCCATGTCACCCCAGTTGCCAATGGCGCCGCCTCCGGATACGAACGTTTTCATTTTGTCAACAATCACATAATTGTTGTTGAATGTACTTCGCCGAACTGTGGCAATAGATAAGTCTTCATTATAGAAGGCGCCTCCCTGAACCGATTGATAACCCTCCGGATCGGTCGTGGCAAAATTGCCGATGAAGGTGCACGCATCAATAGTCGTATAGCACACGGTAGATTTAGCTCCTGAAATTTCACGGGCGGCACAGATAGCGCCTCCTGCACTGAAACGCTGGTAACTGCTGATGGAATTACCGAAAAAATCGCAGTTTTTGACTTCCAACGTTCCTCCAAAATTCGAGATGGCTCCTCCGGTACAAGCGATGGTACCACCTCGGTAGTAACTGCAGTTGTCGAAGATCAGGTTATCCACCTTCATGGTTGATCCCAGATTATTAAGCAAGGCTCGGGTAAGATCGAGAGGATCACTGCGTTCTGCTCCGGTGAAAGACGATTTCTCTCCGTTTACCTGAAGTCCAGAAAGCTGAAAAGTGACTCCGTCCGGATTGCTGATGGCTCCCCATTCCTTAGCGTCATAAGGACTCCCGGAGGTTCTATGGCAGGGAATAAGGATATGTTCCTGGATAGTGAAGGAGAGAGAATCTCCTTTGGCTGCCTGCCGAAGAGATTCGTTGATGTCATCAATTGTCGATGAAGCGAAAGATGCAGGTACTCCTACAGCAAGAAGCGATGCAAAGAAACGTCTGATAAAAAATGAACTCACCATGGGCGTATATGTAGCGGATTGCACATCCGTCAATAATGTCGTTTTATTCTCGCTTTTATGGACAACAGTATATCATATTTCAAGCAATAACCCTGTCAAACAAGAATATAAATATTTAATGTAGTTAATTGGGAAAGAATGGTTTGCGACATTTATACAAATAAATATTTTTCTTGGAAACGGATGTGCAATCCGCTATTCCAGCATGACTATTGTCCATCCATTGTGAATCATGTGATTATTTTATGTTTTTTCAAAAAAAACAAAATGAATCAATTTATATAAATATTTTTTAAACAAAAAAAACAGGTCATCCTTGCACTTTCCTATGAAAGGAGTGCTATATTCAAGCATGCTTCCGTATTTCTTTTCACGCTTGCGAAACCGCCAGTTCACCCCTCTGCATCTTTGACAATACTTCAGCCAGATCCCTAACCTGTTGCTCCGTATGGGCGGCAGTCAACGTCAAACGCAATCTTGCCGTACCGCGAGGCACTGTCGGGTACCGAATCGCCGGAGCCAAATGCCCCGCATTCAGAAGAGCAGATGCAGCCGATAAGGCGTCTTCGTTCTCTCCTATCACATAAGGAAAAATTGAGCTCAGAGGTCTTGCCTCCATCCCCAGTAAAGAAACAAACAAATCCATCAGGAAACGCACATGGATACGCTTCGCTTCTCCCTCTTCGCCTTCAATCATATCCAGTGCAGTCACAGCCGCCTGCGCCAACGCCGGAGAAGGTGCTGTGGAATAAATCAACGACCGGGACGAATTGATGAATAAATCAGCCCAGGCTCGGGAACAAGCCACATAACCACCCGATAAACCGGCCGACTTACTCAAAGTTCCCATTTGGAAATCAATAGCCGAAGACACTCCCAGTTCCGAAGCCAGACCGGCACCATTCCTGCCCAGCAAACCGAATCCATGCGCTTCATCCACCAGCATGAGAGCTCCATATCGGTTTTTTACTTCAACCAATTCGCGCAAGGGAGCCCTATCCCCGTCCATGCTAAACACAGACTCCGTCACTACCAAGATATCAGCATCCGGCGACTTCGCCCGCAAACGGACAAGCAATTTTTCCAAGGACTCCGGATTATTATGCAAAAACGTCCTCACTTCCGCACCCGACAATCTGGCTCCATCAATCAAACTCGCGTGACTCAACTTGTCCAAAACGACAAAATCGCCCTTCCCCACAATCGCCGGAATCAAACCGACCGATGTCGCATAGCCCGAGGAAAAAGCCACTGCTGCCTCTGTTCCCTTTAGAGTGGCAAGGCGTTCCTCAAGTTCTTCATGAACGCGGCGTGTCCCCGTCACCAGGCGGGAAGCCATAGCACCTGTCCCGTGGTCGCGGACCCCCCGGATCATCGCCTCCTCAATCCGGGGATCCCGGGCCAGCCCCAGATAATCATTGGAGGCCCAATTGACCACCTCGCTCTCATCCGCCATACGGGCCATTCCGCCCGGCAGGCATTCGATGGGGCGCAGCCTTCTCAATAAGCCTTCTTTTTCATATTGGAACAATGCGGATTCAGGCGTTTTCATAAAATTGGGGCGTTTGGGTTCACACTCAAGGCAAGAACGGCGTTATGTCCGCCCATCGAAGAAGCCGTCTTCAACAGAATACGATCATCCAGAAGATCGCAGGTTTTCGAGAGGATACATCCCTCCCAGGGCGATGCCATACCGGGTAAATTGGGAGGCAATAGCCCCCGTTTCGCAAATGCCAGCATCATACACAACTCCAGAATACCGCTTCCCCCGATAGCATGACCGCACCACGGTTTCATCAGGCGAACATCCGGGAAGCGGAGAGCCGTTCCTTCCTCTCCGGAAAAAGCATACTTCAACGCCGCCTTTTCCGCGATGCCATTGTTCCTCGTTCCACTGGCATGAGGACATATCGTCAACGCCTCGCAAACCGCCCCCGTCTTCTCGAGGGAAGTCTTGATCAACCTGCCCAACTGCAATCCGTCCGCCGGCATGCCTAGAGGACTGCTTGCATCGGAATTGGAACGGTAATCCAGCACACGCCCATATGGAACGCCTTCTTCGGGATGAATGGACAGGGCCACGGCTCCCCCTCCCTCGGCAATCACCATCCCGTCAGCATCTTCACCGTACGGATTATTAACCCCGACCTGGGCCAGCATACCGGAAGACCAATACGTATCCAGAACCGATGGAGACAGAGGCAAATCCAACCCAATCGCCAAAGCACGCTCCACGACGCCGGACTCTACCAGCATGGCAGCCAGACCTACGGCATCCAACCCGGCCGCACATCCGCTAGCCAGTACATGGTAGGGACCGTGGATGCCAAACTCAATCGTGACGGAGGATGCCAGTTCACTGTGGAGAGACTGAGGTACCGACAATAATTTGATCTTCCTCCGTCCGGGGATGGAATCCAGCCAGCCCATTGCATTGCCGCGCGAAGACCCCACAATCAAAGCTGCCGATTCCAATTCGCGTGCCCCCCACCCCGCATCCTCGACCGCCTGCCGGGCCAAAAGCAGAGCCAGGATTGAAGCCGGCCCTTGCCGGCGTCCCATGAACAACTCCCTGTCTTCCAGCCAGGCTGCCGGTATCCGATCCCACGCGTGACCTTCCCCCCACAACTCCGCCAGCGGACGAAATGCACACTTCCCTTCGAGCATCTTTTCTACATGCGTCGCGCTATCGATTCCTAATGAGGAAACCGCACCAATGCCGCACACATACGGGCTGGACTCGGGAAAAACAACGGAAGAACATTTCATAAAGGGCGCGCCATGCTACCCGCTTTCCCCTATCTCATGCAAGTCCGGTCTCATAGGGTGACAACATCCATTCATGGCCCGTAATGATCAAAATAACAATACCTATACGACAATTTAAGACAAACAACCCAAATGGCAGCAAGGCCGATGCCATCATCCCGGAAAAACTGGTTTTTTTTGAATTCCGACTGAACAAAGAACATACCGCCGATGTCAAAATTGCGCTACTCTGAAAAGAGCCTCATATCAACAATTATCTACAATCCTATGTCCTATAAAAAAAAATCATGGAACGAACAATCCAGAACGCTTATCACCTTCTTCTTTGCCTTGCTCATCGGATCCTCGCTCCTTTTAGGAGAAAGCCGCTGGGAAACATCGCCGCTCACGGAAGAAACCCTCATGCTCCTGGCCTGTTTCTTCGCCGGAGTCGGGGCCTTCGGCAGAATATGGTGCTCCCTGTACATCGCCGGATACAAAAACAGTACACTCGTCAAATCAGGCCCTTATGCCCTATGCCGTAATCCTCTGTATCTTTTTAGCTTCATCGGGGGAACCGGAGTCGCCCTGGCTACGGAAACCTTTACCATCCCGTTGCTTGTCATCCTGGCATTCGCCTGTTATTACCCATTCATTATTCTACGCGAACAAAAACGCCTGATAGAAATTTTCGGAAAAGATTACAAAGACTACTGTCGGGAAACACCGTCCTTTTTCCCGACCCTGCATTCCATCTTCCACCTGAAACAACCGGAGACCTACACAGTCAACCCGAGAACATTCACGCACAACTTTATTGATGCTCTCTGGTTTATCTGGTTAATCGGCATTTTTGAATTTGTCAGTGGCCTGCATGAAGCCGGCATCCTTCCCGTCCTCTTTCAGTTGCCCTGAAACCTCAACAGACATTTCCCCCTGGCATCAAGAAGGCCGACGAGATCTAATTCCCGACGGCCTTCTGTTTTTGTTAAGAAAAAAACGATTAGATTACTTCACGACCACCGTCGTTCCCATAGGCGTATTTTCAAAGAAAACGCGTGCCATATCCTCCGGCATACGGACACAGCCATGACTAACGGGATATCCGGCTACAAACCCCTGATGCATCCCGTAACCTGGAAGGAAGGACAAATAGTAAGGCATCGGCGCCGGATCGTAATAGCACCCAGCCGGAACACTTCCGGCACGGTTGTTGAAGTCGCCATTCACAACGGCTCCCGTTGCCTTGCTGCGCAATACTCCGTAGGTTCCCGACTTGTAATCCTTGTCCTTCTTAATGATCTTGTACGTACCAAGGGGAGTGGCATGCCCCTCTTTCCCCGTCGAAACGGGAGAGGTCCCGACAATAGTATCTCCCACATAATACGTCACTTTTTGCAGCTTGGTATCGATCACGATCCGGCGTTCGCCTTCCAGCCCCGCAGGCCAATCCCAGAAGCCCTGTCCCAGCCGCGCCTCCGGCGGAATGTCCGTCTTGACTCCGGAAGTTCCGCCAACTCCATGCAAATACGAAGATTTGGCCTGTTGCGTCTTGGCGTATTCATTGGGAATACATGAAGCCAGAGCCAAGCAACCGCCTATGAGGATGATACTGTACCGAATCATTGCCAATAAATTTGTGTGAGGCTTTATGAAGAGCCAAGCCCTTCTTGTCAAGCAGCTCTCGATGAAAAACACTACAATTTCCATTCTATGTCACATTGGGACGGCTTCTCCCTCTGTTCCGGCAAAAGAGAGTGCCGCCTCCCCTATTCTTCTCTCTCCGGGAGGCGGCACTGTGTGTTTGCGTCTTCTGTTCCTAATCAGAAGTTGTACCTGTATCCGAGTGATCCGTTGACGCTTGTGGCTCCGGAGCGGATGTCGCCGTTGGCTTCGGCGAAGATGGTGCCCTGTTCACCGCTGGGGATGCTCAGTCCCGCCCCGAATTGCAGCGAGGTGGTTCCCAGTTCGGCTCCGCGCACTCCCGTCCTGTATTGCGGGAGCCCCGTGAAGCCGACGTCGGCCCGGGTGCGCGTGTCGCCCATGTCCTGGGCCACCTGGAGGCGGAGTTCGCCCTGGGACTGGCGTCCGAAGACGTTGCTGCCAATCAGGCTCAGGAAGCGGGCTCCGGCAGCGACGGTGGCCGTGGTGCCTTCCAGGCCGCCGACGCCGAGGCCGGCGGCTCCGGCTCCCGTTTCGCTGTAGTCGTTCATCGTGTAGCGGGCGACCTGGGCGGTGACGATGGACTGGAGGATCATGCCGGAGGTTTCATCCCCCAGGGGGATGTCGTAGCTGAGTTCGTAGAGGGCTCCGTAGGCGCTGCCGCTGGTTTCCCCGTGGCCTTCGTAGCCTCCGGTTCCGGCCCCGCCGTTGACGCTGCGGTCGTAGGAGGCGTTGTTCCAGCTGCCGGTGAGGATGAGGCTATGGCCCCAGTTCTTGTGCTGGTAGCGCCCGAAGAGGCTGACGTAGTAGCCGTCGAGGGTGCCGCTGAGGGTGTCGGCCGCACTGGAGGTGAGGTCGCCGTAGCTGGCGCTGAAGGCGGCTCCGACGGTGAGGCTGGGGCTCAGGTCGATGTCGGCTCCGAAGGTGCCTCCCCAGGTGTTGAGCTGGTAGCCCGCGCAGTCTCCGTCTCCGTCGACCCGGTTGTAGCTGCCGGTGCCCTGGGCCCACATGTTGTAGAGGGGGAGGTCCCCGGCGTAGGTGTAGGCGGGGTTGAGGCCCATGTTGGCTACGCGGTTGCGGAGCATGTTCTGCTGGTTCTGGAATTCCCACCGCTGGGCGGTCAGGAGGCTCGTGACGGTGCTGCCGGCGGAGGCGGCCATGAGGCGGCTGGCTCCGGTGGCGTCGCCCGCGGAGATGCGGGCGTCGACGGCGTTGAGCAGTCCGGCGAGTTCTCCGGCGGGGTCCTGGGCCTGCGGGTTGAGGGTGGTCAGCACGCGGTCGAGGAGGGAGCCGCCGGCCGTGGCGACTTCACTCTGCCCCCGGTGGATGTAGAAGCCGTTGCGGTTGGCGGCGGTGGTGAGGGTGAGGATGCCGTTGACGGTGCGGACGCTGGAGGCGGCCGTGTCGAAGTATTTGCCGAAGAGTTCGTCGAAGGCGAGGCGCACGTCGCCTTCCTGGACGACGTGGTCGGCCAGGGCGACCTGGAGGGGGAGGTCCCCGTCGATGTATTCCTGGCCCCGGGCGGCGGCGAGGCGGAGGGTGGCTCCGCTGCCGATGCCGAGGGTGGCCTGGACCGCGTCTTCTCCCTCGGCCGAGGCGACGTGGAGGAGGGGTCTGCCTTCGCTGTTGATTCCCTGGGAGGTGTTGAGGGTGAAGGCGAGGACCGAGTCTCCGGCGATACTTCCGCCGTTGTTGAGGGTGAGGGTGTTGTTGGCCCCTTCGGAGTTGCCCGCGAGGAGGTGGACGGTGCCGCCTCCCGAGGCGCTCAGGGAGCCGTAGGCGGCGCTGCCGGCCCGGTAGTCGAGGGTGAGCGTGCCGGAGGAGTCCGCCGCGAGGGCGGCCCCGGCTCCGTCGAGGGTGGTGACGGTGAGATGCGCCCCGTCGCCGGCGGCTTTGAGGCTGCCGGTGAAGGAGGCGAGGCTGCCGCCGAAGGTGGCCGTGCCTGTGATGGCGGCGGTGCCGGCCCCGGAGAGGCTTCCCGCGACGGCTCCGGGGGTGCCGGAGGAGTCGGAGGTGTACCAGTCGCGGAGGCGGGCTTCGGCGCCGCTTTCGAGGGCGAGGGTGGCTCCTTCGGCCTGGTCGAGGGTGACGCCGTCGAGGCCGGACCGGGCCGCTTCTCCGGTTTCTCCGGAGGTGTCCGGGCTGCTCAGGAGGAGTTCCCCTCCCCGGAGGGTGACGAGGGCTTCCCCGGGGGTGGCGGCGCGGATGGTTCCTTTCCAGGTGCCGCCCCGGACGAGGTTGAGGCGGGTGCCTTCACCCAGGTCGATGGCGCCTCCCGTGGCTCCGCCGAGGGTGTCGGCGCTCAGGAGGCTGCCGTCTCCGTCGAGGGCGATGCGCCCGTTGGCTCCGACGTTCAGGGAGCCGGCTTCCAGGACGGAGTCGAGCCCGCTGAGGGTGAGGAGGGCTTCCGTTCCCGTCCCGGCTCCGGTGACTTCGAGGGCGGCCACGCTGTGGCTGCGCCCGGAGGCGGTGAGCTCGAGCCGGCCTTCGCGGACGGCTACGGTGCCGGCGGAGGAGAGGGTGCCTCCGATGGCGAGGGTGGCTTCTCCGGTTTTCTCGATGAGGGTGCGTTCGCCGCCGGTGAGGTTGCCGGCGAGGCGGGAGTGGACGAGGTCTCCGTCCTTGTCGCGTCCGTTGAAGAGGATGGCGCGGGCCGTGCCGGAGGCGTCGCCGCAGGAGATGTTGAGGTTGGCTCCGCGGACGCCGCTGACGTATTTCATGACGAGGGCGGGGTTGTCGCCGTCGCTGCCGGAGGCGGGAAGGGTGACGTTCATGTCCCGGTCGACGTAGACGGCACGGTAGTCGATGAGATCCCCGTTGCCGGTGATGTCGCCGTGCCTGGAGGCGAGCCAGACGGAGAGGTTGCCGTCGACGATGACGTTGCCTCCCTGGATGCCGACGATCTGCAGGCCCCATTCGCGGAAGAGGGGGTTGAAGCGGATGGCGGTGCCGGGGTCGAGGGTGCCGTTGGTGATGCTCAGCGAGACGCGGTCGCCCAGGGGCTGGGGTTCGGCGTAGTCGGGGAGCAGTTCGCTCGCGTCGTATTTGACGGTGAGGGCGCGCAGGATGTTGGTCTGGAGGTCTTCGCCCAGCTGGATGTTCATGACGCCGTCTCCGGCCATCCCGACGGTGGTTTCGCTGCCCTGCGGGGCGGCGAAGTTGATCAGGGCGGTGGCCGCGCCGCCGGGACCCTGCGGGATTTCCTGCCCGGTGGAGGCGTCTTTGATGGTGGCGTTCATGGAGTCGAGCACGAGGTCGGCCCGGTTGAAGAGCACGTTGCCCCGGCCGAGGTTGTCGATGCTGCTGCCGGAGGCGAGGGTGGCGTTCCGCAGGGCGCTGCCGGTGAGCCCTCCCATGTCGAGGCTTACGGCGGGGCCGCCGATGAAGCCGCTTGCGTCGATGGCGCCTCCCAGGGCGGTGACGGTGCCGGAGGCCGACCAGCCGCCCGCGCGGCGGAGGGCCCCTCCCTTGATGGTGATGTCGTTGTCCAGGGCGAGGTCGTTGAGGTCGAGGATGCCTCCGTCGACTTCCATCAGGACGCTGCCCGTGTCGACTCCCGCGTTCAGCAGGACGACATGGTCGACTCCTCCGGCAGCAACGAGGGTGTAGTCCCCTTCGAGGGCTCCGGAGAGGACGGCGTCTTGCAGGACGAGGCGCTGGCCTTCGCTGCCGGTGATGGCGGCGTCGGCGTTCAGACGGAGCTTGTCGAGGGCGAGGAGGGCGTCTTCCCCGTCCCCGAGGACGAGGGAGGTGTCGCGCGTTCCGGCGCCCGGGACTCCGTTGCCCAGGACGATGGTGACGGCGTCCCCGTCGATGGCGGCTCCGGAGAGGTTGAAGACGGCTTGGTCGAGGACGAATTCACAGGCGCTTCCGGCGGTTCCGGAACTCCGGACGGCTCCCGCGAGAGTGATGGGACCGCCGTTGCCCGAGAGAGTGGCCGAGGTGCCCGAGAGGGAGGTGTCCCCGGACAGGACGGTGCCGTTGCCGACGCTCATCGACGAGCCTTGCCCGTAGGCGACGGAGGCGGAGACGGTGGCGTCTTCTTCCAGCATGGCGAGGCTTCTGCCTCCGAGGATGGAGACTCCGCCTTCCCCGGCGACGGCTTTCTGCAGGGTGACGGCAGCGCCGTTGATGCGCAGGGTGTGGCCCGCGTCGACGGTAACGAGGTTGTAGGATTCGCCCGAGAGGGTGAGGGTGCCTCCCTGGCCGGCGTCGCTGCGGCGGATGTTGGAGTAGGTGTCGGCATCGCGGTCGGTCAGGCGGATGCTCCCGGCGAAGTCGCCGGTGAGTTCGAGGTCGCCCGTGCCGAACTTGTTGAGGACGAGTTCGGCGTTGGAGTTCAACACGCTGTTGAGGCCGAGGGAGACGCTGCCGGCTTCCCCGCCGACGGCGAGGTTGAGGTCGTTGAGGATGGTGTTGCCCTGGTCGTCCTGGGTGGTGTTGACGCTGAAGCGGTCGGAGAGGGCGTCGGAGACGCTCTTCGCCATGGCCGTGCCGAACTCGAGGGTGCCTCCGTCAAAGGTGATGGCGCCCTGCGTGCCGAGGGCCCGGGCGTCCTTCATCACCAGGGTACCCCGGCGAAGCGTGGTGCCGCCGGTGAATTCGTTGGCCTGGTGGAATTCGACGATGCCCACGCCGCTGACGAGCATGGTGGTGGCCAGGGGGGCTCCGGCGGCATTGAGGCCGTCTTTGATGGCTCCTCCCCGGAAGATGTAGGTACCGTTGGATTCCACCTGGACGTAGACGGGGGTGACCCCCTCGGCGGCGATATCGACGGTATGCTCGGTCAGCGAGGTGTCGCCCGCCGCCCCGAAGAAGACGGCGTGGTTGGCCGGCCCGTCGGTTTCGGCCTCCTTGCCTTGCCAGTTGGCGTTGAAGGTGTTGCCGTCCACCCAGTCGGCCCGGGCGTTGCCCGCCCAGATCCAGGTCTTGGTGTCGGTGTTGATGTAGGCTCTCAGCACCCACGAGGCTCCGTCGCCGGAACGTTCCAGGGCGTAGGAGTAGATGGGCGAGACGTCGTCCCAGTCCATTTCCACCCCTCCTTCTCCCAGGGCGATGCCTTCCGTGAGGCTGCCCCCGTCGCTGCCGAACGAGGCGATTGTGTAGTTGCCTTCCGAGAGCTTTTGGAGGAAGTCGGCCGAGAAGTTCAGCGCGACGGATCCCTGCGAGGTGAGGGCTCCGGCGACGCTGACGAGGGCGTCCCCGGCGGACATGCTGAGGTTGTCCATCGTCAGCGACGTGCCCAGTTCCAGGCAGTCGGCCTTCAGGCGGGAGTTGGTCTTGAGGACCGTGCCCCCGGTGACGGAGAGCGTGGAGCCCGGCGTCATCGAAGAGAGGGTGTTGCCGCCGCCCAGGGAGAGCGAGGCGGCCGTGAGGGTGCCGTCGAGCGTGGCGGTGCCCGTGGCGTCCGACAGGGCGATATCCAGTTTGCCGACGCCCGAACCGGCGCCGCCCTTGAGCGAGCCGCCCGTCATTGAGACGTTGTTGGCCAGGGCGTTGCCGTTGATGTCCAGAACGCCGCCCGAGATGCTCGCCTCCTGCGTCCCCAGGGCGGAGGCGGATCCTGCGCGGAGGGTGCCCCCCGAAATGGAGACGGCGCCGCCGTAGCCCGAGTTGTCGCCCGACAGGAGCACGGTGGAACCGGTCACCGACAGGGCGCCCGTTCCGGTCATGCTCCCGGAAATGGTTTTATCTCCCGTGCCGCCGAAGCTCAGCGACGAGGCGGAGTCCCCGGTGTTCACGGCGCCCGCCGCGAAGGCTCCGCCGACCGTCAGGCCGGCTCCCGAACCCAGCACGACCGTGCCGCCGAAATCGCCGTTCGCCCCCGTCAGGGACAGACGGGAACCGCCGGCCACTTCCACCGTCCCGGTAAGCCCTCCGTACCCGGAGAGGGAACCTCCGTAGACGTAGCCTCCGGCTTCCGTTCCGTTGAACCTGACCGTGCCGCTTCCGGCGATGGCCATGTCCCCCGCCCTGAGGGAGGCGGACTGGAATTCCAGAACGCCGGATTCCACGCGCACCGCGCCGGTGGCTTCATAGTTGCCCGTAATCTTCAGGGAACCGGCACCTTGCTTGATGAGGGCATGGTTGCCTTCGTCCCCTCCGAGGTGGTTTCTGACCGTGCCGGAAATGAGGAGGTCCACATCCGCCGAACCGTCGGCCACGCTGATGACCGTGTCGTTCTGGCGCAGACCCACGTCGGCGGAAATCGTCGCCGTCGTTCCGGACGCTTCCGTAAGAATCTTCGCACCGCCCCCGAAGAGGTCGATCCCCTTGCCGGTCACTCCCGAGGCCAGCCCCACGGAGCCTCCCCGGAGCGTCAGGACGAGCCCCTTCATGGTCTGGCTGCCGGCCAGTTCGACGCGGCCCGCTTCCTCCACGCGGATTGCCGAGGTGTTCACGGAGGAACCTCCCCAGCCCGTCGCGTCCTTGCCCATCTTGAGCAGGCCGTCGACGACGGACACAGCCCCCTTCACCACGCCGCCGGCTCCGCCGTCGCCGTTGCCCTTGAGTTCCACCGTCCCCCCGTTTATGGTCAGGGAACCGGATAAAATCCCCGTCCCGTCGAGCGTCAGCGTCCCGGCTCCTTCCTTCGCATACGAGGCGGCATTGTTCACCGCCGTGCCGAAGGTGACTTCGTCGCCGGCTCCGGAGATGTTCAGCGCCAGGGAGGTCCCGGCGGCGACACCGTCCTTCAGGCGGGCGGAAATGTCTTCCTCGTTGCCTTCCAGCCAGGTCAGCTTCGCGCCGCTGCCCGCCGAGATCTTCCCGGTGCCGAGGCCGCCGGAGACAAATTGCACTTCGCCCGACTGCAGGGACACCGCCCCCGACCAGTCCGAGCTGGCGAACTTCATGGAGACGACCGTGCCCGTCCCGGACACCGTCAGCGCTCCGTTGCCGGAAAGAGCCCCGTCCGTACCTTTCTCAAACGTGTAGCTGCCGCCCGTCACCGAGAGGGAACCGGGCTTCACCGTGCCGTTGACCGTCACCGTCTTGTCGGCCGCATCGGCTCCGAAGACGACCGAGTCGCCCGTGTGGAAGGCCGCCTCTTCGCCCGTCAGCCCCTGGGTGTTGGTCCAGGACGAGGCGTCCTTCAGGACTTCCCAGGCGTGCGAGCCGGAGGTGCCGGCCCAGGAGAGGCTCACCGGATCGCTCTTCTTGAAATTGAGGGTCAGCGTGTTGCCCGACGTATCGAAGCTCAGCTTGCTGCGGGCCGTCTTGTCGTACTGCATCCCGATGACGGCAATTTGACTGTCGTCCAGGGAGCTGAAGCCGAGGCTCGCCGCACCCAGCAGCTTCATCGTGTAAGTGCCCGCCCCGAATCCGGCAAACGAGGCCAGGTCGAGCGTCAGCACCGTATCGCCCGTCCCCAGGGAGAGCGCTCCGTCCACCTGGTAGAGAGCCTTCGAATCGTTCTTCAGCGAATAGTCCGCCACGATCACGCCGCCGCCCAGCACCAGTCCGCCCGCAAGCGTCCCCGTACCGGCCGCGCTCGTCGTCAGCGTCTGTTTGCCGCTGAGCGTCCCCAGCTTCAGGGCGCCTCCGTCAAGATTCAGCGTCACGGCGTTCGTCGCTCCGAGATTCGTCGCGCCGCTCACGTCCAGAATGCCCTGGCGGGCCGTCATGACCGAGTCGAACGTGCCCAGGTCCCCCGTCAAAATCTGCGTCCCGGCCCCGTCGTGGATGATCGAAACCCCATCCCCGATATCGCTGGTGTACGTGTTGCTCACGCCGGACGCCGTCGCGATCGTCAGCGTCGCCTTGTCCACGCCGCTTCCCCGGGCGACGTTGTTGTGGTAGCCGCGGCTCTTCAACCCGGCAATCGTCACCTCCTCCACCCCGAGCTCCAGCTTCGAGGTCCCGTAGGTGTTCGTCGCGCTTTCAGACGTATCGGCCTGCAGCTCCACCGTCGCGTTCTTCAGGGCATTGGTGTCGTTGAGGCGCAGGATGAAGTGCTCCCGCCCGGCCGCTCCGCCACAGTCGTTGAGCAGCGTCACCGTCCCGTTGAACGTCCCGGCACCGTTCAATTCGAAAATCCCGTCCACATCATTGTTATAGTCCTTCCGCAGGGAAAGCGTCTTGCCCGCGGCATCCCCGTCGAGGGAATCCGCCGACACGATCCCGATGACCTTGTTGAGGGAAATCGACGAATTGTCCGTCACCGTCAGCTTGCCCGCCCTGAGCAGAACCTTCGCCGACGTGTCCGAACCTTCCTTCTCCGCCAGGTTGATCGTGCCTCCGTTCAAATTGATGTCGAGCTTGTTGTCTCCAAAGGAAACCTGGTTGGTGAAATTGAGCGTGCCGCCGTTGATCGTCACCGCCCCCGTCTGGCCGCTCAGGTCGATGCCCTTTTGAAGAACCAGCTTCCCGTCCTTGCCCACCGTCACTTCACCCGATACCCCGAGATCCGAGAGCTTCACCGTCGTATCCACACCGATCGATCCGGCCCCCCTCAAGTTCCCCGCATAGGCGAAATTGTCGTTCTTGGAACCGGCGAAAACGAGCCGGCCGCCCTCTTCGAAGGTGATGGCCGAGGCGCTGTTGATGCTCTGGGTCACCTGGGCGCCGCTCTCGTCGCCCTCCACAACCCCCACCAGGGAATTGACCGTCAGGGTCGCGTCCTTCGTGATCGTAAAGCCGCCCAGATAGGAAAGGTTGTTGCCCGCCAGCACGACGCTGCCGTGCCCCTCGATGCGGAGTGAGGCATCGGCAGACCCCGTCAGGGCCCCCGAAATCGTCATGGCCGCCCCGTCCGTCGAACGCTGTCCCCCGGCCGCGTCGGTCGTGTTGAGCACGTACTTGTCCGTATGCAGCGTCACCGTCCCGTCCGGAAGCGTCAAACCCTTCGCTACCGTCGCGTCATCGATCAAACCCAAAGTCGAACCATCCTTTAAATTGACCGTCAATGCTGCTGCATTATCGATACCTTTTGCCGTATTGATATTTAATGTAGCACCATCTGCGACATTAACACTCACTTGAGTATTGTTGTTGAAGGATCCCCATATACCCGTATTAAAATTGGCTATACCATCTTTTTCGATATTGATCTGAGGCGTAATTTCCCTCATCCCGGAAGCGCTAATGCCCGCATTGAGAAGATTGAATTCACCATAAATGTTAACATTCCCAAATTTCCATGCACCCAATTTAAAGGCGTATGTCGTCCAGATATCTGCACCAGTAGTATTGCTCGTAATATTTAGCGTAATGCCCTTATTAACGTTTAAAATGCATCGGCCATTAGTAGCACTGTCGCTCATCTGCATATTAAACTTATCCATATTGACAACACCTTTGTTCTCAATACCGGCAACCGATGCCCCCAAGTTGAGAACAGAGTTATGGAAACCAAAAGCTCCTGTAATATTCAAAATACTGCCGTCCGAAATGGCTACATTATTGACCATCTGCTCCTTATAAGTACTTGACCCGATTTGAGTTGCAGTAACATTTGCCCCATTGCATATATATATGAGCCCTGAAGCATTAATACCGGTCAAGGAGCCAAACGATGCCGTACCTCCCTTGATTATCAACCTTGATGTCGTCGAAGCAACAGCAATATCTCCAGAGACAGTCCCCCCTTGGAGTAGATCAATTTCCAAATCTTTTGATAGACTCAACGAACCAGCCCCATTAAGCCCCTTGAGTGTTGTCGCTGAACCAAGATTAAGGGTTCCTCCCGACATATTCAAGGTTCCAAGTGAAAGTTTTCCGGCAGATTCTCCGTCCTGGATCGTAAATGTCCCTGTGGTAGCCTGATAATCCAGCGTATCCTTGACATCCAAGGTGACACCGTTCAGTGTCAATATATTATTCTTAGGATCATCGGCCAGCGTATCCACAATCAAGCGTTTCATCGTATACGATGTTTCGCCGTTTGATTTGACAGCCAGAGTTTCCCCGCCAATGCGGTTGTAAACAAGAGAATCTCCGGACGGGCTGTCCTGCACCAATGCCGACTGAATGGAAAACACCAAATGTCCGTCTTTATAAGTACAGGAGTAAAGTTCTGTCCCGTACTTGGCCATTATGGAATTGCCAAGCCAGGAGGGAACACTGCCTCCGACGAATGACGCTGTAATATCCAGATTCGTAATTTCGTTGGAATCATTTTTCAGAACCGTTCCATCAAGAAGAAGGGAAAGAGTGGATCCGGTATTGTCCAAGCTGATCGTTCCCAAGCTAAAAGTAGAGGTGGAAGCATCCAGCATCAGGTTGATCTGCGAAGTTCCGGACAAATTAGTCGATGCAAAACTCTTACCGACGATTCCTTCCACTTCCCCTCCATCCAGAAGCGTCAGATTGGAACCAACCGCCGAAACTGTTCCCAACTTCACGATACCTCCGGCATGCAGAGATCCACCGTTACCGATATGCACTTGAGTTGCCAATGAATCGGTCTTAATCACAAGGGCACCGCCATTCACGGTCCAGTCCTTGTCAACGGCTGACAAATCCCCGCTGAAGGTCTGTTTTCCCGCTCCCGTCTTGACAATACTCACGTTTGCTCCGACAGCGCTCGTAAAATCATTGTTTGCAGAAGCAGCTGCGTTGATCGTCAATGTCCGTTGCGTATCATTGGAACGCACCAAATTGTAAGCAGTTTCACTTTTCAGACCTCCGATCGTCGTATCATTTAGAACCAGATCCAACACGCTGGAGCCATATGTCCCCGCGCTATTGTTGACACCATAAAGACTAATCGTCGCATACTGGGCAGCCTTGGCACTGTTCAGCTGGAGGACTTGGGTTTTCCCTCCGTTACTGGAATTGCACATGCTGCCGACCCGTATTGTTCCCGCAAAATCATTGTCACCATTCAGCACAACGGTCGAGATGGCCGGATTACCATAGTCACGACTCAATGTCAGAATTGAATCCGCCTTCCCGCCAGACAAGGAACCGACAGTAAACGTCACATTGCCTCCCCGGATCAGAATCTCCGAAGAAGCGGCAGCCGGATCAAGCGTAATGGAAGAGACATTGACCTTGCCCGTACCGGGGAATCTAAGAATCCCACCGTCACCGAGTTCTATTTTAACATTGGAGATGTCTTTCCCGGTTCCCTCCTTGTGCAGATCAATGATACCATTGGAAGCTTTCAGCAATTTGAGATCTTTCAGATCATAATCAACGCCCAACGTAATATTCCCGCCCTCGGCAATCAAACGGCCGGCAAACCCATTCAAACCGCCGGCACCATTGATCGTCATGGTACCGCCATTCGAGATGACGTCGCAACCAAGGGAATCCCCGGACAAAGAGGTTGCAATAGAAAATGTTCCACCTGTTTTTGAAACAAGATTACCCTTGAATCCGGACAAATCCAGGTCCGCATTCAATTTAATTGTTCCTCCTCCAACAACAAGATTGCCGGAATAACCGGTCATAATTACCCCTTTTTGGAATTCTATACTCCCTTGCTTACTTACAATACTTCCCTTGAATTGACTAAAATCAGCAGTGTATGTCTTCCCGTCCTCGGAGCGGGTTGTTGTATCGAAACGAATCGGCCCAGTTCCATTTTTTTCAAAATCTCCATTCCCGGAAAAAACACTGTAAATATTGATATAATAGGAGCCACCACCTCTATTATTAATCAACGTGCCTGAATCTAAAATGTGGACTCTTCCTCCCCATTGCATCGTATGCTGGCTACTATAGGATGCGCCATCACTCCAGGTACTCCTGCCAAAAATCATGTCATTCCCAATCCATCCGCCACCAGATAAACTACCGGAAGATTGAGGCAAATACATACGTCCCCCGTCAATGATCAAGACACCTGCGTTGGATAGATTATTCGTAAAAACGTTAAACGATCCGGAGGCCAACCATAACGAAGAAGACAAAGCATCCGTTCCCACTTGATAGGCCGCAGTTTCCCTTCCTGTTAGTTTAATATGATTATCTGCTCCGGAAAAAACAATATTTGCCGTTCCTGCATAATCCAAAACAAAATTTGTATCTTCCGTAACGATTCCCGCCTGTCCGGCAGCTGTTATCGTCTGAGAAGCATAGTCGATATTTAGATATTGCTCATACCATTCCGCCGCATAGGCCGGAGACATCATGGAGGAAACGATCAGCACACAAGCGCCTGTGGCAAATGTACCGGTAGCAACGGTGGTGCACACGGATACGGAAGATATGCATGCGACAACAGCCGCACGCAACAACGAGGGTAATCGAAGTTTCATAGAATGAAAAAGAGAAAGAATTGACGCTCTGAACATATCGTATTCAAAATCCGCTATCAAGAAGAAATTTACCCTTTCTGGAAAAAGATATCCGTGATGGTATTTTTTCACAAAAAATTGGTTTCCAAATAATTATAAAATATTTATAATTAGAACATTACGAATCATTCATGACGGATTTTGAAATCGCTACTCAGCATCAAGAACAGAATGAAAGAAAACAAAAAATAATCACCATAAATCATTGATAATTAAAGTATATAAATATTCCCAACAAGAGGAATGCCTTTGTAATATTTATTGTACAAATGTTCAAAAAATCACGATCTTCCGCATTGCTTTGAACAACAGTTATGCTATAAACTATGTATATTCAGTTTTTCAACTCCAGTAGACGATCATGCAATCCCCTCAGGAACATCTCAAATCCATTCTCCTCCAGAAATCTGTACGTACCGGCACTTTTACTCTCGCATCCGGCAAAGTCTCCGATCTGTACGTAGACTGCCGAGTGACGGCGCTTGATCCCGTGGGGGCAACATTGATCGGCAGTATCGGCTGGGACTTGGTCGAAGGAGAAATTCTCCGTCAGTTCCCCGAGATTTGTGCCATTGGCGGCATGACAATGGGAGCCGACCCTATTTCCTTGGCGATCGGAATGACCGGAGCCCTACGAAAAGCCGACAAAATGCTTCAGGTGTTTACCGTCCGCAAGGAAGCCAAAGACCATGGGCGCGGACGCCGCATCGAAGGTAACTTCAATAGCGGCGACACTGTCCTCGTCGTAGACGACGTCATCACGACAGGCGGATCCACGCTGAAAGCAATTGACGCTATTGAGGCAGAAGGCGGCAAGGTAGCGGCAGCACTCGTGCTGGTCGACCGCGAAGAAGGCGGACGCCAGGCAATCGAAGCTCGCGGCATTCCCGTTTTCCCCCTGTTCTCGCGATCGAGCCTCCTGAGATAACTCTCTCACTCCTTTTCCCGTTATGATGAAATTCCTCCATACCCGCATTCGAGTAGCCGACATGGAAGCCACGATTGCATTCTACACGAAGCTCGGCTTCGAGCTGGCAAGGCAATCCGTCTCCCCCCAGGGCAACAAGCTTGCCTATTTGAACGTCCCCGGCGCCGAACATCAATTGGAACTCTGCTGGAGTCCCGAATACGAAGTCAAGGTTCCGGAGGATTTGATGCATACGTGCATCGGAGTCGATGATATCGTCTCCTACTGTGCAGAGCTGGAAACACAAGGCATCGACATCTGGCCCGGCGATTGGAAGGAATCTTTCACCCAGGAAGGGCTGAAGATGGCATTCGTCACCGATCCCGACGGCTATGAGGTGGAAATTCTGGAAAACTAATCCCGTTCCCCCTATGCTCCCCGTTCTCATGGGGATAGGCGGACTCCGCCTTACCCCCGGAGAAGAAGACTTGATCCGCCGGTGCCAGCCGGCGGGATTTGTTTTGTTCTCCCGCAATATCGCCAACGCCCGGCAAACCAGGGAACTGACCGATTCCCTCCGGGCTCTGTGCCGCCATGTCCCGGTCATCGCCGTCGACCAGGAAGGGGGTCGTGTCGTCCGAACGACTGCACTAGGACTGGAACTTCCGGCCGCTAGCCAAATCCGCCGATCAGGCAATATCCCCGCCCTCATCAAAATGGCAGAAAATATCGCCATCTCGCTGCGCCTGCTCGGATTCAACATGGATCTTGCACCTGTGCTGGATATCTGCCACGATGAAACCGTTCGCAACGCATTGCCCAGCCGGTGCTGGGGCACAACTCCGGACGAAGTCGTCTCCATGGGAGGCATGTTCAACCGCAACCTGCGCCACTACGGAATAACCACCTGTGCCAAGCACTTCCCCGGCATGGGACTTGCCCAAAGCGATCCGCACGCCGATCTGCCCACAATCGACGCATCGCGAGAAGAATTGCTGCAATCCTCTCTCATTCCCTTCATGGCGCTGGAGCCGGAACTGCCCGCTATCATGTCCGCCCACATTCTCGTTCCTCACCTGGATGCCAACCTGCCCGCCACTCTGTCACATACAATCATGACAGGCCTGCTCCGCTTCCAGCTCGGTTACAAGGGCGTCATCATGACGGACGACCTCTGCATGGGTGCTATCACCAACAACTACGGAGTCCCGCAGGCCGCGGACATGGCACTGGAGGCCGGTTGCGATCTCGTACTGATCTGTCATCATGCCGAGGAACATCTCAATGAATGGCATCCCCGCCCTTCCCCGCAAAACGGCACGGACAGAGATGAATCGCTTCTTCGTCTGGAACGCTTTTCACGCGACCTCGTCCCACCTCTCCGGTGGGATGACCGACTATGGGAACAATGTCTCCATTCGGCACAAAATCTTGTCGAAGAAATGCAGCCATTCTCTTCTCCGGCCTCCCCTTCTTCACCGGTTCAGCACATGTAGTTTGCCCCGGAATCCCGGTTTTGACATCATTATCGAAAATTTTTCCGTTCATACAAAAATTCTCTTGTACAATCGCGGCGTACCGTGTAGATTGCGTCCGCATTTCTACCAAATGGTACAGGTAGTTCAATGGTAGAGCCCCAGATTGTGGTTCTGGTTGTTGCGGGTTCGAGTCCCGTCCTGTACCCCATCTTTTCATCAAAGCCATTCCCTTCCGAGAGAATGGCTTTGATCTTTTACAAGTCCCCCATTCCCGTGGCAGGCATGTCATGCATACTTAAAAAGCAGCGCTGCAACTTCGCGAAAAGCTGCAGCGCCACATTCACCTGCAATTAATTTAACTCACTTGGAATTATGTTATGCACCTTAAATCCGTCACGGGTTCACCCCCGTCAGCATGGCCTCCGACCCGTACAAAACGGAAAACATGCCGTTGTGAATGATTGTTATGGCTATTCACAAAAAGGGATGAAATGAGGAAATCCTATCGTTTCTACATGCCGGCATCCGCTTGGCGCGATGCGGCATCCGTTCTCTTCGCCGCCTGAGGCGAACAAGAAAAAGAACACAAACCACATGCACCTCCACAACATCCGCGGCAGCACGACGAGGCAGGACACGACGCGTCAACATTTCCGCGATTCACGAGAAATGTTTCCGACAACAATTTCTTGAATCGCGACCGAATGCCTGGCGAAGTTCTCCGTCCTTGGGGTTGAGGATTTTTCATCTCGAAAGAAAGTTAGATTAAACTAACATTGATTGCAAGACTATTTTAACAAAAGTCGAAAATCAGGTAATTTTTCATGTCCTCTCCGAGGGAGGGAATCCGTTCTCCTCCCCCAGGGAAAGAGTCTTTCCAAGTCCGAAATGAACAGACCAAGAGAAGGAGGAGAAGATGAAATATGTGTTTGACGCCTACGAATGGAATGAGCATAGTATGCGGTATTGTATAATTGACGATTATTCAGGACAAATAGCCCTCCTGCCTTTCTCTTATGACTTTCTCCACCCTCACTCGTTGTTCCTGTTTTTGCGTGATCGCGACAGGAATTGGTTCTTCTGTTCTCCAAGCAGCGGACAGCCTTCTCCACAAGCCCTCCTATGACGAATGCATGGAACAAAACGTCCCCGTCATCACGCGGCACGACATCTACCGGGAAGGATGGATCGATCTCAACAAAAACGGGAAAAAGGACATCTACGAAGACCCCGGGCAACCGACGGAAAAACGCGTTGCCGACCTCGTCTCACAAATGACCCTCGATGAGAAAACCGCGCAACTGGCCACGCTCTACGGCTACAAGCGCGTCCTCCCCGATGCCCTTCCCATGCAATCCTGGACAACACGGCTTTGGAAAGACGGCA
The DNA here is from genome assembly GCF_029854705.2 of Akkermansia sp. N21116. Classification (NCBI taxonomy): domain Bacteria; kingdom Pseudomonadati; phylum Verrucomicrobiota; class Verrucomicrobiia; order Verrucomicrobiales; family Akkermansiaceae; genus Akkermansia; species Akkermansia sp. N21116. Next base: position 2,904,720 of record NZ_CP139035.1, read on the forward strand.
TCGGCAATATCGACGAACATCTCAACGGCCTACGGAACAACGAATGGGTTTTCCCCGCCTCCAAACATGCATGGGCTATCAATGAAATCCAGCGTTTCTTCATTGAAGATACCCGTCTTGGCATTCCCGCCGACTTCACCAATGAAGCGGTCGGAGGCCTCAACTATCTGAAGTCTACCAACTTCCCCTATCCTCTGGCCCTTGGCTGTACCTGGGACCGGGATCTCGTCCGTCAAGTAGGAGAAGTCATGGGCAAGGAAGCAGCGGCAATCGGCTACACAAACATCTACACACCTCTCCTCGACGTCATCCGTGATCCGCGCTGGGGGCGCTGCCCCGAAGACTTCGGCGAAAGCCCCTACCTTGTTTCCGAACTGGGCATAGGCATGGTACGCGGCATCCGCAAGGCGGGAGTAGCCTCCACGCTCAAGCATTTTGCCATCCACTCCAACAACAAGGGAGCCCGCGAAGGAGAAGCCCGGCTTGACCCGCAATGCAGCCCCTCAGAAGCGGAAGCCATCCACCTGTGGCCCTTTGCGCGCGTCATCCGCGAAGCACAGCCGGAAGGCATCATGAGTTCGTACAACGACTATTCCGGTGACGTTGTCCAGTCGAGCCGCCATTTCCTGCATGACATCCTTCGGGAACGCATGGGATTCAACGGTTACATTGTCAGCGACAGCAACGCCGTGGAATGGCAGCACACGACGCGGCGCACGGCCAGGGACCAGAAAGATGCCGTTCGGCAATCCATCCTAGCCGGATTGAACGTCCGAACCAACTTCACCATGCCGGACAAGTATGTCCTGCCCCTGCGGGAGCTCGTCCGGGAAGGAGCCGTCCCGATGGAGGTCATCGACCAACGGGTTGCCGATGTCTTGAAAGTCAAATTCAATCTGGGGCTCTTCGACCGGCCCTATAAAGATATCAGCCAAGCCGACCGGGCCGTGCGTTCCCCCGAAAGCCTGGAACTGGCCAGGAAAGCTGCCAGGGAATCCATCGTCCTGCTCAAGAACGACAACAACACCCTGCCTCTCGACATCAACGCACTCAAGACCATCGCTGTCTGCGGGCCAAACGCCGACACCCCCGCCCTGGCTGTCAATCGCTACGGGACCATCGATTCCAAGGGAGTCGTCACCTTGCGGAAAGCCATTGAGGAAAAAGCAGCGGCCCACAATGTCAAAGTCCTTTATACCAAAGGCTGCAATCACCGCGACGAACGCTGGCCGGAAACGGAAATCATGAGGGAAGCTCCCACGGACAAAGAACAGAAAATGATTGATGAAGCCGTCGAACAAGCTCGCCAGGCAGACGTCGCCATCATCGCCGTAGGAGATTTGATCGCCTCAACCGTCGGAGAAGGAGCTTCCCGCACCGGGCTCGACCTCCCGGGTAGACAGGACGACCTGATCCGCGCCGTAGCCGCCACCGGCAAACCGGTCGTCATCATCCACAACAGCGGACGAGCCAACAGCATCAACTGGGCTAACAAGCTCTCCCCGGCAATCATCCAGGCATTCTTCCCCGGAGCCTATGGCGACACTGCCATAGCCGAAGTCATCTTTGGAGACATCAACCCCGGAGGCAAGCTCACCACCACCTTCCCTAAATCAGTCGGCCAGCTTCCCTTCAATTTTCCCAGCATCTCGGCGTCCCAACTCGAACTGAAGGGAGCCTCCGTTTCCGGTACGTTGTGGAAATTCGGTCACGGTCTCAGTTACACTACATTCCAATTCAGCAATATGAAGATGGATTGGAACGGCAGGAGCGAAGGGAAAGCCCCATCCGTCACGGATACCATCACCGTCTCCTGCACCGTGACCAACACAGGCCAACGAGCCGGAGACGAAGTCGTCCAACTCTACACACATCGCCTGCTTTCCCCCGTCGTTACCTACGACCAAAACCTCCGGGGTTTTGAACGCATCCATCTGGCTCCCGGAGAAGGCCGTACCGTGACATTCAAACTCACGCCGGAACTCCTGGCCCTCGTCGACGCCAACCAGCAATGGATCAACCCTCCCGGCCCTGTTGAAATACAACTGGGCAATGCTTCGGCCTTCATCCCTAATTCCAAGAATAAAAAACAAAACAGGGCTGACCGCACAGGTATCGATATTCCTACCGGTTCATCCACAGCCGACCAGGAACCGACCGGACAACCTACCTGCGGCATCCAACTCAGGCAGACGCTGGTGCTGGAATAATGACCGGGGCAACCACTCCTCATTTCACCACCACAAGTCCAACCGGAACCGCTCCTCGGGAAATTCAAACGCAGAAGGAGCTTGCTTGTTAAGCCGAAACTGACAGAATACGGGCGCGATATTATCACTTGTAACCATGGACGCAAAATACAGAATAGCCATCGGCTCCGACCACGCCGGAGTAGACTTGAAGGAAACTGTCATCGAATTCCTCCGCGGCTGGGGTCATGAAGTCACGGACAAAGGCACATACACCAAGGCCTCCTGCGATTACGCCGATTATGCCAATGCCGTTGCAAGTTCCGTCGCAGACGGTTCCAGTGACAAAGGCATTCTGATCTGCCGCACCGGTATCGGAATGAACATTGCCGCCAACCGCTGGATCGGTGTCCGCGCCGCTACCTGCCGCACAGCTCCGGCCGCCGCGCTATCCCGTCAGCACAACAACTCCAACATCCTCTGCATGGGATCCGCCTACGTTGATTCCGAAGCCGTGGAAGATGTTCTGGAAGCCTGGCTTGCCGCAGAATTTGAAGGAGGACGCCACGAACGCCGCGTCATCAAATCTTCCGGCAGTCCGCTGCTGATGAGCGATCCCGTCCTGGCTGCCCTGATCCAGGAAGAAGGCCAGCGCCAACGCAACAACATCGAATTGATCGCTTCCGAAAATTTCGCTTCACGGGCCGTCCGCGAAGCCCAGGGATCCCTCCTGACCAACAAATATGCTGAAGGCTATCCTGGCCGCCGCTGGTACGGAGGATGTGAATTTGTCGACATGGTCGAACAACTCGCCATCGACCGGGTCCTGCAAATCTTCGGCGGAGACCACGCCAATGTCCAACCTCACTCGGGTTCCCAGGCCAACATGGCCGTCTACTTTTCCGTTCTCAAACCGGGCGATACCATCCTGACGATGGATCTCGCCCATGGCGGCCACCTGACCCACGGTCACAAGGCCAACTTCTCCGGCAAGCTTTACAATGTCGTCCACTACGGTGTTTCCCAAGAAACCGAAACCATCGACTACGATGCTCTGGAAAAGGTTGCCATGGAACTCAAGCCTAACATGATCACGGCCGGAGCCAGTGCCTACTCCCGCATCATCGACTTTGAACGCATGGGACAAATCGCCAAGTCCTGCGGAGCCTACCTCTTCGTGGACATGGCTCACATCGCCGGCCTCGTTGCCGCAGGGGAGCACCCGAATCCCGTCCCCTACGCCGATTTCGTCACATCCACGACTCACAAGTCCCTGCGCGGTCCACGCGGCGGCTTCATCATCTGCCGCGAAGAATTCGCCAAGAAAATCGATTCCACCGTATTCCCCGGTGTCCAGGGGGGGCCTCTCATGCACGTCATCGCCGCCAAGGCAGCCTGTTTCGGAGAGGCCTTGAAGCCCGAATTCAAGACTTATGCCAAGCAGATCGTCGCCAATGCCAGCGCGATGTCCAACAAGCTAAAGGAACTCGGCTTCCGCATTGTGGCCAATGGCACCGACAACCATGTTTTCATGGTAGATCTGCGGTCCAAGGGAATGAATGGAGCCGATGCCCAAATCACCCTTGACCGGGTCGGCATCACCGTCAACAAGAACGCTATCCCCTATGACACCGGTTCCCCGGCAAAACCTTCCGGCATCCGCATCGGCACACCCGCCGTCACAACGCGCGGCATGCTGGAAAAAGATGTGGAAAAAGTGGCTGAATTCATTTCTCGTGCCCTGGCCCTTCACGCCGCCGAACAGGTTCATCCCGATCCGGCCGCCTTCGAAGCTCTCCGTGAGGAAGTTTACGAATTCAACCGTGCATTCCCCCTGCCCCTCTAACGGGTAAATAGAGCGGACTCAAATCCGTCAAACACACTATTAAAACGGAGCCATTCCCTCGTAAGGAAAGGCTCCGTTGCCTTTTGTTTTCAAAGGTTAGAAAATATAAACAACAATTTATTTTTTACTTGCAACCAATACGCACCACCGGTGTTTTAATAAATAACCCCTTCCTCTACAAAATGAACACCCCATATCATTCCAGATCATTTCCCCGGCTATGCTGGATCATTGCAGCCGCATCTATCGGGATATCCATCGCTCCCGCGCAGGAAAAACTGACGGACGCCCAACGCCAGGAAGCTGCAACATGGCTTGAACAAGCGAAAAACAGCTTCAACACTCTCAGCTCCTCCCGTTTGAAAAAAGCGGAAGCAGCCATCACTGCAGCAACCGCCAGCGAAAATGCCGCTATGGATCTCTACTTGAAAGCCATGAAGGATTCTTTCACAAATACGGAGAGCATGACTTCACGTATTCTGGGTGCCTCTCGCGGAGGAGGCGGACGTTTCTTCATGATGGGAGGCAGAGGCGGAGCAGGCAACAACAGAGCCCAATCGCCAGCCAGTGCCTTCAATGACTGGAAAAAGCAAATGACCGGATCCAACACCAAGCCCGGTTTCAAAAAAGCCCTGCAGATCCAGTTGAAATGGATGCTCGTCTGTCTGAAAAAGGCTGCTGCCGAAAGGCAGGAAACGGAATTGGATGTCTCGTCCAGCGCACAGTCCCTTCTGAATGAAATCGGCTCCAACTCCAAGGACATAGCCGATCAGATCTTCTCCGTCGGCGGCGCTTCCAACGCCATCCGCCAATACCTCGACATATCGGACTTCCGGTCCAGGGAAATCCCGGACAACATCGGCGATATCGGCGGTATCTATGAGCGTGTGATCCTGAAGCCATACATCGACAAAGGCGATTTTGAAAATTACAGGACACAATACCAGCGCCGTATCTTCCTGGAATCCGCCCTGGTCGCAGCTTCCGGAGACGACAAAAAGACATCCGAAGCTTCCGCTGCCAAGTTACGCCTCAAGCGCCAGTGGGAAATGGAAAAAGCCTGCTTCAACCTCGGCGACGAAGTTCGTGCCTTGAATAACATGAAGAAGGCCATCAGCGCGCTACAGGACCCCAATGACAAAAACCAGGCTCTGCGCGATCTGGAGGCACTCCTCTCCCCCAAGACATCCAATTCGGATTCCCCGTCGTCTGCCACTGCCGGACGCAATCCCAGAAGAGGCAATCGTTCCTAATCCCGTCAATCAAACTACCTGATTTCAACAATACCGGCGGCAAGCAATTTGCCCGCCGGTATTTTCATGTCCTCTACAAGCGTCTAATTCTCGCATCCACCATCGGCATCGTCATCATCCTCTACGCCAGTCGCCTTACCGACAAGCCACATTTTCCAGAATCCATACATCGCCAACATAATAAATGACGCGATAGCAACCATCTCGCCAAAATGCTTTTCAATAAAACATGTCGCACCAATCAGCGCGAACACTCCAAGAGCCATGATGGAATAGAAAACCTTTTTACAAAACTGGCAAGACCGTTTCCGAGCCGCATACTCGACTATTTCGCAAGCAAGACCGAACAGCATGAATGGCAAAATAAGGTATAAGATAATGTCCATATCTTACTTATTCCTGACATATGTTCTCTCCAAAATCAAGAAAATGAGTTACTTCCTCCTAATCTTGTCATTTTGGGAACATCTGTACGGTCACCATAGTTCCCTGTTTCAGGATTCCAGAGGCACACGCATTTCCCGTCCATCCAGAATCAACAGGCATGTTCCGTTCTTACCGGTCGCATCACCTTGCGGAAGAGCCGCCGTCATTCCCCCTCGGGCATCCACGCACACCAAACAAGGAATCTGCGACGCAAGAATCTTACCATTTGGAAGCTTGCACTCACCTGGCTTAAAAAAGGCAATACGCACTTCTCCATCACGGGCAACAGCGTGGACGGACTCCGTATTGCAAACAATCTTCACTCCATTCCAAAGGGCATCCGGAGAATTCTTTCCAGTCAATCCTCCTCCGGGAAGCACCTGGTAGGCATACCCGGCACCGGACGGTTGCGTACCGTGATCGACGGCCAACAAGAAAACCATCTTGGAGACAGGATCACCCTGACTCACAGAACGGATATCCTTCCACGATCCTCGCCGTTCCGCCTTTTCGATCACCAATTGAGTATCGGAAGGAAACAAATAGAGACATCCGCCGTGGGAAACTCCCTTCGTGACGCTCCCATTCAACCGGGCAATCCGTCCGTTTTTTTCATTAAGAAGATTTTGTTCTACACTCGTCAGAATCGGATTATCCGTTTTGCCGGCACGGGAACCGGGCTCCACGGAGATGCCGCTTCCCAGGCATACGACACGATCCGGGTAAAAAAACCACGATTTGTTGGCTTTCAATCCAAAACGTTCCAGCGTCATCGCTGCGGTACCGGCATTCATCACGGCAGCAAAGTCACTTCCCCCTCTCTTGCCGCTCCAGGTTTTAAAACCAGGAAGGAAACCGCGACGAGCAGTCGTACCTGGAATGCAGGTCCAGTCCCACACCGGAAAAATCCCTTCATATTCCCCTCCAGTTCCATATGTCAGCATACATCCATCGGAAAGATAGGCCCCTTTCAAGTTATCGCCATTGCATTCTTCGCCTACCAGGGTTCTTTTGGAAGACATGCGAACGCTCGCCATAAAGCCGGGAGCCCGATGGACAATGTAATCGGAGAAAGGAAATGCACGGGTTCCCAACAGAGATTCTTCCTTTAATGGCGCCGCCCCCCTCTTAACGGACAAGCTGCGGGTTAAAGCGTCTATCTCCTGTTTCCGGGAAGAGCCAGCCGCAGACAACATCCGGCAAACATGGACAAGATCCGGTCCCTGAACGCGGTCATTGTAAGAAATCTGACGTCCCCATACGCTGTAATCCAGAAGCTCGCCCCAGCACATCCAGCGAGTTCCATCAAGAAGGAAATTTTGCACGATAACTTCCTTTTCCGGCCTGGCACAGGACAACCCGGATGTCACAGCCACCAGTTTACCGGCTGAATGAAGATAATGCCGTCCATAATTCCCCTGATACAACTGGCTTCCATGTTGATGAAAAGACATATCCGGCTGAATTCCCTCGTCTCCCTTGGCAGCAATGCGAATCGTTTCATGCAATGCATGAAGAGCCTTCTCCACACGTTCCTCGTCGCGTTCTACCAATCCTGCCAGAAAAGAATTCCAGCTTTTCCACAACCTGTTCTGTCCTGTCATGGAAGGATGGATTTTCTTGACGATTTCCCGGAATGCGGCCAGTCGCCCGGGCGTCATGTCCTGTTGATCCAGTAGGAGAGAGATATTACCCAGCATCATGGGCACATACACATCGTTATTCCACCAGTTGGGGTTGACGGGCCTTTTCTGAAGCCACCAGTCGAACGACTTCAAGCATGTCTCCCTGACCTTGTATTTTTTCAGGACATGTTCTGGAAAAACATGCAGGGCAATAGCCAGCGTACGGCAATTGTCCAGATGCTGTAAGGCATCCCAGGCGGAGCGATCCTTCTTCTGATAATCAATCCCTTCGAAAGATCCGTCAGGACGCATGTTTTTACGGATCGCAGCCAGATCCTTCTCGGAAACAGCCGGGGCTTCATCCACTCCAAAACAATTCTCCACATGATGCCTGAGAACTCGAGCATGCAGAGTGGGAGCTGCCTCCAGCTTCACAATACGGTCGCGGAACTCCCGCCAAGAACCCTCGTCCATCCCCAAACCCTGGCAAATTCCCACGACCATCGAAAGGCAAAATAAACCATTTAATTTCGATTTCAAGTTCATATATCCACTCAATAATTAATACTCATTCAACAGGCCAATGAAGAAGGGGAAGGATCCCTCCTTCCCCTTCCTATCCACTCTGTTTCTATTATTTGGACAACTTGTAAACTTCCGCCGCTGTCAGCAAAAAGGCACCGACTCCGTATACTTCCGTATTCTGTTTGTCCACATGCTTGGGATCCGCCCCGACGGGTTGTACCCAATAAAGCTTGCCATCCGGTCCAACTGAATTGACGAGGGCTTTCCAACCCTTTTCCACGGCAGGCAGGAACTGGTTTCGGGGAAGAATTCCCTGTTCGACACCATACGCCATGCCATAGGTAATAAACCCGGTCGCACTCGTCTCCGGGGAAGGGTAACTTTCCGGATCAAGCAGGCTTGCTCTCCAGAAACCATCCTTGCACTGCAACTTGAGAAGGCGGGAACAAAGCGTCACAAATAACTTTTCATAGAAAGGCCGGTAGGTTTTATCGTCTTGAGGAAGCTCCTTGAGCATCTCCGCCAAACCGCCTACGACCCATCCGTTGCCGCGTCCCCAGAAAATCTTTTTGCCATTGGCTTCCTTTTTGCCAAAATAAGTACTGTCCCGGAAGAAAAGATTTTCTTCCTTGTCGAACAATTTATCATACGTCGCCTTATATTCCTTATCGGCAAAATCCATGAACTTCCTGTCTCCGGTCAAGGCATACATGCGGGCATAAACCGGAGGAGCCATGAAAAGGGCATCGCACCATGACCAGCGTTCCAAAGAAGAAGGTTTGCCGTAATTCAAGTCCATGCTTCCTTGGGAAGGGTGGTTGACTACCCACTCCGTGCGGGCCTGTGTCGGCCACAGCATGGTTTCCTTTTTATGCTTGCGATACATGTCCAAGTAAGTCTGGCAGACAGCCACGTCATCGGCATGGTACATGCGCGGAGCCGGTCTCCATTTGAAACTGTTGAACTTCTTCATCAGCCAATCGTCGATTTTCTTGTCTCCCGTCAGGTCGGCCCAGTCCATCATGCCGAGGTACAAGGCACCGTTCAGCCAGCTTTCAGGGAAAGAAGAAGACTTCATCTTCGAAAAGTTCTCCATTTGCCATTCGGCAACACTATTGCCGACTTTAAGGACATCGGCCTTGTTGAACGCAGAAGAAAAAGTCTGGGAAGACTCCTTGGAAAGAGCGGCATTCTCCTCCTCTGCCATGGAAGAAACTCCGGCAAGGACAAGACATCCGATAGAGGCAAGAGAAAGTACGGAAATGCGCAATGTATGTGTCATATTCGTTTGATTGAGGATTGAGAAGAAACAAAGGGATCCCATTCAGGTCTCCGACACGGAAATACGTAACGATTCCTATCAATCTATCGGGAATTTTACTTTTTTAACATTTTCCTAATCATCACACACAAGCGCAAAAAGGGGATGCAGCCAAAACCGCATCCCCTCTGGAGAATCAATTATGCCTGAGAAAGCAAGGATCAATGGCCGCAACCACCGCAGGCCCAAGGCCAGTTGGCGCGGATCTGGTCAAAGAAATCATTGCCCTTGTCATCCACAAGAATAAAGGCGGGGAAGTCTTCCACTTCAATCTTCCAAATGGCTTCCATGCCCAATTCAGGGTACTCAAGAAGTTCTACCTTCTTGATACTATCCTTGGCAAGGATGGCAGCAGGACCGCCGATGGAGCCGAGATAGAAACCGCCATGCTTCTTACATGCATCCGTCACTGCCTGGGAACGGTTACCCTTGGCAATCATGATCAAGGAGCCGCCGTTTTCCTGAAAAAGATCCACGTAGGAATCCATGCGCCCGGCCGTCGTCGGGCCGAAGGAACCGGAAGCGTAGTTTTCGGGAGTCTTGGCAGGACCGGCGTAATATACGGGATGATCCTTGATGTAATCCGGCAAGCCTTCTCCAGCATCAATGCGTTCCTTGAGCTTGGCATGGGCAATGTCACGAGCTACTACGATCGTACCGTTGAGGCTGAGGCGGGTCGTTACGGGGTACTGGGAAAGTTCCGCAAGGACATCCTTCATCGGACGATTGAGGTCGATCTTGACGGCATCGGCAGAAACCGTACGGAGTCTCTCTGGAATAAAACGGCCGGGGTTGCGTTCCAGTTCTTCCAGGAAAATGCCTTCAGGAGTAATCTTCGCTTTGGCATTGCGGTCGGCGGAGCAGGAGACGGCCAGCCCAACCGGACAGGAAGCGCCGTGGCGGGGCAGACGGATAACGCGCACGTCCAAGGCGTACCACTTGCCTCCGAACTGGGCTCCGAGACCGAGTTTCTTGGCTTCTTCATGCAGTTCGGTTTCCAGTTCCACATCGCGGAAGGCACGGCCGAATTCGTTGCCGGAAGTCGGCAATTCATCGTAATAGCGGGTAGAGGCCAGTTTGGCGGTCTTGAGACAAAGCTCGGCAGATGTTCCGCCGACGACGAAAGCCACGTGGTAGGGAGGACAAGCGGCAGTACCAAGCGTACTCATTTTTTCCACGAGGAATTTCTTGAGGGTAGCAGGATTGAGCAGAGCCTTCGTTTCCTGATAAAGATAGGTCTTGTTGGCAGAGCCGCCTCCTTTGGCAACGAAGAGGAAACTGTACTTCATGCCTTCCGTGGCAAACACGTCGATCTGAGCAGGAAGATTGGTCCCGGTATTCTTCTCCTTATACATGTCCAAAGCAACCGTCTGGGAATAGCGGAGATTGTTCTGGGTATACGCATCGTACACGCCATGGGAAAGATATTCCGTATCGTCACACCCCGTCCAGACCTGCTGGCCCTTCTTGCCGACGATATTGGCCGTGCCCGTATCCTGGCAGAACGGCAGAACGCCCGCACTGGATACTTCCGCATTGCGAAGCAGAGTAAGAGCAACACTTTTGTCATTGGCGCTCGCTTCCGGGTCGTCAAGGATCGCCGCCACTTTTTCCAAATGGGAGGCGCGCAGGAAAAAAGCAATATCGTGAAAAGCCTCAGCCGCCAACAGGCGCAGCCCTTCGGGCTCTACCTTCAGGATAGGTTTTCCTTCAAATTCGCTCACGCTGACATAGTCGCTGGTAACAAGACGGTATTTCGCTTCGTCCTTCGCCAGCGGGAACATTTCCTGGTAATGAAATTCGGGGGTTGCCATAACTGAGGTCAACATACGCCTGAACTTCTTCCGTTTCGAGGAAAAAAACGAAGATATGATTCCCTGCCATTCATAGGGTCAATCTGCCGGAAAACCTCGTTCGTCTACAGATTATTCTTGCCGATGAACAGAAAGTCGCCCTAATAGGAGAAACGATGCTTAACCTCCCCAATTCCATCACTCTGACACGCATCGCACTCGTTGTCGTTTTTACTATTGCCATCTCCGTGACTCCCGATTACAGAGTTGGTTATCCTGTCGCCCTGCTCGCGTTTCTCCTTGCCGCTTTCAGCGACTGGCTGGACGGCTACCTGGCACGTAAATTGCAGGAGGTAACCACATTCGGTAAATTGATCGATCCACTGGCGGACAAAATCGCCGTATCCGCCGCGTTCATCTACTTGACATCAGTCGATGCCTGCCCTGCCTGGGCCACCATTCTAATAATTACGAGAGAATTCCTGGTCACCGGTATCCGGCAAATTGCCCAGGAACATGGTATCATTATTGCAGCCGACCGAACGGGCAAATGGAAAACAGCTTTTCAGCTCGCCTTTTGTACCGGAACCCTGCTCTATCTAACGGTAAAATCCTATCCCAATGTCGCGGCTCCGCTTGTCTGGCTGGCCGGACTCTGTGCCCCGTCCGGTTCTCATGCCTGGCTCTACCCGCTCCTGCTCTGGGGGGCAATCATCCTGACGGCCTGGTCCGGCATCGCCTACTGCATCGGTGCCAGGAAATTCCTTTTCCGAGAACGCCAGCAACCATGAACCTATCCACTCTGGCAGCCGGCTTCGGCTGGTGCGCTCCGGTTGCCGTCACAGCACTAGGCCTCCTGGCGGCACTTCCCGGAAGTGCCGACGAGCAAAAAATAGTCCCTCCGCCCGTCATCAATGCTCCGGAGCAACTTCCCTCCCGGAAGCAGCCGCCCCTCGGCAGCGATGCCAAGGAACAGGATGACATTCCGATTGATGAAAAAAGCGTACCTTCCGATGCATCGGATGCTCCGGCGGACAGACCGGCAAGAGTCACGAAAGAAGGTAAAATCATTGAACCCGCCCGCCCTGCAGTAACCGATACCGACGGAAAAGAAGCCCCGGAAAAAGACATGTCTGCCATCCCGACGGCCCAGCCCATCTCCCCCGCCGCTTTGGATAACTCCCAGCCAGTTCATCAACCCAACCAGACATTCACCAGTTTATCCGCATCCAAACAGTTCATCGTGCGCGGTAAGGACGTCAATCTGACATCGGCTATCAGCACCAGGGCAGATGAAATACGCTCCGGCCTCCTCTCTCTGATGAAACTTCCCAATACATGGAAAGACAACATCTTTATCAACCTCCACGGAAATCCCGGAACCCCTCCCCCGGCCAACCCGATCCGCATGGGAATCGACCTCATCGAAACCAAGCCCAATTACTACATCAACCTGCATGTGGGACGCGGCATTGATCTGGATGCCCTCTACAACGCCGTCACCACCATGTTGCTCTATGAAATCATGCTCCGCGACATCAACCCGGACGGGCTCCCGGAACGCATCTCCCTTCCCCAGTGGCTCCTGACCGGCATTGAGCAAGCCGTTCAATGGAAGAACGACCAAGCAGACCGCAACCTCTACGCCACTTTGTTTGAACGGGGGGAAATCCTCTCTCCCAAAGCCATCCTCTCCATCAAGGACCCCTGGAAGGAATTGGACGCTACCAGCCTGCTCGCCTACAAGGCTTCCTGCGGTTCCATCGTTCTTTGTCTGCTCAATCAGAAAGCCGGCGAAGAAGCCATGTTCAGACTTCTCAACGAAGCCATCCTTGGATCAGACGATCCGGAAAACCTCATCAAGCGCAACTTCCCCAGGCTCAACCTCACACCTACTTCGTTGCATAAATGGTGGAGCCTCCAACTCTCCACCATGGCTACTCCGGCCGTTACGGAAGCTCTCTCCCTGCAGAATACGGAGAAGAAACTGGACGAATTGCTCGTCCTACTGAAATACGATCCGGAAACACGCATCTCCACCCGCATCTCCCTTTCCAATCTGGAGGAAGCCCTCAAAATACCGAATGTTTACGAACAATTGTCCGCCACCCTCAACAATCTCAGTTACCTGCACATCCGCAGCTTTCCTACGTACAAGCCTCTGATCACCGACTACATCAAAATTATTGTCCTGCTGAAAAACAGCCGGGTTACCAAGGAACCTTTAGATAAAAAATCCCTCCAGGAGAGACTGGACAAACTGGCTAAATTCCGGGCTCTTTCCATGCAGGCGGCCATACGGGCCCGCGACTACATGGACTGGTACGAAATCAACTCCCGGCACACACTTTCCAACACATTTTCCTCCTACATATCTGCCATCAACATGCTGAGAAATCCAGCCAAGTCATCACCTACCCCCCTCAGCCGGTATCTGGACGATATAGAAGCTCTGTACCTCCTTCCGGCCCAGGCACCCACCCCCGACCTTTCCGCAGACAAATAGGAAAGTCTGACGCGAAAAAAGAAGACAAATAACGGCAACCGGAGCGCTTCTCCGGTGTTAATTGTACGAACGGATGAGTGACGAACAGGAAAGCCTTACTGAAGACAACCTCGACGCACATCTCATGTTGCGGATTCGGGGAGGGGATTCACAGGCCATGGAAGAATTGATCCGCCGTCACCAAAACTCCGTCTACGCCACCGTAGCCAGCATGCTGCGCCATGGAGGAGACGTGGAAGACATCGCCCAGCAGGTTTTCATCCGCATTTGGAAGGGAGCCGCCACATACGAGCCCTCTTCCAAATTCACGACTTGGATGTACACGATCGTCCGCAATCTCGTTTTTAATGAACTGCGTCGCCAAAAGCGAAAACCCGTCCTTTCCGCCGATGCTATTGAGGAAGAACACGGCCAAATTCTCTCAATCGACACCGCTCCGTCTCCGGATTCCTCCCTGGAACACAAAGAGCTCACGCAAGCTGTGGAAGATGCCATCGCCAGCCTCCCGGAACAAGCCTCCCTCGCCATCCAGCTGCGCCGCTATGAAAATCTTTCTTATGAGGAAATCTCCCAGGTTCTCGGCATCAGCGTCTCCGCTACTAAAAGCCTTCTTTTCCGGGCACGCAACACGTTAAAGGAACAACTGTCCGGATTTCTCGGACAATAAATATTTTCTCTTCCGCCATTCGAAACAGGAGCATCCGGTTGCCCATCCCCTCCTGTTCTCAAGTTTATGCTTGCGGACAAGAAGGATTCATGAATGATACTGGGCACGTCTCATTCCAAGCAGGTAAAACCATGACCAACGATACTTCCTCCACAAGCATCCATCTAAACCCCGGAGCCATGTTGCTTTCCTACAGGATCGAAAGGATCCTTGGAGCAGGAGGGTTCGGAGTTACCTACCTGGCAACAGACACGTCAACGGAACGCCAAGTCGTTATCAAAGAAAATTTTCCCCGCGCATTCGCTGTCCGCGATACCGTCAGCGGTACCATTCATCCCCTGTCCGACAATACGAAAGACAACTTCCTCAAAACGCAAAAAAACTTTCTGGAAGAAGCCCGCAAGCTCGCCTCCATCCATCATCCGAATATTGTCGAAATACTCAATGTCTTCGAAGCTAACGGCACAGCATACTTCACCATGCCCTACCTCGGTGCCAATAATCTGCAGAGATACGGCTTCAAGGAACACGGCAAAAGGATTCCGGAAAAACAATGCCGGATCCTCCTCAAGGGCATCCTGGATGCTCTGACCTGCCTTCATTCCCAAAACATACTCCACCGTGACATCAAGCCGGTCAATATCCTGATCACCGACAGCGGTGTCCCTGTCCTGATCGACTTCGGTTGCATGCGGAGCATGGACATGCCGCAAACGACCGCAGCCCAGGCTACTGAAGACTTCGTCGCACCAGAACTCATGCTGGGACTTACTAACAAACTCGGTCCCTGGACGGATTTGTACAGCCTTGGTGCTTCTATTTACTATCTGCTCACCGGTACCATGCCGCAGAGAGGAGATACCCGCCTGTTCAACGACACACTCGTTCCTCTGGCTTCCATGGAAGACCTCACACGGGAATACTCCCGCGCATTCCTGGCAACAATCGACAAGGCCATGGCTCCGGACTTATCCACAAGGTACCAGTCCGCCGAAGCATGGGGGATGGACATAGAGCACCCTGAACACGCTCAGCGGGTTTCTGCCGCTCCTAAAAAACCAGCCTCCTCCGCAACGAAATCTCCCAGACCCGCGCATCCATCCTCCCGACAGAAGAGCAAGAAAAAAGGTTCCGGTGCCCGAGCCCTCGCCGGACTCATCCTTCTGGCCGCCCTGATCGGCGGCGGTTGGTATGCCTACGACAATGGCATGATTCCCCTTCTTGACCGCATGCTGCAGAGCAAAGAAGTAGCGGGCAAAACATCCGGAACATCCACGGCTCCACCCACCGGCGAGATCGTCAAGGCCACACCTCGACCGGCAGATACCGTCAGCAAGGTTCCTTCGGGCCCCTCCGTTGCCAAAAATACACAAGCTGTCTCCCCTGCTCCGTCTCAAGACAATGCCACGGAACAACAAGAGATCAAGGCTGCCTCCGTCCCCCAGATAGAACATGTTAAAAAGCCGATTCCTCCCGTTCCGGCTCTCGACATCCGCAAATCGCGCCTTCCTTCTGCATTTCTTTCCAAAATCGCGTCAGGCGACTATGCCGGCCTTCAAAAAGCGGTTCTGGACGGCATCAAAGCCATGAGCGACAAAAGCGACGATCCCATGGCCGATCCCCGGTACAGCCATCTCCTGTCCGTTGCTGAACTGATCAATGCCACCACACCTTCGGAACTGATCAAATACCATCGTTCTTCCCCTCAAGCCCAGGCATTCATGAAAGAATTCCTCAATGATCCGGAATGGCTGGAACTCTACCTCGGCGCCGGATTAATCCCTGAAAAAACGACCAAAGGACTTGAGGTTCTGGAAGAAATCTGGAAGTTTGACGGCAAATCCCCCGACTTCCGTACATATCTTCCTCTGGCTACCGGCATTGCCAACATCTGGAGCGCCGGTCCTACAGCTGAGAACATGGAACGGAATGATGACGTCTGCAACCCGCTTAACCGCTACAAATTCTTTAAGACTTATCACAAGCAGGGACGTCTCCACCCCGACTTTCTGAAGCTCCGCCCGTGGGAAATTCGCTTCGTCGCCGGACATCCTTGGGACGACGAATCGTACGAATGGGCCATGCAAAACGTCAATATCCCCTGGAGACGTTATACAGACGCCTGCTGGTTTGCCGACTACACGGGAACCAATACCTTCGGCGACACGATTCAAGGCCCCCTCTTCTACGCTCCATGGCGCGACATGTACGGTCAGGCGGAAAATACCAAACTTCACGGAGGTGTCTGCGGAGGTCTTTCCACTTTCGGCAGTCTCTGTGCCGCCGCACACGGCATGCCAACCTACACGGTCGGACAGCCCGGCCACTGCGCCTACGCCGTGCGGGCCAAACGCAACGACTGGCAAGGCGGTTTCGGCGGTCCGGACGGAGGGATGCACAACCACATTTTCGGTTCCCAGGCTCCTACTTCGTATATGCTGATGGAAACGGTATTCGGCGACGACAAAACAATCGACCACGCCTACCGGTATGCCCGCCAGGCCTCCGCCCTGCAGCAAGCCGGAGACAAGGACAAAGCCTTGGAAGCCATTGACAAAGCCATTTCCTACTCTCCCGTTCAGCCGGTCTTCCGCCAACTCCAGCAGAAACAGCTCATCGAAAAAGGAGGAATGACACCCCAGGACTGGCTTGAATACGCAGAAGAGGCCTTGCCCTACTACGAAGGCAACGGCTATGCTGCTCTGGAAGCTCTGCGGCCCGCCGAAGAGCAATTCATCGCTGCCATCCCGGAACAAGACCGCTTGAAATGGTACCGGGGAGTCCACGACATCCTGGCCGGAACCCGTACCTCGTGGGCGGTCAAAATCGACTCCATCCTCGATTCCCAGCTCGCCAACATCGACTCAGACCAAGGGAGGGAACAATTCCTGGAAGCAGTCTTCTCACGCCACCTCAATGCCAAGGACACCACCAACTTCGGACAGGTTCTGGAATGGGCGGTCAAAACATTTGTCAACGGTCAGCAGGATGTCCTTTTCAACAAGGCGTTCACGGTTGCTGCGGCTTCTGCCGCCCAATCCAAGTCCGCTCAGGACGAAAAGAGTACCAAATCTCTCAAGGAAGCCTACGGTAAAGCGATTTTTGCGGCTGAACAGGCTCATTCCATTCCCGCTTTCCAAGCCTTGACCAAGGCAGCTCTCATGCTTACTCCACCCAAGGCTGAAGAGAGGACATACAAATCCGAGCCGCTGCCAGGCAAACTCGTACCGCCGTCCGGCATGATTCGCGTGTCATCCACCAGCGGCTGGGACAGACCTTGGGAGCACATGGACATGTTGAAACCATGCGGCGGCTTCAATCATACCGACAAGGAAAGCCAGCCTTACGTCATCGCCGAACTTCCGAACACAGTTAATCTCTCAGGCGTCATTGTCAGCAAGGCGGATGGTTCGCAGGACCGCATCAAGAAGGCAAAAGTATCAACATCCGTGGACGGAGCCACATGGTTCCCAATGGGAGAAACGGACAACATGCAGTCCGAATGGCGGCTCGAAGCTCCAGCAGAAGGTCGCAAGGCCAAATGGATACGGTTTGAGGCCATCAACGACACTGAACCCAACTTCCTGCATCTGAAGCACTTCCTCATCTTCGCCAAATAGCCGGGCGTTCCTTTTCATCATTTCACACAAACCACCTTCCGCATATGCACATCTTCCAAGGATTCCTGACCCTATTGGCAACTACAGCACTTCTCTGCCAGGCGGAACTTGCATCTTTCCCCGACGCACTCGAAACAGGCAAGAAGGAAAATAAAAACATCGTTGTCGTCTGGAACGGTTCCGATTGGTCCAAACTGGCTCCGAAAGTCGTCGAAGAAGTAGAAAAAAAGTCTAAAACCACAACGACCGATGCCGTTTGGGCCGTTTACGACGACAAAGGCACCATGACTCCGGAAGAACAGGAAGCCGACAAAAAGAGCAGGCCTCCCGTCAATGTCTGGAACATTCCATCCATCCAGGTATACACACCGGATAAACAGCTTCTCTTCTCATCGGATGGAGTTAACCTGAAAAACCTGCAAAACGTTCTCTCCAATATTCCGAAAGCCATTAAAAATGGTAAGGAGGCAGAAGAATTGTTCAAGAAGGCGGAAGAAAGCAAATCTCCCGATGAAGCCCTCGCTTTATACGACAAAGGATTGAGCCTTTTCCCGCGCTCCGTCGCCAAAACGCGCCGCGATATACTGGATAAAATCCGCAATCTGGACAAAGACGATACCAAGGGATTCCGCTTCAAGCATGAAAGCAGTTTCCTCGGTTTTATCGAAAAAGTCTGCCACCTCGTCTTTGATGAGAAAAAGCCGGAAGAAGCCAAAAAGCTCATCGAACAACGTTTATCCATTCCCGGACTTACCCCGGAAGAGCGCCAAAAAATCATGGCCGGCTACTTCGTCCTCGCCCGAGGAGACAATAACAATAAACAAGCCATGCTCTCCTCCCTCCAGAATATCGTCAAGGTCGATCCCAAAACGGATATGGGACGCGGAGCCATGGCATACTACAACTATTTTGCCAAACCCGTCATCATGAAGAACAACCGACTAAATGGCAAATTGTTGCGACCGGAGTTCTCTCCTCTTGTACTCAATGTCCGCGACAAAGTCAAAGTCGCCGGAACATACCGCATCGAATGCAAAGTCAAGCGGGGAGGGGCTGATTTCCGTAACGCCCGGTTCATGTCCGGCAATCGCGTTCTGGCCGAAATCACCTCCGAACAAAAGGACAAGAACCGGAGAGACTTCATGTTGACGCTGGCAGATCATAACGTTCCCTCGAACATCACACTCGTCATCGACACGAAAGGTTCCGGCTGGTTTGACCTTGATGGGGAAATCATCATCACCCAGCTTTTCTGAGTTCTCCCTATCTTCCTGCGCCGTTTCCACTTCCGGCATCAATCCATGATTTCCGTCCTTCCATCCGACACCATCGCACCGGAAAAAATCCTTGCAGAAATGGCCGGAGCATATTACAGGAATTCACCGGAATGCCTGGCTTTGTACCCCATTACCCAGGGAGCTTCCGGGAGGACAATTGTCCGCATCGTCCCACCGGAAGGTCAGACACCCTGCATCGGCATTCACTGGACGGGAGTTCGCCCCGACAACGCAGCGTTCATCACAGCAGCCCGTTTCTTGAAATCGCATGGTCTGAGAGTACCGGCCCTGCTGACCGCTACAGAACAACCCACGGGTTCCGGAGCCGCCTTGGCGGAAGATCTGGGCGATCAAAACCTACTGGGACTCAAATCCGCCCATTGGGCAACAAAATCGGCCGCTTATGGTTCAGCCATGGAACAGGTTCATCTCCTGCACAGTCTGGATGCAGCCGCAGTCCCTACCCTCCAGCAGCCCTTCGATGCATCTCTCTACCTTTGGGAACAGGAATACTTTGCCGAACATGTCATCGCCTCCATGTGCGGACAAAATCCCTCTTTCTTTCTCGAGAACCCGGCCAGACGTCAATTAGCCGAAGACCTGGCCTCCCTCCCCCGCTGTTTGATCCATCGCGATTTCCAGTCGCAGAATATTCACATCATCCATGGCAAGGCCTGGCTCATCGACTTTCAAGGAATGCGGTATGGCTTGGCGGAATACGACCTTGCTTCCCTCATTTACGATCCCTACGCCGGACTTTCCGCAAACGAGAGGGATATCCTTCTCTCGCACTGGGAACGCATCACGGGCGCCTCAGTCAACCGAACTCTTCTCCAACTGTGCGCCTTGCAAAGAATCATGCAAGCCACGGCAGCCTTCGCCCGTTACGGTCTCGCCGGACACCCATGGTATGCGGCCCAGTTAAAGCCAGCTCTTGACATTCTCAGGGAACTCTCCCAATCTTCGCCGCTGGAGCACCTGCTTGTCCCGGCCATTCACTCAGCATACGACCATCTGCCTTCATGCTAAGTTTCCGTTCATTTATTTATCTGGCTATCTTCCACGTAGCCATCGGCATCAGCCTCCTGGCCGGGTACTTCTCGGATTCCATGCATGCATGGATGTACCAGGCTCCCATCCAATGGATGTATGGAGGAGATTACATCAATCTGCGCATGGATGGCCTCGATAAGCAGGGTAATTACAAGGCAACCCCGTTCGACTACGACACCCCGCCTGAAGTCCCTGTCGTCACCCTCTACAAGGATGCCGTCGCCGACACCTTTGCGAGTTACCCCCCCGCCCCCATGGACATGGCAGTGCTCTTTTACCAGCTTCATTGCCAGGGAGTCGGCAAACTTGCGCTAATGAGTCCTCTTTACTGGGAACAAAACCCGGACGTCTTTGTCAAAGACGCCGTCATGCATGAGCTGGCGTCGTACAAGACCCTGGCAGTCGGTCGGGCACTTACCCTGTCCGCCCGGGAAGAAGCTCTGCCCGAGAATTGGAAATCACTCATTATCAAGCCCGGACAAATAGCCGGATCCACCAGTCAGCTACCACCGGCCAACAAACTCGTCGGAGAAACTCCTCAGCTTCCGATCCAGAAATGGAGCGTACCCTCGGTCATTGAAAACGATGCCCTGTTCCGAGAAATGGGGGCAGGAGGCAAGTCATCCCCGTTGTTTGTCCGCTGGGGAGAAGCCGTTCTCCCCACTCTGCCTCTAATGGCGGCCCTGGATGTCTTGAACCTGAAGCTGGAAGACATCCATGTCCACCTGGGAGGGCAACTTCGTTTAGGCGACAAAAAGAACATTCCTATCGACACGGCAGGCCGCATCCGCCTCAGACCGGATACCAATGGCATTCCGATCAGCCTGGCCGATATCATCACCATTGACGGACTCCCCCGGAATTCCCTCACCATGGAGAAAACAGCAGTCTCCAAACTCCTCAAGAAAGCGGCCTGTACCCTCGTGGAAGAACCGTCAACCATTGCAACCGGCCCCTCGAAAGAAGCCCTCCTTTCCGCCCAGACCATTCGTAATCTCCTCTCCGGCATCACGGAACAGCCACCGCTGCTCTTCCCACAATCCAGTCAATTAACACAATGGATCCTGCTGATTGATATTCTCATTATCGCCATTTTCGCCCTGCATTTTTCCGGTCCCATCAGGAAAACCCTTCTCGGGATTTCCATTGCCATTCCGATTTTGGCAGCCATCATTTTGTTCCTGCACGATTATGAATGGTTTCCCTTCATTCCTGCTACCATCGCCTGCCTGTTCGTCGCCGCCTGCTCTTTCTTCGTGAAACCGGCTATCGTCCCGCATCCAGCAGGCGCGGTTTCGCCTTCGGAAAATGCCGAGCCGGATGAACAGGAAGAGAACGCTCCGGAAATGCCCATGGAGGAACCGGAGTTCCACGAACCGGAAGAAATCCCCATTCCCCATCGTTCCCAAGAAGAAAAAGAGGATCAGGGCAACAAGACAAAACGCTGACTTCCACCACTTCCAGACATCTTCTCTCCATGTCACATCCCTCCTTCCACAAAGTTCTCTTCGTCTGTACGGGCAACACATGCAGAAGTCCCATGGCAGAAGGACTATTCCGCATAAAAACCGCAAAGTATCCCGAATGGACCGCCGCTTCGGCCGGATTAGCCGCTTGCGACGGGGCTCCAGTCAGCCGGGAAACACGACAGATTCTCCTCGAACGCGCCCCATGGCTCACCATCCCTTCCAGCCGTAAAATAACGGAATCCATGCTTCGTGAGTCCACAGACATCCTTTGCCTTACCCGGGAACATCTCGTCATCCTGGGACACCATTTCCCCGAATATATCCATAAAATGCACCTTGTCACCGCCTGGGCGGACAACAAAGACATCCCCGATCCCATCGGAAGGGGGGCGGCGGCCTACAGGCAGGTAGGAGATATGCTTGATCGGGCTCTTGATGCTCTCATTGCCCACTGGGCAGATTGCTGAACGGAGATTAAGGTTCTCTCTCGAACGTTTCCCCGGAAGAAGTGAAAATAATCCACTCTTCCCGCATTTCCCCCTTGCTTCCACAGGAGCATATCTCTAATATCTTACACTATGAAATTCGGCCCATGCCTTCTTGCGCTTTGCCTCCTCACTTCCGGGTTCGTCCATGCCGAAGGCCTGTCGGAAGAGGATAAGCAAAAACTCCTTGATACTCTGGAAAATATTCTCCAGGGGAATGAATCCGCCGAAGACAAAAATGTCCGAGAGGCGTTGAAAGTACTCGCCGCTGCCGCCATAGATGAAAACGCAGCATCCGACCTCTACGAAAAATCCTACAAGAAAATCAACTTCGAGGACAAAGAGAGGAAAGACAAAGACTGGAGAGAATGGAAGGACAAAAACAAAGACCGGCTTACCAGTTCCGCTTTCAAGCGCATTCTGAAATACCAGTGCCAATGGGCCGTTCTCACCCTTCAGGCAGCTAAAAACAAATCCGAGAACCCCGACTTCTCCCAATATTCCAGCCAGGCATTGAGCATGCTCAATACAATTGCTGCAGACTATAAGGATTTGAAGAAATTCCGGGGAGACATGCAGGGCAGTATCCTGAGCGGTCCCGTTGGACGTGTTTTAAAGGTCAACGGTATCCAGGCAGCCAGATGGCCCACGTCCATTTTCGACGTCAATGCAGTCTTTGAACAGATCATTTTTCCGCAATACCGTAATGCCGCCAACATCTCGGGATTGAGAAGTGCATGGAACAAGAGGATCTCACTCGAACTGGCCTTCTCCAACACCAAAGAGGAAGAAGCAGCAACCTTCCTGGGGATTGGAGATGACAAAAGGAAGAAAACAACCGGTTCCAAGCATACCCAGGGAGGTACTCCGGCCAAAAACGACATCGCCGAAGCATCCATGAAAGCTATCAATTCACTGAGATGGAACTGCGAAGTGGATTGTTACAAAATAGGCGACGAAGCAACAGCCAGCTCCAATATGCTTTCCATGATCCGGGCAATCAAAGATACACGGGAACAGAATAATAAAATCCAAGAACTGACTGCTATCCTTTCCGGAGAAAATACAGATGGAGAAACCGATTCTTTAGCCATGACCTCCGGCAATTCTTCCTCTGCTTCAGTGCCTTCAACGCCACCTGTCCCCCGGCAGATACCGAAGCATGACGATTCCGATTTCGTTTACGACGGTCCTCTTCCACCCAGAAATGCACCTTCGTCCGAAACCTCCAAAAATGCGGGCAAGCCATCTGCTCCGAAGGTGGTGGAAATCACCGATGAAGTTTCGGAGGCTCCGGCTCCCGCCCAGCAGCCCAAGCCCCCGGTCGAAATCACTGGCCAGGAGACCAAGCAGGACGATCCAGGAAAATCCGGAGCTACCCCACCCAAAAAGGCCGACGACGACTTCTTCGGAGACTGATCAATTTTCTCTCAACAGCGCCAACACTACTACCGGCGAACCGGGCTGCACCTCATCATGGGAGGCAGTCCGGTTTTTTCTGATCCCAATCCTCGGACAATGATATGCTTTCAACGCAAATCGACCCAGATGGCGCGATGGTCGCTTGCCTCCGCAGATTCCGGGATATCGACAATCCCCAGGGAACCGGAACGCCCCATTCGTTTCTTCTGGACCTTGTTGATCAGGATATGATCATAGGCATGGTAACTATCACCTTCGTCATGGAATATCGTCCATGACGTCCCTCGGGAATCGACGGGTTTCAAAAGCTGCATGCCGGACGGACTGTTTTGAGACCCGCGGACCAGATAAACAGCTGCTTCCGCCGTGCCGTCGTTGAAATCCCCGGCAACGACAACCGGTTCATCCGAATCACCCTTCATGATCGAGTCAAGATACAGGCGCAAAGCCATCGCCTCTCTCCGGCGTAACGCCAAAGCCCTGTCGTCTTCATTAAATTTTGATTTGAGATGTACTTCCAAAATCCGGAATTCCCGCCCATCATCCACTCGAACCACCACATCCAGAATTCCGCGGAGCATCATGCCTCCCGTACCGCCGCCGCCAGGCAACGGCACGTCACGCCGGGAATCATTCTTCGTGATGGGATAGACAGACAACACCCCCAGGCCGCGCGGTTCGCCGGGACGTTCCAGAACAACAGCATACGGGTATTCCCTGCCCCGGGCCTCCAGGCGTTTTTTCAAATCCTCCAAAGCATGACTTCCGCCGATTTCGCACAATCCCACAATATCCGGTTCCGCAGAAGCAATCACGGATGCAACGGCATCCCGGGCAACATCCGGTTTCTCGGAAATCTTATACCGGCTTCTTACCGGTTCCCCGGCTACAAAGTAATTCTGAACATTCATGTGAAGGAAGCGGACGGGGCTGTTTTTTCCCGCCACCGCCTTTCGCGATGAATGCCCGGATCCGTTCCTTCGCACCGGAGTTGTTTTGGGAGAATCCTCCCGGAGCACACCTGAAACAGGCGGAGTCTCTTCCGTCCAGCCGGAACTGCTGTCTTCCAGGTAGAACGGAAGAACAATCAAGGCAAGAATCAGAAAGACAATCGTAGACAAGTCCGCCCGGAGTTTCCTCCGTCGACCCGGTTTCTTGCGGTGGTTTGGGGACAACATCATCTCATCAGCTCTCAGGACTCCAGAATCCCTTCCTTCCCCCAGTTCTACAGATTCGGAAGAAACAACACAACCCCATTCACGGCAGTATGACCGCCATCCTTCCAGATTGACATTGCAGACAGAGCAACTTTTGCCCATATATAGGGCAGATTATCCCAGCGAAAGCTCTTTTATGTCTTATTCCCTGCTTACTTCATGTTTTCTTGCGGCTTCCGCAGTCACTCCGGTCATAGCTTCCGCAGCCGCCGTTCCCGCCTCCGTCTCTGCACTCATTGCCCGCACAACACCGCAATTGGTCAAGCAATTCAAGTTACAAATCGATCCTTCCATGAATGGATTCAGAATCACTCCATCCACCGGAGGATTCGTTTCCATCACCGCCGGCAATGTCAACGAACTGACTGCCGGATACGGCTACTACCTCCGTCATGTCCTCGGAGTCCACTGGTCGTGGAACGGCAACAGGATGGACATCCCGAACAAGGCCATTATGCCACAAACCCCCATCGAGGTCAAAAGCCCGTGGAAATGGCGCTACGCTTACAATTACTGCACGCTCTCCTACACCATGGGCTTCTGGGGGCCGAAGGAATGGCAGGCGGAAATCGACCGAATGGCTCTCAACGGCGTCAATATAGCTCTCGTCCAGGCCGGACTGGAAAAAGTTTGGCAGCTCACTCTGCGCGATCTAGGCTATCCTGAGGATAAAATCAGAGCTTTCATCCCGAATCCGTCCGCAGCCGCCTGGTGGAATATGGGCAATCTGGAAGGCATGAGCGGCCCCATCAGCCAGGATGTCATTGATCGTGAGGCCCAGCTCGGCAAAGCTATCGTCTCCGCCATGGAATCCTATGGAATGACGCCCGTATTGCAAGGCTTTGTCGGACTCGTCCCCCACGACCTGGAGCAGTACCTCCATGGGAAAGACGCTCATTATATTCCCCAGGGAGAATGGTGCGGACAGACGCGTCCCATCGTTCTCGACCCCACTTGCCCGGCATTCGCCAAAGTTGCCTCCATCTGGTACAAAAACCTGCAAAAAGTGTACGGTATCTCCCCCAAAGCCCTGGGTGGAGACCTCTTCCACGAAGGAGGCAATTCCGGTGGAGTTGACATTCAAAATGCCGCGACAGCCGTCCAGAAAAGCATGCATGCCTCCTGCCCGCAAAGTATCTGGCTCCTCCAGGCATGGGGTGGCAATCCCCGCAAGGAACTGATGGATGGCCTGAATCAAAAATACGTCCTCGTTCTTGCGCTGGACCGCGATATGAGCTCCCCTTTCCGGGAAGGTTCCACCAATGC
Source organism: Akkermansia sp. N21116 (assembly GCF_029854705.2). Taxonomy (NCBI): domain Bacteria; kingdom Pseudomonadati; phylum Verrucomicrobiota; class Verrucomicrobiia; order Verrucomicrobiales; family Akkermansiaceae; genus Akkermansia; species Akkermansia sp. N21116. The sequence continues at coordinate 2,930,680 of NZ_CP139035.1, forward strand.
CTACAAGAATGCACCGTGGATATGGACGGAACTTCTCAACTTCGGTGGCAATCACGGACTTTACGGCAGCCTGAAAAAAATCGCATCTCTCGGCGCCATGCAGCAGTTTGCCAACAAGGATAACCTGCAAGGGCTCGGCCTAATCTCGGAAGGCGTCGAAACCAACCCGATGTACTACGAGTTCTTCTTCCAACGCTTGTGGTCCCCCAAAGAACAAGTGCAGACAGCCGATGAAATTTCCTCATGGATGAAGACCTATGCCCAAAACCGTTACGGCAGCGCTCCGGAGCCTGTCCTGAAAGGGCTGCAACTTCTGGAACGTTCCGTCTATTCCCCCCAGCGCATGCAGGAAGGTTGTACGGAATCAATCCTTTGCGCCCGCCCCGGCCGCAATGTTCAAAAAGCTTCGACATGGTCTTCGGGACAGATCTATTACAATACGGAAGACGTTATCAACGCCGCGGCCGCCTATCTGCAGGCGGCCAGAGAAAATCCCGAACTCCTGCGCCAGGAAACCTTCCGCTACGATCTCGTCGATATTCTCCGCCAAATGATTTCCGATATGGCAAGACCTCTGCTGGCAGAAGCCATGCAGGCTTATGACTCCGGCGACAAAAAAGAATTTGAAGCCAAAGCTTCTCTCTTCCTGGATTTGATCAACAACACGGATCAACTCCTCGGTACTTACCCGCAGTGGCGATTCGGGCAAATGTACGAACGAGCCATCGCCAAAGGCCGGACACCGGAAGAAAAAAACAATATGGCTATGGCATGCAAACGCCTCGTCACAACCTGGAGCGGTCACATCGACGGGCTCAACGACTATTCCCATCGCCAGCTGGCAGGCTTGATGAAGGATTTCTACGGAAAACGGTGGCAACTCTTCTTCGATTCCTATCGCCAGGGGTTGGAAGGCAAACTGGACAAAAAGGCCGTGGACGGCGATTTCAGAACCCGCGACCACGAATTCGAGCTCGGATGGGAAAAACAGCCCGCATCCTACTCCTCCAAACCGAAAGGAAATCTGGCTCAAATAGCTCAACAGGTTTTCGACAAATTCGAAAAACCCGCCCGTCGACTTGCCAAAAGCTACTCCAAACTCCACAATGCGCCCAAATGGACATTGAAAGACGGAGCCACGACTCTGACATTCGATGTCTCGGACATCATCACCGCTCCGGGAACTTACAAAGCGACATTCCTGTGGAAAAGCGGTAACAGCGCTCTCGAAATCAGCAAAGTTACCCTGTACGAAGGCAGCAAGATCGTTGCCGTAGACGAACATCCGGGATGGACCGGGATCGAAAACAAGCGGAATACTTACACCCTGCCTGTTGAAAAACTGAGAACCAACCTCGATTCGTACACCATCAAAGCCGAGGTCAAAGGAGCCAGCGGCACGGATTCTTCCGGGGTCTTCATCTTCGACAACTAACCCGCCACCATCCTCAATATCAGGGGCCGTCCTTCCACCCGGAAAGACGGCCCCCTTTCTTGCGACTTCTCTTTTGCTTCTTCTTATCAGAAGTTATACCGGTAGCCTAAGCTGCCGTTCGCGGAAGTGGCCCCGCTGCGGATATCCGCATTGGCTTCCACAAAAATCGTTCCATTAGTGCCTGTCGGCAAGCTGAGTCCGGCCCCGACCTGTAAGCCGGTCTTTCCGATGTCGGCCCCCTTCACGGTACGTCCATATCCCGGATTACCCAGGAAGGAGACATCGGATTCTCCACGGTCGTCACCTATGTCCTGGGCCACCTGCACACGGAGTTCACCCAACGTTTCACGGCCGAACACGTTGCTGCCAATCAACCCCAATAGGCGGGAACCGACGGCAATAGTTGCCGTAGTCCATTTCATGTCCCCTACTTTCAATCCGGCGTTACCGGCACCGGATTCCTCGTAGGCATCAATGCCGGCGTGTGCGACACTCACATTGACCAGGGGCTGAAGGAGGGATGAGTGATTCTCATCTAAAGCGATGTCGTATGTCACCTCGTACATGGCCCCCCAGCTGCTGCCGTTCGTATCGCCAGACCCTTCGTAGGAATCTGCTCCGAAACGGACGCTTCGGGTAACCGAGATATCATTTTGACCGCAGGTAGCCATGAAGTTGTGTCCCCAGTTCTTGTGCTGATAGCGGGCGAACAGGTTGACATAGAAACTATCCAGATTTCCGGTAAGGGAGTCCGCTCCCGTGGAATCCAGGTCTCCATAGGATGCCGTAAAGGCTGCTCCAAACGTCAGCTCTCCGGAGACGCTGACATCCACGCCAGCCGTTCCTCCCCAGGTATTGAGCTGGTACCCGGCAAAATCCCCATCACCATTAAGCGTGTTATAAGAGCCGTTGCCTTGGATCCATGCATTGAATAGGGGGAGTTCCCCCTCGTAATTGTAATCCGGATTCAGTCCCATGGTCGTCATCCTGTTGCGGATAAGCATCTGCTGGTATCGGAAGTCCGCCATCTGCGCCGCGTTCATGGACGTAACAGTACTGCCTGCAGAAGCAGCCATGGAGCGGCTGGCCGAGGTGCCATTGCCGGCTTTAATATCATCCATAATGGAGGAGAGCAGATTGTCCAGATTGGAGCCTCCCGCCTGAATGCCCGCGAACCAAAGCATGTTGGCTCCGGCCAGGGCCGTGTCGCTCTTGGCATATTGCTCCAGAGTATTGACCTTGTTGAATACCGGAGTTGCCATCAGGGACTTGCCGTCGGCTCCGACATGGATATTGGCGGACGAGTAGAAAAGGGAAATGCTCTTTTCCAACGTTACCTTCCAATCGGAAAAACCTGTTCCAGCCAGTAGAGCCTCACCTCCGGCGTTGATCAATCCTTCTCCGGCCATCATGACCACAAGGTCATCCGCTGTAGCAATACTGCCTGATCCGTTATTGACAAGGTTGACAGTCATGCTGTTCGGCAAAGTAATCGTACCCGTTGCCGCAACGCCGCCTTTCTCATTGGGAACAATCGTGCTCAGGGAAGAACCTTCTTCAAATACGGCATTGCCATCCACAAACAGAGAGACGGGAGCATATTGCCTGTCGGCATCGGCATCACCCAGAGTCAGGACGCCATGATTCCGGACGACAAGTCCGGTTGCCTTGGTATCCGTACGAAGGAGGAGTTCCGCATGTCCGTCATCCAGAGGGCCGACACTTAACCTGTCAAATGCCGGCATGCTTTCAGTGACGTTCTTTCGATTGATTTCCATCACTCCATTGCGGGTATCAAGGCTCAGTCCCTTGGCGGAAACGCGCAGGATTTGCCGACTCCCGCCTGTCTTGACGATACTGCCCAAGCTGTCGGCATCCAGGGTTCCGGTAAATTCGGCATCCTTGTCTCCTGCAAGCGTCACGACGGATTCATTGGAAATTGACAAGGTATTGTCACCGTCAAGCCCGGATATTGAAATATCCGAATCGGCACGAAGAGTCCAATTCCGGCCCAGCTCAAAGATAATGCCGGCATCGATAGACGAACCGCCCGATACGGTCAGAGAACTGCCATTGGCAAGGATCAAAGAACCACTGCCGGAAATGGATGTCCCGGAACCGATCACATTGCTGCCGGCTTCATCGTGCAGGATGATATCGGCCTGGTGGAGGGAAATCTTCCCATTGCCGGTCAATCGGAGACTGCCGGAATCCAGATTACCGCCCAAAACAAGCCAAGCATCGCGACCGACCTCTGTTGTCCCCGTCACGCTCGCCGCGCCTCCTATTGAGAGGGAAACCGGTTTGCCGGACATGGACGACGCAACCGTCAATTCATCCGTGGAAAATAAACCGCCTATAGAAAGTTTCCCTTCCCGAATATCGACGGCCCCTCCATTGGCAGAGACATTGCCTCCAATGGCAAGGGAATTGCCTCCCGTTTTGACGATACTGCCAGAACCGGTTATACTGCCTGCATAGCTCGTATCAAGCCCGTCATTGCTTAATACGACGGTAATAGAGGAATCGGCCCCCAAATCAATCCATGCCTCCGTCGCCCAGGAATCGCTCTGCAGTTTTTTGAAGACAATTTCCTGATCAGGTTTGATCCTTATATGGAGTTTGCCATTCACAAACAAGGAAGGATACCGTTCCAGAGAAATAGGGTTTTTGATGGTCTTTTCTTCGTCGGAAAGGACGGAAAAGGGAGTATCAACCGTGCGGCCGTCGATGGAAACGTAGCCGCCGCTCACCTCGAGAAGGTCGTATCCCAGATCGGCAAGATAAGGGGTAAAGGCAATGTTATCCGTATCTTCGGCAACCGCTCCGGCCAGGGTACCGTTCGTAACAAGAACCTTGTACTCATCGCGGTGATCCTTGAGGAAAGACTCAATCGAGACTACATCCAGAGTCAACCGGTCTAGTGTCAGCGTACTGTCGGTCTGGTTGAACTCAACGGCAGCCGTCCCGGAATGGGATATACTATCCATATTCTCCTCACCAATACCAATGGTTGCCGATCCGAGGGAGATATTTCCGTTGATGTTGGAAATGATGCCCGCCGAACTCGTCAGGCTCTTGATCATGCTGCCGTCAATGCCTCCCATGTCCACATGCCCGGTCGCGTCGATATGGAGGTTGGTTGCGTGCCCGGCATTGGCAAGGATACCATGCACCATGGTAATGGCATTGCTATAGGCCTGATCGCCAAGATCCAGCGTTCCTCCTCCGGACACAGATACATGACCCGTATAATCTCCGGGAGAAGCCGTATGGATAGAGAGAACGCCGCTGCCGCCATGGACAAGGTTCAGACTGCCGGAGATTTGGGACAGATCCAGTGACTGGGAATTCAATACGGTCAATTCTCCGTTTCCGGTCATCGCTCCAGCCCAGGAGGCGCCATCGGCAAGCACAGCACGGGTATCCACCGTGAGTGTTCCGGACGAAGTACAGGCTCCTGTCAGAGTGAGAACTCCATTCCCGGCCTGGCGCAAGGCAGCAGTACCCGAGACAATGGATCCCAAGCTGGCATCATTGGAGTAGTCCAACACAAAGGCGCCATCTCCGTACAGACTCGCGGCCCGGGTCAGGAATCCATCTTCCGTCAATGCGGCATCATGACCATCGCCCAAGAGGATCATACATCCCGTTCCGGAGGCAATGGAACCATTGAAACGGCTGATGTCTCCCGCCAATGCCAACTGGTTGATTCCTCCGTCCGCAGCAAAAAATACGGATCCGGTTCCGCTCAGGCTTCCTGTCAATTTGTAACTCTGACCGCTATTACCGTCAAAGGCAACCCCGCCGGGCTGAATGAGCATATCCGCTCCGATTACTATTTCACCAGAACCTTCCACATAAAGGTTGGAGCCATCGACTTCGATGCCGGACACGTGATCAAACAGGCTTGTATTGCTGAATTGATAACGGTTGTTCCGCGTCAGGGGATCCTGTCCGATGAGGACGAGTTTACCGGAAAAGCCACTGTAATCACCGGCAAAAACCGTACTCCTGCTACTCCCTGTATTCCGGGATTCGAGCATCAACGTCCCGCTTCCCGATACGGCCCCCGATAAAGTGCCTGCTCCATCCACGGAAATCTTGAGCGTTCCTGCTCCGATGGTAAGTCCGGAAGACAAACTCCCGGTCACGGCAATATTAAGCTGCCCGGCGGATTGTCCTTCTTCAAGACCGTTATTGAGTATCAAATCCCTGCCGATCGCATTCCATGCGGCGGACCAGGATACGCTATGCGGAGATGTCCCGTTCTGAAGGACATGCACCCGGACGGCATCCGTGGACATATCAAGGTCAATCAAGGACGATGTATCTTGAGCGGATCCCGCCGAATAGACTAACGTACCTCCCTGGAACGCCAGCTTATTGCCGGATGTCAGGATTTCTCCCGCCCGGTCAAGTACCAGGTTTCCATCGTGAAGGGCAACGCCCCCCGTTCCCAGGCCTCCCACAGATTGAAGCACGATGGCCCCTCCCTCCAGCGTCGTACCGCCGGAAAAGGTATTGGCCTGACCCTGATTGATCGTCAATGTTGAGCTGCCACTCTTTCGCAGAGTCGTCACGTGATCAGGGTGGTCACCGATGGCTCCGGCGCCCTGCCAGGTATAGTCCGTTCCGTCCGATGAAACGGCGATGCTCGCCGGGTTGACAACCAGTTTGCCTTCACTGCCAATGGTAATCACCGAGTGGCTTGATTCCATATCGGTAAACGTGACAGCCTTGTTATTGACGTATTCAATACTGCCATCCATCCAGCCTGTCGTACCGTTGGACCAGGTACCGTTGCCCGTTATCTCATCGCCCACCCAGACGACGGACGTCAGCCCCATGATGGAGAGATAGAGTTTTCCATCGATATTCTGGAACGAATAGAAACGCGCAATATCGGGGGCAAGCTGCGTCTTCCAGGATATGCTGTCCGTCGACAAATTGTTCCCCGCATTGGAAAGGATCACATACTTGCCATCCACATCCGGGATGAGCTTCCCACCGGAGTTATCGATCGTCAGGGAAAACGTACCGGGATCAGTCGTCAAATTGCCGCTGACAGTCAGAGCCGCAAATCCGGAAGCCAATGCCGTGGAATCCACAATCAGCCCCCCGGTTCCGAGCGCAAGATCTCCGGAAATCACTTGCCCGCCGGAACTGATATACAGATTGCCTCCTCCCGTTGTCAGCGATCCCCCGAAATTCCTGGAGGCAGATCCGAGCGTTACATGGGCATTGTTCACGTTCAACGACCCCGTGAAAGCGGTATTGTCACCAGTAAGTTCCAATTGGCTGGTCATGGCGCTGCCTTCCGCCGGAGCCTTGAGAGTAATGTCCAACACGCCTCCACCGGACAGGCCCCCTTCCATCTTCAGGGCATTGCCGGCCGTAATTTCCGTCGTGTTAGTACCGTCCGTCGTGATGGAGATCATTCCTCCCAATGTAGCAATTCCATTGCCCATCATCTTGAGGGAGGCCTTGCCGCCAAATGCCCGCAGAGTCACGTTGTTATTGATTCTGTAGACCGTAGTCTCGGTAGTCGTTGCGGACAGAGTTACGGGAGTGGGGCTTGTATCGGCAGTCTCCCAGTCGGCCACAGTTCTGTCGATGCCGATCGTGACATCACCCGTCCCCCAGGGAGTCAGGATGCCGCTTCCCGGTACTGCACCTGAATAGGTCAAGTTGGTTGCATCCCCCCCTCCTTCCGAAGTACCAATATAGGTATTGCCCACGTATGTATTGTTTAAGGGCAAGGTCAGAATGTTGGACCAGCCGCTCATATTGTTTACCTGCAAATTACCCTGGCCGGAAATGGCTTTGCCAACCGTTGTCCCGCCACTGACTGTTCCGTCAATATTGGCGATTCCATCCGTTCCGGTATTGAGTTGAATGCCCATTCCAAACGTCGTTCCCCAATAATTGCCATTCCAAAGGATAAGCCTGGATCCGGCACCCATGGTCAGTTTGCCATTCACATTGCCAATCGATTCTCCCGCATCCCCAAGTTTCAATGTGGCACCGGGACCACTAAGATTGATATTGAAGGAACCGGAAGAAACATTTCCCTTCAACACAAGTTCTCCTTCACGAACATCAAAATTCAGATTTTGGGAATTGCTGAATGTCCTTGAGTCTATCGTCAACGAACCGCTGCCCGTCTTGGCAATATTGCCGGAAAGAACGACCGTATTGGAAATCGTTGTTGCAGCATTGGTGTTCAGGATAATGGTGCCGTCTCCCGTGCTGGTCAACTTGCCGGAGTAGGCTGTTTCATTGAGGACCAGGGAACCGTCCCCCGACTTGACCAGGTTTCTATCAGCCAGGGATGCATTGCCGGAAGCCCAGGAAAAACTGTTGTTTCCGTCGACGACGATCTTTACGTCCACCCCTTCAATGGTTGAAACGGCAACATTGTCGACACCAAGGACAAGCGATCCCCCGTTGAATTTCAATGTTCCGGTTCCCAACGCATTGACATGTCCGGCTACGAGAAAACCTTCTTTCAGATCAATCGTCCCGGACATTCCGGAATTGTCTGTAGCAAGAGTCACCGAGGAGGAACCTTTTTTGACGATGCCGAACGTTCCGCTCAGAGCCCCTGACGCACTTCCCTGAGTCAGGACATAGTGATCCTTCGAGTTGGAAAATTCAATGTAGCCGGGAGAAAGCTTTCCCTCCAGATTCACCGTCAGAGTCGTTCCCGTATCTCCAACCGTCAAATCCCGGAAGACAACGGAATTACCCGGATTGTAGGTTGAGGCCGTTCCCCCTCGATTTACCCAAATAGCTTCTCCTCCATCCTTCCAAACGCCGGAATCGGCCTTGTTCCAGTACAAAATCCCTTCCTTGGACGTTACGTTCAACACTAACTTTCCATCGCTTTTGGAAACCGCATAGGAATAATAGGGCGAGATTTCAACATCCAGATAGGCCGATGCCAACGCACCGTCTGACCAGGTGCCGAAAGTTCCAGTCGCCAGGATATATTCCCCGGAAAGATCGGCCACTCCACTACCATCGAAATTCACCAAAGAAAACTGCGAAGAGCCGGACGATGTCAACGTCCCTGTCACAGCCAGCAACGGAGTATCGGTTCCGGCAAGACCAACGAGAGCTCCGCAATCGACCGTAAAAACACCACCTTCATTGATATTGAGACCCATTGTCAAATTGGCGCTGCCGGACGTCCCGGCTCCGACTCCAATCCCCTTGCCCCCGGCCAAAGTCAGGGCGGCATCGGCAAAGGAATCTTCAGCCTTCAATGTGGCTCCACGGGAAATCGTACTGATCCCCGTCCCCAAGGCATCCATCGAGCTGATGGAGAGGATGCCGGACTTGACAACAGTCCCCCCGGAATGAGTGTTAGTACCCGTTAATACGAGAGAACCGGCCCCTTCTGTTGCAATTTTACCGACTCCGGACAAATTCCCCGAAATAGTGATTTTCTTTCCTTCGTTTCCCTTGGTATAGGCCAGCGTATCGTCATCAATCGTATAGCCGGTCGTATCGAATGTTACGGAACCGCCGATGTTGGCAGGAACGGACAAATCCCAATCAGCCGAAGCTCCAAGTGTACCTCCGTTTAAATTGACGGAAAGCGTTATCGCCGTATCACCGGAACCGCTCATTCGAATTCCGATGCCTCCCAGAATCATTGTACCACCGTCAAGAGTCAATGTGGACGATGTTGCTGCATTACGCACCATATTGATCCCCTCTGTCCCCAGGAATCCACCCTTTTGCACAAAAGCCCCCGTACCACTCTGAGCAACCGTCAGCTGTTTTTTTAGAAGAATATTCCCTTTTTCCTGAGTAAAAGTCGTCGTTTTCCCCCAATCGGACAATTGCATGGAAAAATCTGTTGAATCGTAGTTGCCCCCTCCCTTGACAAGCAAAGTGCCCCCTGTCATCAAAATCGTATTGGTCCCGGAACTGTTCATTCCAACATCGAATTTATCGTTAATCACAATCTTGGTATCATCTCCGGATATGGTCAGTTGCCCACGTGTCATATTCACCATGTTCGTAAGCTCCCAAATTCCACTCAATTCCATAGCGGTATTGTCGCTGGCAGCATTGAAATGAATACCCGAAATTGTCCCTTGGGAATCGGTCGCCCCATGTATGGAACCTCCTGTCACCAGCAGTTCTCCCATCGAAGCTCCATCTCCCAATCGAATAGTTCCCGACATGCCCGCCTTGAGAGTAAAATCTCCAAATCCTGCGGCATTCAGATTGAGCGTACCTTGATTCAAGCTCAAATTACCGAGAAGAAGTGCAGCATTATTGCCGAGAGTTAGCGTCGCGTTGGTAACACTCACAGAACCTGTAATTTTATTAACGTTCGAAAACGTTACATGTGTGGGGATATCGTCGGAACCACTGATGTACAGGCCTCCGGCCAAATTGATCATCGAGTCGGCATCAGCGGAGACAAACGTATACTCGCCTCCGGTTACCTTCATCAGAGACGGGGACAATACCCCTTCTATCGTAACCGTCCCTTCGTGACCGACATCAAACAGGGCAATTTTTCCATCGGAGAAACTCACCTCGGCTCCAGTATGATCAGCCCAGTTGGTTCCCGTCGAATTCCAGGAAGCGGTACCACCCATCCACGTCATCACCATCTCGGAGACTTCATTGCCGATCATCGTCGCATAGTCCACATAAAACCCGCCATCCGCTCCACGATACAGGTAGAATTTGTTCAAGGAACTTTCCGAGGCAGTCAAGGCAGTTGACGATGCCGTCAAGGCAATATCTCCATCCGTCAGGTTGAAGAAATTTTCCGTTCCGAGGGTTCCCCCCAGAGATACTTGATCAGCAACGGACCAAAGACGACGGGAATAGACGATATAATTGGAATCTCCATCCATGGAAACATCATTGACGGAATACTGACCGGCATTGTTTTTAAACCCTTCTTCACCATACCGGAGAAGTGTCGTATTATGAAACGTGTAGGTCATGTTTCCTCCGGTCTGGCTGGCATCCGAATGGATACTACCCAGCGTTCCCAGAGAAATATTCGCGGCCCCGCCATATCTCTTCCATCCCTGTTTGAAGACGAGCCCCTCGTAGGGTAGAACCGACATATTAAATACGGAATCGACACCATTCCCGGGCATATTCATGTCCCATACCAATTTGGAATTCTCCCCGATATCAATGCCAGTATTCGGTCCCTGTAATTTCTGAATCGTCCCTTTCAGATTGATTTTGGCTCCGTTAAGGACGGCTATTTTAAAATCCCATCCTTCCAAATCCAGATTTTCAAACGATAGCGATCCTTCTTTATTAAAGCGAACCGTTGATCCCCAATTACCGCTGCTTCTCCAGTTCGGGCCCATTTCTATATCCGCAGGAACCGCTCCATCCGCATAATTCCAATGGTTCTTGTCCTGCCATCCCGATGCTTCGGCGAATGTACCGTCGGCGTCGCCCTGCCACGTCCAAAAAGTCTCTTCGGCGGAATGCCCCTCAGAATGATAACAATAAAGGACAGCCGAGAGGAGTGTAAGAGGGAGTCGTAATTTCATATAATAAATTGGTTGATGTTGATCTAGGTAGTTAATAGTGGATTCTTCTATTTTTGATACAGGGGAAGATTTTATCGGCATTCGGACACGTTTTCCCATTGGGGACCGGCGGTTTGAACTTGCTTTGTTCTCCTTTGATCGAGATAAATCTGTTGGCGGGATCCAGAGTCACGAAGGCAAAAAGCGGATCCTTGTATTCCGCCATGTGTCCGTTGGAAAACCCCTGAGCCTCCTCCACCCAATAATAGGAGGCGCTGTTGATCTGGACGTAGTGAACGTCTTCAATGACCATGTGGTGGTCCACGTGATGGTGGCCGCAGAAGCAGGCAATCACTTTCTTCCCACCTCCGCCATTCGCTTCCCGGATCACTTGGCGAACATCCATTTTGCTGGGAGAAGTCTCTCCCTGCCAGACATCGTCAAACGCTTCATGAGAAAACAGAATGGACGGTTTGACCGCCTTGCGCAGATCTTCCCGCAACCATTCCAGCTCCTCCGGACTGACCATGTCGCGTTTCTCGGCACTATAGTAATTGCCATGGTTGTTGTCGTACATCTTTCCGTCTTTCACACAGTGGTTTGCATCCAGAACGACGAAATGATACCCACCCCGGTCATAAGAATAGTATGGACCGGACATACCCTGTTCCCGGACGACATCAGCCTTGCTCATATGGTCCATATCGTGGTTGCCGAGAACATGGAACCTATCCCCGGGAAAACGATTCCATATCTCCAGCATATCCTTCATCCCGGGGCCATGGTGCAAATCTCCCAACTGGATGATGAAATCCGGTTTCACCCGCATGCAACGTTCCATGAAAATTTCCAATCTCTGTTTCGCGTCCGGCTGCAAATCAGCATGCACATCGGAGATAATTCCGAACGTTATCTTGCCTCCAGAAACGCCTGATCGGGCAAAAGACATAGGAGAAGAAAGCAAAACAACCCCGCCCATTCCGAGGCCTTTCATAAAATTCCGCCGGGAAAGAAAATGAAATTTTTCCTCCGGAGAATTCAATTTTTCCAAATTCTTGTCCTTCATGCGAGTATCTTCATATGTAAAGATCCGGCAATTTTGTTTCAAGCATGATTGACGATAAAAAAACGTTAAATGCAGAGATAATTAATGAGTCATCGAGCAGCAATTCTTAAACAGAATAAATAAATTTTTTAATTTAAGCATATCTTCAAAATCAATCAATCTGATTCATGTTCAAAATTCACGAATATTAAATTGTACACATTCCGGTGGAGAAAGGTTGAAAAAAACATCTCCTGAGATTGCCTGCCAGAGACAAATATGCTAAGGGGGATCAACCGTTTTCCTTTACCACTCGTGCCATCGTCTCCTCCATCCCTGCTCAATTCTTCCTGGCCCGATGCCCACTGGGACGTATCGGGAATCTTTTCCAATGACCTCGAATTGGCGCATATTCACGACTATTTTCTGAAGTACTTTGGAATCCAATTATTTACACTCGTCCACGGTTCCCCTCTCTTGCTCTGGAACAGCGGACGCGTCCTCCCTCATTTGATCCGTTCGGCCCGGGAAATCGAACAATGCCTGAACACATGGTTCCGGAGAAACGTAGCCATCGATTTAACGTTTTCCAACCCCTATATTCATGAGGATCATCTCAAGCTTCCTCTGGGCAACGACTTGCTGCAAATCGTAGAAGCCAACAACCCGACCGGTAATAATGGCGTTATCATGTCCTCCGATCTGTTTTATGAATACGTTCGGACGAAATACCCCGGCCTCAAAACAGTCTCTTCCATCCTGAAAGTGACCATGGAACGAGGAGGCGGCAAGCTGGATTATTACCTCCGCCTTGCCGATCAATACGACAAAGTCATGGTACATCCGGATGACAATACCAATTACGACCTGCTGGAAAAGCTGGAAGATAAAAGCAAATTTGAAATCCTCGTCAACGAGAATTGTACCCGCCAATGCCCCATCCGGCGCAAGCATTATGATTCTTTGTCAAAGACATCCCTCAATTTCCTGGGATACGGCGACAGCTTCGAGGAACTCCGCCTCAACAACGCCTGTTCGCATCTGGATGTTCTGATGGGCAATGGTCCTCACTGTACGACCCAGCTCTCACGCCAGGAGATGAGGCGACTCTACGAAATGGGATTCCGCCAGTTTAAAATCCAGGGACGCGGCCTCAGTCATTCCGGGGCTCAAATCCTGGATATCCTGAGACTGATGCTGAATGACGACAGAAGTACGCCCGATACCATGGCCTATGCCGTCATGAAATGCCTGGAATCCTTCGGCGCCATGCCTCCCCATGAGACTTTACCCCAGCCCTCCATGCCATGAAGTTCGAATTCAATCTGTCCGGTTCCCCGGAACCCGTCACTCCTCGTCCACTCTCAGAGCTGCTCCATCCGTCACTTCCCCCGGCGTCCTGGACAATCGGGGGTACCGGTATCTGGGATTCATTAATGGAAATGTGTCTGGCAATGATCAACACGATCTCCTCCCCCGAAGGCGCAAAACCGAATTTCACCCTGACTCCGTCCTGCCTATGGACGCTGGAGCCGTTTGAACCCGGGAAGAATACTTCCCTTGACCGCATCGAATCGATCCTGAACTTATACTCGGAAGAAAATGCCGGCGTGTTCCTGAATTTCGACAATCCACGGCTCCAGCAACGGGATTTGGAAGATTCGTATGGGAACGCCCTGTTTGAATTACTGCTCTCCGCCAATGCCCGCCATCTCCACGGAGTCTATGTTGCCAGCGACCTTCTAGCCCGGCATCTGCGGCAGAAATGCCCCGGCCTCAATATTCGTCTTGGAATGAACCGTCTGCTGATGGAAAAAAAACGCGATGCCGGCTTTTACAATATGCTGGCCACTAAATTCAACCGCGTTGCCATAGATCCGAGGGATACTCTGGATGCAAAATTACTCTCCCGCCTTCGAGAGAAGAAAAAATTCGAGATCACGGTCAATGATCTCGGCATTTTTCCCATGGCGGGGCGGGAAGCTTTCTGGGAGGCTGTCTGCAAGCTGAAGCGCGAACCATGGAACATGGATCTGGTTTCCAAATGCAAGAATTTGTTCTCTAAATGGACAGGAGGCTGCTCTCCGTTGTTACCGCCGGGATGCAGGCCGCTCTGCCTCTCCCAACAGGAAATCGACACATTAATTCACATGGGATTTCGCCATTTCAGAATTCAGTCGGAAACCATCCGCAGCGAACTTGCCATGGCCTGGGCCATTACACGCTGGTTTCTAAACCCGGATTCTTCTCTGAGTCATCGAAAAGCCGTCATCGAATATGGAATTCTCGGCCATCGCCCCGGGGAGGCTCACAAACTCCCGACAGGAACCGGAAACTATTTTTTCCGAAATTCCGAAATGCAAACATAATCGCTGCAAAAATAACCATCAGTAGGTCAGGAAACCATATTCCATAATCAAGGCCGCTTCCGTTTGCAGATTTTTTTCACGATTGGAATAGAGATCCCGGTACATTTTGCTGACCTCCTGCTGGTTGTTCTTGTATTCCTCCACAGACAATGGCTGGGTAGCGTCCAGAAAAGCAGCCCGTTTTTTGATATAAGACGCCCACGCTTCAAAGTCTTCCCGACTCTTCATCAACTTCTTCACTTTGTCCTTGCGCTCCAACGCCCTCATGAAAACCTCTTTTTCCAGGATGGCATGGGATGCCTTGGCCGACTGAAGGTTATCCCACACGCTCAGCTTGGTATCCAACTGCAGGGAAAGGTTCATATTCACATACATATCCCCGCTGTCGGCAAAAAAGCCGCCATACGTACCACCGGTGTTCGTAAAAAGAGAAGGGCTGTAAAAATTGACATTCAACTCGGGGAAATACCTCATCTTGATCCCCAAAACATTCAGGCGGGATGCCTCCAACTCCATGGCCATCATCGCCAGAACGAGATGATCCAACTTACCGGATGCCGCCTTATAACGGTCCCAGGAAACTTTGGGTACGGTTTTTTCATCAATTTGCCAGCGGTAATGCGTGTCGCCCATCAGGGAAATCAGTTCCATTGCCAGGGTACGGGATTTTTCACACCACTCATAGTCGACATTGGAAACCGTTCCGTCACTCCGTTCCTTAATGTCCGATTCCTGTTTGGAGAGTTCATACCGGGCTCTGGCAATTTCAAGACTGCGGACATTTTTATACAATTTGGAAATGAGTTCCCTCTTCTTCATTTCCATGGATTTATTAGCCCGGAACACGGATGCTTTAGCCGTATAGTAGGTAATGGGAATCTGTGTCAGGGACGGGAGATTGAAGAGGATGTTCGTATGGAAACCGATGTCATCGCTGGACACGCTCCCCAGGTTTCCGATGTCTTTCGTCATCAGGGCATCCAGGTTCACGCCGGGGATCATATCCATGTACACGCGGCGCACTCTCCGTTCGGCATCGTCGATCGACAACTGCCCCTGTTTGATTTCCAAATTGTTTTTCAGGGCAAAAGCCACAGCGTCGTTCCACGAAACCTTGCGCACGGGCAGTTGATCCAGGTCAGGTTGCCTTTCCACCTCGGCAGAAAGCGCCTCTACACGCTTCTGTACCATCTTTTCGACAGAACAGGAGGTCACGGCCAGCATCATACCGCCCGCCGCCACAATACGCCAGAACCCGGAAGGCATGTTCAAAAGATTCAACACGTTCATACAGTTCATGGCAAACGGAAATAAATAGGAAAAGCGACAAGAGTTTATACCATTCCGGACTCACTGCCCAACATATTTTTAGTATTTCGGATACGATTATTTCAAAACGCGGCCAATCTCACGGTAAGCCGATACCATAATCGGAACGGATGAGACCAGGACACAGACAACGAGAGAGGCGGAAAGAAGGATGATTTCCGGGAGGAGTTCCTGGATTCCAAGCAGAGGATTGGCTCCTTTGAAGAATTCCCTGAGGAGCATGTCCTGCACCCGGATAAACACCACGACGGCCAGGACAAAAGCCCCCAATACCACGAAAAGGTTCTCTGCAATAAAGGTCATGACCAGCATGAATGGCTGGACGCCAAAACTCTTCATCAATGTGTACACATACTCGTTCTGCCGGAATTCCATCGATGCCAAAGCCGTCAGCAGAATCCCTACAATGAAGGCGATTCCCAGGGAGAAACCGGCACGGCACTCCGTCTGGTTATCCAGCAGGGATTCCAGCTTCTTCAGAATAGAGGCGCTGCTTCGGGCGTGGGTTGTCGTTCCGTCGAGACGGCCGATGTTATTCAATGTATCCTCAACCAACTTGAGCGTCACATAGTTCATTTCCTTGACGCGTACCAAAAAGTTGCGATGCACCATCGCGTTGCTGCCGGACAAATCCACAACGCCTTCCGGCACGAGAATAACACCCCGGCTATACACATGCGCCAATACATGTCCGGAAGGCATTTCCCTCACAACAATGGGAAAGGAAAAATCTTCCACCGTCAATTTGGACGGAGCCGGAAGCACGCCTTCGCTTCGAGGCATAAGTGCCAGATAGGGGAATTCCTGGAGGGGCAAATCTTTCAGCCCGGACAAGGATTCGTCACTGTAAGCGACAATAGGGATTTTCTTCCCTTCAATGTCACCGACGGACAATTCGCTGACAATCACCATCTCGGCATCGCAAAGGGAGGAAAGGCTTTCTTTCATCAACCTGGTTTTCCCCGGATCCGCCTTGGTCTCAAAATCGGACATGATAACCATGTCCCCCCCATTCTTCCGCACTTCATTTCTCAAAGTCTGAGTCGAAATCACATACGTGGCCAAGACGGACAAGGCACACACAGACAGGAAAAACACCACGAGAATACGCGACAACAGACTGGAAGGGCGTTCCTTCCAGCGGTACAACGTATCCTTAAAGAGATACAGGCTGGTTAAAATCAATGACTTCATCTGCTATCTCCAGAAGCCGGGCATCGTGTGTACTCACGATACAAATCTTGTTGGCGGCATCACTTACAATCAGGTTTTTAATAATGTTGGTGTTAAAGTCGTCCAAGCCCGATGTCGGCTCGTCCAATAACAAAATCGGGGAATCCTTCATGAGGGTTCTGGCAAGAGCCGCCCTCTGCGCCTGTCCACCGGAGAGGCTGTTCGCTTTTTTGTTCCGCAGGTCTTTCAATCCCAAGGCTTCCGTCAAATCGTCCGCACGCTTTTTCCACTTTGAAGACGGCATCATTGCCATTTCGGCACATAATCTCAAATTACGGCTCACCGTAGCCAGAGGAAGGAGGTTAATCCCCTGGAACATGTAGCTCACGTATTTCCGGCGAAACGCAAGGCTGTTGATCGAACAGCCATTGGGCGTCACAATGTGACCGGAGGAAATTTTCAAATATCCCGCCAGGATTTTCAACAGAGTTGTTTTCCCGCACCCGGAATATCCCTTCAAGACGGTAATCCCCGCTGAAAACGTCTTCGTATAACGATCGAAAACTTTTTTCCCGCGGACGTATTCAAACGTTACGGCATCACATTCAAGTTTCATTTCTTGCGGGCGAAAAGTTGAGTTTCCCCGATCAAAATCAATTCGTAATCGGGAGCCACCTGCTTGATGATTTCCTGCCAATCAATTGCGGCGGAAGCTAAAGGCAGACGGGCGAGATCCATCTTCCCGAACACGCGGATATCGTCATCAACCTTGAAGTAAAGTTTGGCCACACAATTGGCTCCCAGCATGGAATAGAGGATATCATGATCCTTGGGATCGACCTTAAAGTAGAACACAAGCATGTCCATGTTCCCTCCCCCGGACTGATTCTTCTCCACTCTCTTGTGGGAAAAATGGCCGTCAATCACACAGGAATTATTCACTTCCAGACTCAATTTCAATTTATCGGAAGGAATATTCGCAATTTCCGGATTGGAAATAACCACTGTCAGATAAAATGCCGAATCATCGCAGACGGCAGCAATTTCCTTCCCGGTTTCCAGGAATGCTCCTTCCTGGTCACTGGAATCATTTTTCTGAAATTGGTACTGAAGACGACCGTCATAAGGCATCTTTACTACGTAGGATTCCTCTTTCTTCGCGAATTCCGCACGTTTTTGAGAATCAAGCAGCTCAATTTGCCGCTGCGCCAGTTCAATCTTTTCGTCAATGGTTTTCAGGACTTCCTTGGAGGAATTGACATTCTTCCCGCTCTGGTCATAGAACTGACGTTCCTTGCGGGGCAGAGAACTGATGAATTCAATTTCTTCACGTTCCTTGCGCAATTTCTGAATTTCGTCTTTGCGAGCAACCCGTTCCTTGAGGATTTCCATCTCCATGGTCTTGCGATCCAGTTCCAAGTCCTCCTTGTTAACGCGGGCAATGATTGTTCCTTTTGCAATGCGCTTATCCGACGCCACCAGATCCGTCACAACACCCTGTGCCGGCATCATAAAGACGCGGGCCCGTTCCGGAGCTATTTTAGTACGGTACTGTCCGACGTAAAACCACTCTTTCCGGACGGCATCGGAAGTCCCGGTCTGTTCGCCGGAGGCATACGACAATTCGCCCAACGTCCCAAACAAGACACACAAAATCCCAATCCAATACTTGAGCAACGAGATCATCCTTCCTTCCATCGCTGAAAAAATAAGCGCAACCTCCTCAAAGGTCACGCTTATTCATCTAAGTTCTGTGTACTACGCGGGATTCTCGCAGACAACTATCCCCGGAGGTTAATTATTGGCATTATAGTTGATCCCATAAATACCGGTTCCTTTGTATGTCTTTTTCTCCGTTGCGGTTTCTTCGTGACCATCAAGGGTTACCTCATAATCGCAATTACCGGAAAGATAGGTAGGAAGCTTACCGGATTCCTCCACCTTGTCTCCAAGATCCAACGTAGCCTGAACACCCGCCTGCATATACAAAACATGAATGACAGGCCCGGGATACGTAATATAGGACTCATCTACATACCTGAAAGACGTTGTAAATATGGCTCTGGTGCCGGTTCTCTGGAAAGAGAACGCAACATTAGTGGCGGGATCTTTGCCTTTAAACGTCATCTGCCCGACATTGTTATTGGTAACAACGCAGGTCAGGAACAGTGGGGCATCGCTAGACTCGTTCATATTCAAGTCCAGTCTGGAACCGACAGGAAGCGAATCCCACGCACTCGTATTGTTACTCCCGCTACCACCGCAGGATACGAAGTTGAACGCTACAAGAGCAAGCGCGAAGAGAGAGGCTGATTTTTTAACAGAAGGAAATCTCATACCAGGAATAGTGCAGTGTTCCTAACTATAGGAGATAGGGTGTTCGAGTCAATGAATAATTCATACAACTTGCAAGAGTATTGAAAGAAAGCGGTTTCCAGAGACGAGACATCCTCTCTTCTTCCCATTCCACTCCGATTTTCCTACAGTCTCAGACCGATCTGATATACCAGTATTGCGAGGAACAGACCCATAAAGTTCAGGAAAAGTACATTCCCGAGTGTGAACAACCACGAGCCGGACTCCTTCTTCATCGTTGCGACCGTCGCCATGCATGGCATGGCAATCAGACAGACAAGCATGAGGCAAATCCCCTGCAGGGGAGAATAATGGGTACTGATCTCCCGGCGCAAAAGCGCCTGTTTTTCTCCGGAATCATCTTGAGCTCCCTCCGGTACGGCGTACAGGATACCGAGCTGGGCCACGAAAATTTCCTTGGCGGCAAAAGCTCCGATCAATGCGGAATTGGTCTTCCAATCCATCCCGGCATACTGGGTCAACGGCTCGAAAAAGCGTCCGATGGATGCCGAGTAGGAATGTTCCAAGACCTGGGCCGATGCGACGACGCCCCCATCTTCCTGACGAACGGTTTCGTCTTCAGATCCCGGATGCGTGTTGAGAAACCAAAGGATTACGGATGCGAAAAGAATCATCCCTCCGGCTTTCTTTAAATACATCAAAGCCCGCTGCCACATGACCATCATAAGGTTGCATGACGACGGCATCCTGTATGGAGGCAACTCCATGATGAACAATTCATCCCCACCCTTGAACAAAGTAGACTTCAACACACGTGCCGTGCTGACAGCCAGAAGGATTCCTATCAAATAGAAACACCACAGAATCTCGGCTTGATAACCTTCCGGAAACAAAGCCGTAATGAAGAGAACGAAAATAGGAAGCCGCGCTCCGCAACTCATCAAGGGAAGCACGAAAATAGTCGCCAAGCGGTCGCGGCGAGACTCAATGCTGCGCGTTGCCATCATGGCCGGCACCGTACAGCCGAAACCGATAAGCATGGGAATGAAACTCTTGCCATGCAACCCCATCTTATGCATGAACCTGTCCATGATGAAGGCGGCACGAGCCATATAACCGCTCTCTTCCAGCAAGGCGATGAATAAGAACAAAATCAGAATCGTCGGAATAAAGGACAAAACCCCTCCAACACCACCCAACACTCCGTCACACACGAGAGATTGTAATTGAGGGGAATCCGATAAGAGGCTACCCGCCTTCGCCCCCAACCACTCGAAAAAGGTCTCGGTCCATCCCACAAGAGGATCCCCCAAAGTAAACGTCACGTAAAAAACAACGTACATGGCCACCAGAAACAGCGGTATACCGAACCAGCGGTGAGTTGCTACGGAATCCAGACGATCCGTCCAGAGAAGACGCTCCCGACGATTTTCCAACAACACCTCGCGGACAAGACCGGAAATATAGCCGTACCGCCTGTCGGCAAAAACGACCGGAGCCGGGAGATTGTCCCTCTCGGTCAACACACGGCGGAGAAGAGCAGCCTTTTCAACGGCGGCCCTGCCCTCATTCCCTCGTTGCTCGAAACGTGAGACTATTTCCTGATCCCCTTCCAAAAGCTTTTCCGCCAAATAGGATTCAGGCTCGGGATCCCTGCCGGAAACGGCATTTCGGAGAGACTCCTTCATTTCCTCGATGACAGCTTCCTCGGTCACCCCGTAGGGCATGGGTTTAGGATGCTCATAGCCACCCGGTTTGAAGGCGACGGAAGCAATCATGCGCTTCAAGGTCTCAATCCCTTCGCCACGGGAACCCGAAGTCCGGACGATGCGCACTCCCAGCAGTTTCTCCAGCAGTTCCACATCAAACAAAAGGCCCTGGGATTCCGCCTCATCCGTCATATTCATCACAAGGATTACGGGAAGAGAAAAATGCCAGAGTTGAAGCGTCAAATACAGATGGCGATCCAGATTGGTACTGTCTACCACATTGACAATCAAATCAATATCTTTTCCTGAAAGACTTTCCGTCACGACCCGTTCCTCGGGAGCGCCTCCGCCCAGGCGATATACCCCAGGAAGATCTACCGCAAGCACATCCCCCCTCTCCGTATGGATCACGCCACTCTTACTCTCCACCGTCACTCCAGGGTAATTGCCAACGTGCTGCCGGGCGCCGGTCAGAGCATTGAAAATCGTCGTCTTGCCGCAATTGGGGTTTCCCAGCAAGGCCACTTTGGGCATGTGTTCTTTCATTGAACCTGTTTTTATACTTCAGCCTGAACTTCGATGCGCGAAGCCTCGTGAGGACGCAGAGCCAGCACGGAACCGCGTACCCGGATCAGCAAAGGACCGCCAAAAGGCGCCTTCTCCTGGATTTCTACCACGACGCCGGGCGTAATTCCCATGTCGGCCAGCTTGTACATGCCCAGTCTGTCCATCCGGACCGATATGATCCTGACGGAATGCCTGATCCGAACCCGATCCAAAGTTCTCGGTTCACCCATTCTGCGGCCATTTTCGCAATTGCCAAAAAAACGACGAAATCTTCTCCACAAAAACCGCCTCCTCACATGTCTCCCGCGTTTCTTGCAATGGCACAGGCAGTTCTCTTCTCCGTGGTTCCTCATAGTGCGGAAGTAATGTTAGAAGAATCTAAGTCACTGTCAATGTCCGACTGCATGTAAAGTTGCCTTGAACATTACTTTTTACCGTCATCAAGGATTCTGACGGTAACGGACATTCCCTCATCCTTGCGAAACACAATACATGAGCCGCGGAGGCGAATGCTGATGGGATCCCCCATCGGAGCCGAACCGATTACGTAAATTTCCGCTCCCGGCACCAGTCCCAAATCCGCCATTCTGGCAATTCCTTTCATCTGCGGATCCACAGACTTGATGATACACCGCTGACCGGTACGCACCCGGTCAAGCGTTACTACCTGATCCTCATTATCGGATAGTTGTCCGACATCGATAAAACCTTTCAACAGAGGAGCATGAGCCGTCACACAAGCCGTCAATTCCGCAATGCGTTCGATTTCCTCCTGAGTCATGACGTGCTCCACCTGGCAGGCTATCTCATCCGCACGGCTATCCGGCAATTGCAGAATATCCCTAAAGAATGCATGAAGAGTCCTGTGACACTGGATAATTCTGTCAGCCAGTTTA
Source organism: Akkermansia sp. N21116 (assembly GCF_029854705.2). Classification (NCBI taxonomy): domain Bacteria; kingdom Pseudomonadati; phylum Verrucomicrobiota; class Verrucomicrobiia; order Verrucomicrobiales; family Akkermansiaceae; genus Akkermansia; species Akkermansia sp. N21116. The sequence goes on from NZ_CP139035.1 coordinate 2,953,049, forward strand.
GCCCCCTTCTTTGTTAACCTGACAGGAGCATACTGGACATATTCCACCAGGCCCAGTTCCGCCAGTTGGCGTACAGCCGAGGTAACTGAAGGCATTTTCACATTCATCACCGTGGCAATATCCCTGACCTGGGCAATGCCACGTTCACGAACGAGAAGTCCTATCGCTTCCAAATAATCTTCATTGCTCTTGGTCAATTCCATGGCATAGAGAAAATATGATAGTCATATACGCTAAAACGGCAAGACTTAACTTTCCTTCACATCTCAAGAACATCATTCCCCCTTGACGCAGGAATCATCCCGAAATACCCCTTCAACCAAATTGACGCATTTTACACCAAACATATTCCCGATTACTCCGTCGGGGAACACAGCCAAACGCGTATTCAGATGCGTGGCAATTGTATTGTAATACTCCCGCGCCATGGCAATGCGCAACTCGGTATCGGAAAGTTCCTGCATGAGTTGTTCATACAGGGGAGCCGCTTTCAAACCGGGATATGCCTCCTGCAGAGCATTGATACTTTCGTGATCCAATTGCTGCCGGCGTCGCAAACGGGCAACCAGGAACATGGCTTCACTCTCATGCCGCGTATATTCCTCAACCACCCGGCACAGAGAGGGGATCAATTCATAACGTCTCTGTAAAAGAACCTCTACCTGGGCCCATCCCTGCCGCACACGGTTACGGATATCGACAAGGCTGTTATACACCGTCCACATCCACGACACCAGCCAAGCCAGCACATAAATGCCTCCGGCAACAATCCACAAGGGCCACGCACTGCCATCGGCGGAGTCAATTCCGTAGATCCCGGATCTCAGGAAATAGGAGCCTCCCGCCAAAATCCCCAGTCCCAGTATGGCAAAACACCATGCTTTAACCCCTTTCGTTCTCCTGATGGCTTCCTCATCGCGAGTAGAAATGATAAACTCTTCCCCATCCTGGCCGGAGGCGATTTCGGCAGCAACTCTATCCCGGCATTCACGGGACGGTCCTACCAGATAAATCCTCGTTCCTATGGGAACGGCCTCCTCGGTGAAGCGACGTTCAAATGTACTATTGGCAATACTCCCCTGCGGTCCTTTGGCATAGTAGGCATCATCGGAAGGAGTACTGAAGAAAGAGGCCACTCGCATCGGTTCTATATCCGCACCTTGGGGATGAACGGCAATTTCCCCCGTATCGTCCCGCAGGAAAAATGACTTCAGTCTTCCACCCTCTGCCACAGTCGACCATCCCGACCTCACCACCGTACGGGTACGCCTTTTACCGTTCTCAACGACGGTTCTCACCTCCACCCTCCTCCAATGTTCCTCCACCGTGTAGCTGTACCACACGCATGGTTTTTCAGCGATGAACGATACCAGAGGATCGGCGCATTCCGCCGTCCCTTTCAACTCCACCAATCCAATGAACACTCCACGCACACTGGATGTGGGCAGGGCATCCATCAAGCGCCTCAACCGGTTGGCGCGGTGGCTTCCCCTCAACAACACCCAGGGACAAAGCAGCCAGCATCCGGCAACAAGGACACTAAGAACAAAAGCCATGTATTCTCCCGATGACAAATAGCCTTCCAATGAATCGGAAAGGAAGAGAAGCTCCTGCATGGATCATCAAGGGAAAAACGCTGGAATCCAGCGCCGGCTCTTTCTATTGGAAACTTACCTTCGGTGCCTGCCGGGCCGTTTCGGTCTCTACCTTGAACATCTCCGACGGCTGGAAGTTGAACACCGATGCAATAACATTCGTCGGGAACACCTCCCGCTTCGTATTGTATTTCATCACGGCGTTGTTATACGTCTGCCGGGCATAGGCAACACTATCCTCCGTCTCACGCAATTCCTGCATCAATCTGGACATTTGACTATCCGCCTTCAAGTCGGGATAGGATTCCGACAGGGCAAACAGACGCTCCATGACACCGCCAAGAGAGTTTTCCGCAGCAACCAGAGCCTTAACCGATTCCGGATTCGCCGGATCAATCACTGCTTTTTCAGAGGCTTTGCATGCCACATTACGTGCCGCAATCACAGCCTCCAGCGTCTCGCGTTCATGTTCCATGTATTTTTTTGCAACTTCAACGAGATTGGGGATGAGATCATACCGGCGTTGAAGTTGCACGTCGATACCTGCAAAAGCATTCCGAACGGCATTGCGCAACGTCACCAAACCGTTGTAACCGGAAGCCACCATGCCTCCGGCAACGATAATAACCGCCAAACAAACAATAGTTGCAAACATAGTCAGAAAATATGATGGGTATTAGTCCTTGAAAAATCGGATCGTCAATGGAGGAACATAGTCGGGACGAGAATTGGCCCGGACTAGCATGATGATTGTAAATACAAGAAAAACAATCATATACGCTATTACAAGAAGAACCCACAACAAGACTGGAACCCAAAATATTGCCACACCTGGCTCCCTCGCATGACCAGCAGAAGTCAGGAAAAATCCAACACCCGCTATCAACATTAAAATGATGCATCCAACAATCAACCAGATAGTCCATGAAATCTGGAAATTCAACACTCTCTTGAAGAAAGGAACCGCTTGCGGAGTCGTATCCTTGAAACACAGGAAAAGAATGGCCGGCACTATAATATTACAAAAATATAGATTCAGCAGAAGAGCCAACAAAGGAGACAACGCCGCCCACATGCGTATGGAATACAATCTTCTCAACTCGGGGGACATGGCTGTCTCACCGGAAAAGGGAGGGGGTGATGTCTGATTTTCCATTGCCTATCACGATCCTATCGCAGTTCTATTTTGTCAAACTCAAAATTACCCCAAGTTACATCAAGGCTCAAACAATCGATCACTGGGATACATTGCCGGAACGGGAATAAGCGTTCATTCCATCCAAGGGATAACAGACTGCACCAAGGCATCCATTACACCTTCAGGCCCAGGAAAAGGACTTTCATAACCGGCTCGGGCAGCCACAAGGTGACGAACGGAATCTACGGCATTGGAAGGACAACAGCAAAACGCCTGAGGATTTTCTTTCATCGCATCCAGATCATTGAAACTGTCCCCGAAAATACAGATGCGCTCTCCCGGTATCCCGAGCAGTTCCGCCACATGGGCCAGTGCACTTCCTTTGTTGTAATCGGCATGGCAGAATCGCAGATAAGGACCTGCCCGCTGGAAGGATATTTCAGGATGTTCGGCGATAGCAGGCATAATGAGTCGCTCCGCCCAATCGAGATCCGCCGGATCAGCCATTTCCAGAGAGTAAGGATCCTCCTTCTGCAACCACCAATCCACATGGGCGCAATGAGCTTCCAAATCACGGAGCAAATCCGTAAAAAACTTGCGGTAATGCCGGAACAACTTGGCATGTGCTTCATCGCAGGCATCATTCCACGGTACATAGGGCCTGATATGAAGGCCCTGATCTGCAAGATGGATGTCGCGCTCGCGCGTCACTAAAAAATCCGGGGCAAAAGGCGCCCGTGAATCGCGTTCATAACCTTCCGCCAGGTAGTCCAGACTTCTGCCCGTGTTGATCCCCCACATGATTCCGTAGTCGGTACGCAACCTGCGTATCAGAGAAAAGAAATCCGGTGGCACGCCATGGGCGGAACGCGCATCGTACAACGTATCGTCGAAATCAAAGGACAATAACCATCCCGGACGATCCGGAGGAGGAAGCGCTTGCAATCTCATATGCCCCACCGTACCTGAAGCATTACCGCATGGCAACCCATTCTCAGGGCAGGAGAGGCTCCTGAAAAGCCGGTTCCTGAGGACTATTCCCGCCCTTCTCCGGTTTTCCGGCAGGATCGGCTCCGGAACCGTGTACCGGTTCCGCCACGGGAATAGCGGCGGGAATATCATCGTGAACAGGCTGGGCAACAGGAATATCATCCTCCTTGCCAACGACGCGGGCAGGTAAATCTTCCAAATCGACCTCCTCATCGTCAACCACCGGCGCTTCCTGGTTGGAGCCGGAAACTACAGGAGGCCGGGCTCCCTGACGAACGGAAGAACCGGTTGCAGTCCCCTGCCCTTGACCGGGTGCCGGAACGACAACCGGAGACGGCTGGCGAACATTCCCCGCCGCCGGAGTAGGCGTTGCGGGACGAACAGCAGCAGGGGAAGTGACCGGAGGCACCGAAGGGACAACCGGTTTGGCAGGAACAACGGGAGCTACAGGACGCCCCTGATCCGAAGAAGGAACAGGCAAAGCCCCAGTCCCTTGCTTCATCGCGGCAATCTGACGTGCGATCGGAGTTTCCATATCCACTTTGTATGAGATCGGCAAGGCATCCGCCGGGAGATCTTCACCCTTCTTGCGCATGTGGATTTCCACACGTCTGTTGGCGGCCTGGGCTCTGCGGTCACCGGTAATCGGCACAACGGGACGTTCATTCCCGCATGCCCTGATGTACACATGCGTCATGTCGATCCCATTGGCCTGGAGCCACAACCGGACGGCATTGGCGCGCATGAGGGAAAGGAGTTTGTTGTACTCCCGGGAACCAAAACTGTCCGTATGGCCCTCGATAATGAATGAAGTTTGGGGATTCTTGCAGATCAATGCCGCGAGCTGAAGCAAGCCGATTCTGGCGGAATTCTTCATAACCGCTTTGTCATATTCAAACAACAGGTCTGCACCGATCAATCCATGACCGCTCTTCTTCCCGAGTGAATTGGAGGGCTGAGCCAACAGGTCAGTCAAGGATTTCGTACCGCTCGGTAAGTTGGCATCGCTGACTCCTTTATTGCCCGTCAGATTTTCCCTGTTCCATACATCAGGGTCGATTTCCGGCAGTCCGTCCGACTTGACAACCTTGAGCGGATTGGACGTAATCGCCAATGCCTCGCTCATGCCCGGTTCCGGGCTGCCGGCAGAGCCAACCGAATCAGCCAATTGCTCCATCTGCGAAGCAAGAGCCTGGGATTCCGTAGAATCCATGCTTTCCAGCCCAATGGACGTCTCTCCGGGGGCAATACTCACATCCTCCAGTTCCATATCAACCGGATCCGGAGTCTGAATATCCTCCACAGGCAAATTGTCCGGGTCGGCAGTAGGCAATTCATCAGGTATTTCCTCTCGCTCTTCTTCGTCACTTTGCAAGACGACGGGTCGAAGAATTTCCTCTTTGCTATTTGGTGGCAACTGGCCTTCCACAGGAGAAAGAGTCATCCCCACCCCGGTTACGCGCAAGACAAAATAACCCAATAAATGGACCAGAATGGCACTTGTCAGGGCACCGAGGACAATCGCCCAGAAATGCCTCTGGCTCCGCAAAGCAAATCTGGATTTGCGGCGCTGATTTTGGACGATGTGAGTGTTTTCCGATCCTGTCATGCGAAAATGAATCAAATTTTACGAGCCGATCCCGGGATTTCACCAGGCAGCACCTTAGGTTTGGGCAGACGGTTATTGTCCTGAATCCACTCAGCAACGGAAGCCATCAAATCGTCTTCCCCGTCATACACGTGGATTTGATAACGTTCCTCGAACTTTTCCCCCTTTTTACCCTCCACCATCTGCACATGTTCCCGGGTTTTTGTACCGTACGGTTCTCCGTCCGCCCGGCCATTGTACACAACCTTGTTCTCCGAAGTGACAGCAGAATACAAAGTCAGCGTATCCTTCATATCCGAAAAGAACAACTCATCCGTACAAACCAGCATCGCGGGAACCGTCAAATCACGGGCGGCATCGACGGGAACGACATCGTAGCTGCTATACCCAGCACGCGTACATATCCCCAATTCCGCCAACCAGAACGCGGCGTAACATGTCGGCTTGCCCATGTCATCCTCCATGGCCCGCATGATGGCGGACTTTAAGATGCAAAAACTGTCCATGGCCACCACACAGCGGATGCGCGGTTCCCTGACGGCGGACTGCATCAGCAACGCCGCACCAAATCCCTGCCCCACGGCCGCAACGGGAGCAGTATCTCCCAATTCCTTCTCCACGGCATCAAGCAGCAATGGCACATCCGCCGATTCATAATAACCATACGAACAATAAGGCCTCACCTGGTCTCTTCCCCGGGAATTCCACAACACGCAGGTATAGCCGGCACTGGCTAGACTCTCTGCATAGTTCATGGAATTCTCAATTCCATGATTCCAAGTCGTACTGATCAGGACAATGCCGGGCTGTCGTTCCAGATTGGATAACTTCCCTCGATTTCTCAAAAGGTCCCTCATGCGGCTCAGGCGGGGAGTCGTTTCTCCTCCCTGGTTTTTCATGGACACAATACAGGCATCTACCTTCACGCCGTCCGCTCCGTCAAACTCCAGGAAACGAAGGTCCAATCCTTCCGCCCGGCGTATATCGCCGGCGGGACGGGTATAGGGCACGAGAACCGGTGTCGAGGCATACCACGCATACCACGCCATCAATATAACCAACACCGCAACAAGCCAAAGAAACAGCTTGAAGGCTTTCGATAAGATCTGTTGGAAAAAGCGCACAGCACACAGGAAGATTTACATATCATGCATCCCGAACAGCATGATTACAGACGGATTTATACATGGAGTATGTACTGATTCAAAGAGGAAATTCTTTCAATCTGACTTGAATGAACGGCATTTCGGCTTCATGCTGTCGGCATGAGATCCTGCCTTGGTTCCATCCTTCTGTTTATCGTTATCGTCATGCTAGCCGCAACAGCTTTCTATCAATGGAATACCAATGCCAAAATAGAATTCTCCGTGAGGAACCCGGAAGATCCCATGATCACAACGAAGCGGTATTCCATTGATTCTCTCCACCCCGATCAAAAACCTCTATCCAGCAAGCAGGATTCCCCGAATCAGGCGCATGACCCCTACTCTATTTCCGATAACGTCATGCCCGTCAAGCCAGTTCCGGTCTCCCAGCCGGAAGAAGACATCCCGACAGCAGAACCAGTCTCCGATTCCGAGGATATCCCTACCGCGGAACCCGTTCAATCTCCGGAACAAAACGAAATCCGATAATCATAGATGTCCCAGATCACAATCGGCTATACACTCGGAGACCAAGCCGGCATCGGGCCGGAAGTCATCGCCCAAGCCCTGGCTTCTCCCGATTTGCCCCGAAACGTCCAATACACGCTCATCGGAGAAAAAATCAATGCCGTTCCCGGTTCTCCATCGCGCGAGTCCGCCCAAGCCGCCTTCGACCATCTGGAACTGGCTGTCCAGGCTTTGCGCCATGGAACTATCGATGCCATCGTCACAGCACCCGTCTCCAAGGAAGCACTCCACGAAGTCGGTTTCGCCTGGCCGGGGCAGACGGAATTCTTTGCCGCCCGCCTTGGAGAACCCAACTTTGCCATGTGCCTTTCCGGCGTCCACCTGACCGTGGCACTGGCTACCACCCACGTTGCGATCAAAGATGTTCCTTCCCTTCTGAAGACCTCGGAACTCGTTCGCATCGGCAAGCTGCTGGCCGATTTCTGCCTGTGCCGCACATGCAAACGTCCGCAAATCGCCCTCGCCGCCCTCAACCCCCATGCCGGTGAAGACGGAGCTTTCGGCAGCGAAGACATGCGTATCATCGCTCCTGCCGTCGGCATTCTCAACAAGGAATGCCCCGACGCCGACTTCTACGGTCCCGAAGTACCGGACACCGTCTACCGCGATGCCCTGCAAGGCCGTTTCGACGGCATCCTGGCTCCTTATCATGACCAAGGGCTCATTCCATTGAAGATGCTCGACTTCAACACAGCCGTTAACATCACCCTCGGTCTGCCCCGGCCACGCGTCAGCCCAGATCACGGCACGGCATTCGGAATCGCCGGCAAAGGCATCGCCGACCCATCCAGTACCTTGCAGGCCTTCCGGGTAGCCGTTCAGGTTGCCTCGCACAGCAGGCTCCAGTTCTGAACCTGCCAGCCCCCTCTGGTCGATCGCATCACACCGGATATTCCATTCCAAGCTCCGCGATCACAAGATCGCGTCCGTCGTCGGGAAACTCCTCCTGCAAGGCATCATACATCGCCTGGGAAGCTTTCGGTTCACCGTGGACGAGGAAGACAGTAGAGCGAGAGCCCCCCATTTCCTTGAAATAACTAAGCAATTCATCGTGGTCGGCATGTCCCGAGAACGAATCCATCTCTTCGATTGCCGCCCGAACCGTGTACTGCTTGCCCAGAATAGGCACATCTTTCCAACCGTCCATAATCTTGCGCCCCAACGTAGATGGAGCACAATAACCCACAAATAAGACCGTATTGCGGGGATTACCGATATTATTGGCCAGATGATGCAGAATGCGTCCAGCTTCGCACATGCCCGAAGCGGAAATAATAATCCCCTGTTCCTTCATTTTGTTCAGGGCTTGGGATTCCTCAACAGAACGGATCAGCCGCAAATGTTCAAACCCGAACGGATCTTTCTCCCGGAACAAGAACTCATACGCCTCGGAGTTGAAACATTCGGGATGGAGCCTGTAAATCTCCGTGGCACTTACCGCCATCGGGCTATCCACATACACGGTAAGCTGCGGCAGCTTACCTTCCTGAAAAGCTTTGTGAAGCAAATACAGGAGCTGCTGAGTACGTTCCACGGCAAAAGCGGGAATATAAATGCTGCCGCCTCGTTCCAATGATCGTTCAATACAGGCACAAAACGTCTCGTCATCCCTTGGAGGAGACTCATGGTGACGTCCTCCGTACGTCGATTCCATAATGAGGATATCCACATCCGGTACTGGGACGGGATCCCTCAGCAGTTCGTTATTTCCGCGCCCCACGTCACCGGAAAATACCAATCTTTTCTTCCGTCCTCCGTCATCCTCGTCAACAATATCCAGGCAAACCTGGGCTGCACCGAGAATGTGGCCCGCATCATAGAAAGACAACGTGACGCCGGGAGCAATCATCTGAGGGCGTTCGTAGTTGATATTCATGAACAGGCGCGTACACATCTCGGCATCTTGAGGCGTATAATTCGGCACGGCAAGAGGGCCGCGAATACCATTACGGGCATTAATCTTGTTAATGAACGCACAATCGTGTTCCTGAATGCGGGCGGCATCAGCCAGCATGATCAGACACAGGTCTCGCGTCGCCGGCGTACAATAAATATTGCCGTCAAAGCCCTTTTTCACCAAATTCGGCAGGTTTCCGGAGTGGTCGATATGCGCATGAGACAGAACGACACAATCAATCCCCTTCGGATCAAAATACGGAAACTCTCGGTTAATCCTCAGGGATTCCTCACGCCGGCCCTGAAACATCCCGCAATCCAGCAGGATACGAGCGCCGTTCACTTCCAGCAAATGTTGGGACCCAGTCGTCGTCCCTGCTGCACCGCAGAATTTGATTTTCATATGGAACCTACTTTTAATGCAAAAACATCCGGAAATCAAGGAGACTCTTCTTCCCCCACGGCAACAAGAGGTACTACGATTCCACCGTTCCCGGTTCCTGACGGACCTCGGATGGGACAGGAGCAATCCCCAACACCCGGCGCTGAGGGGAAGATACCCCGCCGTGAGTCACATACAAATGAGCCCATGACAGTTCGACCATATCCCCTTTCTTCAGCCCGCGGATTGCCGCCAGGACGGCAGGAGACTGGGGATCTTCTCTGCCATTCTCTTTCATATTCACAAAAAATACCTCCTGCTCGGCATCGCCATACTTACCGAAACACCCGTAATTCAAATAACGGACAACCTTGAAACGCGCCACGTCACGTGCATGTCCGCACTTGTCCGGACACAGCGAAGTCCGAAACATGCAGGGTTTATGCTCCACGCCTTCAAAGCTCGCTACGACGCGGTTGAAAGCCAGGAGTTCCACACGGGCGGGAGAGTCCCCCTCCTCCAGTGGTTTTTCTTCAGCCCCGGACGGCAACACGACGGCACATCCCAGCATGAACACGAACAACAAACACTTTGCAATTTTTACATTCATATCCAAATCGTGCTAGCTCTCCGCAAATATGTCAAGATACCACGGCGGCACACATCCTACCTCATGCGTCATTCATACAGCAAAGCCACCTCTCCAGGATCATTCCATCCCCCAACCCGGTACCTGGTAAAAAAGAGAAAGACAAGGAAACGTAAACTTACCGGGTGAAGGCAAAATTCAGGCTTCCGTTCCCTGAGCGGGTTATTATAATGCGCTCCGTCCCCATGAGTTCAGCCTCTGCACAGCTCCGTCGATTTCTGCCATTTATCCTGACTTTGGGGATCGGCAGCGTGCTGGCCTTCTATTTGATGAACCGCGAGTGGTCGCAGATGCAATGGGAAATCCCCGGCACGCGGGCAGAGTATCCACTTGCCCAGTCATTACGGCCCTGGCTGATATCCATCGGGTGTTTCCTGCCGGCAGTCGGGGCATTGATCTATGCTTTCATCGATATCATGGATCGGTACATTACCCGGATGTTCCTGTCATCCTTCCTGTTATGTACGGGCATCCTCTCCCTGATCTTCATTCTGGGGGACTTCGCAGAGAATGTGGGAGAATTCGGGGAATTTGACGATCCCATTCTATCTACCGTCCATTTTTACTTGCTGCAGATGCCGATGATTCTCAATCTCGTGCTTCCCTACACGCTGCTGCTCGGCGTATTGTGGGCACTCAGCAAGTTGTCCGGATCTTCGGAAATCACCGGAATGCTGCAATCCGGGCGTTCCCTTCTGCGCATCACGGCGCCCATTATTGTAGGTTCTTGCTTCGTGGCGGCGTATTTCGGAATTTTCGGGTTCCACTGGGCGCCCAATTCCACGCTATACCGCAAGCTCCTGTTTGCATCCATATCCGACAGCCGAAATATGGAAAACAACCCTTTTGCCAAAGCCTGCCGATATAAAAACGAAGTAGCCGGGCGCATTTGGAATATTCGCATCCCTCCTGAAATCGATTCTCCGGGTGCGCCTCTTATCGATGTTCATATCGAACAATTCTCCGCTCCCGGTGTGTTGAATTACGAAATTTTCGCAGATTCTGCTTCTTGGAACCATGCCACACGAGTCTGGACGTTCAAGAATGCCGTTTACCGCAAACACAATGAAACTCCGAAAAACTTGGAAATCGTCCCGGAATTCGAAAAAAAGATTCATCCTACCTTGGTAACCGAATTCCCGGAAACGCCCTGGCAGTTGATTTCGCCGTCGTTTCGTGTTGATACGCAAGGAACGCCAACCATCAAAAGCATTATCGACAATCGCTCCGTCAATCCCAAGATGTCCCGGGCTTTGCATACGGAATGGCATGTCCGTATTGCTAAAATCTTCTCCTGCATCCTGCTGGGCATCATCGCCATCCCTTCAGCCATTACATTCCAGAGGCGTTCCCCAATGGCGGGCATCGGCATTGCCATTTTCCTGGCTGCCGCCATGCTGTTCCTCTACGAATTTTTTCCGACACTGGCATCTGCCGGTTACTTCCCTTCCTGGCTGGGAGCCTGGCTGCCTAATATCATCTACGCCATCATTGCCGTATACCTTTTCAAGAAGCGCCTTGCCATGCGTTCGTTCCAAGAGTGGTTCGCCCAGTTTAAAGCCGAACGGGCAGCCTCCCGTAATCCCCATATCCCCTCATGATCGAATCGCCCGTTCCCTTCCCCAAAGCTGTTCTTTTTGACTTCGACGGTGTCCTTGTCGACACGGAATGGGCCATTTATCAATCCTGGGAACGCGTGTTCCGGGCTCACGGGCATGCCCTGCCTTTGGACTGCTTCAACCAATGCCTCGGAAGCGGATACACGCACTGGAATCCGGCCGACCATCTGGAAAGCCTCACGGGTAAAACATACGACTGGGAGACCATCAATGCCGAACGCCAAAAACGCATCCATGCCGATCTGGCCCATTCCGGGCTAATGACCGGTGCCTTGGAACTGTTAAACTGGTGCCGGAAACAAGCCCTGCCATTGGCCGTAGCCTCCAGTTCATCCCATCGATGGGTGGACGGATGGTTGGAAAAACTGGGGATTCGCGACCGCTTTGTCTCCGTCCTCTGCCGAGACGACGGGCTACCCGTCAAACCGGATCCAGCCTTGTACGTTGAATCGGCACGGCGACTGTCCCTGCCCCCTGCGGACTGCCTCGTCATCGAAGACTCCGAAAACGGCACAACAGCCGCCCATCGCGCAGGAATCCCGGTCATTGCCGTTCCGAACAGAATCACCGAATGCGCCAATTTTGAACTGGCGACCTGCCGTGTCTCCTCCTTGCATAAGGTTCTGGAACTGTTGCAGCATTCCCCATTGGCTCGCTAGTCGATTCCACCGGAAAATCGCATCCGCCTCAAACTTTTAAGTACAAGTCTATTGTGCGATATAACAAAAGACATTGATATTGCATGACACTTTTTCCGACTCTTTCCGGGATTTTGAATTTTGATTTTACAGTTTCAAGTTCTAGGGTGTAAGAGAATCAAGAATCTCATGAGCTCCTCTATCTTCGCTCGCTTAAATCCAACTGAAATCGAACTGCTTTACCAATCTTGGAACAATGACCCCACATCCGTGGATCCCGTCTGGGCCGCCTACTTTGAAGGCTATGCCCTCGGTTCCGGCAAAGAAGCCGCACCTTCAAGGCCGACATCCAGGTTGCCTTTTGTTCCTGTGGAAACCGTTCAAGAAATCGTCTCAGCCGATCCGTCTACCTACTTCCGCCGCAACGGTCACCATTTTGCGGACATCAACCCGCTCTATCCCATTTCCAGGGAAGAACGCCTTGCCTCCCTGCCGGAGGGCATTTGCGCCGATGCGGAAACAATCTGCCGATTGTTCGACTTGTATTGCGACAAGACGGGTTACGAATACACCCACATTGATTCCCCGGAAATCGTCAACTGGATCAAGGCCAGAATCGAATCCAGCGATCAGGAAGTTCTCAATACACCGGAAAAACGTATCTCCGCTCTGGAAAAACTCCTCCAGTCGGAACAATTTGAAGAATTCCTGGGCAAAAAATTCCTTGGTGAAAAACGCTTCTCCCTCGAAGGCGGAGAAGGCTTGATCGTCCTCCTCCAAAGTATCTTGGACAACTGCCCCGCCAACGAAATCTCCCATGTGGAACTAGGAATGGCCCACCGCGGACGCCTGAATGTCCTGGCCAATATCTTGCACAAATCCCTTCGCAATATCTTCTACGAATTCACGCCCGACTACATGCCGGACAACCCCGAAGGAGGAAGCGACGTCAAATACCACCTCGGTTACGCTACCACCCTCACCTTCCCGGACGGGCAGTCGCTGGACGTCACCCTTTCCGCCAATCCCAGCCACCTCGAAGCCGTCGACCCCATCGTGGAAGGCCGCGCCCGTGCCGTCCAGCATGAAATCGGTGACAATGCCCGCAAGAAAGTCCTGCCCATCCTCATCCACGGAGATGCCGCATTTGCCGGACAAGGCCTCGTCAGCGAAGTGCTGAACCTATCCCAACTGCGGGGGTACAAGACCGGCGGCACCATCCATATCATCGTCAACAACCAGATCGGCTTCACAACCGATCCGGGCGAAGCGCGTTCCAGCCGTTATGCAACGGATATGGCCAAGATGGTGCAGGCTCCTATTCTTCATGTCAACGGAGAGTCTCCCGAAGCCCTTGTCAAGGCCGCCCTTTTTGCCCTCGACTTCCGCCAGAAATTCGCCTTCGACATCGTGCTGGACATCTATTGCTACCGCAAGCTCGGTCACAATGAAACCGACCAGTCCTCCTTCACCAACCCCATGCTGGCGGCTACAATCGCCAACCACCCTGGAGCCGTTGCCAGCTATTCCCGCGAACTCATCGAGCGCGGCGACCTGACCGAAGCCGGCTTCAAGGAAATAGCAGACCGCCAGTGGCAAGCTATGGAAGAACAGCTCCAGCAGCTCTCTGTCATGTCTGTCCACTCCATCATGCCGCCCCTCTCCTCGACCCGCGGCCACGGCGTCCTGCCATACTCGCACGACATTATCAACACCGGCATCACGCCGAATATGTACCGCTTCGTCGGAGAAGGCATCACCCGCCTTCCGGAAGGATTCCACCTTCACCCCACTCTGGAAAAGCGCGTATTTGCCCGTCGCAAAGCCGCCTTCGAAAACGGGACTCCTCTCGATTGGGGCATGGGAGAAGCCCTCGCCTGGGGTTCACTAATGATGGAAGGCACTCCCGTCCGCATTAGCGGACAAGACTGCCAGCGAGGCACGTTCTCGCACCGCCACGCCGTCGTCCACGATCAGGAAACGGGAGCCATTCACATCCCGCTGGAACACCTCTCCCCAGATCAGGCCCCCTTCCGCATCTTCAATTCCTCCCTGTCGGAAGCCTCCATCCTTGGCTTCGAATACGGATACTCCCTCGGTTCTCCGGATACACTCACCATGTGGGAAGCCCAGTTCGGCGATTTTGCCAACGGAGCACAGGTTATCATTGATCAGTTTATCGCAGCGGCGGAAGCCAAGTGGCGCCAGGGCTCCAGCATTACCCTACTCCTGCCCCACGGATACGAAGGAGCCGGTTCGGAACACTCCAGCGCGAGAATCGAACGCTACCTGCAACTCTGTGCCCAGCGCAACATGCAAATCCTGAACCTGACGACTCCCGCCCAGCTCTTCCATGCCCTCCGCCGCCAAATCAAGCAGAAGGCAGCCAAGCCGATGGTAATCTTCACCCCCAAGAGCCTGCTCTCCCTGCCGGACGCCGTCTCCCCCATGAAGGACTTCCTCTCCCCATCCGGGTTCCAGGAAATCCTCCCCGACCCGGAATCTCCGACCCCCCGGGAGTGCAGACGCGTCATCCTATGTTCCGGCAAGGTCTTCTACGACCTCATGAACTATCGCCGGGAACACGGTATCACAGACACTCTTATCGTCCGGATCGAACAGCTCTACCCCATCTACGACGAACTGCTCACCTACACCTTGGCCCCCTACGAACACATCCGGGATTACTGCTGGTGCCAGGAAGAACCGGAAAACATGGGACCGTGGAATCACATCCGTCCCCGTCTCAACAGGATCCTCTCCGCCTCCTTCCGATACGCCGGACGTCTCGCCATGGCGTGCCCCGCAGAAGGTGCCAAATCCCTGCATAAGGCCGCCCAAAAGCGCCTTCTCAGCTCCGCATTCAACACCCGTGAAACCCTCTAACCTCTTACCATCTTTTCTCTCATGAGCGATATCATCATCCCCAACTTCGGTGAATCCGTCACATCGGCCACCATCTCTACCTGGAACGTTGAATCCGGAGCCCGAGTCAACGCAGGAGACGTACTCGTCACTCTGGAAACGGACAAAGTAGCATCCGAACTGGAAGCACAGGAAAACGGCATCCTTGAGATCCTCGTCCCCGAAGGCAATGACGTCGGCATCGGAGATGTTATTGGACGCATCTCCGCAACATCCGCCGGGACAGTCCCTTCTCCCGTTGCATCCAAGGTAGCCCAACCGGCACCCCGCCCCGCTCCGGTAGAAGAAAAACCCGCAGCCGCATCCATCCCTGTTCCCGCAGTCTCCCCCCAGTCACCTGTGGAAGAAACGCGCTACTCACGCACCCGCATGTCCCCCTTGAGGCGTACGATTGCAGCAAAACTCGTTGAAGTCCAACACCAGTCTGCCCTATTGACGACATTCAACGAATGCGACATGAGCGCCATCATGGAATTACGGCGCCAGTTCAAAAGCATGCCCAACCCCACCGGAGCACGCCTCGGCTTCATGAGCTTTTTCATCAAGGCCGTCGTCGGAGCACTTCAGGAAGTCCCCCAGGTCAATGCCCGCATCGACGGTGACGACATCATCACCAACCACTATTATGACATCTCCATTGCCGTCGGTACGGACAAGGGCCTCACCGTCCCCGTCCTGCGGAACTGCGACGAGAAAAACCACCTCCAACTGGAACAGGAACTGGCCGAACTCTCCGAAAAAGCCCGCACCAACCGCCTGGGCATGGAAGACCTCCAGGGTGGAGTCTTCACCATCACCAACGGCGGCGTGTATGGCTCCATGCTCTCCACTCCCATCCCCAATCCGCCGCAAAGTGCCATCCTCGGCATGCACGCTATCATGGAACGCCCCGTCGCCAAGGACGGTCAAATCGTCATCCGCCCGATGATGTACCTGGCCCTTTCCTACGACCACCGGCTTATCGACGGCAAACAGGCAGTCACCTTCCTCGTCAAGATCAAGGAGCTTCTGGAAAACCCCGTCTTCCAGCTCTAACTGTCGTCTCCAGGACACCATGCTCTCCCGGCTTACCCGGAAATGTATCTTCCTGATGTCCGCAGCCCTCGCCGTCCGGCTGGTAGCGGACATCAGGTATACCATGGAAAGAGACCTGTACCTCTGCGGTATTCAGGATACCCTGACCAGTTCCCTCATGGCTCTGGACGTCTTCCTGTTCTTCCTGGCTACAGCCGTCTTCCTCACTTGGCTCTACAAATCAGTGGAGATGTTATCCGCCCAGGGAGGGCAGTTCCCCATCCGATACACGCCGGGAGCCGCCGTCGCCGGATGCCTGATTCCGCCGCTCTTTCTATATCGACCCTGCCTCGTCCTGATGGATATCCGCCGGGCGACGGCTCCAGACAAATCCATAGCGCCCGTCTTCATATGGTGGGGGTTGCTATGGGGAGGCATCGCCACCAGCATCATAGCCAGTTGCCTGGGATTCTCGCTCACCCCTTCCGAAGCATGGGCCTTCTCCCTCATCTCCCAAAGCGCCGTCATCATATCGACGGGAACCCTCTTCGTCGTCATGAACGGCATTGTCTCAGTCAAAGCACAATAAATTCATACAAAAACGTCAACCCTCTCAGGAAGTCAGACGAGAAAAACGCTTGTTGGAATCCGGAAAATCCATACTCATGCAAAACGCATAAAGTACCCCGAGCAACCCACCCGGAACAAGAGCTTCCGAATTCCACGACGGCAACGGTACGGGCACCATTGCCGAAGGAATATTCCAGAAGACAAAAGCCAGGCACACAAAGCCGACGGCCAGCCACTGGTAATCGGACAATCCCCCATGCCTCCCGGTCTGAGGTTCACCTCGATAGGACTCCTCGACAAAACGGGACAATCCGGCCAAGACAAAATACAGCCCAATCAACAATCCGGCAGGCAATCCCGTACACCAAAGACGCACCAACACCCAGCCGCTCACAATATTAAAACCGATGGAATACAGCGCCGTCGCATGCAGCGGCACACCTGCCCACTCCGTCAATCGGCACACACGAGAAGCCGGGTTGGTATGGACAATGCCCCAATGCCTACAGCAATCGCCAACGGGATGACCGTGGCAACATCCTTGTACCAGGCAACGCAAACGTCCTATCGCCTGAATCCACGGCGACGCTACAGCCATCGCGGCAAACAGGACCCAGCCACTAAACCCGTTCCCACCGTCCGACGCTGGATGAAGCAGAGCCGCTCCTGCGACGCCAACCAGCCCCCCAAGGATAGCTCCATAATAACCGAACGGTCGAAGCAGCCGGGCGGAACCTTCCACGACCTGGGCCCAGACACCGGCTCCAAGCAGAGAGCAGACCGCAACTACGGCAATACCAATCCGATATTCTCTCCCTGCCAGAGACACTGCCAGAACATACCCAAGAAACGCAGCCAGAAACACGTAGGCACCATGGTTGATTATACGCAATGGACCAATCCGGCACGCTCTCCAGGAATTGGCCAGCCTTTCCGCCAATTCCAGCGCAGCCCGGGCAAGAGGCCGCGCGCCGGCAACCACAAAAAAAACCGCCAAGGCCCCCAACACATCCAGCCAGCCGTGCATCCCCGTCTCCACGCAACTCCAAGCCAAGGCACAAGCCCACACGACGGCAGCTGCAATCAGCCACCGGGGTGCATACCGCCAGGCGAACCCTGCTACCATCAACGCCCACAATACATGGAACGACGGGAACGCAATACAATAATCGGGTAGACCCTCGCGATCCATCTGCAAACAAAAATCCGCCAGCGTTACCGGATAAAAATCATCCAGGGGACATGACAGAGGAAACATCAGAAACATAAGCACCCCCAACCCGAAACATCCGTATGCCCACAACTCCATACACCTCAGCTTTGCATTGGTATTCAGAGAAAAAACAAGCACAAGCGGTACAATCAGATAAATACTTTGGTAAATCCAAATCGCGGCATCAGAAATATCCGCCGCCGCATCTTCGCCAAAAATCCGGCAATCGGGGGCACTCTCCGCCACCCCGGTCAACGCCCCTCCATAATAAGCCAGAGCCCACACAACGCCAATCATCGCCACCCCGGCGAAACGCTTCACCCAGCCGGGACGCTCTCCATTGGCGGGAGGCAGCCCTAAAAGAGTCGGCGGAGCCGATGAACCAAAACGCCGGATCAAATCCTGGCGCTCATAACCCCAGACAATCGCCGCACACCCCAACATGCTCAACGGCGTCATTACATACAAGCCGGCCGACGACCCCGTCAGCAACGAAACACCGGCACACGACAGGCAAAATCCCCAATAAATAGGATGAGGCACAATCCCGTAAAAACCCGTCGAAACAAACTTAGGCGGAGGAAACGCATTCATCGGAAGACCGCCCCCCTTCACCTTCAGCGCAACCATAGCCCCCGCCATCAGGCAAACGCCGAAAAACAGGGACAAACCTCCAAGCCACACAGAATGGATAGCCTCCAGATTCACCCAAGGTTCCCATACAAGGGTTCCATTCCACAATAGGCAGGGAATCAAGACACAAAAAGCAAACCCATAAAAAAACCGCCCCCTCACCAAGAGACTCAGACCCCGAACAATAGTATTCATGGTTTAAAACGAACAACCTCGTGAATGGCATACCCATTTTCAGGAGCTCCCAACCCGGGAGCAACCAAAGAAGCAGGCCCCCCCCATTTGGTTTCCTTCAAGTGCAGGATAGAATCGGGAAGCAGGCGTCTCAAAACCATGGGGCTACGAGTCAACACCGTCTCGGAAATATCACCGGAACGCAGGACGCGCTCGCAACTCAGATCCAGACTGCAACCCGCAAAATCCAATCCCTCCCCTGACGGTCTCGTCTTAATCCCTCCCGGCAAAGAAATCGGTTTCCCATTCTCCAGCATAATCGACAAGGGGTGGTCCCCCTCCCATACAATCCACGTTAGAGCCCGTCCATTATCCGCATGAAACCGCCCCCAATGCAAGGAATCCAAAGGTAAACTCCACGGTTCCAAATTCATGGTCAGGCATTCCATATACCCGGTACCCTCCAGACGCCATCCCTTTGTAGACATCCAAACCTTGGCTCGGGGCGCCAGGCATTGCCATGAAACATTCCTCCATGGCCCCGATCCATACAAGCTGATCGGGGCGGCAGTCGGCACCACCGGTGTCCACGATCCCTGAATGGAAAGAGGCCAGCATCTCCACTGCCACTTGCCACGCACAAACTCCGGCAACATCCCCCGGATAAACGACTGCCGGGACACAACCATCCCGTCAATATCAACAATCAACAGAGAAGAATGCTTCACATGGACACTCCCCAGAGTAAGATCGGAAGCATAAGCAAGAACAACCGTGCCATCCTCGGTTACACAATCCATATAGTATTTGGTTAAAGAAAATCCTCTCACGTGTATCAACAGTCTTTTTGATAAAGTATAAAATCAATCGCACTTTGGCAATCTAATCCACCCCTGAACTACCAAGCCTTCCCCGTCCCCTTCCCGCCCTGTCTGCTGCCTTTCCAAAAAACGATCATTTTTTGCATTCCGTTTCTTTTCATCAACTCCAAGGGAGGATCGGCATGATCATCGGAAGAAAGAAGAAGAGCCCCGCCCAGAGAAGCAGCACTATCATAGTCATATTGTCCTATTCCACAGCAACATGCAGAAAAGGCCTTTTCGCACCATTACATACATCCACGTCGGCTCCGGTTTCAATCAAAGACTCCACAGACCATATTTTCACCCCTCAGTCACCGCATCCATCAAAAGAATCCCCATTCTTCTCTCTCAGCTCATCGCCCTTGAGCATAGCCTCGGACAAAAAATCCAAACAGCGATCCAATTCATCATGATCACCATTTTGAGCCAAATCCAGAGGAGTTTTCCCTTTTTTATCAAGCGCAAACACATTGCTCCCGGCTTGCAGCAGCATATCTACAATAAAATCATGCCGGTAATAAGCGGCAACATGCAAAGGAGTTCTGCCTTCGTCATCACAAACATTCACGTCCGCGCCCAAAAACAATAAAATCTCCACTTTCATTTCTTCGTTATATTCGGTCGCAAGATGCAATGCAGTTTGTCCGCGATTATCACAGGCATTAATGTCCGCACCGCCGGCAACCAAAATATCTACGACATACGAGTTAGACAGATGCAGAGGAGTTCGCCCCTCCACGTCCCGTGCATGAATATCAGCCCCGAGAGCCAACAAAGACAGAATAGAATCATCATCAAAACAAAATTGAACAGCCTCATGCAAGGGAGTTCTCCCCTGGCTATCCCGAACATGAACATTCATTCCTTCTCGGATCAGCTCTTCTTCATTAAAAAAATCCTGTTCGTCCTCCTCTTTACCAGGGACATTTTCCCGATCTTCATTCTCACTACTCATCGTTTCATTCTCATTTTATTCACTATAAAAAATCAACTGCCCTTTGGCAATCAGATCAAACACACTGACAACGGCTGAAACAAATTCCCTCTCACTGACAAATGTGTAATCCATGGACATCATTTCGACACGGAAGAAGAAAGGAATCATGTCGCGCACCGGAAATTGTATCATGAAGGTCGAATTCCATCTTTCCTATGTGTAAGACGAACTTCCGTCCATACAAGTCCGGAAACTGGAAGATTAAAACAAAATCTACCGGAAAACCAGTGAATCGACATAGCAGCAAGAGCCTCTGTCGATCAAGAAGGTTTGTAAGATTCCCGGCCCCCCGGGACTGAATCTATATCGGGATAAACCGGGGGCACCAATCCCCCGCAGAACCGAAACGGCAGCCACAAGAACACAGGGGGAATATTCGACCCGTCCATCCCTTCACCTGTGTGAAAGAATGGACGGGCAAAAAAGTAACGATAGGAGTTATTTGGCGCTGAAACGCAGCGTTACTTTCTCCCGGATATCGGTTTCGGGGACTTCAACGGTAAAGCCTTGGAGGGATTCATCCGGAGTAACCTGGACGTCTTTTCCATTGACCGTTGCCCGGATGTCAGCCGAGGTCGAGGGAAGTTCAAAGCGGTAACTGCGGGCTTTCACCTGTCCCTGGTAGGAACCTTCGGCGGGGTTGACAGTGATTTCCGTCACACCGTCCTTCAGGGAATAATCCAGTCTGGTTGAAGCACATTTGCCTTGTTCGTAGTCTCGGGTCATTCCATCGTCTTCGTACAGGGAGAAACTGTTGGAAGCACCTTCGGAGCCGGGATAGCAACGGACGACCAGTGTCTTCAAGTCGGCGGATGTCATACGGTCGGTGTATGGCTGCATCGGCATGGGATAACCTCCCTTGACAAAGAGGGGGAAAGAGTTGATGTCGCAGCTTTCCGTCACGTATTGACCGCCGTCATACTTCTTGCCACTGTAGAACTGGTACCAGACGTCATGCGGGGGCAGCCACACGCGTTGTTCGGCCACTTTGGCATCGCCTTTGCCAGCTGTCGTGATCGGAGCCCCCAGCAACAAGTCTCCGAAGAGAAATTCCTGCGGATTTTTATAGGCATCTTCTTCTCCCGGGTACTCGATGTACATGGCACGGTTCAGCGGCAGCATGTCCGTATGGCACTGGCGCACGGAAGAATAGATGTAAGGCATCAAGCGGGAACGCAAATGATAAACGGAACGCATGGAGTTTTCCGCCTGTTCCCCCCACTTCCACGGACGGCGATCGGGATTGCCGACGGAATGCAGGCGGAGCGACGAGTTCAACAGACCGAACTGGATCCAGCGAGCCATCAGTTCCGCATCTTCGCCGCCGTAGAATCCGCCCAGATCATGGGCCCAGAAGAAACATCCGGCGTTACCGCTTGTAGCGGTCAATTCGATTTCGAACTTCAACATGTTCCAATTGCCTCCGGAATCGCCGGAAAACTGGATCGGGTGACGGTGGTCTCCCCAACCGCCCCAACGGCTGAATCCGGCACCGCGCAGATTGTCTTGCTTGGAATAGTTGAAGTAAAGATGATTGAGCCAGGGAAGATGTTTCATGTTGGTGCCGCGAACGACGGGATAAACGTAGTCCTGCTGCCAGTCCAGCCACCAGAAAGCCACGCCCATCTTATCCGACTCTTCATGGGCATGTTTCATAAAGGCATCCATGTACTTTTTGTCCCCGGCGTCGAAGACAATATTCTTTCCTTGAACCGGTTCCTGGCCCATTTCTTTCATGAAGGCGGGGTACATGTCCTCGTGGTCGCGGATGCCGTCGTGAGGGTGTTCGTTCAGGACTACGCTGATATTGTCCTTTTTGAACTCTGCGATCAGTCCCGCCGGATCGGGGATCAATTGACGATTCCAGGAATACCCCGTCCATCCGCGAGTACCTGCATGAGCCGTACCCACCCGTCCATCCTTCCGGTGCCAGTCCATGTCAAAAACCATGATATCCAGCGGGAAGTCATGTTCCTTGTACTCCTTGACCAGCTGGCGGTAATCATCAGCCGTATAACTCCACCAGCGGCAGTACCACGAGCCATGGACATACTTGCGCGGCATCGGGGCCGCTCCGCTGACCGCTTTCAAGGACTGGAGCGCGGCCTTGTAATCGTTCCCGTACACGAAAAGGTATAAATCCTGAACGTGATCCCTATCGCGCAGAGTTACCCAGTCATTTTTCAGGACTTCCTTGTTCGAGTCCTGGATCAAATACCAGCCGTCACGGCTCAACAGGCCTTCTTCGAGGGGAACAGGCCCACCGATACCATCCAGCGTTGCGATGGCGCCCTTCAGATTGCGCCTCTGGGAACTGGCCATCCCCCATCCGCAATCCTTGCCGTCCATTTTGAAACTGGCCTTTATGTTCGACTGGCCGAACGGGAACCCGTCATTCTGATACTCAAGCCGCATGGCCGGAGTCGTAAATACATAGCGGTTGTTATCTTTTTTTTCGACCTGAACGCCATCGAACAAGATGTCCCGGTTTTGTGCAAACAAGGTCTTGTCATCCAAAAATTTCCCTTTGTTCGCATATTCCATGCGGACAAGATTGGGTGTAATGAAGGTAAACCGGCAATTATCGATGACGATGGGATTTCCATGGGCATCCGTCCATGCGACTGAGGCAATACCAGCTACGGCAAGCATTTTGGTAAGAGAAGTCATGTCCCCATATACGAAAATGAAACAGAATTTGTTTCACTCCCCTTTGCCTTTTCTCCATCATCTCCTCCTTTTTCAGGCAAAAATACCGGATTGAGACTATTTCTCCCTCCTTCCCACATGTGGCTGGATTCCGGAGTATCTCTACGGAAGTTGGGTATCCGTAATGTGTTTTTCACGGAATGGGAAACGCCTGTCGAATTCCTCCACCTCTTCACTTCCTACTTCAAAAGCCGGGTCGGTATGGAATTCTCCCTCCACACTACTCATGCTTCCGGGCTGCAACTCCAGAAGCATGAGTTCATCAATCATGCCAATGCCCGGCAAACCGATTTGCCAGGGGCGGGTACACTGAAACCCGAAACGTCCGTAGTACTCCGGATGTCCGACAAGGACGACAGCAAGAAACCCGAGTTCCTTTGCCCGGGACACAATCGCCCGTATCAACACCCCTCCCACTCCCTGCTTCCGGCAATCAGGAGCAACACTCAATGGGCCAAGACACAGGATCCGGTCTTCATCCCGCCTGCCGGGAGACACGATTTTAGCCCTCGTCGCCATTCCATGCCCAATAATGCGCCCTTCCCTCTCGGCCACCAAGTTCAGTTCCGGAATCATCCCGGAAGCCGATCTCAGACGGTGAAGGATCAGATGTTCGCTGCACCCGGGATGGTAAACATCCCAAAATGCGTCTCTTGTCAGGGTTTCGGTTGTGTTGCGGTCCTGTTCCGTTTCCGGACGGATGATCAATTGTGTATCATTCATGATTGTAACATCGAAAGGGGCGCTCCTCTCAGCACCACCGAGGAAGACATGCCGTTTTAATTTATCAAAGGTGTAGCATACCGGTCAACCAGGATCCATTCGCGGCTTCTAACTGGAAGAGGCCGACCTGTCGATCACAAATTTCGTATTTCATGGACGTCAACACGGTCATCTCCCTATTGACCTGGCAGCATTCGTGCAGTATCTTCAAGTCAAACCATGAGAAGTCCACTCCACAACCTGATTCCGCTTCTCGGAGCCACCCTGGCGCTGACAGCCTGCACCGTGGAAGAACCCCTTCTCCGGGCGGAACCCTATTCCACCCCGAAGAGCTTCTTCGACAACTGGCAGCGTGTGGACGCCATGGTCAAATCGGGGACCACCAATCTGCCGGATGCAGAAGCCTCCTTCCGCAAACTCTACGGCGGGCGCCTGACAACTCTCAGAAGCTACCCCTTTGACAACGAATGCATCATCCATGATCCGCCCACGGAACTGATCCTGCTGCATATCCGTACAAAACAACAATTCGAGAGTTTCCTGCGCCATCTCATCAGCGACAACGACTTCATCGATCAGGCACTGACGCACTTCAAAGGTCCTATTCTTGCTCTCGGCAGCGATGCCAGTTCCTGGGTTCTCCTCTTTTTTGATCGTAACGGCATGCTTATCGAAGCCTTTGGAAGAGCCGCTCCGGATGAAGCCAGACCCAGGTAGTATTCCACGACACTAGGGATATCGCTTCAGGCAACCGTATCGTATCCTCCTATAACCCGAGGGAATGGAGAATCGTGCGGCGCTTCAAAGCCAGTTCACGCCATTCATGGATCAGGCCCGATCCCCGTACGACTCCGCATCCGGCAGTCAGGGCAATATGATCGCCCTCCCAATGGAGGGAACGGATGGCCACCAGCAGGATCGCCTTGCCGTCCACGGAAATGCCGAAGGGGGCTCCGAACTGACGTGGGCAAAGCATGCGATCCCTCCACTCCTGAAGCTGCCGCAGGGTTTCCGGAGTACGGGGCTTGGATCCCAGAGCAGGCGTCGGATGCAAGAGGTTGATCCAAAATCCGGGAGACTTGGCATCCCGCGTTTCCAAATGGATGGAGGAATACATGTGGATCAACGTATCCAGATTCAAAATCCCGCGTGGAGAACGCGTCAGGCGTCCATACGGGGCCAGTCTGCTCATCAGTGTACCGGCCACGATCTCGTGTTCCCGGATTTCCTTGGAATCATGGATGAAAACATTTTCGTCTTCCGGACGGGCCGTTCCGGCCAATGCCATGGTTTCCAGAGTGCGTCCCTCCTGAATAAAAAGATACTCCGGAGTCACTCCGCAAAACCCTTCCCCGCCCGCCCAAAAACCGTACGGATACAATTTCGGAGACGCATCCAGACACCTAACCATCAATTCCGCCACATCGCCAGGCCGATGCAGCACCCCGGATTCAGCCAAGGCCGGAACTGTTTTTTCGAGGCGTCCGGCTTCGATTTCGGCCATCATCTCGGAAAAAACCTGGGCAAAAG
The DNA here is from genome assembly GCF_029854705.2 of Akkermansia sp. N21116. NCBI lineage: Bacteria > Pseudomonadati > Verrucomicrobiota > Verrucomicrobiia > Verrucomicrobiales > Akkermansiaceae > Akkermansia > Akkermansia sp. N21116. Next base: position 2,978,589 of record NZ_CP139035.1, read on the forward strand.
AATCGGGCGCGGGAGCCTCCCAGGAAATATCCACTTCCTTCGTCACCCTGCCGACAGGAGAAGATGTTTCTTCCACCCGTGCAGGAATCTTCCACGGTAGCGGATCCGACAAATCGAACGAGTTAATATAGAAAGCCACACCTTCGCCAGGAGGTTCCGCCGCTTCGGAAAACGGCCCGATCCCCCACAAGACGCGACCACCGTCGAGGCGGACAAACGCTCCGGAATGGATATCTGGGGGCAGAGGCAAATTCACGATACCGATGAATATAGCCCCCTCCCCTGCCGGAATCCAGCGCGATTTGGCATCATGCCCGCCTTCCCATTGGGATGAAGTGGCTGAGAGGCGTTTTCATTCCACCCCCCTGACTCTGTCATGATCCTTCAGCTGCCCGGAGCCTTCGATCTCGTACTTGTACGTCGTCAACTCCCGGAGCCCCATAGGCCCCCGAGCATGGAGTTTACCCGTACCAATGCCGATTTCCGCGCCAAAGCCGAACTCTTCCCCATCACTGAACCGAGTCGAGCAATTATGGTAAACGCATGCACTATCCACCATCGTCATGAAAAGCTTCACCGCTCCGGCATCCTCCGTGACAATGGCATCACTGTGGTGAGAACCGTAACGGTTGATATGACTTATGGCGGCATCCAGTCCATCAACAATACAAACGGAAAGAATCAAATCCTCGTACTCCGTCCTCCAATCCTCTTCACTGGCCAGAGAAGCCGCATTACCCAGCAAAGGAAGGCTCTCCGGACACCCGCGCAGCTCCACTCCCCGCCGCTCCATTCTGGCTGCCAGACGAGGCAGAAATTCCGAAGCAATGTTGCGGCAGACCAGGAGGGTCTCCATCGCGTTGCAAACGCCCGGACGCTGGGTCTTGGCATCGTCACAAATATTCAGGGCCATCTCCAACCGCGCCGAGGCATCAACGTAAGTATGGCAAATACCGTCCAGGTGCTTTAAGACAGGCATGCGCGCATACTGGCTTACAGCAGAAACCAGTCCCTTGCCTCCCCGGGGAATCAGAACATGGACATAGTCTTCCAACTCGCACAACTGGCGGACTTCGTCACGGCCGCCGCCGGCTACCAATTGAACGGCATCCTCAGGCAATCCGCTTTCCACCAAAGCACGCCGGATAGCTCCGATCATCACTTCATTCGTCCTGCGGGACTCCTTCCCTCCGCGAAGAATCACGGCATTACCTGCCTTCACGCACAAAGACGCCGCATCGCACGTCACCGTGCCCCGGCTCTCGTAAATAAACCCGATTACACCGATCGGTACACTTACCTTTCTGATGATAAGCCCATTGGGACGGCTCCACTCCTCCAGTATCCGCCCCGAAGGATCAGGCAGGGAAGCAACCTTGCGGACACAGGCCACCACTTGGCGCATGCGCCCGGCATCCAGCATCAGCCGGTCGATAAACGCCGCATTGCGTCCCTCTTCACAAGCCATACGGACATCCGCTGCATTAGCCTGCAGGATGGCCGGAGTTTCTTCCTCCAGCAAAGCAGCCATGCGTTCCAAGGCCTCGTTCTTGCGGGCAGTACCCAGCCCCTGCATGGCAATGGCTGCGTCACGGGCGCGTTCTCCATAAACGGTCAAGGGATTCATCACCGTACAGGTTTGAAATAAGTTCCTATTCCGCGGCCTTCCATCAACTCCCCGATGCGTTCCGGGCAGTATCCATTGACGATCCATGTACCGATCCCCGATTCAACGGCGCGTTTGACGGCACGGAGCTTGGCATGCATACCTCCCATGGAAAACTTCCCGTGGTCCTCTCCTGCAAATCCCAGCACATCATCCACATTCTCCACTTCGGAGATAATCGTCTTGCGTTCCTCGTCCGGCGGGTACAAGCCATCCACCCCGGTCAAGAGGAACAACCTGTCAGCCTGGATCAATTCCGCCATCAGAACGGAAAGAATATCGTTATCTCCGAACTTCAATTCCTGGACAGCAACCGTGTCGTTCTCATTGATAATAGGAATGATATTGCCGCGTTTCGCCAGGCAATCCAGCGTTGCATGCACATAATCCCGTCTGTCCCGCAAGTCGTCGGCCGTCAACAGGAGCTGGGCGGCATTAATCCCGAAGTGCTGGAAAAGGTTGTCGTAAATATGCATCAGGCGGGTCTGTCCGACGGCAGCACAAGCCTGCCTGACCGAGAGTTCGGACGGATAGGCTGAAAGCCCCATCACATTCACCCCGGCCCCCACCGCGCCGGAACTGACGAGAAAGACTTGATGACCGTCCTCCATCAACGAGGCCAATGCACTCACGAGATGCACGATGGAAGCTTCGTCCAAAGTGCCGGATTCCTGTTTGGTCAGAACGCCTGTCCCGACTTTTACAACTATTTTCATATCATTGTTCGCATGGTTATCGATTAGTAAAAACAAAAAAGGAACGACCATCCGGTCATTCCCTCCTGAAGCAGAATCAAACAAATCAGGCTGCAACTCCCGGAGGGGCGGAGGCAGGCATTGGAGGACAAGGTTCTCCCGCAGGTCGCTCTTCTTGCTTCAATACGGGAACGCCATCGGCACCATCACCGGCTACACCGGACGGCAACAACTCGACGCGGACAGACAATCCAACCGGCGCCACACGCAAATTAACCGGATTCGCCTCATTGGCATCCATACGGGCCACCAGCATCAAATCAGCCGATTTGGGATCCACCCGTCCCTCCAGCCGATCCACCTTCCCTTCCCATTGGTAGCGAAGTTCCCCCACCTGGATATAGGCATACACACGGGCATTGGTATTTCCCTCGGAGTTCCACCCCAGTTGTTCAAGATTTTTGACAGGAACGGCAACGCGCACCACCCGCTCATCCAAGGAAAACAACGAAGCAACAGGAGTACCATCCTGCACCCGGCTTCCCTTGTCGACCAAGCGGGAGCCGATCACGCAATCGTATGGGGCCACAACCGTAGTTCTCTCAAGCGCTTGCTCCGCAATTTTGACTTCCGCCTCCATAGCCTCGACACGCGCAGCCAAAGCCCGGCGATGCGGAAGCCTGACAAGCAGTTCGGATGAACTTCCCTGCTTGTGCGATTTATCTCCCACCCAGGAACCCACCGAATTAATAGCCTGGGCTTTTTCTTCGACCATTTCCAGGCGAGTTTGTTCCAAATCCGCCTTGGCTTGGGACAAGCGAGCCAAATACTCCAACTTGCCCACCTTGAGCATTTCCTGCCCTTTGCGAAACTTGCCTCCCGGAGTCAATTCCGGACTGATCCATTCGACGAATCCCGTAACACCGGAGGTCAGTTCCGTCTCATGCAGGGCTTCCACCGTGCCAAACACGCACACCGGTTCCGGCGCCGCTTGCTGCTTTTCCTCCAACGGAGGGAGAAGCTGGTTTGCGGGAGAATTCATGGAAACCTCGCATTCAAGAGGTTCCGATTTCCGGAGACCGACAAAACAGAGAATGCCTATTTGCAACACGAGAATAGCAATGAGCACCCATTGCGTTCCCTTATGAGCATCCGGTTTCATGAAATGGCTCGCCGAGAATTCGCCCTTTAACCGGGGAATTCGGTTTCCAGCGTTTGCGCATATGTTTCAGCCGTATCCAATCCGATTCGTTCCAGATTGAAGATAAGCTGATTAAACTGTTCTGCGGAAAGATTCAGTTTTTCAACCACAACGGACTGGCGGAAATACACATACCCGCTATTGAGATCCAGACGGAAATCGCCGCACATTTGGTCTTCATTCAATTTACCGAGGATCAGGCTCATTTCCACATGTCTGTCCTGCGGAACTTTGGCAGCAAAGAGCACATCCAGAATCAGAGTCTGGGGATTGGACGCCTCCGTGAAAAGAAAGCTCGTCGGAATCATGGTATCATATTGGACGTAGGCAATGCCCGTCTTCGTGGATAAATCCCCCGATTCGGAAATCCATTCAAATTCATCTCCACGCTGAACAAGAATACTGCAAACGCGATCAAGCAGACTTGGTTTTGTTTCCATAAGTTAAAATCGACTACGGTGTAGAACAGCCTATCCTCCACGGGAATCATCTCAGCCATCCTGTGTAACCAGATTAACCTTCCCTGTAGGAGAGTCAAGACATAGCTGAGGGCTTTGAACACTCTCCTGCAGAAAACTGCGACAGTAGAAAAGAGAACAATCCGTCCATAAAAAATCCCCAGCCCGGAACAATCCGGACAGGGGATGAAAGGATTTGTACCGATAAAACCGGGATTTTTACAGTTGCACGCGATAACCAAGGCTGGCATCAAGAGCAATCTGGCGGCTGCGGGCATCCAAGTTAAAGTCGAGGTAGATGGCAGCATCCACACCCACCGGCACGGCCATGCCGGCACCGGCCTGGATAGCTGTCGTCCCTGCTTCCGATGCACGCACCTTCTGTGAGAACCCGGCATTGCCAAGCAAGTTCACCTTCGCTTCGCTGCGAGTGTCTCCAAAATCCTGGGCCACGTTCAACCGCAGATGGAAGATCGATCCACGGCCAAACATGTTTTCTCCGCCAACCGTCACCACACGGCCGCCGAGAGCCAGCGTTGCGAGCGTACCGCTCAGGTCACGAACATCCAATCCGGCATCACCTGCACTGTTTTCGCAGAAGTCGTTCAGATTGGCCCGGATTACCGATGCGTTGAACAGAGGCTGCCAGACCGTATTGCCATTGTCGTCTCCCGGGATGTCGTAGGTCAATTCATACATGGCGCCGAATCCGAAGCCCGTCGGCTTGGCCTTTGCCGTATAACTGCCGCCATCGTAGGCAACGGTACGATCCATGTCCGCATTGTTCCAGCCGCCGGTTAAGATCAGCGTATGCCCCCAGGCCTTGCTCTGGTAACGTCCGAACATACTCAGGTAGTAGTACTCCGTATCGGCCGACAAGTGATCCACGTCGTTCGAAGTAAAGTCTCCGTAGGAGACAGTCAAAGCCGCGCCGAGAGTCAGATTCCTCGTCACGTCGCAATCCATGCCGAGCATGCCGCCCCAGGAGTTCATCTTGTAGCCGCTATCGTCACCATCGGCATCCAGCTGGCTGTAATTGCCGGTTGCCTGTACCCACATGTTGTAGTAGGGGAGATCCTTGGTTTCGAATCCCTGCGATGTTCCCATGAAGACCGTCCGGTTCCGTAATTGCGACAATTGTGTGCGCAGCATATCCTTCTGGGCAGTCAACAAGCTCGGGATGGAGCTACCGGCCATGGCTGCTAACGATTTGGAAACAGTAGACGAATCGGCGGAATACACCGAATCGGCCATCGCCGCCAGAGCGCTTCCCAGGACGGAAGATTCACTAACCGCCATACGGGCATCCCAGGCAAGTTCGGCACCGGCCCGGGCATTGGAGGACTGGGCAACGCGCAGGAAGATGTTGTCATCCTGCTGACGCCCTGTCAGAACAATTGAACCGGCACCGTCATTAACAAGCGCAAGATCGGTGTAATACACCAGGAAGAGTCCTTTGCCTTCTACCGTCACATGATCCCCCAGGCTCGCCTGAGATCCCTTGAAGAGAACCATGGAAAGGTCAGAGAAGCTTTCCGGATTCTTGTACTCTTCCCCACAGCCCAGTACAAACAATGAACCGGAGCCGACAGATACGTTCCCCTGGGTCGTCACGACGGGGCCCGCCATACCGGCGCGTACAAGCGGAATCACGGACAATTCGACACGCGTGTTGTTAGCAAGCTCCAAATTACCGGACCCCAGGTCCATCGACATATTGGAGGAACCATCCGCACCGGGAGCCAGCTTCAAGGTCGTCCCCGAAGCCGTAGACAGCCCGGCATAGGCAACATGTCCGTCAGGAGAGCCGGACAGGGCCAGAATACCTTTGTTCAGGGATAAAGCGATACCAGAGGTACCGGCAGTTTTCAAAGAAAGAGAACCGCTACCATCCTTGGCAACCGTACCGTTTCCGGACAATTGACCGGAAAAGACATCGCTGCCGTCTGTTGCCACCGTCAGCCGGCCCCCCTCGCCCTTCAAGGTACCGTCGCCGTTAAACGATGACACGGAGTGCGTTTCCGCCCCCATATTGAAAACGGCATTCTCGCGGACTTCCAATTCCTGCCCGGATAATCGGCTGCCTTCCCCCATCTTGAGGTTGGCATTGCCCTTCAGCATCCATGTTGTTTTTCCGGAAACAGTCACGCCGGACAAGACGGATTCGGAACCATCCGTCCCGGTAAGAGTAAGCACTTTACCGTCCTGGATCGTCAAGGAACCGTCCGTACCGCCCAGGGCGCCAGTCGTAATGGAGTTGGCAATATCCAGAACACCGCCGTCCAGCAGGATACTGCCGGTCGTGACGGATTTACTGTTCAAGATCAACGTTCCATCGCCAGCAATCAAAGCGCCGTCCGTGTTTATGTCTCCGTCAACAACCGTCGTACCCTCTCCGGTCTTGCGGAAATCAACACCGTTTTTCCCGGACAAATCAGCGGAAACAATCAAGCCTCCGTTCTGCGAAATTTCGCTGTTGATATCCACAAGAGCATTCCCGGTTCCCGCCGTATTGGTCACAAGGATGTGGGAGCCTTCATCCGCAATCAGGTTTTTCAGTTCCAGGCCACGGCCTTCACGATCCGCTTCAGGAGCCCCCGGGAGGTTGATCTTCAGAGTCTGGTCTCCTTCCACAGCGATGGATTCAAACGGCTCCATGGTTCCATAAGCTTCGATCACATGCGAATTGGTTGTGTCCGCATCATCCGTCACCAAATAAACCTTGCCGGTGTAACCGCTCATATACAAGCAACCGTCATCCTTCCATCCCAAGGCCGCATCGTCTTTGCCGATAGCGGCAAAACCGAGATACCCCAGGAGAGGAGACGCACTGACATCATTAATATTGCCCGTAACATCCAGTTTTCCATTCGTCACGGCAATCCCGGCAACACCATGATCATTCTGGCTGCGCAAGTCCTTCAGCAAAGAAATCGTCGCTTCATTATTCAGATTGAAGGACAATTTGGATGCAGCCACCGTAACCGTATCAACAGAATCTCCCAATTGGACAAGATTGACCGCCTCGGCCCGGTCGGAAGCAAGATCCAGCACTTCCGGATTGGAAGCAATGTAAATGTTGCCGGCCCGGACAGTCAGGGCCAGTTTGTCCAAAGACATTCCTCCGGTGATGCCGGATATAACCGGCCCGGAATCCGTAGCGGAATTAACAGCTGAAGTATCAATGGATTTCAGGGCAGAACCGCCCATACCGCCAAGAGACATGTCTCCAGCTCCGGACGTCATCTTCACCGTTACATTTTTAACGCCGTTAAACTGTTCTGCCTGAAGAACGCTACCTTTTTCCAAAAGCATCTCGTTACCCATGGTTTTACCACCGAGATCCAGGATACCGTCGGTAAGTATGAATTTGCCGGCACCGAAAGATCCATCCTTCGTAGCCGTCAGCGTACCGCCTCCGGACACAATTGTATTGCCTTGATACGTATTGTCGCCGTTCAGCGTCACATTCCCCGATCCGGCATGAGTGATCCCTCCGTTTCCGGAGATATTGCTGTTCACCGCCATGTTGGTTGAGCCAAGGGAGAACTTCAACGCGCCATTATTGGCAATGCTCGTCGAGGTCAGTTGGGTCACGCCAGCGCCCAGGGTAAGAGTACCGCCCTCGATCGTAATATTCGCAATTGTCACGTCTTTCGTCAACGTCATGGCATTCGTTCCCTTTTTGATCAGGGTTCCCGTACCGGCATAAGAGTTGGCGGATTTAACGTCATTGCTATAGAAGTACACAATCTCCTTTCCTGCCGTAATCGCACCGGTTCCCGTAACATGGTTCAAATCTCCCGTTGCCCAGGCGGCGGAATCCCTTCCTCCAAAAAAGACACTATTATTTGCATTAGTCGTCATATTGCCGGCAAATTCCGACATATCTCCGGCAAAAATATAAGTATCAGCAATAACAGACGAACGATTGAATGTGCCATCTCCCGTCCACTTCCCTGTAAATGTGTACACGGCAGTGGAATATCCGTTCCTCAGAGTCAAACCGCTATTGAGCAATTCTATATTCTGCTCAAAAGTTAATATTCCACTAGCAAAATAACGATCCGTATCCGAGCTGCAATTATCGAACACGACCGTTGCATTCTTTCCAAGTTGCGTCAGATCCAGATTTTTTTCGAAATAATTGTCGAAAATCCATTTCCCGGTAAATTCTTCCTGGGCTTCCAAAGAGACAGGTACGCCCGTGGAGGACAGAATCAAGCCAGCCGTACCACCCGACAACCGGACGGCACCTTCTCCCTTCAATGCCGTAGGAACCGTAAATGCACCATCCGACATATTCAACACCCATTCCGTACCCTTGCCCAATGTCAAAGTTCCGCTCGGGAGAGTCGAGGTCTTCAACGCCCCCACGGTATCCGTGTTGGAATTGGACAGCGTGACATCCGTCAGCCAGTCGGTGCTGTTCTTCGCCTGAGTCGTCCACGTAACCTTATTGCCATTCAAATCCAGACGCATTACGCCGCTGACACGGGTGGACAAGTCATCGACAGTCGTTTCGAAAGTGGGTGCAATTCCATCTCCGTATTTCAACTGACCGCTCGTCGCACCAAAAGCCAATTTACCGGTACCGCCTAGAGCACCAACATTGTTCAGCACAAGCGTACCTCCGTTGAGAAGGATATCGCCATTGATCGTATTTGCATTGGAAAGCGTCAATGTCGAAGCACCGTACTTGGTCAATTTCGTTGCCGTGGCAGCCCCGCCCTCCAACGTATAATTGGAATTCTTTCCGGCAACAACCGTTATGTCGCCGGCCGTCACACCATCATCGGCAACTGTCACCGTATGGGTCGTCGGCACCGTATCGTCAGCTAGATCATGGAAACGAACAGCCGAATTATTCGTGAAACTGCCATCTGTCTCCGTGCCACCAATTGTCCAACCAGCAGCACCATCCGTCCAAGTAGCCCCGGCGGCATTTTTCCACACGGCTTCCGCGTCAGCAATCGACAATTTATTGAGTATCAATCCTGTATCCGACAAATCCACCCAGAAGTCAGCCTTCTGCAAAGTTTCAGGCTCAGCCAGAACGGCAAAAGAAGAATCCTTCAAACCGGAAAAACCTTTCGCAGCGGTCAACACATAATTAACACCATCCGATGCCGTTGATCCATCGATATAATAGGTTTCATCAAGAGAGCCAACCAAAGCTCCCCCGATCTGGATGCGTACATCATCCGGCGTAGACGACGACGCACCAATCGTGTTTCCGTACCCCTCCTCACTGTTCGCATCACCTTTGAGTACCATGTCTCCTCCCGTTGTCAGGCGCCCCTGACCCTCCATCCAGAGATTGCCGGCCAAATTGAGCTTCCCGTCAAAGGAAAGCGACGAAGTATCTGAAACTTGAATATCACGCAAAGTCACTTCACCAGCCTCAAAAGCCAACTTGGATTGATGGCTCACCATCGTAAAACCGGTGTATCTGGGAGCATTCACCAATGTAACATCCGCCTCATAAACGGATACGGACAACACGTTGTCCGGATTGTCTTCAAAAGTGATACGGTTATTGGCAATCTTCCTCTTGTTATCGGATAAAACGCCTGAGTAAGTCGTCGATTCCATACCGGAAAGATTCAAACGCTGCTTTCCCTGGGCTGCAATAACACCGCCGCCACTCAAGGAACCTGTCACAGTCGTAATCCCCATAGGCAAATTATTACCAATGTCTACAACGTCTCTAGCCAAAATAACTTCCGATCCATCGCCATCCAACGTCATGGAGCGGATGGCAAAGTTTTCATAAAACGTTCCATCTTGATTGTCGGTATAATCCCCTACTCCACCAAGGACAAGACGATTCATCTTGGCGGAATGGGGATTGCTGCCGGTAGCCCCACCAACGGAAGTAACGATAAGATCCGCACTACTGTTTTGTATGGTTCCCGTTGTACCAAGAACAGTCTCACTCCATATCCCCGCTCTTTCAGGTGCGGCAATATTAATCGCACCATCCTGGGCCCAGAGAAACCTCACCACAGTACGGCTCTCTGTCATATTCTTGATCGTCAGAGGCGTTGCCTTTGGATCCCCTTGATCATCAATATTAGTTGTTACCGTTAGAGTATCAATCAACAAGTCACTCGCATCCGTATTGCCGTTTTGAATCGTATTGCTACCCGTTGAGCTGAGACTCGGCATGATCGATGTACTGCCGCTCGTAACGAGTTTGGAGCCATTGCCGCCTAAGCTGATACGGGAATTATTCTGTATATTCAGCAACTCGACATTATTCAAAGTCAAAATACCTCCATTAATAACCAAAATAGGATACATACCCGTAGTTTCGGCGGAAATCGTCGTGTTTTCCCCAGCATCAATAATTGTAATTGCGAATGAGGAACACACGGAACACGCAGCAACAACGGCTGCCAATAACTTGGTTGGTAATCTAAGTTTCATGGAATCAAAGAGAGAATTTTTTCGCAGGAATTTTCGGTAATAAACAGAGAGTTGCCTTCTCCTGTACCGGGAGGAAACATGTAGAAATCTATCAACAGATATTGACTTCATTCCCCAGAGGACGCAGAGAAACCACTTGTTTCAGATTACCCACTCATCGAAAGATAGCAAGATAGTTTCTACAAAAAATAACAAAAAAAATAACTGCCTTTATAACTCGTTCCAATCCATACATTACCACATCTTGTCCATTCTATCGGAGAAGCATTCTCCCCTCTTTTTCCTTTTCCCAAAGGATTTATTAAAAATCATTCAAAAAAAAATATTGTCCACTAAACTCCATGCTTCGGAACAATTTCATTGCCCAGAAGACGGGGGTTCTCTAAAGTCATGTCAGATGCAGACCTCCACCTCCGACTCCTCGACACCGCTCCACATCGTCCTGATTGGATTGATGGGGTGTGGCAAGACAACGGTCGGAAGGGAACTCCACCGTACCATGAATCTTCCTTTCCTTGATACGGATGCCGTTATTGAGAAAGATCAGAACACGACGATCCCGGAGATCTTTGCAGGTCAGGGGGAAGATTATTTCCGGGGCTTGGAAACAAGCCTTCTCCGGCGCATTTTGACAACTCCGGAAAACGGATCCATGGTTATTTCGACAGGGGGCGGCATCGTCATCCGTCCGGAAAACCGGGAATTGCTCCGTTCCCTCGGCTACGTCATCTGGCTCCATGCCGATGTCGATACCCTGCTGCAACGCGTATCCCGTTGTTCCAACCGTCCCCTGCTCCGTACCCCAAATCCACGTAAAACACTCTCCGACCTGACAGCCGAACGAACTCCGTGGTACAAGGAGAGTTCACATCTCTCCATCAACACTTCCAATTTAACCGTTTCGGAAATCGTCTTCGGCATTATGGAATCCGCCCATGTCTTCATGAGCCAACGCAAGATCTGACACATCTCCCCCAGCAAACAAACCGCTCCTCATATTTACAAGTGGCGGCCACGACGAGAATCGAACTCATATCTACCCTTTAGGAGGAGAGGCAATAAAATTACACATAACAGACTAAATAAAAACTGTTTGCTGTAATCTCAATTTTTGAAAAAGTTCAGTTTTGGCTCAATTTTGGCTCAAGAATTCTCGCTAATGCGAGCATGACTATACCTGGTTGGATTGCTCCCAAGAGCACGAAGAGAGCATACAAGGCTGTCTGCCATGAGTCCGTTGACTTTGCAACAATGAGCAAGACAATCATAGCGATGATTCCCAAGACAATATTTGCCCATCCGAAAAATGTTAGAAACCCGAACAAGGTCGTATTTTGACCTATTTTTTGAGATATAACTACTTCCCACGGTTCTTCCTCAACGTCGTTTGTACCCTGTGAGCTTGATTCTTTGGAAGCATCAACAGTATTTTTTTCATCATTTGAACGTTTATTATACTTATCATTGCGTTTCTCAAAATCTAAGATAAGACGCCTTATATTATCTAAAAACAAAATAAAAGATATTACAGCAATCAGCAAGAATATCCATCTAATATCATTGGAAATAATATAAGAAATAATTGCGAAGACAGTACTAAAACCAATAGATATAATAGCATCGCGAATATGGTCTTCCCGTTTCTCAGCATCTTGAATTTCCTCCCATTCCGATCCGCCTTCTTCACACACCTGGATATTTCCAAATGTCTCTTTAATTTTTTTCAATTTTTCTGGACCTAGGACATTCCCATTGTAGCAATAGTAGAATTTCGCCATGACTACAACGCTACATCGCAGTCATGGCTTTGGTCAACCCCTATATTCTCGAATTGAATTTTTTCCAATTCATGAGCTGGGTCGCTGTTCTATCGGCTCTTTCTGCAGTCTTATTCGTTATCTTGAGACTCGCATCAAGCTTGGATACAGCATCATTCAGGGATGCTATCTGACTACCAGCAGAGTCAATCGCACTCTGGTTAGATGTATGGGCTTCCGCGAATTTCTGAATGAAGGTACCGGACAAATTCATGATTCCGTTAACAATCTCAGATACATCAAGTGGCTGTTGTTCGGGAATGCTATGAGCAATCTGCTCTGTAATTTCCCTTACTTTTGTTGTTTCGTTTCCAGTGGCAACACGAAGACCAGAAGAAGGCATAGAGCCATTGGAAGAAACACCGGCACCAAACTTCCTGTTTCCCAACTCTTTTATTCTATCTTCCAAACCTGTGATTCTGGAGTCAATATCTTCAATTTCCTTGTTCGTTTCTCCCTTGGCATCATTTGTAAGGGCAATAAACCTCCGGATCATGTCTGTAATGCGTTTAATAGCGTTGTTCTGTTCTCTTGTCGGCGTCTTACCTTTGGTAAACTCTTTCACCCATTCATCAAGCGACCTCAAAAGCTCGGCCTGTTCCTGGCCATCTATCATTCCATCCTTCCCCTTTGTCCGAAGGGCAGCCAGAAGATTGCCCAGGGAAGAATTCGGATCGCCAATTTGCTTCATGCCAGACTCGCCCAATCTGAGTATATCCTTATCCAATGCCTGCTCGGCAATATCGTTACCAGAGCGTTTTCCTCGCTGGGCTTGCTGAAGAGACTGTTTCTCCCTACGAAGATTCGCAATCTGTCCCCGAAGAGTTTCTATTTCCTTCATCGCCGCTTCCCTTTCCCGTTCAACGGCTACGGATGTTTCGACATTCTTGTACCGAGCTTCGTCAACACGGCTCCTGGAATCATTGCGGCGTTGCAGCAAATCTAAACTGTCCAGACTGTCGTTTAAGGCAAGATCCGCCTGATCCAGTTTCTTGCTAGCATCCTCAGTTTTCTTGAAGAAATCATTGTGCTTCTTCCAATAAGCTTCAATAGCCTTGTCGTGATCCTCCGGTTTGTAACCAGTCTGAAATCCGGCAGCCCGTAAGGCTTCGTCACTGCGATCAAGCTTGCCCTGGTCCTCAAGATTTTGTCCATGCATCACTTCCATAGGCTTCAGGAACTGCAAACGACGGTCGGCAATCTTATCTCTGATACTCCGATACTGGGGGCTATCCACACCATAATACTTCTCACTTTCTTCCAGAAGTCCCGTCAAATAACTGATCTGGCTGTCTGACGTCATCTGTTCCAGCAATTCTTTCATTTGAGCCTCCCGACCTTCAATGAGCTTCGCCAGTCGGCTTGCCTCACCTTGCCCAAGAACTCGATCGTCGGAAAAAACACTCACATCCTTGCTACTCTCATCATAAGCCTTCTGAGCATTATCTCTCGCCTTCTGCGCCGTATCAACAGCGGCCTGAGCCTTCTTTTCCTCGAAATCCCGTCTTTTCTTTCCGGCTTCCATTTCGATCCTGGCAAGACGAAGGTCACGTTCCCCCCTGCCAATCTTGCCATTGATGTAATCCTTTTCTACACCCAAACGCTGAATCTCCGCCTCGTCATCGGCAAATCCGCTTTCCAAATCAATCTTCTTCTGAATGTAACCAAGCTGACGCTTCAGTTCCTCGGTAATGGCTTCCTCTTTCCTCAGAGTTCTATCAAGAACTCCTTCATAATAGTTTTCTGTTGCTTCATTCCCGAGTTTAGATTGTTCTTCTTTAACTCGTTTTGCAAATTCTTCCAACTCAGAAAGAGACTTCTTAGCCTCTTCTGTTTTCTCGTTCATATGCTGAACAAGCAATTCAATACCAGTAGTGACAGCCCCAAATGCAGCACCCCAAACACCACCGAACACAGCACCTGAAGCAATATTCCCCAATCCCTTTGAAAGCGTACCCATCGACCCACTCAGCCCTGACAGTGCGGACGCAGCATTCAAAGCCCCCCTTGATATGCCTGTAAATCGACGAATCGTAACAGCCATTCTATGATTGTACACTTCGGCGTGACGTTCAACGCTCGCCATCTGGCTTTTGAGCTGCCGGAGGTTTGCTATGGCATCTTTCGCACCGTCACGGTCACCGGCCGCCCTGGCTTCATTGAGCTTCTGGATATACTTCCCATACTCAGCCTGTAGCTCTTGTAAAGTAGCAGCAATGCGCTTCTGACCGTTCATGTAGGAACTGAAATACTTTTCTGCCGCAAGACGTTTCTGTTCCTCGTCTGCAGCAGATTTGGCCGCCGCTTTGGCAGAAGCCTTTTCTTCACGGTCATATGCCTTTTCCGCTGCGTCAATTCTCTTCTCGTGAGCCTTGATGACCTTCTCAACTTCCGCGCTTGGATCCACAGTCATTTGCCTTCCTGTGTCCATGAGCTGATCAAATGCCTGTGTCAGCTCTTTGACTTTGCGCGTGGCTTCGTCCAATTCTACAACGTTCTGCGAACTGAATGCACTCTTTTGAGGCATAAGCTTCTCAAAGTCAGCAATTGTTCCCAGGTTTGCCTTGGCATATGGATCATCTCCCATTGCAGAGAGTTCCTCCCTCATTGCCTTCAAGGCAGCCTTCAGTTCCAAAAACTGGCTTTTTGCCTTCTGCGCTGATTTGGCGTACCTTTCAAACGTATCATCACCTGTTGTATGATTCGTAGATTGTGTTACTTCATCGACGCTCTTCTTGACTTCCTTGAGTGCCTGAGTCGCTTCTTTTGCCCCCTTTGTATCGGCGGTGAGCTTTGCCTTGATTTCAAATTCGTTGTCAGCCATGAAGCCATCATGGCATAAGAACATCAGTCCATCCACGATCTCAAAACGGGCTAAAAATAAGACAACTTGACATTCATCCCATTTTGGTATATTAACACATCATCAAATCCACTCCAGATGCTAATTCTCCACAGAGATATTCTTGATGATTTCAAAAAGAAGAATGCCCGTGCCAGGAAATCGCTAGATATATGGCTCTGTATCGCTCAACAGGCAGATTGGACCTGCCCCCAAGACATCAAGAACGACTTTTCATCTGCATCTATTTGCCCCAATGACAAAGTCGTTTTCAACATAGGGGGGAATAAATTCCGTCTCATTGTTGTAGCCGTCTATGCTTTTGGAACTCTTAAAATCGACTGGATCGGCACACATGCCGAATACGACAAAATATGCCCCATAGAATAACAAAACATCATGAACATCCCTGTCATCAATAATGAATCCGATTACCGTGCTGCTTTGGCACGGCTGGATGAGCTCATGGCAAAACCTCTTGTTCCCAATACCCCGGAAGGCAACGAATTCAGGGCTCTTTCTCTGCTCATCTCCGATTGGGAAAACCACGCTTACCCCATCAAGGATTCACATGATCCGATTGATGTCATCCTTTTCTGGATGGAACAAAACAATCTGGAACCCAAGGATATGATTCCCTACTTCGGCTCACAGCCAAGGGTATCTGAAGTACTCAACCGCAAGAGAAAGCTGTCCATTGCCATGATTAGTCGCCTCCACTCCGAACTCAATATCCCTCTGCAACTTCTCATCCCGAAAAACCCACAGCCCAAACACACGGAACTCAATCAGGCTTGATTGACCAGCCAACTATTGAACATCCTCATTGTCTGAGCTACCCGGTCACGAGCAATTTGACTGTTGCGCTTTTCCCTTGGGAGATCCTGCATCATGTACCTGTTACCAAATGTGATTGCTGCAAATTTCATGCAGTCTTGTGGGGTGGACGGTCGAAATTTGCTGTAAACCCAGCCTGCGGCCAGTCGGTTCTTGCCACCATATGCGGAGTCATGAATCAAAAGACCACCAGGAAAACATGTAGCAGCAAGAAGGGCTATCGTATTGTCTTCTGGGCATTCCCCCTTGAAAATACCTGGACGGCCAGCAATATGTTTCAGTATCCGTGCCGGAACGTCTTTTCTCATGATGTAATTTAATCCTGCTCCAAGCTGTTCGCTTCCCCAGCTCGTGCCTTGATATGCCCATTTCAGATCATCGTCCAACCAGGGCTTAATCAAAATAGTATCGCAGTCAATCTTACTCACCCAGTCGGCTTTTGTAACCTCTGCAGCTCGTCGCATACAGTCGATCATTCCTGTAATTGCAATTCCTCCCCTCAGATTTCCTCCACGATCCCACTCTGTTTTTTCATAAAGTGACGGTGAAATCGTAGTGAGATCATCTGCAGATATAGGAGCTTTTGAATCATCAAAGATACAAACTGGAACGTCACTGCCATATACGCGACGTACTGACTTGACCGACTCAACAAGACATGCTGAGTCACCTTCAAACGAGAACCATACAAATGATATCATAGTAATTGTGTGTTAGGGTGGATCTGTCATTGTGCCTGAATAGGCACCTATAAGAAGGACTCCATCACGAAGATCGATAACCACACGACAGCGCGTCCCATTCGGTTCCCCTCCGTCGTATCGTTCATAATCTTCATGTTCCATCGCTTTTATGCTTCTGAAATAAAAGGTGCGTTCCCAGTTCACATCATCCTTTTCATTGACCTTATCCTTATCAATCAGAGATGTTCCTGGTGTAATCGTTGATCCCTTCTCTTGGGGAACGTCCTCCATCTTGACCTCACGGGCATTGATCTTCAGGAAGCCCTTGGGCGGGTCCGCCTCGGAGATACCCCCAAACTTGACTTCCTTTCCAGGCATCAGCCTTTTCAACAATGTATATCTGTCGTTTTTGTCAGCGATCAATGATACGTCATCGCTTGCCGGCGAATCCTCTTCGACATAATCCTTGCATTCGAAGAGAACGTATTTTGGCATAACTGGAACTGATATTGATCCAAGGTGATGATGAACAATGTTATCCTTTGCCACGGAAGCAATCAGTATTGATACCGTCGCATCTTCGCCATCCCAGCCTGAGCCTGACGGCGTGTAATCGTCTCCACTTTTACCCTTCTTCCCAACAGACCATATTTTCCCTTCATATGCTGTTCCTTCTGAGTTCTCTACTTTTGCAGACGTAACCTTTCCTTCTTTGTCTATCGTAATATTGCAGTAGATGTTTCCTGACGTAATTGCCAAGTCATTCCACTCACCTTGTTTTCCGACAGACAGAGAATCCTTGGGACCATAGACATTACCTCCATACCATTGCACACTTTTCAATGTTTCTCCATCGTCAGACCACACGCCTCGCACACTGAATTCAGCAACGATATCAACCTTTCCCGCAGAAGCTTCAATCATCCTAAAGCACGGTCCAACCTCAGCAGCTTGAGGACGTTGCCTAGGGGGATAATTGATGATTGACGATCCACCAGTTCCAGGCGTTTCGGTTGGTCCTGGGGCTTCTGTTTCACCTTCAGAGACAACCTTGAGATTTAACGATGTAGTCAACTCGTCTGTTTTGGATAATGCTTTATTTGCATTATCAGACATGATTCTTGCACGTTCTGCGGCAGTCTGAAGAGATAAATGACTCGCCGGCCCTACGGAAAGCGTCATGGTTCCGGCATACTCATCAACTGTCACAGACTGTACTGTTGTTTCCATGCCGGCATACTCTGGACGATCGTTTACAATGTTAATCTTGTCGCCAGGACGTACAGACATAACCTTGCCTATAACACTGATTGTCCCCTCAAATTCGAGCTTTTGACTCGCCTTCCATACAGCTTCTACCACTTGATCGTATTGAGGTATCGCTTCATCAATCGTAGGTTCGGGACGCGGATCACCACCAGATCCAGGGTCTTCTTCAGGTTCCGGATCTGGTTCGGGGATGCCTTCACCGGGAAGTTCGGTCCCGTCCTCATCAAGCGCATAAGCTTGATATTTTCTTCCGACTGCATGCACATAACAACTGAATTTTCCCATGTACACACCACCTCCAACATGTGTTGGAAAACGACCTTTAAGCCTGTCGGGTGGATTCTTGATATAGATTTCTTGATCTATTCTGAGGGCTGTCCATTTAACGCCTTTTCCTACTCCATTGTACTGTCCAGATGTCCACTCATAAGGCAGATCTGTCGTCACATGATTCGAGTAGATTGCATCAGGTGTAGTTGGCTTTTTGACAGGTTGTTTTCTTGCCTGTATCTCGCAGTTTTCAAACAGTTGAGGAGCCTTCTTCTTCCACCAATTAGCCCATTCTTCTAGCGTTTCTGGAAACTTTTCACCACGTAAAATTGCCCTTGCAGCATTGTATGTCAGCATGTTTGCCACCTTGGGCAACACATCATTCTGAACATCGGCAGACTTGACGACAGGTATCCCAAGAAGTTCTGCAGCTTCTTCAGGAGTCATGTTAATCAGCTCGTTTGTGAGTGCTCCACGTGACGGAGCAGATTCGGAGGTCTGAGTTCCGGAAGGAAGCGAAACGGATAATAGCAACGCCCCAGGATCCTTGAATTTACTTTCAGAATCCGGAGGATAAACCGCCATCGTATAGGATATATTTTGACTGCCGGTTGTAGCAAGTCCTAGCACACCAACTGCCGGAGGAATCAAATCGGGACGAGGTTTTAATGCGATTGTCGTCAGATTGTCTCTCTTTGCATCCAGCGTAATCACATCCCCCTTGTCAGTAATCACAAGAACAGGCTTATCCGGGTCTGCATAATCAAAGAACGTCGTCAGTCCTGGCCGCCACTGCTGTACAGCACGCATCAAATCTGCAAGATAACTCAAGGATGCCTCGAAAGGTATCATTTCCTGCTCGTGGTCAAAGTCCAGTTTGAGCTTGCAGTTCAGGTGTTTACTGTTGTCGATTATATCGGTAATGGCAGCACCTATTGCAATAGTAGGCGTTAATGTGGTATCAGATTTGTCCTCTTTAGGTTTGTACACGCCAGGGTCAACCATGACGTATCGCCCACCAGGTACACACATAGGCACATACGCCTTTGAGGATGGTTTACCATACCTCGTCAGCTCTGTAACATAGCTGCACGTTTCCAGCCAATACCACCTGTCAGAAATTTCGATATTCCAGACTCGTTCCCCATCAGCATCACGCGATTCTTCGCATTCGGTAACAGGTCCAATTAAAACAATTTCCCCATGAAGCCAAACACGGCATTCTGTAAGCTTTTGATACGGTGACCTACTATTATAAGGCAAAGAAAATGATACCGTAGCAGAGGCAAAAGAAGGACGTGTTGTCTGTATGTTCGATGCGGGAAGTTTATCAAGGTCAACGTCAATCATCTTGAGGCGACAAGGTAAGTGTGTAAGTAATCAAAAGCCTGTTTTTGTAGTGTAATATCCGAGGCGATACGCTGTTGACTATAGCATCGAAGAGCATAGGTCCCATGCCTCCATAAGCAGATATTTCAACTGTTCCCTCACTCATTTCGCACCAGTCGGAAATAGTCCGAAGCATTGCATACTGCGCGTTTTCAGGATTCTTAAAGTCTTCTACGACAGTAAAAGACAGTGATATCAGTTCGTTTCTCTTGCCTTTGAGATATTGCTTCCCTCTGATAGTAGGAGTTGCATCTCCTGAAATCTCCATTGGAAATTCCAGTTCCTCACCTTCCAGGATAGAATTCACACCAAGGATCTGCCTCATTTCCTCTTCGCCGCTCCTGTTCTTACCCGTAAACGTAATTGAGATATAGCTTTTCGTTCTCGTATCCATGGCGCAAGAGATATGCCCTTCCCGGAACAATACCCAGGAAGGGCGTTAATTGTTAAGCAGTCGGATAACCGACACCAGCTTCAGGAGACAGTTCGTTCAGAGACGTTTGAATGACATCGAGCGTCAATTTCGGTCTCATGAGCTTGTTGTTCTCCGTAGTTGATTCTGCCTTCAGTTCTCCGCAGACTTCCAGCACGAGCAACTTATTCTTGTCTGCGTCGTATTTTGTCATGCGTAGCCAGCACTTTACGCCGGCAGAGTTTCGAACAAACGGCGTGACTTTCGTTCCAACGGTCATTTTTTTATCAACGCCGTACAGGATTTGCCAAACGACCTGATTCATTTCTGCCATAGTGAACGTGATCTGATTCGACGTTACAGCCGTATTTTTGTCCTGAGTCCAGGCTTTAGTGTCACGGTTGAAGTAGTCAATCTGATCGTCCTCTGTCTGAGGATTAATCTGATAATCAATACAGTTCCCGGCAGACTGCCATTCGGGGTCTTCTTCCGTAGGCTTGAACGTCTCAGAAACTTCATCGGTGCTGATCATCGTGCCAAAAAGACAGATATCGATGACATTACCGGCTTTTGTCCGTTTATTGACAATGGGTGATGTGGGTGTTGCGGCCATATTAGACGTAGGTAATAAATTGAATATTCTTTGCTGTTTCGTGACGCTTAAAAGTGTCGTCCTCATAGAGGTGGACAATTGCGCCCTTCGCGGCTATGCCGTGAGGAAGTTCAAGCTTATCGACAAGTACACGGCACTTGCAGAGCTTGAGGGGTGCAGGACTTTCATCCTGCTTCGTAGTTTCAGTGTTTTTTGTGCTCATAGTTGAATAAGTGTTTCAAGTGATATTGATGCTGTTTCGTTCGTTCCATTTCTCGATTGCTCGATGCTTTTCACTCTGATTTCGTCGCTGACAAGTTTGACTCCTGATACATTGGCCGTACTGCCGTCCATCTCACCAGAGATCACAGACGCAAGATCGTATGCACTCCATGATTTAGATCCTGTTTGAGGTTGCAAAAGAGGGTTTGACTCAATAAGTATCTTCACTGTAGCTCTCTGATACCCACCCGCAATGTCTTCAATTGCAGTTAAAGACGGAGCAGTTATTACACAGGCAATTGCCAGCTTCTTCAGAGTCTCAGTGATGATATTGACAAGCTTCGCATCCCAGCCTCGGATGCAGATATCAGCATCAGGATCATACTCTTTGCAAAGTTGATCAATCTTCTGATAGATTGCTTCTGAAAGTCCAATCAAAGGACTTGTAGGCAACGTTTTCATATCGGAGTTTCAAACCCTTTCATGTAAACTGGACCTCCGTAAGTAACTTCTTGTGTTCCCTCTTCATCAATTTGTTCGAGTCGGAAATCACCGTCTTTCACGGATTCCATGTTTTCAACCGCCGTTTTGTATTCGGCCTTGCGGACATCGCCTTCAAGCGATTCT